>NZ_JBMOXA010000001.1:0-551315 GCF_049316285.1 Variovorax sp. HJSM1_2 | reverse complement strand
TAAGGAACCAGAAGCAAAACACTCTCGTCTTTTACTTCTTTTCGACTACCGCTGTGATCAGCAGAGCCTCGAATTATATACCGAATTTTTAGCTACTTTCGAATTATTTTGAAATCTTTTTAAGACCACCAAAACATCAAAACCAACCAAACCCAGCACCCCAACCAATCACAAACTTGTTCGTCATCAGCCGAGCCCTCGACTATAACAGCTTTTAAGCCCCTTTCCTGCTCAACGCAAGAAAGTTTGCAATTCGCTGACTCAGGCCCCAAGCAACATACAAAGCTCGGTCAAGCTGGCCACGGTGGCATGCGGCGGCAAACCATGTCCCCAGGTCTGGCCGCTGCGGTTGAGCAAGGCCGCCTGCAGCCCGGCATTGGTGGCACCGACCACATCTAATAAGGCATCGTCGCCCACATGAAGGACTTGTTCTGGCGCAAACCCTGCCAATTCGGCCGCAGCATGAAAAATGCGTGCATCGGGCTTGGGCATGCCGAACTCCCGTGCGCTGAGTGCTCCCTTGAAATAGCCGCCTAGGCCAACACGCTGTACATCGGCATTGCCGTTGGACACTGCAATCAAGGGATAACGCGCAGACAAAAACGCCAACGCCGGGCGCGCGTCGTCATAAAGCTCCACACGCATGCGTTCGGCAAAGAAGATTTCAAATGCAGGCTCAGCCAGCTGCGCATCGTCTCCGGCGGTTTGCAAAGCCAAACGAATCGATTCACGACGCAGCGCGCTGAGATCATGCGCAAGGTCGGGGCGGTCCAGTTCCAACTGGTTGCGGATGGCGCGCAGGGCTTCCGGGCTGGTGTACAGCGCGGCGGTCTGGGCGGCGTTGGTCTGCAGCCAAGCCAGCAACACGGCTTCAGCGCGGGCGATGGTGGGCCAGATCGGCCAGAGGGTGTCGTCCAGGTCCAGCGAGATGGCCCGGATGTTGGCAGGGTTCAGCATAGGTGCCGGAGAATACGCCATGCGTACATTTTCTTCAGCGGATTCCCCCATACCCTCAGAGCCTCCTGCGGCAAACCGGCCCGCACTTGTAGGCAAGACTGCCGTGCTGTATTGCAACCTGGGCACACCCGACGAACCCACGCCCGGCGCCGTGCGCCGTTACCTTGCCGAGTTTCTGGCCGACAAACGGGTGGTGGAGATCCCGCGCCTGATCTGGTGGCCTATCCTGCACGGCATCATTCTGCGCACACGCCCCAAACAATCGGCCGCCAAATACGCCAGCATCTGGACCGCCGAGGGTTCACCGCTGCGCATCTGGACGGCCAAACAAGCGCTGCTGCTCAGCGGCTGGCTGGGCCAGCGCGGCCACCGCGTCGATGTGCGTTATGCCATGCGTTATGGCCAGCCTTCTATTAGAGAGCAGCTCGACGCCGTGGTGAAAGACGGTGCACGCCGGGTCCTGATCATGCCGGCCTACCCCCAGTATTCCGCCACCAGCACGGCCAGCGTGTTTGACCAGGTCTACCAATGGGCGCAGCACACGCGCAACATCCCCGAGCTGCGCTTCGTCAACAGCTACCACGACGACCCGGGCTACATCCACGCCCTGGCCGCCAGCGTGCGCGCACACTGGAAGCAAAATGGCCGCAGCGAAAAGCTGGTGATGAGCTTTCATGGTGTGCCGGAGCGCACCCGCGAACTGGGCGACCCCTACCACGACCAATGCCAGGCCACCGCAGCCTTGCTGGCCAAGGCTCTGGGTTTGACCGAAAACGACTGGAAGATCACCTTCCAATCCCGCCTGGGCCGCGCCCAATGGTTGCAGCCGTATACCGAGCCCAGCCTGATCGCCCTGGCCCAGGCAGGCACCCAGCGCGTAGACGTGATCTGCCCCGGTTTCACCAGCGACTGCCTGGAGACCCTGGAGGAAATCGCCATGGAAGCGCGCGAGGCGTTTTTGCATGCGGGTGGCAAAGAGTTCCACTACATCCCCTGCCTGAACGATCAGCCGGCGTGGATTGGCGCACTGCGCGACATCACGGCGAGCCAGCTCGCGGGTTGGTCCACCCCCACCAGCTCTTAGAAGAAACAGGCCTTTCAGGCTTTCCAGGTCAGCGCAAAACGCTTCTCTTTTAATAGCACCCTAGACTTCCACCGGGCCCGGCCGCTGCGCCAGCACCAACTCGTACAAGGCCTGCGCTGCGACAGACAAGCTGCGGTCGCGCCGGCGCACCAGGTAGATGTGGCGCACCAGGCCCGGCAGGTGAAGCGGGCGCACCACCAGATCAGGCTGTGCAAAGTGGAACAAGGTGCGCGTAGGCACCACACTAATGCCCAGGCCCGCACGCACCATGCCCATCACGGTGGCGAGCTGGTCCACTTCCATCAGGGTTTGCATGCTCTGCGGATGGAATGCAGCGTCCAGATACTGGCGCACGCTGCTGGTACGCGCCAAATGCACAAACGGCCATTCGGCCAGGCTCTTGAGAGTGATGTTCTTGCGCTTGGCGAGTGCGTGGTCGGCTCGGCACACCAGGTAGAACTGGTCACTGCAAAACGCCTCGGCTTGCAGCTCAGGTGTGTCGGCGCGAATCGCGGCAAGCGCAAAGTCGGCTCGGCCATTGGCCACGCGGGTGATGCAATCCTCGGACAACACATCGGCAATATCCAGCGCAATGCCCGGAAACGCCGCACGGTACTGTGCCAGCACAGCCGGCAACCACCCCGCCGCCAGCGACGGCAGCAAAGCCAGCGCCACCCGCCCGCGCTGCAAGGTAGCGGCATCGCGCACGGCCGTCAGCGCGGAGTCGATCTCGCTGCGGATGCGCCGCGCCGATTCCAGAAAGTTCTCACCCTCACCCGTCAAGGCCACATGGCGTGTGCTGCGGTCGAACAGGCGCAGGCCCAGGTCGTCTTCGAGCGTGCGGATCAGCGCGCTGAATGCCGGTTGCGACAAGTGGCACAGGCTGGCCGCACGCGTGAAGTTGCGCTGCTGGGCCAGCGCCAGAAAGGCATCAAGTTGGCGCGAGGAAATATGCATACGTGGCAAATCTCATTCATCTGTAATTCAAATCAGTTGATCCGAACAATCAATTTCACAGCATAACGTGCAGACCTTACATTGAACAGCAGGAGACCATATGGCAGACACCACCACAAAGCAGAAGCTACTCATAGGCTGCGCCGCCGGCTTTTCGGGTGACCGCACGGATGCCGCCGCGCCCGTGGTGCAGGCGCTGATCGCCAGCGGCCAGCCCGCCGTGCTGATCTTTGAAACCCTGGCCGAACGCACGCTCGCCCTGGCGCAGATCGCGCGCCGTGCCGACCCCGAGGCGGGCTACGAGCCGCTGCTGGTCGACCTGCTCACGCCCGTGCTGGCCGAGTGCCTGCAGCACCACATCCGCATCGTCAGCAACTTTGGTGCGGCCAACCCCATGGCCGCCGCGCGCCGCATCCGAGCCCTGGCCCAAGGCCTGGGCACACGTGTGCCACGCGTGGCCGTGGTCTACGGCGACGACCTCGGCGCGCCCGGCCATCGCGCCGTGCTGACCCAGGCCCTGGGTGAACGTATGCCCGACCAAGCCGTCACCCCCATCGTCAGCGCCAACGCCTATACCGGAGCGCAGGCCATTGCCGATGCCTTGCGCGCAGGCGCCGACATCGTGGTCGCCGGCCGCGTCGCCGACCCGGCCCTGGCACTGGGCCCCGCGCTGGCCCACTACGGCTGGGCCATGGACGACTGGGACCGCCTGGCGCGCGCCACCATGGCCGGGCATTTGCTGGAATGCGGCGCCCAGGTGTGCGGCGGCTACTTTGCCGACCCCGGTTTCAAAGACGTGCCCGGCATGGCAAACCTCGGCTACCCCATCGCCGAGATCGACGCCGACGGCCACTGCACCCTCAGCAAACCGCCTGGCACCGGCGGGCGCATAGACGAACGCACGGTGAAAGAACAACTGCTTTATGAATTACACGACCCCGCGGCCTATCTCACGCCCGATGTGGTGGCCGACATCACCCAAGCCAGCGTGCACGCCGTAGGCCCCGACCGCGTGCGCCTCGAAGGTGTGCGCGGCCACCCACGCCCGGCCACGTTGAAAGTCAATGTCTGCAGCGAAACCGGCTGGTTTGCCGAGGGTGAAATCTCTTACGCCGGCGCACGCGCCGAAGCCCGTGCACATCTGGCCGGGCAGGTGCTGCGTGAACGCATGGCTGGCCTGGCCACACTGCGCGTCGACTTGATTGGTGTGAGCAGTGTGTTTGGCAATGACGCCAGCAGCTGGTTCGACACCCCCATAGGCGAGGCACGCGACGTACGCCTGCGTGTGGCGCTGCAACACCGCGACCGCGCCGTGGCCGAACGCCTGGTGCGCGAAGTCACCGCCATGTATTGCTGCGGCCCGGCAGGCGGCGGCGGGGTCCGCACCGCCGTGCGCCCACGCCTGGGCACGGTGTCGTGCCTGGTGCCACGCGAGGCCGTGCACACAGGCTTTGCCTGGCTTGAAGAAAGTACCACCGCATGAGCCACGCCACCAACTCCGAAACGATCTCCGGCACGCCCCCCGACACCCTCAGCGTGCCCCTGGACCGCCTGGCCCACAGCCGCACCGGCGACAAGGGCAACCGCTCCAACATCAGCGTCATCGCCTGGCACCCGGCCCTGTGGCCGGTGCTGGTCGAGCAACTCACGGCCGACGCCGTGGCGCGGCAGTTTGCTGAGCGCCGGCCCAGCCACGTGGCGCGTTACCTGTTGCCGCAGTTGCACGCCATGAACTTCGTGCTCGATGACGTGCTCGACGGCGGCGTCAACGATGCGCTCAACCTCGACAGCCACGGCAAAGCCTTGTCGTTCTGGCTGCTGGACTTGCGCATCGAGGTCCCGCATGCACTACGCGAATACCTTGCAGGCCCGCAAGCCTGAGCCCATCAAAACCAAAGGAGACAACATGCGCCATTCAAATCCCTACTTCACCCGTCGTCGCACACTCACGGCCATGGCCTTGGCCGGCCTGAGTTTGACCTCCTGGGCGCAAGCCCAGGGCACAGACTTCCCCAGCAAAACCATTACCTTCTCGGTGCCCTTTGCCGCCGGCAGCGCCACCGACCAATTGGCCCGCGCGCTGGCCCTGGCCATCACCGCAGAGACCAAACAGCCGGTGGTCATAGACAACAAGGCCGGCGCCAGCGGCATGCTGTCAGCACAAACCGTGGCACGCGCCGCGCCGGATGGCTACACCGTGCTCATCACCACCAACACCACACATGCGGCCAACGAGCATCTGTACAAGAAGCTGCCCTACGACCCGGTGAAAGACTTTGCGCCCATCACCGGCTTGGGCAAGGGCGGCCAGGTGTTGGTGGTCAACGCCAGCGCGCCCTACCAAAACGTCGGCGACCTGCTGGCGGCGGCCAAAAAGGCGCCCGGCAAACTGTCGTTTGGCAGCGGCAGCTCCTCCAGCCGCGTGGCCGGCGAAATGCTCAAACAACTGGCCGGCGTGGACATCCTGCATGTGCCCTACAAAAGCAACCCCTTGGCCATCACCGACCTGCTGGGTGGGCAGATCGATCTGATGATCACCGACACCTCCACCGGTGTGCCACAAATCAAGGCCGGCAAACTGCACGCGCTGGGTTATTCCACACGCAAACGCAGCGCGCAATTGCCCGACGTGCCCACGATTGAAGAAGCCGGTGTGAAGGGCTACGACATGGGCTACTGGTTCGCCGCCTACGCGCCCGCCGGCACACCACCCGCCGTGGTGAACAAGCTCAATCAATTGCTCACGCGTGCCACACAAAGCACCGGCGCCAAGGCCTTCTTCGACATGGCGGGCTCCGAGGCCTGGACCACCACACCCGATGAATTGGCCAAGTTCCAGGCGGCCGAGACACAAAAGTGGGGCAAGGTGATCAAGGCTGCCGGCATAGAAGCCGAGTAAGCCCAAGCCCAGCCCTCGCGGCGACCTAGCCCGCTCCCCGATTCGCCCAGACCGTTGGCAGCCTCGCGCTGTCGATGTGGGCGCAGCCATGCCCGAGCTTTCACAACAACCACCAAAGGAGACAAGCGACATGAAAAGACATCTGCACACCATCGGCGCTGCAGCCATCACCGCGGCGGCGGCCACCGCCCTGACCGCCTGCGGAGGAGGCGGCAACGGCACGATCATCAGCAAGGCCCCGGCACTCAAGCTGGAGATCACCGCGCGCGAGGATTTCCCCGGCAGCTTTGGCACGGTGGGCGCATACGAGCGCCTCAGCGGCACACTCTCGGGCGAGGTCGACCCGGCCAATACCAAGAACACGGTGATCCAGGACCTGGCGCTCGCGCCCCTGAACGCTCGCGGCATGGTCGAGTACAAGACCGAGTTCGTCATGCTCAAGCCCAAGGACATGAGCAAGGCCAGCGGCGTGCTGCGCTACGACGCGCCGAACCGCGGCAACATCCTCACCATGGTCAACCCCACGGCCACACCCAGCGACGCCGTCTACCTGGAGCGCGGCTATGTGATGCTCTACGCCGCCTGGCAGGGCGACGTGCCCAAGAGCAGCGCCGCGCGCCTGACCGTCAGCGTGCCCGTGGCCAAGAACCAGGACGGCAGCAGCATCACCGGCCCCTACCGCGCCGAGCTGGTGCCCACGGCCGCCAGCCCGTCGATGACGCTGCCCGGCGGCGTGTTCAACGGCAGCATGATTCCCTACGAGCCCGCCAGCCTGGACAACAGCCTGCCGGGCTACTCGCTTACGCGCCGCGCCAACGAGACCGATGCGCGTGTGCCCGTCCCCGCCGCCGACTGGAAGTTCGCCACCTGCGACGGCGCCGCCAACCCCTTCCCCGGCACGGCCAGCGCCACCAGCGTGTGCCTGCGCGGCGGCTTCGACCCGGCCTACCTGTACGAACTGGTCTACGTGGCCAAGGACCCCAAGGTCATGGGCGTGGGCCTGGCCGCGCTGCGCGACACGGTGAGCTTCTTCCGCACCAGCGCCGTGGACAGCAACGGCACGCCCAACCCCGTGGCCGGGCGCATCACCTCTGCGCTGGGCCAGGGCACCTCGCAGTCGGGCAACGCCATGAAGACCTTTCTGCATCTGGGCTTCAACCAGGCACTGGACGGCAGCAAGGTGTTCGACGGCATCTATGCCCACGTGGCCGCGCGCCAGACCAACATCAACACCCGCTTTGCCGTGCCCGGCGGCGGCGGCGGCCTGCGCACCGACCACACGGCCTTTGGCCAGACGGCGCCGCGCGGTCTCGACAAGGACTACATGGACGACATCAGCGGCCGCCAGGGCGGTGTGATGAAGCGCTGCGCCGCCAGCAACACCTGCCCCAAGTTCTTCCTGGGTCTGTCGGGCACCGAGTTCTGGCAACTGCAGGGCTCGCCGGTGCTGACCGATGCCAACGGCCTGCGTGACCTGGCCCAGCCCGACAACGTGCGCATCTACTACTACGCCAGCACCCAGCACGGTGGCGCGGGCGGCACGGCCAGCATCAGCTACGCGCCGAGCCGCGCGCCCTACCCCATGGGTACCGTGGTGCACTTCAACGACACCTTCCGCGCGCTGTTCATCGACCTGGAGGACTGGGTGGTGCGTGGCACCTTGCCGCCCGACAGCCAGGTGCCCAAGCTGGCCGATGGCACGCTGGTGCGCCCGGCGCAGGTGGCCTTTCCGGCGATGAAGGGGCTGACCTGGGCGGTCAACGGCACGCAAGCCGCCATCCCCGATTTCAACTACCTGGGCCGCTACAACAACTTCCCGCTGTTCGACTTCGGCCCGCAGTACATCCCGCAGGACGAAGCCGGCATCGCCAGCGTGCTGCCGCCCAACAACCTCAACCGCGACTACACCATCCTGGTGCCGCAGGTGGACGCCAGCACCGGCCTCACCCGCTCCGGCATCCAGAGCGTGGAGGCGCGCGCGCCGCTGGGCACGAGCTTAGAGTTCAACTACGTGGCCACGCCAGGCATCATCGACCTGGCCAACCTTACGGGTGGCTACATCCCCTTCCACAGCACCAAGGCCGCACGCCTGGCCGCGGGTGACGGGCGTGTTTCGCTCGAAGAGTTGTACGGCAACCAGGCCGGTTATGTGGCGGCCGTCACCAATGCCGCCAACGCCTTGGTGGCGCAGCGCCTGCTGCTGCCGCGCGATGCGCAATTGCAGATCGACCGCGCCAAGACCACGCTGATCCTGCCTTGAGTGGGCGCTGAACCGGCACTGAGCCGGCACTGAGCCAGTATTGACCCAGCCCCGGAACGGCGCCCATCCAGGCGCCGTTCTGCCTAGTGGCAAGCCATTCCCACCCCGTCGAGTCGACTTACAAGCCCAACAACGCCTCAAGGCTTGATGCATAAGCGACAGCAGCTAGACATTCAATAGCAAACTGCGCGGCCATCCGCTTGTAAAGTGCGCTCCCCGGTTTGGCTGTGCAGATGTTTGTATTCAAAAAGCAACGTTTTGCACTTCCACAAGCACCGGCAATAGCCTCTGTTTCACCTGCTAATTATTGCGGGTGATAATTATTGTTATTTACATTGCCGACTTCATCGAGACCCAAAATATGAAAAAGCCGCCCTACTCGTCACGGTCGTCTCTGCCACCGCTGTCCCTCGCTCTGATGGCGGCCTACGCTGTTCTGGCCAGCGCGCCAGCCTTCGCCCAAAGCAGCACGGGCACACTCAAACAAGTCACTGTGACCGGTGACGCCGAACGCGAAACCGCCACCAGCCCTGTCTACGGCATGGTGGCCAAGCGCACCTCCACCGGCCTGAAGACCGACACCGACCTGCTCGAAGCCCCGGGCTCGATTTCGGTGGTGACCAAGGAGCAGATAGAACTGCAAGGCGCGACCGGCCTGGACCAGGCGATACGCTACACCTCGGGCGCCACCGGCGGCGCCTACGGTGACGATCCGCGCAGCGACTGGATGCTGGTACGCGGCTTCAAGCCGGCCTTGTATCTGGACGGCATGGCCATGCCAGAAGGCGCCTGGACCGGCTACACCCGGCTCGAGCCCTACGCGCTGGAACGGGTCGAAATCCTCAAGGGCCCGGCCTCGGCAACCTATGGCGCAGTGCCACCCAGCGGTTTCATCAACGCCGTGAGCAAACGCCCGCAGGCCGAAGCCCAACGCGAAATCGGCTTCGAATACGGCACGGACAACAAGAAACAGGTCACCTTCGACCTGACCGGCCCGCTCTCGGCCGACGGCCAATGGCTGTACCGCCTGGTCGGCCTGGCACGCAATGGCGACATGGCCATAGACAACGCCAAGGACGACCGCTACACCCTGGCGCCATCGCTCACCTGGAAGCCCAGCAGCGACACCACGTTGACCCTGCTGGGCCTGTTCCAGAAGAGCAAGACCACTGGCGTGCCCGGCTTCTTGCCTGCCGAGGGCACCTTGCTACCCAACCCGAATGGCCAGATTTCGCGCTCCTTCAACGCCGGCGAGCCGGGCTACGACAAGTACGACAAAGACACGCAATCGCTGGGTTACCTGCTGGCCCACCGCTTCAACGACCAGTACACCTTCCGGCAAAACCTGCGCGTCGTGAACTCCGAAGTCGAAAACCCCGCCGTGGTCGGCGCCGGCCTGGCCACGGGTTCGGACCGCATCTTGAACCGCTACGTCTATACGCCGCACAACCGCACGAAGATGTTCACCCTCGACAACCAGTTGGAGACCACGTTTGACACCGGTGCGGCCAAACACACCCTGCTCACCGGCCTGGACTACAAACAAACGCGTGACGACAACGCCTATGGCTTTGCCTTTGGCGTGGGCAGCATTGACATCTTCAACCCCGTGTACGGTGGCGCCGTGGTCACGCCCGCAGACAGTTCACACACACTGCTCAAGCAAAAGCAGCTGGGCCTTTATCTGCAGGACCAGATCCGTTGGGACCGCTGGGTCGCAACCCTGTCCGGACGCCATGACAGCGTCGATAGCGACAACACCAATGTGCTGCTCGGCAGCACGGCCTCACAAACCGACCGCAAGTGGTCTGGCCGCGCCGGCCTGAACTACGTCATGCCCAACGGACTGGCGCCCTACATCGCCTACGCCACGTCGTTCCAGCCCACCACGGAGCGCGGCTTTACGGGCAACGCCTTCCAGCCCACCACCGGCAAACAATGGGAAGCCGGTGTGAAGTACCGCCCAACCAATGGCAACGCGCTCTACACCGCTGCGGTGTTCGACCTGAAGCAGGAAAACGTTTCCACGCCTGATCCAGCACATCAGTTCTTCAGCGTGCAGCAAGGTGAAGTTCACTCCCAGGGCCTGGAGCTTGAAGCCAAGTTCAACGCCACACGTGGCCTGGACGTGATCACCACCTACACCTACATTGACGCTAAAACCACACGCAGCAACACGGCTGCCGATGTCGACAAACAGGTTCCCCTGCAGCCCAAGCAGCAGGCCGCCGTGTGGGTGGACTACCGCTTCCCCGGCGATGTGCTGCCCGGACTCGGCGTAGGCGGCGGCGTGCGCTACACCGGCGCCAGCTACGGCGACAGCGCCAACCTCTGGAAAGCCCCGGCCTACACATTGTTCGACCTGCAAGCCCACTACGACGTGCAGAACTGGCGTTTCCTGCTGACGGTCAACAACGTGGCCGACAAGAAATACGTCGCCAATTGCTACAGCGGCAGCTCATGCTTCTACGGCTACGGCCGCACGGCCAACATCTCGGCCAAATACCTCTGGTAAAACAGAGCGCAAGCAAGCCCCACCAACCGGCGCCGCATCCCACGGGCGCCGGTTTTTCTTTATGAGAAGAACCATTTTCCGACGATGAAAAGCAGCACCATCCGCATCTGGGCCTGGGTGCACAAATGGTCCAGCATTGTCTGCACGCTGTTCATGCTGCTGCTGTGCCTGACCGGTCTGCCGCTGGTGTTCAACCATGAGCTCAGCCACTGGCTGGGCAGCACGCTGGAAGCGCCAGCACTCGCCAACCCACCACCACCCGCGCAATGGGCCAGCGTCGACCAGTTGGTCGAGTCGGCCCACCAAGCGCGCCCCAAAGATGCCATCCAATACCTGATCTGGGACGACGACCCTGAAGTGGTGCAAGTCATCATGGCCGAGCGCCCCGACTCGCACCCCGACACCAGCCACACCTTGTTCATAGACGCGCGCAACGCCGACATGCTGGGCCAGCCCGGCTTGAACGCCTTCATCTTCTGGATGCTCAAGCTGCACACCGACCTGTTTCTGGGCCTGCCGGGCAAGCTGTTCATGGGTGGCATGGGCCTGCTGTTCGCCGTGGCCGTGGTCTCGGGTGTGGTGTTGTATTCGCCCTTCATGCGCAAGCTCGATTTCGGCACCGTGCGCCACGAATCGCTGGCGCGCACACGCTGGCTGGACCTGCACAACCTGCTGGGCATTGCCACCCTGGTGTGGGCCATGGTGGTGGGCGTCACGGGTGTGGTCAACACCCTGGCCGATGTGGCGGTGCAGGCCTGGCGCGCCGACGCCGTGGCCGCCATGGTGGCGCGCTACGCCAACAAGCCGGCCGCCGCCCATGGCGCCGCAGCCGCACTGGCGTCGACCGAAAACATCACGCAAAAAGCACGTGCCGCCGAACCCAGCATGACGCCCTACTTCATCGCCTGGCCGGGTACGGTGTTCTCCACGCCGCACCACTATGCCGTGTACATGCGTGGCAACAGCCCGCTGACCGCGCGCCTGTGGAAACCCCTGCTGATGGACGCCCACAGCGGCGAGTTAACCGACAGACGCGATCCCCCCTGGTATCTCACCGGCCTGCTGCTCACACAGCCGCTGCACTTTGGCGACTATGGCGGCATGCCTATGAAGATTTTGTGGGCCGTGTTGGACGTGATCACCATCGTGGTGTTGGGCAGCGGCCTTTATCTGTGGCTGGGGCCACGAAGAGCGAAGAAGGTGGTGAAGGCCTAGATAACTTAGAGACCGGGGTATGGCGGGACGTGTGCGCCCTGCTCCAGCGCGCTGGCAATCTCGCACAGCAGTTCCAGGTCGATTTGCGCCGGGTCGCGCGGCACCAGGTCATAGTGGCACAAGGTGCCCAGAATCTCGCCCTCGGGCGTCATGATGGGCACGCCGCAATAGGCCTGCACATGTTCGCGCGCCACATGGCCTTGCAGCCGCGCATCGAGCAAGGCGTTGGCAGTCACAAAAGCACCTTTGGCATCGCGCGCGTAGCAGCAGTAGGTGGCTTTGGCGGGCACCTCGTCGACGCGCAACACCGCTGGATTCTCGCGGTCATAAAACACCGCAGCGGTGGCGCGGTCGCCGTTGAAGCGGAAGATGGCGATGAAACGATAGTCGGTTGCCATCAGCAGATCAGCCAGCGCCGGGCGCAGGCCTTGAGCCGCCAGCATCCTCGAAAACTTTGCAAAACGAGCTGCCCGGTCGGTCATTTGCGGATCAGAGACTTCCATTTGTTTTCCTGTGCGCTGCAGTACCCATAAGTGATCACACATTATGCGGGCATGGCGCTTTTGCGCTGTAGGTTGAGGCCGCATGGGAGACCTGCCGCGCTCAGGCGCGGATCTCGCGGCCACGGGCAACTGCGCCGTCACGCACTGGGCAAGCTTCAACCCGGCAGGCTTCAGGGAAACACTGCATGGCGTATGGCAATATGCATACACATCGTGATGGATGTTGTGGGTTTGACTCAAGGAGCGCTGCATGAAAAACCGTTCGACTGGTTCTCGCACAAGGGCCGTGGCCTGCATCCTGGCCGCCGCGCTGCTGGGCCCTTCCCTGGTCCATGCCTGCACCCGTGCGGTCTACCTCGGCAAGGACAACCAGGTCATCACCGCGCGCTCCATGGACTGGCAGGAAGACACACAGACCGACCTGTGGATCTTCCCGCGCGGCATGGCACGTAATGGCGAGGCCGGGCGCAACTCCATCCAATGGACATCAAAGTACGGCAGCGTCATCGCCTCGGCCTACGGCGTGGCCACCACCGACGGCATGAACGAAGCCGGTTTGGCCGCCAATGTGTTGTGGCTGGTGGAGTCGCAATACCCGGCATTCGGCCCGGCGTCCAAGCCCGGCCTGACGATTGCCGCCTGGGCGCAATACGTGCTCGACAACTTCGCCAGCGTGCAAGAGGCGGTGACGGCGCTGCGCGCCGAGCCGTTCACCATCGTCACCGACGCCGTGCCCGGCCAGCAGCGGCTGACCACCTTGCACCTGTCCATGTCGGACGCCAGCGGCGACAGCGCCATCGTCGAATACATCAACGGCCAACAGGTGATACACCACAGCCGCAAGCACCAGGTGATGACCAATTCGCCGGTCTTCGACCAGCAGTTGGCGCTCAACAGCTACTGGCAGCAGATCGGCGGCACCGTCATGCTGCCCGGCACCAACCGCGCCGCCGACCGCTTTGCGCGCGCGTCGTTCTACATCAACGCCATCCCCAAGTTCGACGACCCGGACACCGCGCTGGCCAGCGTGTTCAGCGTGATTCGCAACACCTCGGTACCGCTGGGCATTGCCACACCCAACGAGCCCAATATTTCCTCCACCCGCTGGCGCACCGTGGCCGACCACCAACGCAAGCTCTACTTCTTTGAGTCAGCCTTGACACCCAACACCTTCTGGGTCGACTTGAAGAAGCTCGACTTCTCAGCCGGCACCGGACAAGTCAGACGATTGGCGCTGGGTGAACATCAGAAAAACGTTTTCGCAGGTGAAACCTCGGCGCAGTTCAAGCTCAGCAAAGCGTTTGCTTTTCTGGGGCTGCCGCCGGGCTGATATCGGCGCCAAACGCCTGCTTGGCTGCCTTCACCCCGGGCCGGGCCAGCAGGTCCGCCCCGGCGATCGCCGAAGCCTGCGCCACGCCACACAACTTCAGCGTGCGCTCCAATTCGTCGCGCAGTATGTCGAGCACCCGCTCCACCCCCGCCTGCCCGGCAACACAGGCGCCAAACAAGGCAGGCCGCCCCAGCATCACCCCATCTGCGCCAAGCGCCAGCGCCTTCACCACATCAGCCCCGCGGCGCACACCACCGTCCACCAGCACCGTCATGGCACTGCCGGCTTCGGCGACGATGCCGGGCAGCGCATCGATGGCGGCGGGAGCGCTGTCGAGCTGCCGCCCGCCGTGGTTGGAGACCACCACCGCATCGCATCCCAATTGAGCCGCACGCCTCGCATCCGCGGCATGCAGCACGCCTTTGAGCACCAGTTGGCCCGGCCAGCGCTGGCGAATCTGCGCCAGGCCATGCCAATCAAAACCCGGGTCGAAACCAGCGCCCACGGATGCGGCCACCGCCGCCCCGTCGCTGCCGGGAGGCGCCAGTTCCTTGAGGTTTTCCAGCACCGGCAACCCGCGCAAGCACATCTCCAAGGCCCAGCGCGGCCGTGATGCAAAGTCCAGCAGGTTGCGCGGCGTGAACTTGAACGGCATGGAAAAGTCGTTGCGCAAGTCGCGCTCCCGCTTGCCGCCCACGGGCACATCGGCCGTCAGCACCAAGGCCTCGAAACCGGCCACTCGTGCCCGCTCGACGAGCTGCCACATCAGCTGTTTTTGCAGCAGCGGATACAGCTGAAACCACAGCCGCCCACCGGCTTGGCTGGCAATGGTTTCAATCGAGGCCGTCGCCGTGGTGGACAACACATAAGGCACACCCGCTGCGGCGGCCGCACGCGCCAGATCCAGGTCACCGCCGCGCCGGCCAAAACCCACGGCCCCCATGGGCGCGATGACCACCGGCATACGCGCTGTCGCGCCCAGCAACGGCACCGCTGTCTCCACGCTGGCCACACCTTGCAGCAGCCGCGGCGCCAGCGCCAGTGCAGCAAATCCGTGCAGATTGCGCCGCAGGGCCGACTCGTCCTCCGCGCCACCCGCATAAAACTCGTAGACAGCACGCGGCAACTGCCGACGTGCCAGCGCTTCGAAGTCGTCAAGCCGATAGGTTCGCGCCAAAGATCGCATGTGTATCAAGCCCGTGCCTCAGCGAAGGTATCACTTCGCACGCGACAGGCGCACCAGCATGCCGGCAGCCTCGCGGTCGGTCTTCAAGAAAGCCGCAAACTCCTTGGGTGTGGTGACGGCGGGTTCGACATAACGCGCCTCCATCAACTGCACGAACTTGGGGTCCTTGAACACCGTGGCAAAAGCCTGGTGCAGCCTATCGACCGTCGCCTGCGGCGTGCCCGCCGGTGCGGCAATACCCCACCACGGACGGCTGGGAAAACCGCCCAGGCCGGACTCCTGCATGGTCGGCACGTTCGGCAGTTGCGGCGAGCGCCGCTCGCCGGCCAGCGCAATCGCCCGCACCTGTCCGGCCTGTATCAGCCCTATGAAGTTGCCCAGCCCCATCTGCGCCATCTGGATTTCACCGGCCGTCACCGCCGTCGCGATGGGGCCGCCACCTTTGTAAGGCACGCCGACGATTTGGGTGCCCCATTCGCGGTTGAGCCAGGCCACAAACAACTCCTGCAGCGAGCCTTCGCCCAAGGTGCCGAGGTTCACACCAGACGGATGCGCCAAGGCGTAGCTCTTGAGTTCGGCCACACTTTGCACGGCAAACTTGGCCGGCACCACCAGGCCTTCGGTCACAAAGAACAAACGGCCCACGGGCGCAAAGTCTTTCTCCGGGTCGTAGGGCAACTTGTCGAACATGAAGGGGTTGAACGACATGGTGGCGTGGTAGACCGCACACACGGTGCTGCCATCGGCTGCGGCCTTGGCACAGGCGTCGGCCCCGACGATGCCACTCGCCCCGGGGCGGTTGTCTATCACCACCGGCTGGCCCAGCACCTCGCCCAGTGGCGGCGCCGCCGCGCGCAACACCACATCGGTCACGCTGCCCGCAGCGATGGGCACAATGATGCGCAAGGGTTTGGCTGGCGCCAGGCCCTGGGCGCAGACGCTTGTTGTCAGCAGCGTGGTGGCCAAGGCGCCCAGCAGCGAGCGGCTCCAGCCATGGAAGCTTGTCTTCATGTCTCATGTCTCCTTTGTTTTTGATCGATGCGTGCAGCCGGCACGCGGCACACTAGAGCAGCTTGGCCGTGCTGCCCGCCTTGGCGCCCAAGGACTGGATCACTTGGCCGAACTGCTGGTCGTCTTCTGCCATGTAGTCGGCGAAGTCGTCACCGAAACGCCAACGCACGGTGAAGGAGCTGGCGCGCGCCTCGGCCTGGAAGTCCTCATGGCGCGACACCCGTTGCAAGGCCTCGATGTAGTTTTGCCGCAGCGCCTCGGGCAGGCCGCGCGGCGCAACAATGCCGCGCCAGTGCGCCACCGACCAGGGAATGCCTGCGGCCTCCTGTACCGTGGGCACCTCGGGGAAGCTGGCATGGCGCACATCCTCCATGCTGGCCAGGGCCCGCGCGGTGCCGGCACGCAAAGGGCCGCGCGCATCGGTCATGGTGATGGGAGCGACCAGCGCACGGCCTTCCAGCACATTGGCCAGGCCTTGTTCGCCGCTATAGGTTTCTATCCACTGCACATTCTGAATCGACTGTCCGGCCGCACGCAGCAGACCCAGCAGCGAGAACTTCCACACGCTGAAATCCGGCCCGCCGGAGCCCACCACGGGCTGGTTGCGGCAGTGCTCTAGAAAGGCGCGCAAGTCGGCAAACGGTGCATCGTGGCGCACGATGATGGCCGAGGACTCGACAAACGGCACGGCCAGGGCGGTGTAGTCGGCGGGTGTGAGTGCCGTCAACCCGGCATGCCAGTGCATCATGCCGATTTCGCCAGTGATCAGGCCTATGGTGGCGCCGTCGGGCGCGGCCTGGGCAATCGCCGTGTGGCCGGTTACCGCTCCGGTGCGGTTGACAACTTCGATTTCGCGCCCAAGCTCACGGGCTAGGTATTTGGCGATCAGGCGTGCACGCTGGTCGCTGCCACCGTCTTTCACATAGGGAACCAGCATCTGGATGGAGGGGGGCATGGGAACGTAGTCTCCTGTAGCAATCATTTCGCGCAACCTTACCGCGTCCCAGGCAGGCCATCCAATGGTGGTTTTTCATGGGCTATTCCGGCTGGTTATGGCGAGGGCCTGTCCCATGGCCTACCGAGGGCCGATCAGGCATCACCGGATCACCGGGTGTGAGCCGGCGGCGCAAGGCCTCGCGCACCAGCGCCACACCCGGCACCGGCACGTGGGTCTTGCGGCTGACCACGCCACCGCGAAAAGCCCAGATGCTCTCCTCGGTCGGCAGCGCCTCTATGCCCAACTGCGCGGCCCGCAACAACACCTGGTTGGACTGTGTGGCCACGAAGGCGCCCGTCGCCACCAGCGACAGCAGCAGCTCCAGCGACTCCACCTCGGCGGTAAACCCGGGTGCGCCCAGCCCGCGCAAGGCGAAATAACGCTTCATGCGGTCCAGCACGGCATAGTCGTTGTGCAGCCCGACGAATCGGCAGGCGCCGAGTTCTGCGACGGTCACACGCTTGGCGCGCGCCAGCGGGTGGCGCGCATGCGCCAGGATCACGTGGTGGCTGTCGATCAGGTGTTCGGTTTCCAGCTCCTCATGCTCGGGAAAGTCCAGCGCCGCGCAGACCATGTCGAGTTCACCGCGCAGCAGCTGCGGCAGCAAGGTGTTCAGCACCCCCGGCACCACGCGGATGCGCAGGCTGGGATGCGCCTGCGTCAGCTCGGCAATCACCTCCGGCAGGCCATACACCGACCACAACGGGCCTATGCCTATGGTGACGGTGCCAACACCGCCGCCGCGCAGCAGCGCCAGCTCGGCATGCGCACGCTGCGACTCCAGCTCCATCAGCCGTGCACGATGGGCCAACGCGATGCCATACGAGGTCACCACCATGCCGCCGGGCGTGCGCTCGAACAAGGGCACGCCCAGTTCCTCCTCGAGCCGCCGGATGCTCTTGGACAACGCCGGCTGGGTGATACACAGCGCTGAGGCGGCTGCGGTGAGTGTGCGGTGTTCCAGCACCGCCAGAAAGCAGCGCAGCAGGCTTGAATTCAGCATCTCGTTCGTTTGTCTCCGTTTTGGCATGCATCTTAGTTTTAACGAACGTATTTACGCGCTGATTTCAGCGCCGTTAAAATATACAAAACATAAACGCTTCATATACTCAAAATCCCATGGGCCTAGTCAAAATCTCCGAACCAATGCACGACAACATCCGTGTCGCCAGCGGCGCGCTCAACCGCTCCATCAATGCACAAGCCGAACACTGGATGCGTATAGGCATGATGAGCGAGTTGAATCCCGAACTGACATACGGCGAACTCTGCCGTCTGTTGATACAGGACGAAATCCGCGCCGAAGCGCTGGTGGCCGAGTTGCCACAGAAAGCCCGCGCGTGAAGAGCCGCACCATCACCCTGCACACCGCCGACGAAGTCGCCATGTCGCGCCGTGCGGGCCACCTAGCGGCGGACGTGCTGCGCATGATTGGTGAACACGTGCAGGCCGGCGTCTCCACCGACACCCTGGACCAGCTTTGCAACCGCTACATCGTCGATGTGTTGCAGGCCGAGCCGGCCAACGTGGGCTACAACGGCTTCCCGAAAACGGTGTGCACTTCGGTCAACCACGTGGTATGCCACGGCATTCCGAATGACAAGATCTTGAAGCGCGGCGACATCATCAACATCGACGTCGCCATACGCAAGGACGGCTGGTTTGGCGACTGCAGCCGCATGTATTTTGTCGGCGAGCCCAGCCCGCTGGCCAAGCGCCTGGTGAGTACCACTTATGAAGCCATGTGCGCCGGCATCCGCCAGGTCAAGCCCGGCGCCACGCTGGGCGACGTAGGCTACGCCATCCAAAGCGTGGCGCACCGCGAGCGTTTCAGCATCGTGCGCGAATACTGTGGCCATGGCATAGGCCAGATCTACCACGACACACTGCAAGTGCTGCACTACGGCAGCCCCGGCCAGGGCGTGCGGCTGGAGCCCGGCATGATCTTCACCATAGAGCCCATGATCAACGCCGGCAAACGCGACACCAAGGAACTGAACGACGGCTGGACCGTGGTCACCAAAGACCATTCACTCTCGGCCCAGTGGGAGCACATGGTGGCGGTGACGGAAACCGGCTTTGAGGTGTTGACACCTTGGCCGGAAGGCACGGGCGGCTACCCGGCGATCTGACGCTACACTCTCGCCCTCGTTTCACCGCACTCCTCTTTCAATAGCTTCCCTCGCTTGCGCAGCCTGCCTGAACGGCTCATTTATGCATCAATTTGACGTGGTCATCATAGGCGCCGGCGCGGCCGGTCTGTTTTGCGCAAGTGTGGCCGGCCAGCGCGGGCTGAAGGTGCTGGTCATCGACCACAGCGAAAAGGTGGCCGAGAAGATCCGTATCTCCGGCGGCGGGCGCGCCAACTTCACCAACCGAGACGCCACGCCGGCCAACTTTCTCAGCGACAACGTGCACTTCTGCCGCAGCGCCTTGAGCCGTTTCACGCCGCGCGACTTCATCGCGCTGGTGCAAAAACACGGCATCGCTTTCCATGAGAAACACAAGGGACAGCTGTTTTGCGACCGCTCGGCCGAAGACCTGATCCAGATGCTGCTGGCCGAGTGTGGCGCCGGCGGCGTCACGCGTTGGCAGCCGTGTGCGGTCAAAGCCGTGCGCTTCAAAGACGCCGACAACCGTTACGAAATCGACAGCGACCGAGGTTTGATTAGCGCGCCACAGTTGGTGGTGGCCACGGGCGGTTTGTCCATTCCCAAGATCGGCGCCAGCGACTTTGGCTACCGCATCGCCCAGCAGTTTGGCCTGCCCTTGATCGAACGCCGCCCGGGCCTGGTGCCACTGACGTTTGACGGTGCGGCCTGGGCGCCCTATGCGCAACTGTCTGGCCTGGCGCTGCCAGTAGAGATCAGCACCGGGAGCAAAAAGTCGCGCATGAAGTTCAACGAGGATTTGCTGTTCACCCACCGCGGCCTCTCGGGTCCGGCGGTGCTGCAGATATCGAGCTACTGGCAGCCCGGCACACCGCTGGCGCTGAACCTGGCGCCTGAAGTGAACCTGCCCGAGGCCCTGGCACTGGCCAAGTCGCGGTCACGCAAATTGATAGGCAATGAACTCGCTTCGCTGGTGCCCGGCCGCCTGGCCGATGCCTGGGCCCAGCAAAGCCCCGACTGGCAACGCCCGGTGAACGAAGCCAGCGACAAGGCGTTGGCGCGACTGGCGGAAAACCTGTCGCGCTGGGAACTCACACCCACCGGCACCGAAGGCTACAAAAAGGCCGAGGTCACGCTAGGCGGCGTGGACACACGCGCCCTGTCACAACAAAGCATGCAGGCCAATAACCAAGCCGGGCTGTATTTCATTGGCGAGGTGGTTGACGTGACAGGCTGGCTGGGCGGCTACAACTTTCAGTGGGCCTGGGCCAGCGGCTTTGCCTGCGGGCAAGCCTTGGTGAAAGCTTGAAGCTTCTGCATCTGCATCTGCATCTGCAATTCGCTCCTTAAATGAGAGCAATCCAGCAATACTACATGTGATAAATATCACGAAAAAGTGGTGTCGATTTACGTTACACCAAGAGCCTATTATGGCGTTGGCTTGTCAATACAACGTTGATTTCCCTAGGTTTTACCCTGATGGCCCCATTTTTGCTTTGACGTGTTGATTGCAACAAATTGTTGCATTGCCCTTCAACCTTCAGAAAGCTTTCGAGATGTTCAACTCTGTTGCCCGCGTGCTGTGTGTCGCCGCCGTTTTTCTGGCGTCTTTCTCTTCGGCGCAAGCCACCGTGGTTTATGCAAACTCGGTGATCAGCGCCGATAGCACCGGCAAAAACCTGGGCGGCGGCGCGATTGCGGCCAACCGTCTGATCGCTTCTGCGGCCTTGGGTGGCCCCAGCGCCAGCACGGCCTCGAGCGCAGGCTTCTACAGCCTGGGTTTTGGCGGCTCTATCACCCTCGGTTTCTCTGGCTTGTTTGGCGGCGGCACAGCCACCTTCTTCGAAACCACAAATCCCGGCCCCTACGGCACAGAATCGGCAGACGTTTTTGTGTTTGACGTTGCCAGCAATCTCTTCGTTTTTGCCGGCAGCGTGGACAACCTCGCCGGCGGCCTTGGCGACAGCTTGTCGTTCGACGGCCTTTGCCTGTCGGGTTGCAGCAGCCTGAAACTCGTGGATACCACCGCCAAGGCGGCCTTCGCCAACGACAGATCGGCCGACGGTTTTGATGTCAATGCCGTCTCGGTCACGCTGTTTCAACAACTCACCGGCCGGGGAAACAGTGTTCCTGAACCAGGCTCCGTGGCACTTGTCGGCCTGGCACTCGCTGCACTCGCCGCAAGCCGTCGCAAGTCGCAACGCTAAGCGCGCAACGGGTCCGTGAAAAACCGCCTTCAGGCGGTTTTCTGCTTTTATGTACCGCTGATCTCTTGGATGGCGCGCTCAAGCCGCCACCACCTCGGCCCAGACCCCCAAACCCAGCCACTCACGCAGCACTACCGCCCCGCTGGGCGTGATGCTCAAGGCGCGCGAACCGGCGCTGCGCGTGAGCCAGCCACGCGCCAGACTGTGGCTGCACAGCATGGCACCCAGCCGGCCGGCAAGGTGCATACGGCGTTCGCTCCAGTCCAGGCAGGGGCGGCACAGCGGGCGCTGCCCACGCGCACCACTGGCATCTACTCCTTCGATACCCAGCGGGCGCAACACCGCCTCCAACCTGGCCGTGACCTGGGCACCGGCCGCGTCATCCAACAGCAGCGCACCTTCGGCCTGCAGATGTATGCTGATGGCCACGCCCAGACGGCCGGCAATGTGGTCGTAGCAGGTGCGCGCCTGGCGCAACGCGGCGTCGCGCGGGCCAGTCGGCACGCGGGGAGTGGCCAGCGGCGGTTGGGCACTCAATTGCATCAGCCCTTCGAGTACCCGCGCCACATCGGCTGAAGCCAGGCGGTGGTAGCGATGCCGGCCCTGCTGCTCCACGCGCAGCAACCCGGCCTCCAGCAGCAACGCCAGATGCCGGCTGGCCGTCGCCGCAGTGATGCGGCCGGCCTCGGCCAACTCACGTGCCGTGAGTGCGCGGCCATCCATCAAGGCCAGCAACATGCCGGTACGCGCGGGCTCGCCGATCAAGGCCGCCACGCGGGCGATCTGGTTTGTGTTCATGACCTCAGTTTCGGGCATTTTGGGGCCTCATGCTTCGCTCCAGAGCTAAGCATTCGCAGGCCAGGCACGGGCAGCATAGGGGTGCTTTCACCTATGGAGAACACCATGCAACCGAGAATCACCTGCTTCATCCGCTACGAAATCGATCCGTTCCAACGCGAAGCGTTTTGCAGCTACGCCGAGAACTGGGCGCGCATCATCCCGCGCTGCGGCGGGCATTTGCTGGGCTATTTTTTGCCACATGAAGGCAGCAATTTTGAAGCCTGGGGTTTGATCGCTTTCGACAACCTGGCCGCCTACGAGGCCTATCGCGCACGTTTGCGCACCGACCCCGAAGGCCGCGCCAATTTTGCGCTGGCCCAGCGCCAGCGGTTTATTCTGCGCGAGCAGCGCAGCTTCACCGAAATCGTGCCCGGCACATTTCAGCTGGCGGCGCAGCCGCAAACCCAGGAGACAACATGATTGCCGTGATCTTTGAAGTCGAACCGGCCGAGGGCGGCATGCAAAGCTACCTTGACCTTGCCGCCGCCCTGCGCCCCGCTTTGGAAACAATGGACGGCTTCATCTCCGTCGAACGTTTTCAAAGCCTTGGCCAGCCGGGCAAGCTGCTGTCGCTGTCCTTCTGGCGCGACGAGCAGGCCGTGGCGCAATGGCGCCAGCACGAGCAACACCACCGGGCCCAGGCCGCGGGCCGCAGCCACGTTTTCGCCAACTACCGACTGCGTGTGGCCCAGGTTTTGCGCGACTACGGGCTGCACGAGCGCGACCAAGCCCCGGCCGACGCGCGTGTTTTTCACAGGCCAGCGGGTGGATGAGGCCGCAGGAGCGCCCGGCCAGGAGCCGCAAGTCTTGATTTGCCTGGAACTAAGGCTATAATTATGGGCTTTGCTGGCAATGCCCCGTCGGCCAAATACTAGTTCGAGACGGGGAAAACCGCCGCACAAGGCTTTTGGGCCCGATCTCCCGAAAACCCTCTGTGGGCACAAATCTGGAAACATTAGCTAATGACCACCATCCGTGTAAAAGAAAACGAACCCTTTGACGTTGCTCTGCGCCGCTTCAAGCGCACCATCGAAAAACTGGGCCTGCTGACCGATCTGCGCGCCCGCGAGTTCTACGAAAAGCCAACCGCTGAACGTAAGCGCAAGAAGGCTGCCGCTGTGAAGCGTCACTACAAGCGCGTGCGCTCGATGCAGTTGCCCAAGAAGCTGTACTGATCGCCAGGCAGCCCAGGCTGCCACGCTGTCAGACACTTCAGGCCTAGTGCCTGCAAGGCCCGCCCAGGGACGCCAGGGCGGGCCTTTTGACTTTTTGGGCCTGCGCCCCAACCTATTGATTCATCACCACACAAGGACACAGCCATGGCCCTCAAAGACCAGATCACCGAAGACATGAAAACCGCCATGCGCGCCAAAGATGCAGAGCGCCTGGGCACCATCCGCTTGTTGCTGGCCGCGATGAAACAAAAAGAAGTCGACGAACGTGTGGTACTGGACGACGCAGCCGTGGTGGCCATCGTCGACAAGCTGATCAAACAGCGCAAGGATTCACTCGCCGCCTTCACCCAGGCCGGCCGCGACGATCTGGCCGCGAAAGAAGCCAGCGAACTGAAGGTGCTGGAAGGCTACCTGCCACAACGCCTGAGCGCCGACGAAGTGGCCGCTGAAGTGAAGACCATCGTGGCCGCCCTGGCCGCCGAACTCGGCCGCGCCGCAGGCCCCGGCGACATGGGCAAGGTGATGGGCGCAGTCAAGACCGCCCTGGCCGGCAAGGCCGACATGGGCCAGGTATCGGCCGCCGTGAAAGCCGCGCTCGCCGGCTGAGCCGGGCCTCTTAGGCTTCCTCGCCCCGTAAGCGACGCAGCGCTGCGACCGAGATGCCTTGGTCCCTAGCCTCACGGCAATCGGCTTTTCGCTTCAGCTCGACAGCCAACGCTTGACCGCAAGACTCGCAGCAACTTGGCCACCACGGATTGTCCTCAGTCCTGGCCAGCGCCACGCAACGCGGCGCAGCACACTGCGAGGCCCGCGCAAGAAATTGCGCAAGCGAGGCCCGCTCGGCGGCGGCGGCATTGCGCGCAGCCTCGCGACGCTCACGTAGCGCAGTTCGGCGTGCACGCGGATCGACAATAGTGCACTCAGCGATGTAGTTTCGTCCCATGCGATGAGTCTATAAAGAACTAGCCGAGCGAATCTGAGCGTAACTGAGCGTTACAGAGCCACAACAGGGCAGCTGCGGCCGACAAGCAGGCTGGCACAGCCGGCCTGCCACATCCCATATCCATCACTCAATCCATCACTCAAAAATTTAGTAACGTTGGACTTTCTGCCTGCAAAACATCCATCACTTCGGTGCTTTTAAGCCGCCAATCAGGATGTCTCAGACGGGGATGTCTCAGGCTCTAATGCGCTGTCTTGGACATTCATGCCTAAGAACAGTCTGGCTTGGTGTACAGGTTTGACCGGTCATGCAAACCGATTCAACCCTTGCCGCGTTGTATCCACATGACTGCACGCCCCACTCCGTTTGATTTTTTTCGCCGTAAGTTCGCGCCAAAGCCGACCCCAGCCTCTTTGCGCAGCGTATTTTTCGCGGGCGTGGCGGCTCTGGCGCTTATTTGCGCCTCGCCCGCCAGCGCGCAAGATGAAGAAGCGCCAGCCCGTGTGGCGCGGCTGGGTTTGGTCGAGGGCCATGTGCAGCAACGCCTGGCGGGCGAGCCAGGCTGGCAACGCGCCGAACCCAATATTCCGCTCACCAGCGGCGACAGCCTGCGCACGGCCGGCGACGCCCGGGCTGAACTGGCCTTAGGCGCCAGCAGCCTGCGCCTCAACCGCAACACCGAGCTCGAGGTCGGTGCTCTCGATGACAACACCACGCGGCTCACGCTGAACCAGGGCAGCCTGCAGTTGCGCGTACACCAGCTGTATGCCAACGAGCAACTGGAAATCAATACCGCCAATTTGGCGATGGTGATCACACAGCCGGGCAACTACCGTCTCGATGTCGACCCCAACGACGCTACCACGCGCGTCAGCGCCTCATCGGGTGCCGCCATGCTGTACGGCGAAAACGGCGCGGCCGTGCCGCTGACGGCAGACGGCCAACGCCAACTTTTTGCCGGGCGCAACCTCACGCGCAACCGGGCGCCCGTGGCCCTGCGCAACGACGACTTCGACCTCTGGGTCGCCAACCGCGACCGAGGCGAAGAACAATCGGTGAGCGCACGTTTCGTGTCGCGCGACACCATTGGCTACCAGGAACTCGACCAAAACGGCGACTGGGCCGCCGACCCGCAATACGGCAATGTCTGGTTTCCGCGCGGCGTGGTCGCCAATTGGGCGCCCTACCGTTATGGCCAGTGGCGCTGGGTGTCGCCCTGGGGCTGGACCTGGGTAGACGACGCGCCCTGGGGCTTCGCACCGTTCCACTATGGCCGCTGGACACAAATCGGTTCACGCTGGGCCTGGGTGCCCGGCCCGCGCCAACTGCGCCCGGCCTACGCCCCGGCATTGGTCGGCTACCTGGGCGGCGCCACGGGTGTGCCACCGGCCAGCTACGGCGGCGCACGGCCCGGCGCACCACCACCCGCCCACTGGTTTCCGCTGGCCCCGGGCGAGGCCTGGCAGCCCGGCTACCGCACCAACCCACGCAACTTGGGCAGCATCAACCGTGGCGCCCTGCCGATAGAGCAGACCCGGCGCGACGGTTATCGCTTTGAAAACCGCCCTGGCACCTATGCCCCGGCACCGCGCGCGGCCGGGCCAGATCCTTTTCCGAACGGGCGCCAGGATCGTGATGAGCGTTACGACAGGAATGACGGTAACAACCATCCAAACAACCGCAACGACAACTTTGGCCGCCCACCCCAGCGGCAAAACGAGCGTTATGACCAGCAAGGTTACGACACTCAACGCCATGACCCGCGTCACGACGCACGCAACGATCCGCGCTTCAACGGAAACTTGAACGGCCAGCAGCCGCCCCAGCGCATGCCGCTAGACCCTTACCCCAACGGTAACAACCCGCGGCCCATGCAGCCGCGCGAGCGGCCACCCCAGGAGCAACAGCCGATGCAGCGCCCAGAAGCCGCGCCCCACGCACAGAGGCAAAGCTCACCAAACGGCCCACAGCGTCAGCAGGACAACCGCTAAGCAAACAAAAAAATAGCGCAGAGGCTTGCCCGCTGCGCTATTTTTTCAGAAGCACCCCGCGCTTGCCCAACAAGCGGCAGAGGGCAAAAAAGCTTAACTCCCAGCGACCTTCATGCGGTTGATCAGCACCGAGCCCACACTCTTGGCGCCATAGTTGTACTGGTCGGCCCCCACCGCCTGTATGCCCATGAACATGTCCTTGAGGTTGCCGGCAATGGTGATCTCTTCCACCGGGAAGGCGATTTCGCCGTTCTCCACCCAGAAACCGCTGGCGCCGCGCGAGTAGTCGCCGGTCACGTAGTTCACGCCGTGGCCCATCAGTTCGATGACGAACAGGCCCGTGCCCAGCTTTTTCAGCATGGCGTCCAGGTCGTCACCCGCCTTGGTTTGGCGCGACAGCAGCGTCAGGTTGTGCGAACCGCCGGCATTGCCCGTGGTCTGCATGCCCAGCTTGCGCGCCGAATAGCTGCTCAGGAAGTAGCCTTCGACACGGCCACGATCCACCACCTTGCGCGCCTGCACACGCACACCTTCTTCGTCGAAAGGTGAACTGCCCTTGCCACGCAGCACAAACGGGTCTTCCAGCAGGTCTATGTGTTTGGGGAAAACCTGTTTACCCAGAGAGTCGAGCAAGAAGCTGCTCTTGCGGTACAGCGCACCGCCACTCACGGCCTGGACAAAACCACCCAGCAGGCCAGCGGCCAATGGCGACTCGAACAACACCGGGCATTGTGTGGTGGGAATCTTGCGCGCGTTCAGGCGGCTCAGTGCGCGCTCGGCGGCGTAGCGGCCTACGGCTTGCGGCGAGGCCAGCTGCGTGGCGTCCCGCATGGAGCTGTACCAGGCGTCGCGCTGCATGCCGCTGCCTTTGCCGGCAATCGGCGCCACCGAAATCGAGTGGCGCGAGCTCGCATAACCGCCACGGAAACCGTGGGTATGCGCGCTGAAGAAGTGCGACTGCTGGGCCGACACACCGGCGCCTTCGCTGTTGGTGATGCGTTTGCTGGTGCCCAGCGCCGCCGCTTCACATTCGAGTGCCAGGCGCGTAGCGCCTTCGCTGTCTATGGCCCAGGGGAAGAACAAGTCCAGATCGCGGTGCTCGTGGGAGATGAGGTCGGCGTCAGGCAAGCCGGCAATCGGGTCTTCGGCGGTAAAACGTGCGATGTCGTAAGCGGCCTGCACGGTTTGCTCGATGGCGGCGGCCGAGAAATCGGAAGTGCTGGCGTTGCCACGGCGCTGGCCGATGTAGACCGTGACACCCAATGACTTGTCGCGGTTGCGCTCCACGGTCTCCAGCGAGCCCTTGCGCACCGACACGCTCAGGCCGCAGCCTTCGGACGCCTCAGCACCGGCATTGGTTGCGCCGATTTTCTTGGCGTGCGCCAGGGCGCTGTCGACCAGGCCTTCAAAAAACGACCGGCTGTAGGCAAAACCGCTGTCTGCCGTGGCTGGAGTGGATGCGCCGGTGGCCACTTTTGCGCCTTTGGCGCTGTTTTGGAGTGTTTTCATGTTGGCCGCAATGATACTTGCGGCGCAACCCCCGCGCCGCTCTACAGGTATGTGAACGCCTGGGGCCTGGCCAACTTCTCTCTTGGGGGACAATAGGCCCATCTGCGCCCTTCCCGAACGTCAGCCCTGTGGCCACAATCGCGCTGAAGCACGCGCCCCACTTCAAAGTCAAAAACATGTCACGCAAACCCAAAAAAGGCTATTTCGTCCGCGGCCAGTTCGTCGCCGAAGGCAGCGAACTCGACCTGCAACTCAAGGCCGAACTCAAAGGCACGGAAGGCGACAGCCGTACCGACCTGAAAAAAGAAAGCGATGCGCTACAAGACCTGGGCCTGGAGTTGCTGACACTGCGCGCCGACCTGTTCAACCGCCTGGGCCTGGACGACAAGCTCAAGGAAGCCGTGCTCGAAGCGCGCCGCATCACCAACTTTGAAGGCAAGCGCCGCCAGATGCAATTCATCGGCAAACTCATGCGCAAGCAGGAAGACGAGATGATCGACGCCATCCGCGCCGCACTCGACGAGCAGCGCAATGGCTCGGCCAAGGAAAACCTGGCGCTGCACCACGCCGAGACCTGGCGCAACGACCTGATAACCGACGACCAACGCCTGGCCGACTGGCTGGCCGAGCACCCCGATACCGACACCCAGCAACTGCGCGCGCTGATTCGCCAGGCGCGCAAGGATGCCAAGCCCGAACAACCCGGCGCCGCGCCGCGCCATGGCCGCGCCTACCGCGAAATCTTCCAACTGGTGCGCCAGCATCTGGTCGGCACCGATGGTGCGCTGAACAATGGCGAGCCGGTGCAGATCGACTCTGAAGATGACGAGGGCGAGGACAACAGCAAATGACCTCGGCACTTTCTGCATCGTGTGATCCCGTCAAGATCGGCATCGTCTCCATCAGCGACCGCGCCAGCAGCGGCGTCTACGAAGACAAAGGCCTGCCCGCGCTGCAGGACTGGCTGAGCCGCGCGTTACACAACCCCATCACTTTTGTGCCGCGGCTGATCCCCGATGAGTTGGCGCAGATCAGCGCCACCTTGGTCGAACTGGCCGATGTAGAAGGCTGCAGCCTGATCCTCACCACCGGCGGCACCGGCCCGGCACTGCGCGATGTCACGCCGGAAGCGACGCTGGCCATCGCCCACAAAGAAATGCCCGGCTTTGGCGAGCAGATGCGCCAGATCAGCCTAAAGTTCGTGCCGACTGCGATTCTGTCGCGCCAGGTGGCGGTGATTCGCGGCAGCAGCCTGGTGATCAACCTGCCCGGCCAGCCCAAAGCCATTGCCGAAACGCTGGAAGGCCTGCCCGCACACGGCGCACCCGGCATCTTTGCCGCCGTGCCCTACTGCATAGACCTGATTGGCGGGCCGTACCTGGAGACCGATGACGCGGTCTGCAAAGCCTTCAGGCCCAAGTCGGCGCAACGCTCGGCAGGCACAAGGCTCTAAGCTATTACTTGCCCACCAGCTCGTTGAGCTTGGCCGCCTCGAAACACTCTTTGCGCGCGGCATCGCCGGGCACGCAGTCGCCACTGTCTCGCAGGGCCGAGAGCTTTTCAATCGCTTGCCACAACATGGCGATCTGGTGGTCTTGCGCCGAGGCGCTGTCGATCAGCCCGCGCATGGCCTGGCTCAGTGGGTCGTCGTCGGGGGTCACGCCATAGGCCGAAAAGCGACTTTGCGCCATGGCCGCATCGCCCACCTGCGCATCGCCGGTTTTCGGCATGATGATGCGCGCGGGAATGCCCACCGCTGTCGCGCCCGCAGGCACGGGTTTGATGACCACGGCGTTTGAGCCGATCTTGGCACCATCACCCACCGTAAAGCCGCCTAGCACTTTCGCCCCGGCACTCACCACCACGTCCTTGCCCAAGGTAGGGTGGCGTTTGGCGCCTTTGTAGAGCGAGGTGCCGCCCAGCGTCACGCCTTGGTAGATGGTGCAGCCGTCGCCAATTTCAGCGGTCTCACCCACCACCACACCCATGGCGTGGTCGAAGAACACACGCTCGCCGAGCTTGGCACCGGGGTGGATCTCTATGCCCGTGAGCCAACGGCCTTGGTGCGAGATGAAGCGCCCCAGCCATTTGAGGCCGTGGTTCCAGCACCAGTGCGCGCGCCGGTGCAGCCACAGGGCGTGCAAACCGGGGTAACAGGTGAGCACCTCCCAGGTGGTTCGGGCGGCCGGGTCGCGGTCAAGAATGCACTGGATATCGGAGCGGAGACGGGAAAACATGCGCGCAGTCTAGTCGTTTGCGGGAGGGGTTGCTTTGTCCCCACTGAGAGATGTGGGGACCTTCGCAGCAGTGAACTGCATGGCTTTGGCGATGCCGCGCAGGATGTGGATTTCATCTTGTGTAGGCTGCGCGCGGTTGAACAATTGCGTCAACCGCGGCATCAACTTCTTCGGCGCCGCGGGGTCGAGAAAACCCACAGCCACCAGCGCTTGCTCCAGGTGCGCCAGCATGCCGTTCAACTGCCGCGCATCGGCTTGCACCGCCGGCGCAATACCATTCGCGACGTCATAACCGCCCAGCGCCAGGCGCCATTCGTAGGCGATCAACTGCACGGCAGCGCCCAGGTTCAGCGAGCCGAAGTTCGGGTTGGTGGGAATGCTCAAGGCGACGTGGCAGCGGTAGACGTCTTCGTTGGCCATGCCATAACGCTCGGAACCAAACAGAAACGCAATGCCCTCGGGTAAACCAGCCGCTTGAGCCAAATCGGCCTCTGGCGCAACCTGTGATTGCGCAGGCAGCTCGCCTTTTAATAGCATTTCAAAGTGCTCGCGCGGCGACCGCGTGGGCGGGCCAAAGTCGCGCGGGATCATCGCCGTGGCGCACAGATGGCTCATGCCGTCGAGCGCCTCGTCCAGCGTTTCGACAATGCGCGCGTTGTCCAACACGTCGAGCGCACCACTTGCGCGCTGAATGGTTTCCTGGCGGCGCAGCACGTTGGCCCAGCGCGGGCCCACCAGCACCAAGTCTTGGAAACCCATGGTTTTCATGGCACGCGCGGTGGCGCCAATATTGCCGGCGTGGCTGGTGTTGATCAGGATAAATCGGGTTTGCATCGACAGAGTTATGGGGCTGTAATAGGGTTGAAATACCGAAGTGGTGCACAAAAACAGGCCGACCGGGTAAAATCGAGGGCTATTGTCGCTGTCCGCATCGCCGGGTTGCCTCTTTCCTGTTCTTCACTACAACTTATGTCGTCTTTAAACCTGCACCCCATGCTTAACGTGGCCGTCAAGGCTGCTCGCGCCGCTGGCGCCATCATCAATCGCGCTGCGCTCGACGTGGAGGCCGTGCGGATTTCGCAAAAGCAGGTTAACGACTTCGTCACCGAAGTTGATCAGGCGGCAGAACAGGTCATCATCGAAACGCTGCTCACGGCCTATCCCGGCCACGGCATCCTGGCTGAAGAGTCGGGCACCGAGCATGGCGCAAAAGACTCCGAATACGTCTGGATCATCGATCCGCTGGACGGCACTACCAACTTCATCCACGGCTTTCCGTACTACTGCGTAAGCATTGCGCTGGCCGTCAAAGGCCGCCTGGAACAGGCCGTCATTTACGACCCCACGCGCAACGACTTGTTCACCGCCACCAAGGGCCGTGGCGCTTATCTGAACGAACGCCGCATCCGTGTGTCCAAGCGTATTCGTTTGCAAGAGTGCCTGCTGTCCACGGGCTTCCCGTTCCGCCCGGGCGACAACTTCAAAAACTACCTGGGCATGATGGCCGACATCATGCCGCGCACCGCCGGCCTGCGCCGCCCCGGTGCTGCGGCCCTGGACCTGGCTTACGTGGCCGCCGGTTACTCCGACGGTTTCTTTGAAGCCGGCCTGAACCCTTGGGACATGGCCGCCGGCGCGCTGCTGATCACCGAAGCCGGTGGTCTGGTGGGCAACTTCACCGGTGAGTCTGACTTCCTGGAACAGAAGGAATGCCTGGCCGCCAACCCGCGCCTCTACAGCCAGCTGGTCTCCATCTTCAGCAAATACAGCAAGTTCGCCTCGGCGGGCGAAAAGGCCAGCCTGCGCCAGGCCGGCAACGCCATCGACAAACTCGCCGACGAATCGACGCCCGACGAGGCTTCGACCCACGACGTGGCGACCGACGACAGCGCCGCCGACGCCGCGCCAGCCGCTGCAACCGCAGCCGAGCCACGTCCCACCCTGCGCCGCCAACCACGCTGAGACCCGCAGCGCGCCGCAGAACGTCACCACGTTCTGAGCATAGGCAGCGCAAAAAATCAAAAGCCCCGCCTGCGATCTGCAGGCGGGGCTTTTTGCTGAAGAACTCAGTCGTCGGTGTACTTCTGCGCGATGTCGTAGAAGTCGGTCGACACCTCCATAAACGCATCCAGCATTTCGGGGTCGAAATGGCTGCCGCGCCCTTTGCGCATGATTTCGCAGGCTTCCGGGTGGCTGAATGGCGGCTTGTAGACGCGTTTGCTGATCAGCGCGTCATACACATCGGCAATCGCCATGAGCCGCGCTGCAATCGGAATCGCCTCGCCGGCCAAACCTTCGGGGTAACCGGAACCATCCCATTTCTCCTGGTGGCTCAGGGCAATCTCTTTGGCCAGTGTCAAAAATTCGACCTGCATGCCCAGGCGGGCCTCGGCGTCAACAATCGCATTGCGCCCCAGCGTGGTGTGGGTCTTCATGATCTCGAACTCTTCCGGCGTGAGTTTGCCCGGCTTGAGCAGGATGTTGTCGGGAATGCCAATCTTGCCGATGTCGTGCAGCGGTGCTGATTTGAACAGCAGTTCAATATTGCGGTCGGACAAATAGTCGGTGAAGCGCGGCACCACGCGCAACACCTCGGCCAAGCGGCGCACATACAACTGTGTGCGCCGGATGTGGTTGCCGGTTTCGTTGTCGCGGGTTTCCGCCAGCGAGGCCATTGCCATGATGGTCACGTCCTGGATGGCCTGCACCTCCAGCGTGCGTTTGGCCACCTCTTCTTCGAGGAAGGCGCTTTTGTCGCGCAGGAAATCAGCACTCGCCTTGAGCGCCAGGTGGGTTTCCACACGCGCCAGCAAAATCGGCGGGCTCACGGGCTTGGTGATGTAGTCGGCGGCGCCCAGGGCCAGGCCCTGGGTTTCATCGTCCACCTCTGATTTGGCGGTCAGGAAAATCACCGGAATGTCACGCGTGAGCGGATCGGACTTCAGGCGGCGGCAGACCTCATAACCGTCTATGCCGGGCATCATGATGTCCAGCAGAATCAGGTCGGGTGGCGGGTCGGATGCGGCGATGCGCAGGCCGCGCTCGCCGTGGTTCGCCACCTTCACGCGGTAACGATCCTTGAGCAGTGAACTCATGAGTGACAGGTTGTCGGGCGTATCGTCCACCACCAAAACCGTCACTTCCGACTTCTTGTTCAAAGCGGCAACATTGTCCATGTTTGCGATATGAAATGACCAAGGACCGGCGAGCGCGACGCGATCGCAGGAACAACGATAACCGGATTTTTTATCGCCGCAACAGCTTGTATCGTTTTGTGCGATTTATGCATCACCGTCAGGTCCATCGCGATTCGGTTTGCGATCTCCCATGGCTCCCGGCCAGGGCCACCCAAGGTGATTCATCTGCGTACGGACCGGGAACGGCTTCAGAGGCCAGATAATCACTGCCATTCAATTCGCCATCGCGGCGCCGGGCCGCACTGCGCAGCCCCCGACAGACAGAGAAGAAAGCCTAACTTGTTGATGCAAAAAGAAAAAACAGACACGCCGCAGCCGCCTATGCAGACGCCCATGCCTGATTTTTCCAACCACACGCCGATGATGGCCCAGTATCTGGCGCTGAAAGCCGGGCATCCGGACACCTTGGTGTTCTACCGCATGGGCGACTTCTACGAGTTGTTTTATGCCGATGCCGAAAAGGCCGCAGCCCTGCTCGACATCACCCTCACGCGGCGCGGCCAGTCGGCCGGGCAACCGGTGGTGATGTGTGGCATTCCGTTCCATGCGCTGGAAGGCTATCTGGCCAAGCTGATCCGCCTGGGCGAGTCGGTGGCGATTTGTGAGCAGACCGGCGAAGTCACCGGCAAGGGCCCGGTGGAGCGCAAGGTGGTGCGTGTGGTCACCCCCGGCACCTTGACCGACGCCGAACTGCTGGCCGACAAGACCGAATCGATTCTGCTGGCCGTGCACCAGGGCCCGCGCAACACCTGCGGCCTGGCTTGGCTGAGTCTGACGCAAGCAGAATTGCACCTGGGCGAATGTGCCGCCGATGAGCTTGAAGCCTGGATACAACGCATTGCCCCGGCCGAACTGCTGCTGAGCAGCGATGCCACGGCCAGCTTCAGCCAGCGCCTCAAGGCCCTGGTGCGCAGCAACGCCACAGGTGTGGCCATGTGCACCGCCAGCCGCCCGGGCTGGACCTTTGACAGCGCCCTGGGCCTGCGCAAGCTGCTGGAGCAGCTCCACGCGGCCTCTTTGGCCGCCTGGGGTGCCGACGCGCTGCCCCAAGCCCACGCCGCTGCCGCCGCCCTGCTGACCTATGCGGAGCACACCCAGGGCCGCGCCCTGTCGCACGTGCAAACATTGCGTGTGCAGCGCAACGACGCGGGTATAGACCTGCCGCTGTCCACACGCCGCAACCTGGAGCTGATCCAAACCCTGCGCGGCGAAGACAGCCCCACGCTGTTTTCGCTGCTCGACACCTGCATGACCAGCATGGGCAGCCGCACCCTCAAGCGCTGGCTGCTGGAGCCGCAACGCGACCGCAGCGACGCCAGTGCGCGCCTGCAAACCATAGCCGTGCTGCGCGATGCACAAGGCGCCGGGGGCTGGCAAAAGCTGCGCGAACAACTCAAGGGCTGCAGCGACGTGGAGCGCATCACCGCGCGTGTGGCGCTGCGCCAGGTACGCCCGCGCGAACTGGTGGCGCTGCTGCAAACACTACAAAAAACAGAGCTTCTTGCGCCCGTGCTGCCTGCGCAAACGGCGCTTTTGGCTCAACTCTCCAGCCAGTTGGTGCCGCCACCGCATGGCATCGCCCTGCTGGCCCAGGCCATCATGCCCGAGCCCGCCGCGCTGGTGCGCGACGGTGGTGTCATTGCCAGCGGCTTTGATGCCGAGCTCGACGAGTTGCGTGCCATCCAGACCAATTGCGACGACTTTTTGCTGGCACTGGAGACGCGCGAAAAAGCCCGCACCGGCATCGCCAACCTGCGTGTGCAGTTCAACCGCGTACATGGCTTCTACATCGAAGTCACACAAGGCCAGCTCGACAAGGTACCCGACGACTACCGCCGCCGCCAAACGCTGAAGAACGCCGAGCGCTTCATCACCCCCGAGCTGAAGGCGTTTGAAGACAAGGCACTGTCGGCCCAGGAGCGCGCCCTGGCACGCGAGAAGTGGCTGTTTGAGCAGGTGCTGGATGCGCTGCAAGCCTTTGTGGCACCGCTCACCAGTCTGGCGCATGCGCTGGCCACACTCGATGCACTCTGTGCCCTGGCCGAACGCTCGCTCACACTCGATTGGTGTGCGCCGCAATTTGCCAAGGAGCCATGTATCGACATTGAACGTGGCCGCCATCCGGTGGTGGAGGCACGCCTGGCCGAGACCGCCAACACCAGTTTCATCGCCAACGACACCCGCCTAGGCCCACGCCAGCGCATGCAAATCATCACCGGCCCCAACATGGGTGGTAAGTCGACCTATATGCGCCAGGTGGCCATCATCGTGCTGCTGGCCAGCATGGGCAGCTACGTGCCGGCCAGCAGTTGCCGCCTGGGCCCCATAGACGCCATCCACACACGCATTGGCGCGGCCGACGATCTGGCCAACGCGCAATCGACCTTCATGATGGAGATGACCGAGGCCGCACAAATTTTGCACAGCGCCACGCCGCACAGCCTGGTGCTGATGGACGAGATCGGTCGCGGCACCTCGACCTTCGACGGCCTGGCCCTGGCCTCGGGCATTGCCGCGCAGCTGCACGACAAGACCCAGGCCTTCAGCCTGTTTGCCACCCACTACTTTGAGCTGACCGACTTCCCGGCCAAGCACTTTGCGGCCATCAACGTCCACGTGAGCGCGGCCGAATCGGGCAGCGAAATCGTCTTCCTGCACGAGATCCAGGCCGGCCCCGCAAGCCGCAGCTACGGTATCCACGTGGCGCGCCTGGCCGGCATGCCGGCGGCGGTGCTCAACCACGCACGCCACGCATTGGAAGCGCTAGAGTCGCGCGCCGATGAGAGCCGTGCCCAGGTCGACCTGTTCGCCCCTCCTCCGGCCAGTGCAGCACTCGGCCCCAGCGCCGTAGAATCCGCGCTGAACGCGATCCAGCCCGATACGCTGTCGCCGCGCGAAGCACTGGATGCGCTCTACAGCCTGAAGAAACTCGCGCAGCGCGAGCAGGCTTGAACGGTACCGCATCACCGCCCAAAACGAGAACTCAACAAGGCCATCACCCATGACTTACTGCGTCGCTCTCAAACTCAATGCCGGACTGGTGTTCCTCTCCGATTCGCGCACCAATGCCGGACTCGACCAGGTCAGCACCTTCCGCAAGATGATCGTCTACGAGCGCCCTGGCGACCGCTTTATGGTGCTGCTGTCGGCGGGCAACCTGAGCATTTCGCAATCGGTGCGTGAGCTGCTGCAGGTCGAGGTGCTGCAAGAGAACGACACCGCCGAGCCGCTGACCATCTGGAACGCCAAGAGCATGTTCGACGCCGCGCGTGTGCTCGGCTCGGCCGTGCGCCACGTGTACGACCGCGACGCAGCCTCGCTCAAGGCCGCAGGTGTGGACTTCAACGTGTCCATGATCCTCGGCGGGCAGATCGCCGGTGAAGGCATGCGCCTGTTCCAGGTGTATTCGGCCGGCAACTTCATCGAGGCCACGTCGGAGACGCCCTACTTCCAGATCGGTGAATCCAAATACGGCAAACCCGTGCTCGACCGCGTGCTCAACCCCGACACGCCGCTGGACGAAGCCGCCAAGTGCGCGCTGGTGTCCATGGACTCGACGCTCAAGTCCAACCTGTCGGTAGGCTTGCCGCTGGACCTGGTGGTCTACGAAGCCGACACCTTCCGCACCGACAAGATTGTCTGCATAGACGAGAACAACCCCTACTTCCGCATGCTGCACAACACCTGGGGCCAAAAACTGCGCGAAGCGTTTGACGACATCGAACAACCGCAGTGGGGCGAAGGCCCGGCGGCGGAGCCGCTGATGGTCGCCGGCCCGCGCGGCAAACCGCTGCGCAAGATCACCGCCCCCAACGAGCGCCTGATTTGAGCGTGGCTTCCGGGGCAACGGCGGCGCGTCCGCTCATCGTCTTCTCGCACGCCAACAGCTTTCCTGCGGCCACCTACACGCTGATGTTCGGCGAGTTGCGCCAGCGCGGCTTCGAGGTGGTGGCGCTCGATAAGTTCGGCCACGACCCGGCCCTGCCCGTCACCAACAACTGGCCGCATCTGGTGCAGCAGCTGGCCGACTTCGCGGCTGCGCAAGTGGCTGCGCACGGCGCTCCGGCTTTTCTGGTGGGTCATTCGCTAGGCGGCTTTCTGAGCCTGATGACGGCCGCACGCCATCCCCAACTGGCGCGTGGCGTGTTGATGATCGACTCGCCGGTGCTCGGCGGCTGGCGCGCCAGCGCGCTGGGCCTGGTCAAGAGCACGCCGCTGGTGGGCTCTATCACGCCGGGCAAGGTGAGCCGGCGCCGGCGCAACCGCTGGCCCGATGTGGAGGCGGCATTTGAACACTTCCGTCACAAGAAAGCCTTCGCCCAATGGGACGAACGTGTGCTGCGCGACTACGTGGAACACGGCATGCACGACGAAGACGGCCAGCGTGTGCTGAGCTTCGATCGCGACGTGGAAACCGCCATCTACAACACCCTGCCGAACAACCTCGACCGGCTGCTGCGTACACACCCGCTGCAATGCCCTGCGGCCTTCATAGGCGGCACACGCTCCGAAGAAATGCGCCAGGTCGGCATGGCACTGACCCACAAGGTCGTGGGCGGCGACGGTACGCTGCCCGGACGCATCAGCATGCTCGACGGCAGCCACCTGTTCCCCATGGAAAAGCCCGTCGCGACGGCGGCGGCGATTGAGGCGGCGTTGCGAAACTTGCTGGGCTGAAGGCTCTGCTTGCAACTCGGCAACGCTGACTCGCTTTAGCCAGCGATGGCCTCGAAACGCTGCACCAGATTGCGCCCCTTCTGCTTGGCTTTGTAGAGTGCCTTGTCGGCACTGTTCAACAGCTGCTCGAACGACTGGCCGCGCGCCAGCGACGCCACGCCTATGCTCACGGTGAACGGCACCGGCGTGCCGGCATCGTCGTCGACACGCAGATGCTGGGCTTCCTTCCGCAGCGACTCGGCCAGCACCTCGGCGTTGGCGCCACTGGTTTCCGGCAGGATGATGACAAACTCTTCGCCCCCCAGGCGCGCCACGGTGTCCACACCCTGACGCACACGCAGCCGGCAGGTGTCGGCCACGGCACAGATCACGCGGTCACCCACCAGGTGGCCCCAGTTGTCGTTCACGCTCTTGAAGGAGTCTATGTCAACCATCAGGACCGACAGCGGATGTTCAAAACGCGCCGTGCGTTTGCATTCCTTGGCGCCCACCTCCATCAAGGTGCGGCGGTTGGCCAGTCCGGTGAGTGCGTCGGTAGAGGCCAGCAGTTCCAATGCCGTGTTCAGGCCTTGCAGCAGGCTGTTTTGCTCGGCCAGCTTGTGGTTGATTTCCGCAATTTCGTCTTCTTTGCGTTTACGGTCATCGATGTTGAAGGTCACGCCGATAAAGCGCTGACCGGGCACTTCGGCGCGGGCGTCCATGATGCGGCCGTAGTTGGCAAACCAAAGCCAGCCGCCGCTTTTCGTCCGCAGCCTGAACTCACAGCGGTACTGCTGGGTTTTGCCGGAGAAAACATCGGCCAAGGCGGCCTTGGTGGCATCCACGTCGCCGGGGTGCACAAGTTGCAGCGTGTTCGCCACCAAGGCGGGAATTTCTTCATCGCTGTAACCCAGTTCCCTAAAAGTCTTCAACGCCTTGCGCGTGACATCGCCCGTGAGGAGATTGTTCTCCCACAGATCCAGCCCGGCGGCCTCCAGCGCCAATTCCAGGCGCTCTTTGTTGAGATCTTTTTCGTCCATGGACCAAGCCCCAAAAGGGTTTACAACGCAGGCATTGCGCCGGCGTAGCCAATGCTGCGCAGCAGTGTGGCGAACGACGCCACGACGCCCGGCGTGTTGTACAGCGCCGGCACGGTGCTGACCTGGATCACACTCACCATCTGCCCAGTGCTTTTGCCGCTAGTGGCATCGAAGTACAGCGCCAGGTCGTCGCTGGCATTGGAGAAGCCGCGCCCGGTGCTTTCGGAGTAATAACAAATCGAATCCGGCGCAATGATGTCGGGCAGCGCACTCTGGTTCGAATACATGATGAGATTCTCATTCATGTTGTAGATGGTGTGGGTCTCGGTGCTTTGTGTCGGGTCGGGGTTGTTGTCGAGTTGGATCACCCCCGCATCAAGCGACGCCGCCGTGGTCGACTGGCTGATGGCCGTGATGTAGAAATTGCGCACGCTGACCGATGCCGTACGCCCCGTCAGATAGGCGATTTGCTCGGCCACTGCATCGGACGACGGCGTCTGTGATGCCTGCAGCAAAAACTGCCCCAATGCCCGGACCTGGGACAAGGTGCCGGGGATATAGGCCCCGGTCAAGGCGCAAGCGTTGCCGGGATTCGAAGGCCACAGCGCAATGCCGGAAAAACCGCCAAAACCCGACAACACGCCGCCGGCCATCTTCTCCATCTGGGCGGCAGTGGGTGAACTCAGCAGGGCCGACTCCATGGTGCGCATATCCGCCACATCGGTCGCCAGGGCACAGGGGCTCACGGGCAAGGCGCTGGCGCCGGCAAAGGTGGTCTGCGGCAACTCGGGCACGGCGCGCCCCGCGCCATCACCGTCCACCACCCACAGATTGGCGGATGGCAGCGTGGCCGCCAGCAGCGGCACCAGCGAGTTGATCGCACCAATTTCGATAGGGATCACACATCCAGCGGCGTAGCCCGTGCCGGACTTCAGCAAAGCCAAGGTGTTGACCACAGAGTTTTGAATATCGGCCAGTGTGAGCTGGTCACCCGCGTCGGGCGAGCCCATCATGGCAACCACACAGCCGGCGGTGTCGCCGTCGTAGGGCTTGACGGTCACGCTGCCAGCCCAGCCGCTGTCGGCCAGCTGTTGCAGGATGGAAACGGCATCACGGTAACTGCCGCCGCCACCACTGGCCATGACCGCGGCGCCCGCAGCGATATATTCGAGGTCGGCAAGTCCATAACTGCTAGAAGACATTGAATTCCTAGTCATGATGCAAAGAACGTTCCTGGGCCAAGTCTGGCACAAAATGTAACGATGACCCCAGACCGCTGTTGTTTTGCCGAATTTATATTTTGCGCAGCCCGCTTACGCGGGGCGTCAACAGCCCACTTCTGGAACTGATACATGCAGGCAAACAAGCCACCAGGCGCACCACATCATCTGATGCGTTGGCTCGGCCAGATGTTGGGCCGGCACCCCCGCGTGCTGGGCGTGTTGTGCGGCTATAGCGTGGCCCTGGTGGTCACAGCCGGCCTCGCTTTTGTGGCATTGGAGCTACAGATCAAGGAGGTCAAGGCGGGGCACACCCAGGTGCTGGGCCGCATGCAGGCGATACAAGACGACGTCGGCAAGCTGCTGACCGCGCTCAATGCCTCGTATCCATCGGATTGCACACCCGAAAACCTGAACCAGTTGCGCAGCCTGCTGTTCAGCCACCGCTACGCACGCGACATAGGCCTGCTGGATGAACAACACAGGCAGTTCTGCAGCACCAGCCTGGGGCTGTTCGAAACGCCCGAACGGCAAAGAGAAGGCGGCATCGATGGCTCGATTGGCCGCTACCACCTGAGAGCCGAGGTACGCCTGTCGAAAACCAGCCTTCGTACCACCTTGGTCGAACGCGACCGCTTCATCGTCACCATTGACGACAAGCCCGCACAAGACATGTTTGCGCAGTTCAGCGATGCTGTCTGGGCAGGTAGCGGCCAACAGCGCCGCCGGGTCTTCAAAAGCAGTGAAGACAACTTGACCGATGACCCGCTCCCCAGCAACACCGAAGCACTACGCGTCCTGTGGGGCAATGCGCAACTGCTGGTCACCACCCACAAGCCCGGTGTCAGCCCGATCTCGGTGCAGTCGGTGATCAAACCCGCCGATTTATACGATAACCAATATGAAATCCTGGCTGGTGCTGTGGGCCTGTTTTTCCTTTTGGCCTTTCTCACCAGCGAAGCGGTCACACAACGTTGCCGCTACTTCCAGTCCATGGACTACCGCATCCATCACATGTGCACACCAGCGGGTGTGGTGTGTCACTACCAACCCATACTGGATCTGGCGAGTGGCAAAGTGGTGGGTTGCGAAGTGCTGGGGCGATTGCTCGACCAGGACCAGCTGATGTACCCCGACCAATTCATTCCCGCACTCAATCGGCAGGGGCTGAACTGGTCGTTTGACCGCCTGGTGAGCAGCCGCGCTTTAAGAGACCTGGCGAGCGCACTGCCCGCGCAGAACAACTTTGTGGTGGCGCTGAACTTCTTTCCGCAAAACCTCAGGCGTGATGCCATACACGCCCACCTCAAAGCAGCCCAGGAAGCGCTAGGCCGCAGCGACATGCAGATCGAACTCGAGGTCACCGAATATGATTTTGCGCCCGAGATACTGCCCGAGCTGCGCAAGCTCAAAGCCAACGGTTTCTCCATCTCTATCGACGATTTCGGCACCGGCTACTCCAACCTCGGCATGGTCAAACGCATGGCCCCGGACCGCTTGAAAATCGACCGCACATTTGTCTACGAGATGGAAGACGCCACCCTGCGTTCAAGCCTCATCCCTGAAATCATAGGCATCGCGCAAGCCGTGGGCAGCGAAGTGATTGCAGAAGGCATTGAAACTGCCGAACAGGCCTACAGCCTGCGCGCGCTGGGCGTGCAGTATGGGCAGGGCTACCACTTTGCGCGGCCGCTGCCGCTGGACGCATTCATCACTTATCTGTGCGAACACGCGGTCGGTGCCGATCCGGCCTCGTCGGCTCAGAAAACCCACACGCCGTGAGGGCAACATCGGCAGCCACAGGCAAGCCGTGCCATGATTTCGCCTCCACCCACACAGGAGCACCAGATGCGCCGTCTGACCGCCAACGACTTTCCCGCAGAGCTGCTGGAGCTTTACGACTACTACGTGCACGGCAAGATTTCGCGGCGTGATTTTGTCGACCGCGCCGGCAAGTTTGCGGTGGGTGGCATGACGGGTGCGGCCGTGCTGGCCTCGCTAAGCCCGAACTACGCGCTGGCCCAGCAAGTGTCGTTCACCGATCCAAGCATCGTGGCCGACTACATCACCTACCCTTCGCCCAACGGCCACGGCAAGGTGCGCGGCTACCTGGTGCGCCCGGCCAAAGTCGCTGGCAAGCTGCCGGCTGTTGTGGTGGTGCACGAGAACCGCGGGCTCAACCCCTACATCGAAGACGTGGCGCGCCGCACGGCCAAGGCCGGTTTTGTGGCGCTGGCGCCCGATGGCTTGAGCTCCGTGGGCGGCTACCCAGGCAACGACGACAAAGGCCGTGAACTGCAAATGCAGGTCGACCCGGCCAAGCTGATGAACGACTTTTTTGCGGCAATTGAGTTTTTGCTGCGCCATGACGCCAGCACCGGCAAAGTGGGCATCACCGGCTTTTGTTATGGCGGTGCGGTGGCAAACGCCGCCGCCGTGGCCTACCCCGAGCTGAGCGCTGCCGTGCCGTTTTATGGCCGCCAGGTGCGCGCAGAGGACGTGGCTCGCATCAAAGCCCCGCTGCTGATCCACTACGCAGAAACCGACCCTGGTGTAAACCAGGGCGCTGCAGCCTACGAAGCAGCACTCAAGGCCAATAACAAAAGCTTTGAGTCGTACACCTACGCGGGCACAAACCACGGCTTCCACAACGACTCCACACCCCGTTATGACGAGGCGGCGGCCAAACTGGCCTGGGATCGCACCATCAAGTGGTTTCAACGTTATCTGGCCTAGCGGTTTAGCCGCCTGCTAGGGTGTCAAGCAGGCTGAAGGCGCACGTCAGTTCACATTTGCGCCACGATCTATGGCTCCCGGAAGTTCAAACTTGCGCCATTCCGTTTGAATTTCCTTCCTGGAGCAGATCATGGCAGACACACCCAGCACACCTACAAGCCCCTCGAACGGCGCACGCCCCATGGTTGGCCCGGCCATGTTGATCGAGGTTTCTCATCTGCAGCACTCGAACGGCGCCGCCCGTCATCACGCAGCAGAGACACAAAAGAGCACAGATCGAGACCTGCTGCGTCTCTCGGCCGCTACCGTGCTGTGCGGCCTGGGCCTGCTGATGCTTGCGCTGATTCGCTAATGCCGCGACCCAGGTGCGCGGTTTTTTGGCCTTAGAACCTACGACGAGTACAGCGAGACCACCATGCCTTCAAAGCTTGAAAACCTCAACGAAACCAAAGATGGCGCGCGCTTCTCGATGGAGGGGGATTGGTTGGGCACCCATATCACCGTGGTGACGGCATACGACGGCAACTACGACGACTGGCCCTACCACGTGTACCTGCAAACCGGTGAAAGTCCGCGCCAGCGACTTACAACCCGCCCCACCACACGCAGGGGAAGCACCAAGCTCAGCGCTTTCGAGCAAGGCCTGCTGCTGGCCGTCAACTCGCTCACGCGCGCCCCCAAATCGGCCGGCACAACGACCACGAAAAAAGAAGCCCCAGCGCCTAACGCACGCCCACCATTTGTCGACATGGGGACGCAAATGCCATCACATGTTGGCGCTCAAGCACTCATGCCGCTGGATTAGTGCGCACCTGTTCAGCCGCAACCGCAAGCACGGCCACCCGACGCGTCCACGCCGCGCCAAAGTCTTTGGCCAGCCGTTGCACCACCCCATCCAACACCGCTGAAGGCATGGCCGCAAGCTGCCCGACTGCCGCCGGTGGGCGCCCAGTCAACGTGGCGCCAACTGCTGGTAGACCACTTCGGCCACACGCAACAAGGCTTGGCGGTCGGCGCCGGCAGACAAGGCATAACCAAAATCTTTGTCGACCCAGTAGAAAACATTGACCGCGCCGTCCTGCCCAAAACGGAAGGCGCTCTCTCGGCCCGCGTCCTCGCGCGTGACGTACAAGGTCAGGCGTTGCGCCTGTGCATCACCAAACATGAACTGCGCCACCGGCCCTTTGTCGCCCGGCAACAAACGCCCACCGATCAAGTGATAACCCAGCCCGGTCAAGTCGGGTGGCCGCACATTGGCGCCCATGCGTTTGGTGAGCCAGGTGACCAGCGCCTGCTCCTGATCGCCCGCTACTTCCACTGGCCGACGCTGGTCGGGGCTGTAGACCACATGCGCCACGGCGGCCCTGTGTGCAAAACCTTGCAGGGGCGCGCTGGCCACCACAGCCGAGCCCAGTCGCGTGCCGGCGTCGGTCACCCCCCTGAGCCACCAGGCGGAACCGGCACTCGCCACCGCGATCATCAAGCCCGCGGCCAGTGAACGCCAGGGCCAGTTCGCCGCAGAAGTGGCTACGCGGGACAAGCCTGCCCCATGCAAGGGCAAGCGCAGTGGCAACGGTTCGTCGAGCACGGCTGCGAAGTGTTTACGCAGTTGCTGGTTCTGCTCAAGCCAGTCGTCCACGCGCGCACGCTCGGCTGGGTGCGCAGCCAAAAATGCCTCGACCGCCGCGCGCCGCGCCGGGGCCAACTGCTCATCCGCAAACGCGTGTAAATCGGCTTCGCTGATGGGCGCCACACCGCCGGTGGCAGGCGCAGAAACGTGAAGTGAAGAGCTGTCCATATTATTTGATCCGCCGCAAAGGACTGGCATCGGCTACGCCTGAAGGGGCCGGGTCGGCCGTGCGGCCCTGCATCTCTTGCCTGAGGCGCTCGCGCGCGCGCGCCAGGCGCGACATCACCGTGCCCGAGGGCAGACCGGTGATGCTGGCCACCTCCTGATAAGTCATGCCCTCCAGTGCCACCAGCAACAGCACCTCGCGTTGCTCGGGTGGCAAACGCTGCAGGGCGCGGTCAAGGTCGCGCAGTTCCAGGCCATCGGCCTGCTCGGCGCGCTGCAGCGACTCGGGTACTTCGTCGCCTGCAGCATCTTCGGGACGGCTGCGCCGGGCGCGAGTGCCGTCTATGAAGTGGTTGTGCATGATGCCGAACATCCAGGCGCGGATCTCGCCGCGCTTTTGCCACATGGAGAATCGGCTCCAGGCGCGCTCCAGCGTGTCCTGCACCAGGTCGTCGGCAAGCGCAGCGTCGGCCAGCAGGCCACGCGCATAACGCCGCAGGCTGGGAATGCAGGCCAGAATGGCGGCTTCGTCTGATGCGCGCATGTGTGGGTGTGGCCGGCCTCAGGGTTTGATCACGTGCCAGACATTTTTGAAGTTGTCGCCCGTGGCGTCACCGGCCTTCATGTCCGACTTGTACAGATAGACCGGCTTGCCTTTGTAGGCCCATTGTTTGCCACCATCGTCGCGCGTGATGATGCTCATGTCGCCTTCTGGCATGGCTCCGGCCTCGGCCATGACCGGTGGCCACAGCCCGGCACAGGGGCCGTTGCAGACACTTTTGCCGCTGCCGGCAACGTCGTTGTCAAAGGTGTAAAGCGTCATGCCGGCGGTGTTGACCAACATGCCGCCCGCCGTTTTGACCGGCGCGGCGGCCATGGCCACACCCGACACCAAGGCCGCAGCCGACAAAACCAGGGTGGATAAAAGTGAAGATTTCATGGAGAGTCCTATCAAAAGTTAAAGGGCACAGCAGGTAGACGGATGCCACCCTCCACTTATTCCGGGCATCAGAAAAAATATTCTGCCTGCCTGCACGGCACGGCGCCATCCCAGGCAAGCCAAGGCGCATCTAGGCGCAATTTGCCATCAGGCGCCGTCCTGTGCCTCGGTCAGCCGCTCTGGCAAAGCCAAGCACTTTCCCAGATCACCAATGATTTATTTCACGCGCCCCGCATTTATTTGCATCCAAGCTTGAACCGGCAGCGTATTGGCTGTAGTCGCAGCGCTTTTGCTGACGGCCCAACCCCACGGAGCCCAACATGTCTTCCATTCAACGGTCTTCTAGAAAACTTGCTTGCTTCAGTCTTGCGGTGGTGATGTCTGCGGCCTCTGTCGCAACGCTGGCCGCCGATGTGATGGTCGGTGGCGCGCCCATGCTGCCCACCAAGGACATCATCGACAATGCCGTCAACTCCAAGGACCACACCACCCTGGTGGCCGCCGTCAAGGCCGCCGGCCTGGTCGATACGCTGAAAGGCTCCGGCCCGTTCACGGTGTTCGCGCCCACCAACGCTGCATTCGCCGCCCTGCCCGCGGGCACGATAGACACTTTGCTCAAGCCGGAAAACAAAGCCATGCTGACCAAGGTGCTGACCTACCACGTGGTCGCCGGCAAATGGGATGCCGCCGCCATCAGCAAGATGATCAAGGACGGCGGCGGCATGGCCACCATCAAGACCGTGAGCGGCGGCAGCTTGACCGCCAAGAGCAGCGGCATGGGCGTGACGCTGACCGATGAAAAAGGCGGCAGCGCCAAGGTGACGATTGCCGATGTCTACCAGTCAAACGGCGTGATCCACGTGGTCGACAAGGTGTTGTTGCCAAACTGATTTTGGCGGCTACAAGATGTCCCCGGCTTCCAGCTCCGGGGTCAACACCAGTCGCTGCGAAATGGCCGCCGCCACCTCCAGCAGCGGTGCCACATAGGCTTGTTCGGGTTGCGCCTTCTGGCGGAACAACAAGGTGCTGACGCTGATGGCGGCCAGCGGCGTGCCCTGGCTGCCGCGCACCACGGCAGCAAAGCAGTGGATGCCGGCCTCGTTTTCCTCGTCGTCGACCGACCAGCCACGCATGCGCGTGTGTTGCAATTCGGCGCGCAACTTCGGCAGGGTGGTCAACGTGTGTGGCGTGAACCTGGGCAGCGCCAGCCCCGCCAACTGCGCCTCCAGCGCATCGTCTTCCAGCGCCGCCAGATAAGCCTTGCCCACGGCTGTGGCGTGCATGGCCACGTCGGTGCCTATGCGTGAACTCATACGCACGGCGCTGGGGCTTTCCAGCTTTTCGATGAAGACCATGCTGCTGCCCTGCCCCACTTTGCCATTCGGCACCGCCAGGTGCACGGTCTCGCCCGTCAAGTCGCGCAGGCGCTTGAGTTCATCCACAGCCGCCAGGCGTAGCTCGGACCGCCCCCAACTGCGACTGGCCAGTTGGATCAAGCGCGGCCCCAGCGCCAGCGTGCCGGCTTGTTGCCGCTCGACCAACATGCGTTCAAGCAGCAGCGCCGCGACGATGCGATGCACCGTGGGCCGCGGAAACCCGGTTGCCCGGGCCAGGCTGGCGACGGTCACGGCGTCGCTTGCGTCGGCCACATGTTGCAGCACCAGCATGAACTTGCCAAATGCAGCGGTGCCGGCCACTGCGCCGGTGTCGGCAAGCGCCACTGCAGGTGAGGATTCAGTTTTTTTGCGCATACCGCGATGATGCCGTCTCAGGTGATCATGTAGCCGCCATCCACTGGCAGGATCACCCCGGTCATGAAAGATGCTGCGGGGGTGCACAAGAATACTGCGGCACGCGCCACATCGACCGGTTTGCCCCAGCGGCCCAGTGGCGTGCGCGCCAAGATGGGGCCGGAGCGCGCCGGGTCGTTCTGCAGCGGTTTGGTCAAGGGCGTGTCTATCCAGCCCGGTGCCACGGCGTTGACACGAATGCCGTCCGGCGCATAGGCAATCGCTAGCGATTTGGTGAGCTGCGCCACACCGCCCTTGCTGGCCGAGTAGCCCGGCACCAGGCCACCGCCAAAGAAGCTCAGCATAGAGGCCGTGTTGACGATGCAGCCCCCCCTGGCCTTGAGCCGTTCACGCGTGGCGCTGCACACACGCATGGTGCCGGTGAGGTTGACGGCCAACACCTTCTCAAACACTTCCAGGTCATGTTCGGCGCCACGCTGGATGATGCCGGCGCAGTTGAAGACGATGTCGAGTTGGTCAATGCCTTGCAGCGCCTCGGCCAGGCTTTCTGCCGAGGTCACATCGGCCTGGCGCACGTCGACCTTGGGCACCAGCGTGCCGTCGCCCTGGCCCAAACCCAGCGCCGTGACTTCAGCGCCCATCTCTGCCAATTGGTTGGCAATCACCGCGCCTATGCCTTGTGTGGCCCCGGCCACCAATGCGCGTTTGCCTTTGAATAAATCGACCTGGTATGTCATCAAAACGTCCTTTTCAAGCCCATTGCTTGGTATCACGGTTAACGGATAAATTGGTTGGTGTAGTCCGCGCCCAAACCCACGCTCTCGAAATGTTTGCGGCACATGTCGATCTTGGTGAACACGTCTTCGTAACCCATGCCTTTGCCCCAGGGGTCGGTGTAGTACATGACACCGTTGACCTGAAAGTAAGTGATCATTTCTTCCACATCTTCGGGCACATAAAGCGTGTGTGTTTCACCCGGGGGTTCGAACACATAACTGCCCTCCACCGCTTCCCAGTCGTGCTCCAGGTAACGCCAGCGGCCCTTCAGCACAAAGCCGTGCACCGCCTGCGGATGACGATGCCGGCTCAGCACCCCCGACTTGCGCACACGCAGCAGGTTCATCCAGTAGCCCTGGCTGGCGTTCAGGCACAAGGGGCGAAACCAGACGTTTTCAGCCTGCGGCACCCACAGCCGTTCGTCGGTGGGAATGGCCTGCGGCACCACGATCTCCGGCAAAGCATGCGGCGGATTCGGGTACTGATAAGGCATCAGCGGCTCGGCGTCGGGGCGGTCTACTGGCATGTTGCAGCTCCTGGTGTTTTCATTTCGTCCATAATATGGACATATTTCTATAATATGGACACATTATAGAAAGCCAGGTGTGTCGCCTGGCTAGGGATTTCCCGTTGCGGCGCAATACCCCACAAAACAAAAGAGGCCCAAATGGGCCTCTTGAGACAACACCATGTAGCGTTCAGCGCGCCGCCAGCAACAAGGTTTCGCCGGTCTGCGCGTCGCGCCCCGACACCTTGAAAAACGCCACGGTTTGCACCAGGTCGTCGGCCTGGCTCCGCAGGCTGGAGGCTGCCGCCGCCATCTGCTCCACCAGCGCGGCGTTCTGCTGCGTCACCTGGTCGATCTGCGTCACCGCTTCACCCACCTGCGCGACACCCTGGCTTTGCTCGGAACTGGCCGCACTGATCTCGCCCATGATGTCGGTCACACGCTGGATGGACTGCACCACCTCGTCCATGGTGGCGCCGGCTTTGCGCACCAGGGTGCCGCCGTGGGTCACGCGGTCGGTGCTTTCGCCGATCAGCGTCTTGATCTGTTTGGCCGCTTCGGCGCTGCGCCCGGCCAGGCTGCGCACTTCGCTGGCCACCACGGCAAAGCCTCGGCCCTGCTCACCCGCGCGAGCGGCTTCCACCGCCGCGTTCAGGGCGAGTATGTTGGTCTGGAACGCAATGCCGTCGATCACACTGATGATCTCGGATATCTTGTGGCTGGACTCGCTGATGGACTCCATGGTGCTCACCACTTCGCGCACCACCACGCCGCCGTCCCTGGCCACCTTGGCAGCCGCCTTGGCCAGTTGATCGGCGGTTTTGGCATTGCTGGCGTTGTGCTGCACGGTGGAGCTCAGCTCCTCCATGCTGGCTGCGGTTTGCTCCAGCGCGCTGGCCTGGCTTTCGGTGCGCGACGAAAGGTCGTGGTTGCCCTGCGCAATCTCCACGCTGGCGGTGGATACCGAATCCGAGCCCTGGCGCACGCGGCTGACAATCTGCCCCAGCCGGTGCTGCATACCCGACAAGGTTTTCAGCACCTGCGAGATTTCGTCGTTGCCACGGATATCGGCCCGGTGCGTCAGGTCGCCCTCGGCCACCGCGTCCGACAGCACCATCGCCTCATTGAGTGAACGCGAAATGCCCTTGAGCAGCAGCAGGCCGCTGCCCACCGCCAGAATCACGCCCAGCACCATGGCCACGACGGAGACGGTCACGATGACGCTGTACTGCGCCAACTCGTTTTTGTACTCCTGTGCTGCCACATCCACCTGGATCTGCGTCAGCTTTTCAAGCAGTTCTGTGACCTTGGGCGCCAAGGGTGACACCTTGGTCTTGTAGATCTGCATTGCTTCGTCCGGCTTGCCCGCCCGCATGACCTGGCCGGCGGCCATCAGGCCGTCCTTCTGGTAGACGTCAGCGGCCTCGGTATATTCCTTGGCGAGACGCGCCTCCTCGGCCACCATCTCGGATGAAGCGTAGGCCTTCCAGTCGGCAGCGATTTTGTCGCTGTTCCTGAGCATCTCATCCACGCGGCGCTGTGCATTCGCAGGCGCGGGATTGAGCAAGGTGTCCATCAGCAGCACACGGTTGCGCGTGAGCAGGTAGTTGATGTTGGCAAGATGCTCCATCGGCAGAACGTTGTTGACGTAAACCGAGTTCAACGCCTGGTTCGAGGAGCGAATGCCATACAGGCCTATACCCCCCACCGCAACGAGCAGCACCGACATCAAACCAATCAAGGCCAGCAAACGGGTGGAGATTTTGAGATTTTTCATCGCAGATTCCAAGAGAGGCAGATGCTTCAGAATCTATACCTCTCTCGCCACCAGTTCCAGCGTTATTAACGTGGCTATCGGCTAAATAGCGACGCTATCACCAGCCGTTTTTAAATGCTGTTCAGGCGCTGTTCAAACACCTTAGGGTCCATGGCGCCAGCGTTGTTTCACCAAGGTGGAACAACGCTCTACAACGTTCTTATTCGGCCCAGACCACCAGCCCACTCCAGGCGGTGCCAAGGACCACCAGGCCAAACACAATGCGGTACCAGGCAAACGGCACAAAGTTGTGGCTGGAGATGTAGCGCAGCAACCAGCGCACACACAGCCAGGCGCTGAGGAAGGAAAACAGCAGGCCCACGGCGAACATCGGCGCATCCGCCATAGACAGCAACGCGCGCTCCTTGTACAGGCTGTAGACACCCGCGCCAATCAGCGTAGGAATGGCCAGGAAGAACGAAAAGTCGGTGGCGGTCTGGCGCGACAAGCCGAGCAACATGCCGCCAATGATGGTGGAGCCGCTGCGGCTGGTGCCGGGGATCATGGCGAAGCATTGCACCAGGCCCACCTTCAGTGCGTCCAGCGTGCTCATGTCGTCCACGTTGTGCACGCGGACGGAGGTAGCCGGACGCCGCTCGGCCCACAGAATGATGAAGCCACCGATGATGAAGGTGCTGGCCACCACGATAGGGGTGAACAGGTGCGCCTTGATCACTTTGCCAAACAACAGGCCCAGCACCACGGCTGGCAAAAAGCCCACAAGCACATTCAGCGCCAACTGCTGCGCCGAGCGCTGCGTGGGCAAAGCCAGCACGGTTGATTTGATCTTTTGCCAATAGACCATGATGACCGCCAGAATGGCGCCGGTCTGTATGGCGATGTCGAAGACCTTGGCCTTGTCATCATCCAGCCCGAGCAAGGCGCCGGCCAGAATCAAATGCCCGGTGGATGAAATCGGAAGAAACTCGGTAAGTCCTTCCACAATGCCCATGATGGCCGCTTTGGTCAGCAATACGATATCCACACACTCTCCCTGGTTGAGTGCTGGCATTATGACCGGCGGGTTTGTACCTAGACCACCTTCTACTCACTTGTTTACAGCTTGTTTACAGCGCACGCCAATGACCATTCTTGAACCCACGGCACAGCCAGCCGAAACCCACGGTGTGAGCCAGATCCTGCGTTACTGGCTAGGCGACGCACTCGACCAGCCCAGCGGCTGGCCCAGCGCCCCGGCCATAGAACAAAGCTGGTTTCAAGGCGGCCCGGCAGTGGATGCCGAAATCACCGCCCGTTTTGGCCCACTGGTGCAGCAAGCCCTCAGCGGCGGTCTGCCTTGCTGGGAGGTCAAACCGTTGCCGCGCCTGGCCTTGCTGCTGCTGCTCGACCAGTTCACGCGCAATGTGTTTCGCGGGCAGCCCCAAGCCTTCATGGGTGATACCCGCGCCCAGTCCTTGGTGCTGGCAAGCTTGCAGCAAGACCCGGACACACTGCAGGCCCTGCCGCTGGCCGGCCAGTTGTTTTGGGGCATGCCCTTGATGCATGCCGAAGACGTGACGCTGCAGGAGCGCAGCGTCGCCTACTTCGAGACCTTGGCGGCACACACACCGCAGGCACAGCAAGAACGTGTGGCGCGCTCGGTGGCGGCGGCCAAAGAACACCGCGACATCGTGGCGCGGTTTGGGCGCTTTCCGCATCGCAACGCGGTGCTGGGGCGTACGTCCACACCAGAGGAAATGGCGTTTCTGAAGAACGGACCACGCTTTGGGCAATAAATGGCTCTAGCGCTTAGCCAATAAGCGCAGAAAGCTCTTAAATCAAGAGCAAACTAAGCCAGGCTCGCGCGCGCTTGCCCCACCAGCCAATCTTCAAACACCGCCAGCGCCGGCCTTACTTCTGCTTGCACCGGCACCACCAGGTAGTAACCGCGCTGGCCGCGCAGCGGCCGGTCACACGCCACCACCAGGTCGCCACGGCGCAATTCGTCTTCAATCAGGATACGCGGCACCAGGGCGATGCCCAGGCCGTGTGCGGCGGCACTGGCGGTCATGGAGAACAATTCAAAACGTGCCCCGCTCAACGGCTGGTGCGCCACCACACCTTCGGCATCAAACCATTGGCGCCAGCCATCGGGCCGCGTGCTTTGCTGCAACAGCGGCAGCAAAGCGATGGCCTCGGGCGACAGGGGTTTGCCGCCGGGCAGCCAGCGCGGGCTGCACACCGGCACAACTTCTTCATCCAGCAGGCGCACGGCACGTGTGCCCGGCCAGTTGGCCACCTGCTCGGCGGTGCCGGCGTAGAGCGCCGCATCGAACAGGTTGTCGGCAAACAGGAATGGGCGCGTGCGGGTCTCGATATGCAGCATCAAGTCTGGGTGCAAGGCCGACAAGCCGGCCAGGCGTGGAATCAGCCAGCGTGTGGCAAACGTGGCCACGGCCGCCAATGCCAGCGTGCCGCCGGCGCCTTGCCGCGCCATCACGTTCAAGGTGTCCAGCTCCAGCGCATCCAGGCGGCTGCCCACTTGGCGCGCGTAATCCAGCCCACTCTCGGTCAGGGCCACGCCATGGCGCGTGCGGCGAAACAGCACCACCCCCAAAAACTCTTCCAGCGCCGCGATCTGGCGCGACACCGCGCCCTGCGTCAGCGCCAGCTCTTGTGCGGCGCGGGTATAGCTCTCGTGGCGCGCCGCCGACTCAAAACACAGCAACGCTTGGGTGGACGGTATTTTTCGCCTCAAAATATTCTCAAAAGAGTGTTGAGGCGCTGATTTTGCCCAAATTCAGCACCATGAAATGCAAAACACTCATACCTTGGTGAAAAACTCTCGCTTGCGGTGTGTCTGCGACGGGCATAAAGTCGCGGCAACTTTTTTCCACCCTGTTTCGAGGAGCACAACACCATGGCCAACGCAAAATTCAACTGGGAAGACCCGTTTCTGCTGGACCAGCAGCTCACCGACGACGAACGCATGGTGCGCGACGCCGCCAACGCCTACTGCCAAGGCCGTCTGGCGCCACGTGTGCTCAACGCCTTCCGCAATGAAACCACCGACGTCAGCATCTTCCGCGAGATGGGCGAAGTTGGCCTGCTGGGCCCCACGATCCCCGAGCAATACGGCGGCCCCGGCCTGAACTACGTGGCCTACGGCCTGATCGCACGCGAAGTGGAACGTGTGGATTCGGGTTACCGCTCCATGGCCAGTGTGCAAAGCTCGCTGGTGATGGTGCCGATTTATGAATTCGGCACCGAAGCGCAAAAACAAAAATACCTGCCCAAGCTGGCCAGCGGCGAATGGATTGGCTGCTTCGGCTTGACCGAACCCGACCATGGCTCCGACCCCGGCAGCATGGCCACACGCGCCATCAAGACCGCCGGCGGCTACAAGCTCAAGGGCAACAAGATGTGGATCACCAACAGCCCCATTGCCGATGTGTTTGTGGTCTGGGCCAAGGAAGTCAGCGAGAGCGGCGCCGTCGGCCCAATCCGCGGCTTCGTGCTCGAAAAAGGCATGAAGGGCCTGACCGCTCCGGCCATCCACGGCAAGGTCGGCCTGCGCGCCTCCATCACCGGCGAAATTGTCATGGATGATGTGTTTGTGCCTGAAGAAAACGCCTTCCCTGAAGTGCAAGGCCTGAAGGGCCCGTTCACCTGCCTGAACAGCGCACGCTACGGCATCAGCTGGGGCGCCATTGGTGCGGCCGAAGACTGCTGGCACCGCGCGCGCCAATACGTGCTGGACCGCAAACAATTCGGCCGCCCACTGGCCGCCAACCAGCTCATCCAGAAGAAGCTGGCCGACATGCAGACCGAGATCACCCTGGGCCTGCAAGGCAGTCTGCGCCTGGGCCGTATGAAGGACGAAGGCACGGCCGCCGTGGAAATCACCTCCATCATGAAGCGCAACAACTGCGGCAAGTCTTTGGACATCGCCCGCATGGCGCGCGACATGATGGGTGGCAACGGCATCAGCGACGAGTTTGGCGTGGCGCGCCATTTGGTCAACCTGGAAGTGGTGAACACCTATGAAGGCACGCATGACGTGCACGCGCTGATTCTCGGCCGCGCCATCACCGGCATTGCAGCGTTTAATTGAACACCCCCAGGTTGCTCACTGCGTGTAGCGCCCACCCCTTGCAGGGGGCAACGCCTGCGGCCCGGCAAAGTCGGTTCCGCGGCGTTCGCGCGTAAACAGCCGAACTGCCGAGTTACCGATAGATATGTGACTCCGAAAATGGACTTTCTATGACAACACCCGCCAAAGAAGCGGCCCTGGCCGGGCTGAAAGTACTCGATCTGTCGCGTGTGCTCGCCGGCCCATGGTGCACACAAATCCTGGCCGATCTGGGCGCAGATGTGGTGAAGATCGAGCGCCCGGTGAGCGGCGACGACACGCGCCACTGGGGCCCGCCCTTCCTGCAAGACGCCAACGGCCATGACACCGACCAGGCCACCTACTTCACCGCCTGCAACCGCAACAAACGCTCCGTCACCATAGACATGGCCAAGCCCGAGGGCCAGGCCCTGCTGCGCCAGATGGCGACGCAGAGCGACATCGTGGTGGAAAACTTCAAGGTTGGCGGGCTGAAGCAATATGGGCTGGACTATGAGAGCCTGCGCGCGCTGAACCCCGGGCTGATCTACTGCTCGATCACCGGCTTTGGGCAAGACGGCCCTTATGCCGAACGTGCGGGCTACGACCTGTTGATCCAGGCCTCCAGCGGCATGATGAGCATCACCGGCCGTGCCGATGGTGAACCCGGCGGCGGCGGTGTACGGGTGGGCGTGGCGCTGACCGACATCTTCACGGGGGTTTACGCATCCAGCGCCATCATGGCCGCACTGCAGGTGCGCCACCGCACGGGCCTGGGCCAGCACATCGACATGGCCTTGCTCGACGTGGGCATGGCCATCCTGGCCAACCAGGCCGCGGGCTTCCTGAACACCGGCGGTGTACCGGTGCGCCAAGGCAACACCCACCCCAGCCTGGCGCCCTACCAGGACTTCCCCACCGCCGACGGCGCCATGCTGCTGGCCATAGGCAACGACGGCCAGTTCACGCGCTTCTGCGAAGCCGTAGGCCAACCCGAATGGGCGACCGACCCGCGCTTCGCCAGCAACACGCTGCGCGTGAAAAACCGCGCGGAGCTGATTCCGGCGATGGAAGCCGTCACACGTACACGCCGCACCGCCGACTGGGTCACGCTATTCGAAGACAAGGCCGTACCCTGCGGCCCCATCAACGACCTGCGCCAAGCGTTTGCCGACCCGCAGGTACAGGCGCGCGGCCTGCGTGTGGAGCTGCCACGCGAAGCTGGTGACGGCATTGCCAGCATTGCCAGCGTGGCCAGCCCGCTGCGCCTGCGCGATACACCGTCGGTGCTGCACCGTGCACCACCGGCGCTGGGCCAGCACACCGACGAAGTGCTGCAAGGCTTGGGCATGAGCGCCAGCGACATTCAGGCGCTGCGCGACGCCAAGGTGCTTTAAGGCCTTGGGGCCTTGGCTCTTCAATACATCGCCTGCCCCAAAAGCAAAAAGCACCGCGAGCGGTGCTTTTTGTTTGGGTTGAGGAAAACTCAGGCGGCAGCCAACATGTTTTCGCTCTTCTTGCTGTGGCGGCGGCTGACACCCACGGCGGCAAAGAAGGCCAAGCCTATCAAGGCCAGGGAACCTGGCTCGGGAATCTTGTTGCCGGGAGGTGGCGGTGAGGTCAGTGCCGCAGCCACGCTCAACAGCTTGACGTAATCGCCCTTGGTATCGAGTGTGTTGCCCAGGTAGTTGGAGTTGTAGGCACTCACCAGCCACCAGCTGGACGAGTAGTCGGACGCATTCACCGTGGTACCGCCCGACGACAGGCTGTAGTTCTTCACCAGCGACCAGCCCTTGGTCAGCAACTGGGTGATCGTCAAACCTTGCATCTGGCTGCTGAAATCAGGCGTGCCCGAGCCGGTGTAGTACAGCAGACTGATGTCGGTATCGTTATACGACCAGCCTATGGACAAGGATGACAGATCCGCCTTGGCGCTACCGAAATTCAGCGCGATCAAATCGGTCTGGCCGCTGTTGTCCAGCGAATGGTTGGGCTGGCCAACGGTCAGCTTCTCGGTGCGGTTACGCACGCCAAAACCACCGTCATACAGCGCCAGATTGGCGTCGGCAAAGGTTGAGCCAGCACCCGAGGTCGCCCAGGCGGTCAAAGCCACCGAACCGGCCGAGGAGTTGCAGCTATAGCTGTTGCCGTAGTTGTTGGCGTTGGTGCTGCCTTGTGTGCAGTTCGATGCGTTGAACGTCCATGTCGAATCGGCAAATGCGGCAGGCGCGAAGGCAGCGCAGCTACCCAACAACGCCAATTGCACAGCCCATCGGCTGAAGTTTTTCATAGGTCCATCCTTTATTGTTCTGCCGCACCAGCGCGCAAGCCAGATAATTTGAAAGGGACAAGCCAGAAGCATGCCACCGCCATAAAAACCAATTAATTCATCAACTTAGGTAACATTTACACGGTTAACTGTATGTATTTGTAAAGTAAATCGACAATTTTCGAAGCAAATTTGCCTGATATCTGCATTTTGTTTGCAACGATTTAGTTTTCTGCGCGTCAGCGCAAAGTCTTCAGCAAGGTTTCCGCCTCGGCCGTGTATTGCCACCCAGGACCGGTCGCCAAGGCTGCTTCAACCTCGGTGCGCGCCTCGCTCTTACGCCCGACCTGCGCCAGCACCACCGCCAGGTGATAACGAATATTGGGGTTGGCCGGCGCGCGTAAACGTGCGTCGCGCAACAGCTGCAAGGCCCGTTCGGACTGAGCGGGTGTGGCGCCCCCCTGTCCGCCCTGGAACAACGCCCATGCCAGGGTGTCGATGACGTTGGGATTACCCGGTTGCAGTGCCAGCGCCTTCTCCGCCACGCGCACCGCACCCGGGTCTTTCAAGCGCAGCAATACGTTGGCGAGGTTGTTGAGCACGCTCACATCGTCGGGGTTGTCGGCCAGGATATTCTCGTAGACGGTCTTGGCCTGAGCGTACTTTTCGGTGCTGGCATAGGTGTCCGCCAAAACGCCGCGTACCCGTTTGTCCGTCGGATTGGCCTTGATCCATTGGTCCAACAAAGCCAATGCAGGTTTGCCTTCGGCACGCGAGGTGGCCTCGAACAGACGCAGCAGGGTTTCGCTCGATGGTTCCAACTGATGCGCCTTACGGTAAGCCTCCAACGCCGCTGGCGGCTGCGCGCGCGCCATCGCCAGGTCGCCTTGCAGGCTGTAGCCCACGGCACGCTTGGGTTCTTGCGCCAGGATCTGGCGCGTCACCGCCTCGGCCTTGGTCAGATCCCCCTGCCGCATGCTCACCTCGGCACGCAAGGCCATGGCGGGCAGGAAATGGGGATCACTGCCCAATGCCTTGTCCAGGCAATAGCTGGCACCGCCAGGATTGCCCGCTGCCACTTGCAGCAAGGCGATCTCGGTTTGCAGCGGCGCGTTGAAGTCCGCCAGCCGCGTGGCAGAGCTCAGAGCGGGCCGAGCGCCCACCCCGTCGCCATTGGCGAGTTGCGCACGCGCGTAGACCAGCAGCACCGGAATGTCGTCAGGTGCTTTGCCCGACAGCACCTTGGCCACCTCCAGCGCCTGCGCATTGCGGCCGTAACGCAGGTGCAGTTGCACCAGCGCCAGCGCTGGCCGCAGTTCGCGCGCACCCGAGACGGCAATCGCCTTGTCAAACCAGCGCACGGTTTCATCCAGCTGGCCACGGCGGTCGGCCAGGTAGGCCAGTTCCATCATGGTGTCGACGTCGCGCTCATTGGCCTTGAGAAGGGTGTTCAGCCGGGTCGCCGCAGCGTCGAAATTCTTGGTATTGGTGTCAATGCGGGCCAGGCGCAACTGCGGGGCCAGGAAGGCCGGGTCCAGCTTGGATGCCGCCTCGAACGCCACACGCGATGCCGCCAGATTGCCCTTTTGCGCCTGCGCCACACCCAGCAGGTTCTGCACCGCAGCGCTGTCGGGCTGGCGTTTCGCCAAGGCCTCGGCAACCGTCACCGCCTTGGTCATTTGACCCGAGCGCAAGTAGGAACTCACCAGCGCGGCGCCTGCCGCAATCTGGCCCGGATCCTTGCGATATGCCGCTTCCAGTTGCGCCACACCATCTTGCGTCCGGCCGCCACCTATCATGCTCAGGCCCAGCACGGTGCGCAGCGCGGGCTGGTCACCCTTGGCCAGAGCTTCTTGCATCAGCGAGGCAGCCTTGGCGTTATGCCCCTGTGCCATATGCGCCGAGGCCAGCATCGTCAAGGCCTGGGTATCAGCCGGTTGCGCGCGCACATAAGCTTCCAGCACCTCGGTGGCGCGCACCATGTCGCCATCGTTCAGATAGATCTGCGCGAGCAGCTTGGTCACCGGCGTGGTGCCCTGGATGCGTTGGAACAAATCCAGGTAGGGCTTGGCTTTTTCCAGTTCGTTCAGACCGTAGTGCGCCAGGCCGTTGAGCATCAGGATTTGTGGCCGATAACGCACAAAGTCCAAGGGCACGGGGTCGAGAAAAGCCGTCACGCGCCGCAGTTCGGCCGCGGCACCCTTGTTGTCGCCCGCACGCTCGGCCAGCAACGCCTTGAGATAGAACACACGTGGCTCCGAGGCCGAAACACGTTGCGCCTGGTTCAGGTCGTTCAGGGCTTCAGCCGACTTGCCCGCATCCATCAACAAGCCGGCGCGCGCGATCAGCGCCTCCAGGTGCTTGGGGGCGGCCTGTATGGCCTGGTTGTAGGCCGCCATGGCGCCCGCCAGATCACCTTGCACATGCGAAACACTGCCACGCTGGTACTGGGCCTCCGCCAGGCCGGGCGAGAGCGCCAGCGCGCGGTCCACAGCGTCGCTGGCTTCCTTGAACTTGCGCTCGCGCACACGTATGGGCACCTCGGTCAGCCAGGGATCGGGGCTGCGCGGGTCCAGCGTACGCGCCTCGTCGACCAGGCGCAAAGCCTCGCGCAGATTGCCCAGGTCTGCCGCCGCCGTGGCGCGCAACAGCAGCATCTGCACCTGCACGCCGGTGGGCAAACCTGCGGGATTAAACTGCGGCCGCTCCAGCACGGCGGGCTGCTTGCCCTGCGCCATGAAGGCCTGGGCCAGGGGCACCACCACCTCCGCCCGGTTCACACCCAGCCTCAGCGCCTCGGTCAACGCCACCTCGGCGGCCACGGCCTCGCCGTTGGCCAGCAGGGCCCGGCCCAACAGCACTTGAACCGGCAACATGGTCTTATCGATCTGCAGCGCGTTCTTCAATTGGATGATGGCGCCAGGCATGTCGCGCTGTTCATAACGCGTCAACGCATCCTCATAGAAACGCGAGGCCTTGCTATCGGTGACGGCCATTGCAGCGCTGGCCTGACACACCAGCCACACCGCCATAGCCAACCGACCACCTCTTAAAGGATGCTGAAAACTCCACATGGCCAAGCCCTGTCTCCAAATGCAAATAAATGAAGACGATGGTAACAATTACATACGTAATATGTATCCAGTTGAACCTCTATTCCCCAATGGGGCGACGTCAGCACAGCGATCTGCCGTCGTTTCCGTGCAGTAGTTCACAAGCGCAAGCAGCGTCAACGCTCACCAGACATTCACCAACGGCGCGGCCTGTCCCGAGATGTAACGCTCATAGCCGCGCGCGCGCAGTTCGCAAGCCGGGCATTTGGCGCAACCATAACCCCAGGCATGGCGCTGGCAGCGGTCGCCCTGGTAGCAGGTGTGGGTGTGTTCAATGACCAAATCCACCAAGGCATCGCCGCCCAGCGAGCGCGCCAGCTCCCAGGTTTGCGCCTTGTCTATCCACATCAGCGGGGTTTCAATCAAAAAGCGTTTGTCCATGCCCAGGGACAGAGCCAATTGCATGGCCTTCATGGTGTCGTCGCGGCAATCGGGGTAGCCCGAAAAGTCGGTTTCGCACACGCCGGTGACGATCACCTCCAGCCCGCGCCTATAGGCCAGCGATGCGGCCAAGGTCAGAAACAGCAGGTTGCGGCCCGGCACAAAGGTATTCGGCAGGCCACTGTCGGCCATTTTGAATTCCATGTCGCGTGTGAGCGAGGTCTCACTCACCTGGCCCAACACCGCCAAATCAAGCAAATGGTCTTCGCCCAGGCGCGGCGCCCATTCGGGGAATTGGGCGCGCACTTGTGCAAGTACCTGCAAACGCGCCTCAAGCTCAACCACGTGGCGCTGGCCGTAATCAAACGCCACGGTCTCCACATGTTGGTACTTGGCCAGGGCCAGGGCGAGGCAGGTGGTCGAATCTTGGCCACCAGAAAACAGGACGAGTGCGCGGGTATGCATGAGATGGATTTTCGCTCGTTTGAACAGTCGCTGAATCGCCCGGCGACAAAAGACGCACCCAAGCAGCGCGCTAACATGGCAACACACCGGAGATCGCCGCTTTGACCACGCTCGCCCCTACCAACGTCCACATCAGCCAGGCCAGCGTGGACGATCTGGCCGCCCTGACCCCCATGTTTGATGGCTACCGACAGTTTTATGGCCAGCCCAGCGACCTGTATGTGGCGCGCGAATTCTTGCTGGAGCGGCTGCACAACCAGGAGTCGGTGATCTTTATGGCGCGCGACCAAGCCACTCAGAAAGCGCTTGGGTTCACACAGCTCTACCCGAGTTTTTCATCGATTCTTGCGGCGCGGATTTTCATCGTCAACGACCTGTACGTCACCCCGCTGGCGCGCGGGCACAAGGTCGGCGCCAGGCTGTTGCAAGCCGCCATCGTCCACGGCCGCACGCACGGCGCCAAACGTTTGTCGCTCAGCACCGGCGTGCTCAACAAACGCGCGCAAGCTTTGTATGAAGGCCAGGGCTGGGTGGCCAACACCCGCTTCCAGGCCTACGACTTGGCGCTATAACGCCACCCCACGCCGCCCGAGTTAATTCAGCCGCACACCGCAGACCACATCACCCGCATCGTTGGCCGGCACGGCACGTTCGTTCTTGGCGTGCGACACATCCACGTCGCGCGGCAACTGCACGCCGTTTTTCACGGCCAAGATCTCGGCCATCACACTGACCGCAATCTCTGGCGGGGTTTTGCTGCCGATGTAGATGCCTATGGGGCCGCGCAAACGCGCGAGCTGCGCGTCGGTCTTGTCGAAGTGCTCGACCATGCGCTGTTTGCGCGCTTCGTTGTTGCGCCGTGAGCCTATGGCGCCGACGTAAAACGCTTCGGTCTCCAGCGCTTCAAGCAAGGCCAGATCATCCAGCTTGGGGTCGTGCGTCAGCGCCACTACACAACTGCGGCCATCGGGCTTGAAGGCACTGACCACGTCATCGGGCATGTCGCTGACCACGGTGACACCGGGCACCGACCAGGCGCTGCGGTACTCGTCGCGCGGGTCACACACGGTCACCGCAAAGCCGCTGAACAAGGCCATGGTTGCCAGGTATTCGGTGAGTTGGCCAGCGCCAATCAGCAGCATGCGGTACTCGGGGCCAAAGGTGTTGAGCAGATGCTCGGCCGTGAGGCTTAACTCGGCGGGCGCCGGGGTCGGCAACAACTGCACCGCACCCGTGGCAAGCTGCACCTGGCGTTGCACCAATTGGCCCGCACTCAGCATGCGCACCAGTGCCTCCAAGCTGGCGGGGTCGGGGTCGTATTCCAGCAGCAACTCCAGCGTGCCGCCGCACGGCAGGCCGAAGCGATGCGCTTCATCGGCGCTGATGCCGTATTTGACGAAGCCCGGCGCACCGCTGGGCATGCCTTCACCCGCGCTGTCCACACGCGTGTAGCGGTAGATCAAATCATCTTCGATACAGCCGCCCGACACCGAGCCCACCACCACGCCGTCGTCGCGCAAGGCCATGATGGACCCTATGGGCCGCGGCGATGAGCCCCAGGTCCGCACCACGGTCGCCAGCAAGGCACGCCGCCCCGCCGTGCGCCAGGCCAACAGGGTGCGCAGCACCATCACATCCAAATTTTCCATCGCGGGTTCTCCTAGCCGCATTTTCTGCCGTTTGGCCGGTTCAGGTTGCAGTGCTGGGAAAAACCATTCACCGCCTGAGCAGCGCCGCCAGACTGGCCGCCAGGTCTTCGAGCTTGCTGAGGTTGTGCACGGCAAGCATGGCGTGCGCTCGCGTGTGTAATTGCGCCGCACCGCGTGCCAGTGGCGCGTAGCCGTCGAAGCGCAGCAACGGGTTCAGCCACAACAAACGGCGGCAACTGCGGCGCAGCCAGTCGAGCTCCTGCGCCAGCGCAGCGGGCTCGCCGGTGTCCAGGCCGTCGGTGATCAGCAGCACCAGCGTGCGTCGGCCCACCAGGCGGCGGCCGTGTTCAGTGCGCAGGGTTTTCAGGCTTTCGCCGAGTTGTGTGCCACCGGCGAAATCGGCGATCTGCTCTCCGGCGGCGGCCAGCATGGCGTCGGTGTCGGCGAGGCGAAACGCGCCGGTGAGATCGGTGAGCTGGGTGCCGAAAGCGAACACGTCGCGGCGCACACCTTGGCCCTGTGTGGCGGCGTGCAGGTAAGCCAACAGCAGGCGCGCGTAGCGCTCCATAGAGCCGGACACGTCGACCAGCACCAGCAGCGGCAAGGGCTTTTGGCGGCGCATCAACTTGGCCAGCACGGCCAGCTCGCCGCCGTGCCTTGCGGCCTGGCGCAGCACACCCGGCCAGTGCATACGTGCGCCGCGTTCACCGGGGCGGGTGCGGCGTTGCTCGACCAGCGGAATGGGCAGCGCGATGTCGCGCGCCAGGCGCGCCACCAGGTGGTATTCGGTGGCCGACAAGGCGTTGAAGTCGGCATGCTGCAGGCGCTGCAGGTCGCTGGCCGTCATGGCGGCGTCCAGCTCGAGCTTTTGGTCTTCAGCTTTGGGCTTGGCCAAGGCTTGCGGCGCGCGCGGCGGCGACAGCGCTTCGCGCACCCTCGGGCGGCGTTTGCTGGGCTCGGCTTTGCCTTCGGCCGTCGGCAGCATCTGCGCCAGCAGCTTGTGGGCGATTTCGGGGTCGCGAAAATAGGCGTCGAACACTTCGCGGAACACCATGCGGTCTTGCTCGCGGCTCACCAGCACAGCCTCCAGAGCGGCACTCACATCGTCTTTAGCGCCCAGGCCTACGGCTTGCACGGCGTCCACGGCAAGCGCCAAGCGTGCGCTGTCTATGCGCACCCCGGCGCGGCGCAGGCTACGGCCGAAGCCGACGAAGTTGGCCGTGAGTTTGCCGGAGCGCGCATCACCTAACTGCATACGCGTAACGGGTTTAGGCCGCTTCTGGCTTCAACAGATCACGCGCCATGTCGCTGGTCAAGGCGGCCACGTCTTCGCGCTGTTTGAACAGAATGCCGGCCGTGTCGGCAACCACTTCGGGGTCAACCTCCAGCGTGTCGAGCGCAACCAGCGCCTTGGCCCACTCCACACTCTCGGCAATGCCGGGCGCGCGTTGGAACGCGTTGGCAAATGGCGCGCTGCGCAGGCGCCCGACAAAGTCTGCCACCTGCTGTGTGAGTGCGGCGCTGGCCTCGGGCACCTGGGCGCGCACGATGGCAAGTTCGCGCGTGCGATCGGGGTAATCAAGCCAGTGGTAGAGGCAGCGGCGCTTGACCGCGTCATGCAGGTCGCGTGTGCGGTTGCTGGTGAGCAACGTGACCGGCGGCACGATAGAGACTATGGTGCCCATTTCGGGAATGCTCACCTGGTACTCACCCAGGTATTCGAGCAAGAAGGCTTCAAACGGTTCGTCCGCGCGGTCCACCTCGTCGATCAACAACACGGCGCCGGGCGCCGGGGTTTGCAAGGCTTGCAGCAGCGGGCGGCGCACCAGGTAGCGCGGTTGGTAAACCTCACGCTCCAAGGTGGCGCTGTCTTCCAGGCCTTCTGCGGCACGCATGTGCAAGAGTTGCGCGGCGTAGTTCCATTCGTACAAGGCCTCACGCAGCTCCAGCCCGTCATAACACTGCAGGCGCAGCAGTTGGCGTTGCAGGGCTAGGGACAAAGCTTTGGCCAGCTCGGTCTTGCCCACGCCGGGTTCACCTTCCAGCAGCAGCGGGCGTTGCAGCTTCAGCGCCAGAAATACCGCCGTGGCCAAGCGCCGGTCGGCGTAGTAGCCCACGGCCTGCAGGGCCGCGATGACGGCATCGATAGACGGCCAGGGGGACGATGGTGGCGAAAGGGATGGCATCGGGTCTTGTTCCTTGGCGGCGGTAGAGCTATGAATAGCATAGCTGCTACCACTCACCCCCTATGCCTGGAAGGCCAATTTTATTTAAGCTTTTTCAAGCCAGCGCCTTGGCCACGGCGCGCTGGGTTTGCACCGTGATCAGGTTGGCGCGGAAGGCGGCGCTGGCGTGCAGGTCGCTGCTGAGTTCGCTGGCGTCGATGACCACCGCCGCTGCAGCCTCAGGCGTGAAGCTTTTACTCAGCGCCGCTTCCAGGCCCGCATGGCGAAACACACCATTGCCGCCACCCGTCACGGCCACACGCACACCCGCAGCCGTTTGCGCGACAAACACACCTATCAGCGCAAAGCGCGAGGCCGGCTGGCGGAACTTGAGGTAAGCCGCGCGCTGCACCACGGGGAAACGAATCGCAGTGATGACCTCACCCTCTTCCAGCGCGGTGGTGAACAGGCCTTGAAAGAAGTCGTCGGCTGCGATGTCGCGCTGGTTGGTGCGCACGGTGGCGTTGAGGGCCAGCACCGCGCTGGGGTAACAGGCGGCGGGGTCGTTGTTGGCCACCGAGCCGCCGAGTGTGCCCATGGCGCGGACTTGTTTATCGCCTATGTGCCCGGCCAAATCGGCCAGCGCGGGCAGAGCGTTGCGCAACTCCACGTTTTCGGCCACGTCGGCATGGCGCGTCATGGCGCCGATGACAAAGGCATCGCCGTCGCGCTGGATGCCGGCCAGTTCCTTGAGCACACCCAGGTCAAACAGCGTGCCGGGCTGGGCCAGGCGCAGCTTCATTGACGCGAGCAAGGTTTGCCCACCCGCCAGCAGCTTGGCGCCACCAGCGGCACCGGCGGCGGCTTCGGCCACAGTCTTCGGGCGTTCCAGAGTAATTGCGTACATGTTTGGATTCCTTCAGAACATCAAGGTTGAGCGGATTGAATGGCGGCCCACACACGGTTGGGCGAGGCGGGCATGTCGAAATCTTTCACCCCCAGACCTTGCAACGCATCGAGCACGGCGTTGATCACCGCTGGCGGCGAACCTATGGCGCCGGCCTCGCCGCAGCCCTTGGTGCCCAGCGGGTTGTGGCTGCAGGGTGTGCAAATGGTGTCGATGTGAAAGGTCGGAAAGTCATCCGCGCGCGGCATGGCGTAATCCATGAACGAGCCGGTCAACAACTGGCCGGTGTGGGGGTCGTAGACGCAGTTTTCCAGCAGCGCCTGGCCAATGCCCTGCACAATGCCGCCGTGCACCTGGCCCTCCACCACCATGGGGTTGATGATGGTGCCGAAGTCGTCCACCGCCGTGAAACGATCGATACGCACCACACCGGTGGCCGGGTCGACCTCGACTTCGCAGATGTAGGTGCCGGCCGGGAAGGTGAAGTTGGTCGGGTCGTAGAACGCGGTCTCGTTCAAGCCGGGCTCCAGCTTGTCCAGCGGGTAGTTGTGTGGCACATAAGCAGTGAGTGCCACCTGGCCAAAAGTCACTTTTTTGTCCGTGCCCTTGACGGTGAATTCACCGCCCGCAAACTCGACGTCGGCGTCGCTGGCCTCCATCAGATGCGCGGCAATTTTCTTGGCCTTGGTCTCGATTTTGTCGAGTGCTTTCATGATGGCCGCACCGCCCACCGAAATCGAACGCGAGCCGTAAGTCCCCATGCCGAATGGCACACGGCCGGTGTCGCCGTGCACCACGTCCACAGCCTCCACCTCAATGCCCAGGCGTGCGGCCACCACTTGGGCAAAGGTGGTTTCGTGGCCTTGGCCATGGCTGTGTGAGCCGGTGAACACCGTAACGCTGCCGGTGGGATGCACACGCACTTCGCCGCATTCAAACAGCCCGGCACGCGCGCCCAGGGCCCCGGCGATGTTGCTCGGTGCAATGCCACAGGCTTCGATGTAGCTGCTGTAGCCAATGCCGCGCTTCAGGCCCTTGGCGGCACTCGCGTCGCGGCGTGCCGCAAAGCCGGCCACGTCGGCCAAATCTTCGGCCTTGGTCATGGCACCGATGTAGTCGCCCACGTCGTACTGCAGGGCCACAGGCGTCTGGTAGGGCCAGGTGTTGATGAAGTTGCGCTTGCGGATTTCGTCCTGGGACAAACCCATGTCCCAGCCGCAGCGGCTCACCAGGCGCTCCAGCAGATACGTCGCCTCGGGCCGGCCGGCGCCACGGTAGGCGTCCACCGGCGCGGTGTTGGTGAACCACGAATCCACCTCCACATAGATCTGCGGTGTGCGGTACTGGCCTGCCAGCAAGGTGGCGTAGAGGATGGTGGGCACGGCGCTGGCGAAGGTGGAGAGATAGGCGCCCAGATTGGCATCGGTGTGCACGCGCAGCGCCAGGAAATGGCCGTCCTTGTCCATCGCCATTTCGGCATGGCTCACGTGGTCACGGCCATGGGCATCGCTCAAGAAGGCCTCGCTGCGGTCGGCCACCCATTTGATGTTGCGGTTGAGTTTTTTCGACGCCCAGGTCAGGCACACGTCCTCGGCGTAGAGGTAAATCTTCGAGCCGAAACCGCCGCCCACATCGGGGGCGATCACGCGCACCTTGTGTTCCGGCAGGCCCAGCACAAAGGCCGTCATCAGCAGGCGTTCGACGTGCGGGTTCTGGTTTGACACGTAGAGCGTGTATTCGCCGGTCGCCCGGTTGTAGCTGCCGATGGCGGCGCGTGGCTCCATGGCGTTGGGCACCAGGCGGTTGTTCACCAGGTCAAGCTGGGTCACATGCGCCGCAGCGGCAAAGGCCGCATCCACTGCAGCCTTGTCGCCTATGGCCCATTTGAAGCAATGGTTGTCGGGGGCGATGTCGTGCAGTGCACTGCCTTCGTGGGTTGAGCCCATGGCCGCATCGAGCACGTTGACCACGGCCGGCAATGGTGTGTAGTCCACCTCCACCAACTCGGCCGCATCGCGCGCCTGCTGCAGCGTCTCAGCCACCACCATGGCGACGTGGTCGCCCACATAGCGCACCTTGTCCAGCGCCAAGATGGGGTGCGGCGGCTCCTTCATGGGCTCACCATTGGTGCTGGTGATGAGCCAGCCACAGGGCAGTCCGTTGATCTTGTCGCCCGCCACATCGGCGCCCACCAGCACACCCACCACACCGGGTGCGGCGCTGGCCGTCGCAATGTCGACCTTGTTGAGCTTGGCGTGTGCGTGCGGCGAACGCACAAACACCGCGTGGCATTGGTTGGCCAGCACCACGTCATCGGTGTACTGGCCTGCGCCCGTCAGGAAGCGGTAGTCTTCCTTGCGGCGAACGTCGACCCCGATGTGGGGTAGTTTGGCGAAATCGGCTGCTCCCATGGTGTGTCTCCTACGGATGTTGTTGGAGGGAACAGGCTCAAGCGCCGTAGGCGATGGCGGCCTTGTCGTGGGCCATGGCGGCGGCGCCCTGGTGCACAGCCTTGACGATGTTTTGATAGCCGGTACAGCGGCAGATGTTGCCCTCCAGTTGCTCGCGGATCTCGCTCTCGCTGGCGTGCGGGTGGCGCGTGCACAAGTCCACCGCGCTCATCACCATGCCAGTGGTGCAATAGCCGCATTGCAGGCCATGGCAGTCCTTGAACGCGGCCTGCATAGGATGCATGCTGCCGTCTGCCGCCGCCAGGCCTTCAATGGTGGTGATGTCGGCGCCCTCGGCCTGCGCGGCCAGCACATTGCACGACTTGATGGAGCGGCCATTCATGATCACGGTGCACGCCCCGCACTGTGCGGTATCGCAGCCCACATGGGTGCCGGTCAGCCGCAAATTCTCGCGTATGGCCTGGACCAGCAAAGTGTTGGGAGGACAGTCAACGCTGACAGACTTGCCGTTGACTTTGAGTTGTACCTGCATAGGAAGACTCCATCTGTGGGTGAACCGAAAGGTGCTGTTGATTGTTGAACCCAGCACCCCACCACAGACTAGGCAAAACCCTAGGTCACAAGAGATTCATCAAGCCGGCAAGGCGATCACCACGGCCGATGCGTCCAAGCTCACCCAGGCACGGCTGCGCGCGCGCAAACCGTTGCCGGATGCCGCAAAACCAACCAGTTGAATGCCGCCTGCGAGTTCGACCGAAACCTCGTCGCCAGCGGCGTCGCGCGAAACACGGCTGACCCTACAGGGCAGGCTGTTTTCAGCCTGCGACGCAAGCCCGGCCACGCGCAACGCCGTGGCCTTGGCCAGCGCCAGCACGCCCTGCCCCGGCTGCAGCGCCAGCAACTCGGCACTGGCCTGGGTGATGCGCGCCACCAGCCAATCGTCACCCGCGAGCTGCAGCGTCACGTTGACCATCTGCCCCTGGCGCTGCAGTTGCAGCACCCGGCACGGAAACTGGTTGCGCATGCTGGTGCGCAGCAGCGTCACAGGCACGGAGGAAAAGCCGGCTTGTGGCGACTGCAGCAGCGCCAGCACCTGTTGCCGCGCCTGATCGAGCTTCTCGGCACCCGCCAGCAACGCCGTACCCGCTGCCGTGATGCGTGCACCACCGCCGCCCGCACCACCCACCGCGCGCTCGACCAAGGCCACGCCCGCCAGGTTGGTCAACGTGTCTATGGCCTGCCAGGCGGCCTTGTAGCTCACGCCGGCCTGGCGCCCGGCCTCGGAGATCGACCCGCCCTGCGCCACCAGGCGCAGGATTTCGATGCGTTTGTCGGTGCTGGCCTGGCCCAGGGCATTGGCAAACGATGGCGTGGTGGGGGCGTCTTCTTGCATGGCCATATTGTGCGCGGGCTCAGATGGGCAAAACAGGATGCTAGACTTTCGCTATTCCAAAATAGAACAACGAATTCACCCAATTCGCACCGCACCTTGCTTTCACAGGAAACACCATGACCCGAAACCTCATCGCCGGTTTGCTCGGCAGCCTGCTCGCTTCTTTGGCCACGGTTGCCGCGGCCGACACGGTGCAAGTCGCAGTCGCTGCCAACTTCACCGCGCCCATGAAGCAGATCGCCGCCGACTTCGAGAAGGCCACGGGCCACACCGCGGTGTTGTCATTTGGCGCCACGGGCAAGTTCTATGCACAGATCAAGAGCGGCGCACCGTTTGAAGTGTTTCTGGCGGCCGATGACGAAACCCCGGCCAAGCTGGTGCAAGAAGGCGGCGCCGCTGCGGCCAGCCGCTTCACCTATGCCACCGGCAAGCTGGTGTTGTGGTCGGCCAAGGAAGGGGTGGTGGACGCCCAGGGCGAGGTGCTGAAGAAAGGCAACTTCGCACACCTGGCAATTGCCGCGCCCAAGCTCGCACCTTATGGCGCGGCTGCGGTGGAAACCATGACACAACTCGGCCTGCTCGACACCTTGACGCCTAAGCTGGTGCAAGGCGAAAGCATTGGCCAGACCTTTGGCTTCGTCACCAGCGGCAATGCCGAGCTGGGTTTTGTGGCGCTGTCGCAGGTGTTTGAAAACGGCAAGATCAAAAGCGGCTCGGCCTGGATCGTGCCCGCCAAGTTACACGCACCGATTCGGCAAGACGCTGTGATTTTGACCAACGGCCAAGGCAAGCCCGCGGCTGCGGCGCTGGCCAGTTATCTGCGTAGCGACGCCGCCAAGGCCGTCATCCGCAGCTTTGGCTACGAGGTATAAATTCGGGAATGCCCACGCCCAGTCACCTCAGCGCCATCTGGCTCACCCTGCAGCTCGCAGGACTCACCACCATCATCCTGCTTCTGCTCGGTACTCCGCTGGCCTGGTGGCTGGCGCGTACACGCTCATGGATCAAGGGGCCGGTGAATGCGCTGGTGGCACTGCCGCTGGTGTTGCCGCCATCGGTGCTGGGCTTTTATTTGCTGGTGGCCATGGGACCAAATGGGCCGGTGGGGCAACTCACGCAGTCCCTGGGTTTGGGTTTTCTGCCTTTCAGCTTTGCCGGACTGGTGGTGGGCTCGGTGTTGTACTCGCTGCCATTTGTCGTGCAGCCGCTGCAAAACGCATTTGACGCGTTGGGTCGCGCACCGCTGGAAGCCGCTGCCACGCTGCGCGCCTCGCCGCTGGACACTTTTTTCAGCGTTGCCCTGCCCCTGGCCCGGCCGGGTTTTCTGACCGCCACCGTCATGGGCTTTGCCCACACCGTGGGTGAATTTGGCGTGGTGCTGATGATTGGCGGCAATATTCCCGACAAGACCCGCACGGTCTCGGTACAAATTTACGACCACGTGGAAACACTCGAATACGCCCAGGCCCACGGCCTCGCCGCCGGCATGGTGGTGTTCTCCTTTGTGGTGCTGCTGGCCTTGTATGTGCTGAACCCCACAGGTGGCCACCGGGTGGCGCGCGCATGACGGCCGCCGCAATGCCGGTCGGCGTGCAGGCCGCCATCAAAATCCAGCACCCCGGCTTCACCCTGGATGTGGACCTGGCCCTGCCCGGCCAGGGTGTCAGTGCCTTGTTCGGCCCGTCCGGCTGCGGCAAGACAAGCACACTGCGCGCCATTGCGGGGCTGGAGCGCGCGCCGGGTGCGCGGGTGCTGGTCAACGGTGAAGTCTGGCAGGACGACGCCCTGAACATCTTCAAACCCGTGCACCAACGCCCCTTGGGTTTTGTGTTCCAGGAGCCGCGCCTGTTTGCACACCTGGACGTGCGTGGCAACCTGGAATACGGCCTGCGCCGGGTGCCCGCCGCCCAGCGCCGGGTGTCGCTGGACCAAGCCGTGGAATTGCTGGGGATTGGCCACCTGCTGACGCGCCGCCCCGCAGCGCTCTCGGGCGGCGAGCAGCAGCGCGTGGGCATGGCGCGTGCGCTGGCCACCAGCCCGCGCATGTTGCTGATGGACGAACCCCTGGCCGCACTCGACGCGGCACGCAAACGCGAAGTCCTGCCTTACCTGGAACGATTGCACCGCGAGCTGGACATTCCTGTGCTGTATGTGAGCCACGCCATCGACGAGGTGGCACGTCTGGCCGACCACCTGGTGCTGATGGAACAGGGCCGGGTACGCGCCAGCGGCCCAGCAACACAAGTGCTGACCCAACTGGATTTGCCACTGGCCCACGGCGAAGCAGCGGCTGCCGTGGTGCAGGCCAGCATTGCCGGGTTCGACACCGACTACCAGTTGCTGCACGCCGACTTTGACGGCGGCCGCTTCAGCCTGCCCTACGCCAGAGATGCGGAAAACAAACTACGCCTAGGCCAAGCCGTGCGGCTGCGCATCGCCGCACGCGATGTGAGCCTGACCCTGGTCCACCAGCAAGACACCAGCATTCTGAACATCTTGCCCGGCACGGTGGCCGAACTGGCAGCCGACGGCCAGAGCCAGGTGATGGTGGGTTTAAAAATCAAAGAGACACGGCTATTGGCCAGCGTGACACGCCGCTCGGCCGACCTGCTGGGGCTGCATGTGGGGCAGCCGGTTTTCGTTCAGGTCAAGAGCTTGTCCGTCGATTATTCGGGGCTGCGTTGAGGTGCAATCGGGATGAGTTGGCTGTCAGAGACCGCAGCATGGGCTCTCTGCCCATGCAAGGGTTCTGGCGGGCAAATCGCCCGATTTCACCTCAACCCGGAGGGCAAATGGCCTTTCGGGCGAGCTGCGTCGTTGCAAAACCAGCCAAGGCAGAGAGCCTTGGCTTGGGTTTTACGCCTAGCATCTCATCCCGAAATGCCATTTGCGCAGCCCCGAATAATCGACGGACAAGCTCTAGAGGCGTAGCCCTGCTGGGTTGAACTGGGGGTCGAGCCGTGAGGCGTAGCCGGGGCCCAGGTCTTCGACAAAACCTTCGCTGCGGTAGAGCAGCGCTTCAAGCCATTGTGCTGAAACACTGTCGCTCTGCGCCGCAGAGGCGTTGGTTGCGGGCGCTTGTGCTGCCAAGCGTTGCGGCTGCAGCAGGCGGGCTGAAGAAGGCAAGAATCGGCTCAACATCGGGGCACCTCGTGACCTGCAACATGCAGATGACCGTAGTGTGTGCCCCGAATGTTTCAAACATGCGACAACTTTGTTTCAGCCGCGTTTGTGCAAGTGCGCCCGACGAACGGTAACTTAGTAGGTGCCTGGGTAGGCACCACCATCCGGCAGGATGTTCTGCCCCGTCATATAGCCGGCATGCACGCTGCACAAGAAGGCGCAGATGGCGCCGAACTCCTCCGAGTTGCCAAAACGCTTGGCTGGAATGGCGTTGCGGCGGCCGTCCACCACAGACTCCAGCGGCTGGCCGCTCTTGGCGGCCGCGCCCTTCAGGTTGGTCTGCAGGCGGTCGGTGTCAAACGCGCCAGGCAACAGGTTGTTGATGGTCACACCCTTGCCCGCAAGCGCACTGCGCGACACACCGGCCACAAAACCCGTGAGGCCGCTGCGTGCGCCGTTGCTCAGACCCAAGGTGTCGATCGGCGACTTCACCGCGCTGGAGGTGATGTTGACGATGCGGCCAAAACCGCGCGCGGCCATGCCGTCAACCGTGGCCTTGATCAGCTCTATGGGTGTCAACATATTGGCGTCCACCGCCTTGAGCCAGGCTTCGCGGTCCCAGTCGCGGAAGTCGCCCGGTGGTGGGCCGCCGGCGTTGGTCACCACGATGTCAAAGTCCTTGCGCGCGGCAAACACCGCGGCACGGCCTTCTACCGTGGTGATGTCTGCCGCCACGGCCAGCACTTGGGCGGCGGCCGGGCGCAGCGGGTCGGCACGTAATTCGGCGGCCGTGGCCTCCAGCGCTTCAGCGCCGCGCGCCACAATCACCACGTTCACGCCTTCGCGCACCAGCGCTTGTGCACAACCACGGCCCAAGCCCTTGCTCGCGCCCCCCACCAAAGCCCACTTGCCAGCAATACCTAAATCCATGATGTTTCCTTCGTGCGTGTTCTTGTGAAATCTCTTGTCAAATCGACAGCCGCGAAATGATACGTGGCCGTCAAATTCCCTTGGGCCGACGCGTGAACACAAAAATCCCCGCCATCACCAGCACCGTGCCGGCGGCCACCCAGCCGGTAAACGGTTCACCCAGGATCACCACGCCCATCAGAATGGTGGACAGCGGCCCGACCAGGCCGAGTTGCGCCGCCGTACCCGAGCCTATGCGCTCAATCGCCATCATCACCATCAACACCGGGGCCGCCGTGCAGGCCGTCGCGTTGAGCACCGACAGCCACACCACCTCGGGTGCGACCACAGCCGCGGACATGGGGCGCAAGATGACGAACTGCAAAATGCAGAAGAAGCAGGCGACGCTGGTGGCCAAACCGGCCAGGCGCAACGAGCCCAGGCGCTTGACCATGTTGTCGCTGTAGACCAGGTACAGCGCGTAGCTGATGGCGCTGCCTAGCACCAACAAAGTACCCAGCGCGGTGTTTGCGCCTTGCAGCGTGACCTCGTGGCCAAACACCAGCAGCACACCGGCGTAACTGATGGCCATGGCCACGGCCTGGCGGCGCGTGATGCGTTTGCCGTAAAGCATCCAGCCCAGCACCATCACCAGCGTCGGGTTCAGGTACAGGATCAGCCGCTCCAGCGAGGCACTGATATAGGCCAGGCCGGCAAAGTCAAGAAAGCTCGCCAGGTAATAGCCCGTGAGGCCCAGGCCGAGGATGCCTATCCAGTCCTGCCGGGTCAGTGCAGGCTTGCCGCGGCTGCTCCACCACGCCATGGCCAGGAACAGCGGCAAGGCAAACAGCATGCGGTACATGATCAGCGTGACCGCATCTACCCCGTAACGGTAGGCCAGCTTGACGATGATGGCCTTGCCACTGAAGGCGATGGAACCCGCCAGCGCCAGCAACATGCCAATTGCTACATTTTTACTAGCTGCCTGCGCTTTTGCAGATTGCGTAGCAGGCCTATTTTGTTCTAATTTTTCAGACATTCCAACCCATTCCCAAAGCGCGGACTCAGTGCGCGTCGCCAAACATTTTGTGGTGCAGACGGCGCATGGACCACCACACCGACAAACCCACCACCGGAATCGCCGCCGCGGCCGTACTCTCGGCACTCCAGGGCCAGCCCAAGGCGTGGCCGCCCTTGGCCAGGTAACTCACCAGGCCCACGATGTAATAGGTGATCGCCGCCACCGACAAACCCTCCACCGTCGCCTGCATGCGCAACTGCACGCCCTGGCGTTGGTTCATCGCGGTCAACACGCCCTGACTGCTTTGCTGCTGCTCTATCTCCACGCGCGTGCGCAGCAGATTGCTCACGCGCGAAACACGTTGCGACAAGGCATCCTGCCGGCGCCGCACCCATTCACAGGTGCTGCGCGCGGGCGACAGGCGCCGCTCCATGAACTCGCGAATGCTTTGCATGCCGCCCAGGCGCACCTCGCGCAGGTCGGCAATACGTTTGTCGACCAATTCGAAATACGCCGCACTGGCCGAGAAGCGTGAATGCATGGCGGCGTATTGGCTTTCCACCTGGCCCGCCAGGCGTGTCAGGCGGTCGAGCAGCAGCGGCTCGTCGTTGCGGCTGGCGCTGCGTATGGCTTCGGCCAGCGCCGCCAGCTCACGTTCGGCCACGGCCAAGGTATGCGCGGCCTCGCGCGCCACCGGCAGGCCCAGCAGCGCGGCCATGCGGTAGGTTTCAATCTCCAGCAGGCGCTGCACGTTGCGGCCCACACGGCGCGGCGACAGGCCTCGGCCCATCAGCAACATGCGCGAGAAACCATCGGGGTGCAGCACGTAGTCGGTGTAGACCTCGGCCTGGCCGCCGGCGATGGTGGAGCCCACCAGGCTGTCTTCCTGCAAGAGCTGTTTGACCCAGGGGATTGGGGGCACCATGGGCAAGCCAACAACCGCCTGCGTCAACCCGTCCCAACTGTCCGCCGCATCGGCGCTAGCGTTCAGCGTAGCAGCCGCTCCCGGCAAAGCCCATAAATGCAGGCCCACCAGACAGTGCCCCGGCAAGGCCGCCAGCCAATCCGCTGGCACCACCTCCAGCGCCGTGGACTCGGGCACCACAGCTTCCGCCGCAGCCATTTCCAGCGGGCGCATGAAGGTGTAGGTGACAAACTCGGTGTGCATCTCCCAGCGCAGGCGGTAGGCGCCGAAGTCGAGCCGCAGATGGATCGCATCGGCGGCAACCTCGGCACGCTGCGGCTCGCTCAGCCGCGCCAGCAACATCTGCCGGCTGGCGGCGCGCTCCTGCGCATCACACACCATCACGATGTGCGAGATCACCTGCGGCATGGCAATGGGTTCGGGCGGGCGCGCGTGGATTTCGTTGTGCAGGGCCTGACGCAAGGGGTGCGGGCTGAGGGTCGACATAGGCGGTGGCATCGTGTGGGGGACGCAAGGGTTTTGCCTGATTGTGGACCAGTTGCCATGCCGAAAAAGCAAAACGGCACCCTAAGGTGCCGTTTCACGGTGTTGAAGCCGCCTCGATTGACGATGACAAAGATCGTCAATGGTGGCGGTTCATCAGTCATCAGTCCTCGACGAAGGCCTCTTCACGTTTGCTCTTCACCGCTGGCAGCAACACGATGATCACCAGCACAGCCGCCGCCACCAGCAAACCGGCCGACAGAGGACGCGTGACAAACACGCTCCAGTCACCACGCGACAGCAGCAGTGCACGGCGCAGGTTTTCTTCCATCATCGGGCCCAGGATGAAGCCCAGCAGCAAGGGTGCAGGTTCGCAGCCCAGCTTGTGGAACAAGTAGCCCACGAAACCGAAGATGGCCACGATCCAGATGTCGAAGGTGTTGTTGTTGGTGGAGTACACACCAATCGCACAGAACAACACAATCGCCGGGAACAGGTACTTGTAAGGCACGGTCAGCAGCTTGATCCACATGCCGATAAGCGGCAGGTTCAAGATGATCAGCATGGCGTTGCCGATCCACATCGAAGCGATCAGGCCCCAGAACAGTTCTGGGTTGCTGGTCATCACCTGGGGACCAGGCTGGATGTTGTGGATGGTCATGGCGCCCACCATCAACGCCATCACGGCGTTTGGCGGAATGCCCAGCGTCAGCAGTGGAATAAACGAGGTTTGTGCACCAGCGTTGTTGGCAGACTCGGGGCCAGCCACACCGCGGATGTTGCCCTTGCCGAAGGGCACTTCGCCGGCCTTCATGCCCATCTTCTTCTCGAGCGTGTAGGCTGCAAAAGCCGCCAGCAAGGCACCGCCACCGGGCAGGATACCCAGGGCCGAACCCAGGGTGGTACCGCGCAGAACCGCAGGCGCCATGTCCTTGAAGTCTTGCTTGGTGGGCCACAGGCCTTGCACGTTGGCGGTGAACACCTCGCGCTCTTCTTCAGGCTGCGACAGGTTGGCAATGATTTCGCCGTAACCGAACACACCCATGGCGATGGCCACGAAGCCGATACCGTCGGTCAGTTCAGGAATGTCGAAGCTGAAACGGGCCACACCGGAGTTCACGTCGGTACCGACCAAGCCCAGCAGCAGACCCAGCACAATCATCGCAATGGCCTTGAGCAGCGAGCCCGAAGCCAGCACCACGGCGCCGATCAGGCCCAGGATCATCAGCGAGAAGTATTCAGCGGGGCCGAACTTAAAAGCCAGTTCGGTCAATGGAGGCGCGAAGGCCGCCAGGATCAGCGTACCCACGGAACCCGCAAAGAACGAGCCCAAGCCGGCAGCGGCCAGCGCCGGGCCCGCACGGCCTTGGCGCGCCATCTGGTAGCCGTCAATACACGTGACCACCGAGGACGACTCGCCGGGCAAGTTCACCAGAATGGCGGTGGTGGAGCCACCGTATTGGGCGCCGTAGTAAATACCGGCCAACATGATCAGCGCCGACACTGGTGGCAGCGCGTAGGTGGCCGGCAACAGCATGGCGATGGTGGCCACGGGGCCGATACCGGGCAGCACCCCGATCAGCGTGCCCAAGATACAACCGATCAGCGCATACAACAGGTTGATCGGCGTGAAGGCCACGCCAAAGCCCATCGAGAGGTTTGCAATCAAATCCATGTTCTATTCGTCCTCAACCGGTGATGAAAGTGGGCCACACCGGGATCTGCAACTTCAGCAGCACGATGAACGCAAGATAACTACCAACCGCCAGAATCGTGGCGAGCACCAGCACTGGTTTGAGTTTGAACTGCGAGCCAGCCAAGCTGGCGATGATGACCAGCGCATAGATGGCGATGATCATGCCCATGTGCGGCAGGTTGATGCTGGGCAGACCGCCGAGCAAAATACCGAACACCAAGTTGGCGCCCAAAATGAGCGCCAGCGGACGCCAGGCCCATTTACCGATCTTGTCGCCACCTTCGGTTTCCACAACCAAGGCGTTGAACATGATGATCAGGCCCAAAATCGCCATGAGCACGCCCAGCATCAGTGGGAAGTACCCGGGTCCCATACGGGCGCCATTGCCGACGGTGTAGTTGGTGGCACCCCAAGCAAAGATGGCCCCCACTGCAGCGAACATGACGCCAGAAAAGAAATCCTTCTGACTTTTGATTTTCACGTAACGTTCCCTCGAGAATTTTCGATGGTCGCATTGTGTTGGCAATCGACCATGCGCCCGATGTGGATTCCACGTAACGCCGACCTCGGGAGAACCCCTGTATCACCGGTGGTTCAAGTCAGCCAGTCCAGCGGCACGGCGTCTGCCATCGCCAGATAACCGGCTCGGTTGGGATGCACCCCATCGCCTGCACCGCCGACGGCACTATCGGGGATAAAGGCCGCCTGCATGCGGCCGGTGCGGGCGTCGAATGTCGCCGCATCAAAATCGGCCACAGCGTCGAACAGGCCGCCCTCGCGGATGAACGTATTCAATTCCCGTCGTTTGGCCTCTTGTGTGGGTGAACCGTGGTTGGCAATCGCCGCGCCCAGCACTGAGTGGTTGGTCGCACCTATGACTTTGACGCCGGGCAAGGCGGCGCGCAGGCGCGCCACCACCTCGGCCATGGTCTGCTGCACTTGCGCCACCGAGGCCTGGCCCATCTCGCTGAAGTCGTTTGTGCCTTCGGGCCAGATCACGCTGGTGACGCCGGACAGGCTCAGCACGTCGCGCTCCAGCCGTGCGGCCATGGACGGGCCGCCCGCAAAAGGCTCAGCCCGCACATCAGTTGCGGGGCCGGCGATGCGGTTGCCACCTATACCCGCGTTCAACACGGCTACACGGTTGCCGTGCTGCGCCTGCAGCCGGCGCGCCAGCACATCGGGCCACCGGTCAAAGCCGTTGAGTGTGGACGCCGAGCCATCGGTGATGGAGTCACCCATGGCCACCACCACGCGGGTATCGGCGGGCGCCATCACGTCAATCGCATCCAGAAAGAACCAGGACGTGGTGCTGAACGGAAAAGCCTGCTCATCTTCCAGATGCCCCGCCGCCCCCGCGCCAGGCGGCGTGAGGTACGAGGTACCCATGGCCTTGGCATGCCACGTCATAGGGCCGGACGTGCCGAGCACATGGAAGCTGACCGAGAGTTTGTGGGCGCGCAGCAGCGGACTGTCCGCATCATCTACCAAGGGCAAGCGCACGGGATCACTCCAAGCCCAGGCGCCAGGCGCCAGGGTGAACTCATCGCTGCCGCCAAAGGTGACTGGCTGGTTACTGCCTGGAATCAAGCCTGCAGAACTAGAAGGCATGCCTAAATGGAGTCCGCCGAAGCGCACGGCTTGGCTGCCAAAGGCATTCGTCAGCCGGATGCGCGCCAGCCGCCCCCAGATAGCCGGCTTGACGATGAGCCTGAAGCTCTGATCACGCGCGCCGCACGCCGGATCGGGAAAGGCAAAGTCCAGACAAGGTTGCGCGGTGGCGTTGCCACAGGGGTATGGCCCTTGGGCCGAGGCGCACCAGGTAGTGGCCCAGCGCTGCGCGCCAGCGGCCTGCACACCCGGTGGGTCGATATCGGTCTGGCTCACTCTAAAACAATCTTGCCCACTTCAATCACCTTCTTCCAGCGTGTGTACTCGGCCCGCTGGAAGGTGGCAAATTGCTCTGGCGTATTGCCCACCACCTCGAAACCGGCAGACACAAACTGCTGCCGAACCTTGGGATCGGCCAAGGCCTCAACCACCGCCGCCTGTATCTTCTGGCGCAACTCAGCGGGCAAACCACGCGGCCCGACCACGGCTTGCCAGGAGGTGACTTCGGCATCGCTGACACCGGCTTCGGCAAAGGTGGGGACATCAGGCAACACGGCGGAGCGTTTGTCGCTGGTGACGGCCAGCGCACGGAACTTGCCGCTGCGGATGAAAGGCAGGCCTTCGTTGATGTTCTGGAACGAAGCATCCACCTGCCCGGCCAGCAAGTCGTTGGCCGCGAGCGAACTGCCCTTGTACGGCACATGCAAGCCTTGTGTGCCCGTGCGCTGCCACAGCAACTCGGCGTTCAGGTGGCCACTGGAGCCGCTGCCGGCCGAAGCGAAACTCATCTTGCCGGGATGGGCTTTTTCGTAGGTGATCAGGTCGGCCAAGGTCTTGAAGGGTGAAGCCGCATTCACCACCAGCACGTTGGGCGTCTGCACGGCAACCGTGATGGGGTCGAAGTCCTTCAATGGGTCGTAGGGCAAGCCCTTCATCAGGTGCGGCACGATCACCAAGGGCCCGAGCGAGGTCACCATCAAGGTGTAGCCATCGGGCGCCGCCCGCTTCAGCATGGCCGCGCCTATGGTGCCGGTGGCGCCGGCACGGTTGTCCACCACAAAACTCTGGCCAGTCTTCTCGGTGAGCTTGATGCCGATGGCGCGGGCCACGGCGTCGGTGGAGCCCCCAGCCGGGAAAGGCACGATCAGCGTCACGGCCTTGGTCGGCCAATTTGACGGCTGGGACGGCTGGGCCAGAGCGGCGGGCGCCAGCGTCAGAGCCGACACGGCCAAAGCTGCGGCCGAGCACAGCCCCAAGAGTTTTTTCATGAATTTTGTCTCCTTGCGGATGTAGAAATAGCGCGGCGTTTAGGCGCCCATCTGGCACTTATGGTAGCGGTACCAAATGCCCATGGTAGCGGTACCAAAATCAACTGTCAACGAACTTCATGGCACGCACAAGCGCCGCAGGATCAGAACAGGGCTTAAGTGCTGGCGCGTTCGATGATGGAAAAACCGACGTCGATGGTGGACTGCAGCACCGCCTCACCCTCGGCGCGCGCGATCAGGAAACGCGCAGCATGCTCACCAATGGCCGCGCCGTTGATGTGCACCGAAGTCAGCGCGGGCTCCACATCGGCGACAAAGTCAAAGTCGCCGCAGCCGATGACGGCCAATTGCCGGGGCACCTCGATGCCGCGCGCCAGCGCTTCGGTCAACACCCCCAGCGCCAGCAGGTCAGAGCTGCAAAACACGGCGTCGGTCTCTGGCGCCTGTGCCAGCAGGCGGCCCAGCGCCTCACGGCCGCTTTTCAGCGTGCGCGAGGTCGCCACGTCCACCACCGCCATAGGCGCCAGGCCACGGCGCCGGGTGTTCTCGGCATAGGCCCCGGCCCGGCGTTGCGCACGTTCATCGTTGGCCGTGACCAGCCCCAGCTGCTGACGGCCACGGTCGGCAAAAAAGTTGGAGACGGACTGGCCTATGTCCACGTGTGAAAAGCCCACCAGCATGTCGATAGGCGTGGGCGTCAAATCCCAGGTCTCGACCACCGGAATGCCGGACGACAGCAGCTTGGCGCGCCCGCGCTCCGAATGCATGATGCCGGTGAGCAAAATGCCGTCGGGGCGGCGGCCTATGATGGATTCGAGCAGCGCCTCTTCACGCTCGGCCGAGTAGCCTGTCTGCCCCAACATCAACTGGTAGCCCGCCAGAAACAAGGCATCGGTCAAGGATTCAATGGTCTGCAAAAACGCCGACACCGCCACCGTGGGCACGATGGCCGCGATCAGCCGGTTGCGCGAAGAAGCCAGGCTACCGGCCATTAAATTGGGCACGTAGCCGGTGCGCTGCACCGCGTCGGCTACTTTGTCGCGCACTTCTTGCGAAACCTGGTGCGGCTGTTTGAGGGCCCGTGAGGCGGTGATAGGCGCCACACCGGCGAGTGCGGCCACATCGCGCAGCGTCACCGCGCCACTGCCGCGCCGCGTTCGTTTCACGGGCGCAGTCGTTGGTTTGCCAGCCGTCTTGGGCACGGCGCCACTCACTCGATAGGCGGTGTCGCGCTCAACACCTCTTCCAGCGTGGTCAAACCTTCAGCCACACGCAACACACCCGCCAAACGCAGTGGCCGCATGCCGTCCTTCACCGCCTGGCGGCGCAGGCCGTCGATGCTGGGCGACTGGTTCACCATTTGCTTGAAGGCTTCGTTCACGGTCAGCAGTTCGTAGATGCCCATGCGGCCCATGAAACCGGTCATGCGGCAGTCCACACAGCCCACGGCTTTGTAGGGTGTGTAGCCGCTGCGCCCTTCAGTGTTGATCTTCCAGGGGCGTATGACTTCGTTGAGTTGCTCTGCGCTCAAATCGGTATCGGGCGCACGGCACTGCTTGCACAAGGTGCGCACCAGGCGCTGGGCCAACACCCCCAGGATGGTGGCGTTGAGCAGGTAGGCGGGAATGCCCAGCTCCATCATGCGTGTCAGCGCCGAGGGTGCATCGTTGGTGTGCAGCGTGCTGAACACCAGGTGGCCGGTAAGCGCCGCCTGCACCGCCATCTCGGCCGTGGCCAGGTCGCGGATTTCGCCCACCATGAGGATGTCCGGGTCTTGCCGCATCAGCGCGCGCAGGCCTTCGGTGAAACCAAAATCAAGCTGCACCTGCACCTGGGTCTGGTTGAACGACGGCTCTATCATCTCGATCGGGTCTTCAATCGTGCTGACGTTGACCTCTTCGGTGGCCACGCGTTTCAGCGTGGAGTAAAGCGTGGTGGTTTTGCCCGAGCCCGTGGGCCCGGTCACCAGGATGATGCCGTGGGGCCGCGACACCAGCGACTCCCAGCGGCCGGCATCGTGCGGCGTAAAGCCCAGGCCGTCGAGGTCTTTCACGGTAGTGTCGGGGTCAAAAATCCGCATCACCATTTTTTCGCCAAAGGCGGTGGGCAGCGTGGACAAACGCATTTCCACTTCGTCGCCGCGTGGGTTGCGGGTTTTGATGCGCCCGTCCAGCGGGCGGCGCTTCTCCACCACGTCCATGCGGCCCAGCAGCTTGATGCGCGCAATCATGGCCGTCATTACCCCCATGGGCATCTGGTAGACCGGGTGCAGCACACCGTCGATACGGAAACGGATCACACCCTGCTCGCGCCGCGGCTCCAGATGGATGTCGCTGGCACGCTGGTTGAAGGCGTATTGCCACAACCAATCGACCACCTGCACCACGCCCTGGTCATTCGCATCGAGCTGTTTGCTGGTGCGGCCCAACTCCACCAATTGTTCGAAACTGGCGCTGCTGGCGCCGCCGGTTTTCTGCGCCGCCTTGACGGACTTGGCCAGCGCGTAAAACTCGGCCGTGTAGCGGTGGATCTCCAACGGGCTGGCGACCACACGGCGCACAGTGCGGCGCGATTGGCGCTCCACCTCGGAAATCCAATCCGTCAAAAACGGCTCACAGGTGGCGACCACGACTTCGGTGTTGGTGACCTGCACCGGCAACACCTTGTGGCGCTCGGCGTAGACCGCGCTCATGGTGTCGGACACCTTGCCCACCTCCACTTTCAGCGGGTCTATGCGCAGATAAGTCAGCCCGGCGTAACCCGCAAGCCACTGCGTCAGCATTTCAATGTCCAGCGGTTTGCCGTCGCTGGCACGGCGCATGGCCACACTGGCCAGGCGCACCAAGGCGGGTTGCGCACTTTCGGCCTGCGAGCAGCGCGCGGTGGTGCGCTGCACTTCTTCGGCGTCGATCACACCATCGGCGCCGAGCCACTGCACCAACACACGCCAATGCAGCGGGCCCACGTAATCGGTCTTCGCCAGCGGCTTCGCGGCAGGGGTGGAAGTGGCAGAGGTTTTAACACTCATGGCTGCACGGGTTTGAATACTTTCAACCACTTGGGCGCAGGCAGGCCCCAGCGGGTCTGGATGGCGGCAGCACGCTCGGCCAGCAAGGCCTTGTCGGGCCGGCTGGCGGTGCGCTGGGCCAGCACCACGGTATTGCCTTCACGCGTGGGCTTGAAGGCCCACACCGCATCGGCGCCAAACGCTGCCTTGATTTTTTCCAGGCTTTGCGGGTAGCTCGAATCCTCACCAAACAGGTTGACGGTCATGCAGCCCTCTTCGTTCAGCAGTTGGCGGCAGTCGGCGTAAAAGTCTGCGCTGTCCAGCACCGGGGCGGCGGCGTCCTGGTCATACAGGTCAACCTGCAAGCCATCGACCGTGCCAATCCATTCGGGGTCGCGCACATGCACGGCGGCGTCGCCAATGATGACCTTCAGACGCTCGTCGTCCGGCGGCAGCTTGAACCAGAAGCGGCAGGCCGAGACCACCTGCGGATTGATCTCTATCACCGTGGTGCACATGCGCAGCTTCTTGCGGCTGAACTTGGTGAGCGCGGCTGCGCCCAAACCCAGCTGCATGCAGTGGCGCTTGGCCACGCTGCTGGGCGGCACAAACAGCAGCCAGGCCATCATGCGCTGCACGTATTCCAGCTCGATTTCAAAGGGCGAGTTCAAAAGCATAGAACCCTGCACCCATTCGGTTCCCAGGTGCAGGGTGCGCACATCGCCATAGTCGGAGAAATTGACTTCGGGCAGAGGCTGGGCTTTGGCTTTAGGAAGGCGGGTCATCGACGAATGAATCTAGGAGGAAATTAAACCGTGTTGCAAAAATACGCTGCGCCAGGCTGCCAACTTGCGCTCGAACGACCAGGAAGCGTTGGCCGGGCTGGTGGACGGCAGCTTGTACACCGGTAGGCCAAAAGCCTGCAACTGGTGGGCATGGCGAAAACTCTCGGCGCCATTGTGCGCCACGGCAGACAGTCCAGTGCAACGCTGGCGTAAAGCTGCGAAATCGTTGACCACCGGGTTGCGGATCTTCGCGTCCAGACTGCCCTCGCGCTCGCAACTGGCGTACACATCCCACACACCCACACCCTGGGCCAGCAGCCAGGCGGTCTTGAAGGCGTAGCTGGCGCTGCGCACCTGCTCCACATCGGCCTGAAACAGCGTCGCCAAAATACGCCAGAACTGGTTTTGCGGGTGCGCGTAATACTGCTGCGCCGCCAGAGAGGCCGCGCCCGGAAAGCTGCCCAGCACCACGAGCTGTGTGTTGGGCGCCACCAACGCGGGCAGGCCCTCAAGACGCTCGCCCACGGTCATCGCTGCAGCAGCCCGGGCAATTTGGGCAAGGCGGCCATGGCATTGCGGCTGGTGGCGGTGGCCACGTCTTCGACCGGCAAACCACGCAGTTCCGCCAACACCTCGCCAATGCGCGGAATTTCGTCCGGCGAGTTGATGCCCTGGAGCTTGCCCTCGGCACGCTCGGCGGCGGTGGTGTAGAGCCAATGCGGCGGGATGTCCGGCGCGTCGGTCTCCAGCACGATGGCCTCCAGCGGCAACTCGGCCGCCAGGCGGCGCAACTGGCGCGCGGGCTCAAAGGTCATGGCGCCGCCAAAACCGAGCTTGAAGCCCAGGTCGAGAAACGCCTGGGCCTGCTGCAGGCTGCCGTTGAACGCATGGGCAATGCCGTGCCAGGCCTGGCCTGATGCAGCCCCGGCCAACGGGCGAACCTGCCGCAAGTATTTCAGCAGTTGGTCCGCACTGCGGCGTACATGCAGGATCACCGGCAGGCCGTGGCGGCGCGCCAGCTTCAGTTGTTCGCGGTAAAAGTAATGCTGGCGCTCCAGCATGGCGGGCTCGGTCAACGCGGGCACAAACAGGTCAAGGCCGATCTCGCCTATCGCCACCAAACGCGGATCGTCACGCCAGCGGGTCAGTGCGGCATCCAACTGCACCAGATCGGACTCCTGCGCACGCGGCACATACAGCGGATGTATGCCCAGTGCGTAGGCGTCGCCGGTACTGTGGGCCAGTTGACGCACGGTATCGAAGTTGGCCATCTCTACCGCCGGAATCACGCACATCGCTACATCTTTGGTAGCAGCCTGCGCACGCAGGGTGCGCGCTAGCGCATGATTTTCGCCAAATTCTGGCGCATCGAGATGGCAGTGTGTATCGATCCACATGGGGCTGCACTGTACAGGCTGCGCGGCACACTTCAGCGCCGCCACGTGGTTGGCACAACGAATACATGCAGGCAGATGCAAAGCGTGTTAATGTGAAGTCGAGCGCGGTGTTCAGACTTGCCCTGAGCACCCCTTCTGCAACCAAGCAATCACAGGTGATCGGATGCGCAGGCCAGCCCTCTACAGCCCCTCCAGCCGCCCCGCGCCCAGCACGGCAGCGGCTCCTGAAACCGGCACGGCGGCTGCAAAGCCTTTGGCGCGAGCGGCGTCCCCCGACGCAGCGGCCAGCGCCGCATCCCCCCTCCCACCCGAACCAAGCGCACCCGCGACGCGCCGCGCCCGAGTGCAACGCTGGCTGGCCCAACGGCAAATGCAGCTGATGTGGCTCAGCATGCTGCTGCTCGGCTGTGCCCTGATCGCCAGCCTGAGTTTCCAGATGCGCCCCGGTGCGCGCCCCCTGACCCAAAAACAGATCGATGCGGCGGTGCTGCACACCCTCGACACCCAGGTGCTGCCGTCGGCGGCGGCCAAGGCGGCGGAAGCCATCCGTCCTGCCGTGGTGCGCGTGAATGGCTACGTGAAGGGGAAAAACGGCAAAACCGATGTGGAGTACGGCGTGGGCACGGGCGTGGTGATTGTCGACAAAGGCATCATCCTCACCAACCTGCACGTGGTGCAGGGTTCGCAGCGCATCAAGGTCACGTTTTTCGATGGCATGGAATCCGATGCCTACATCACCGGCCTGCAACCCGAAAACGACTTGGCGGTGTTGCAAGCCAAACGTATTCCAGACGACATGATTGCCGCCACCATGCGCTCCACGGGCGACCTGGCGCCTGGTGATCAGGTGGTGGCCGTGGGCTTTCCGTTCGGCATAGGGCCCTCGGTTTCAGCGGGTGTGATCTCGGGTTTGAAACGCAGCTTCCGTTCGCCTGAAGGCAAGCAGGAGATGAACAACCTGATCCAGTTTGATGCCGCAGCCAATCCCGGCAACTCTGGTGGGCCCTTGGTCACCATGGACGGCGAGGTGGTGGGCATCGTCACCGCCATCCTGAATCCGACACAACAGCGCACCTTCATCGGTATCGGATTTGCCGTACCGATCGAGAGCGCCGCATCGGCCGTGGGCCTGCACCCGTTTTGATTCCCTGACGCTTTATCTCTGAGACCAAAGGAAGCCCTATGACATCGAACACCAGCACAGACCACAGCGACACCGCCCAACTGATGGAGCAGATACTCTATGAAGTCAAACGCGTGGTGGTGGGACAGGACCGCTTTCTGGAGCGCGTGATGGTGGCCATGCTGGCGCAGGGCCACTTGCTGGTGGAAGGTGTGCCGGGTCTGGCCAAGACCCTGACCGTGAAGACCCTGGCCAACACCATACAGGGTGAGTTCAAGCGCATTCAGTTCACCCCCGATCTGGTGCCGGCCGACCTGGTGGGCACCCGCATCTACAACCAGAAGACCGGTGATTTCAGCACCTCGCTAGGGCCCGTGTTCACCAATCTGCTGCTGGCCGACGAAATCAACCGCGCGCCCGCCAAGGTGCAGAGTGCGCTGCTGGAAGTGATGCAGGAGCGCCAGGTGACGATTGCCGGTGAAACACACAAAGTGCCCTCGCCCTTTTTGGTGATGGCCACGCAAAACCCGATCGAGACCGAAGGCACCTACCCGCTGCCCGAAGCCCAGGTCGACCGCTTCATGATGAAGGTGCTGGTGGACTACCCCAGCGACGAAGAAGAATTCGTCATCGTGCAACGCGTGACCGGCGCACCGGTGCAGGTGCAGCCCGTGGCCACCACCGCCCAACTGGCGGCCCTGCAAGCCGAGTGCCGCCGCGTCTACGTCGACCCCTCGCTGATGCAATACGCCGTGCGGCTGGTGTCGGCCACGCGCCGGCCCGACGAGCATGGTCTCAAAGACATCACCCGCTTCATCACCTACGGCGCCAGTCCGCGCGCCACCATCAACCTGGTGGAAGGTGCACGCGCCCTGGCCATGTTGCGTGGCCGCAGCTACGCACTGCCAGAAGACTTGAGTGATGTGGCGCTGGACGTGCTGCGCCACCGTTTGTCGCTCACCTACGAAGCGCTGTCCGAAGGTCTGACCGCCGACGCCTTGGTGGGCAAGATCATGGCCAAAATCCCCGCCCCAGCCAAGCCACTGGAACATGAAAAACTTGCCGCCTGAAGATTCTGCCCCCCGACTCGGCGCTACGCGTCCGTCGGCCCCCCCCGTGGGGGAGGCGCGGCCTGCTTGGGGCGGCGCGGCGCTGGCCGCAGCCGATTCTGAATCGGCCGAGGTGCTGCTGCGCCGCCTGCAGTGGACGGTGATCCGCCGCCTGGACGGCTTGCTGCAGGGCGACTACCGCACACTGATGCGCGGCGTGGGCATGGACCTGGCCGATCTGCGCGAATACCAGCACCACGACGATGTGCGCCACATCGACTGGAACGTCACCGCGCGCCAGCAAATCCCGCATGTGCGGGTGTTCACCGAAGACCGCGAAATGGCCGCCTGGTTTCTGCTCGACCTGAGCCCCTCGGTGGACTTCGGCTCGGGCGACCGCTTCAAGCGCGAAGTCGCCGCCTCGTTTGTGGCGGTGCTGGCGCAATTGATCACCCGCCACGGCAACCGCGTGGGTGCGATGTTGTATGGCTCGGGCGTGGATAGCGTGCTGCCCCCACGCAATGGACGCGGCCACGTGCTGCACCTGCTCAAGTCCATGCGCGAGCGGCCCGAGGGAAAGAGCAGCGGCTCCATCACGCGGCTGCAGGATTTGCTGGCGGCCGCGGGCAATGTGGTGCGGCGGCGCTCCACCGTGTTTGTGGTGTCCGACTTCATCAGCGAGCCGGGCTGGGAAAAGCCCTTGGGCCAACTGGCGCAGCGCCATGAAGTGGTGGCCGTGCGCCTGCTCGACCCGCTGGAGCTGGAACTGCCCGACCTTGGCTTGGTGCCCATCATGGACGCGGAAACCGGCCAGCAGTTGCTGGTCGACACCTCCGACGCCGGTTTCCGCCGCCGCTTCGCACGTATTGCCGCACAACGCGAGGCCGACCTGCGCGAAGCGCTGGGCCAGGCGGGTGTGGACACGCTGGAACTGTCCACCGACGGCGACCTGGTATCGGCCGTGATGCGTTTCACCGACCTGCGCCGCCAGCGCAGCCGTGTGTTGGCGGGCGCCGCAGGTGTCACCCCCATGAGCCAGCGCCGAGCACAAGCGGCTTGATGAACAGCCAGCATAGGGAGAACAATGATGGCCGACCTAGGACAATACCTGAACAAGCTGATCCACCAGATTCCGGTGAACTTCTTGTGGCCGCAGTTTCTGTGGATGCTGCTGGCCTTGCCGTTGCTGATCCTGCTCTACGTGTGGCTGCTGCGGCGCAAGAAGAAAACCGCCTTGCGCTACGCCAGTCTGTCCATCGTGCGCGACGCCATGGGCCGCAGCCAAAGTGTGAGGCGGCACATTCCGCCGGCGCTGTTTCTGCTGGCCATTGCGGCCATGTTGATCGCCACGGCGCGCCCCATGGCCGTGGTCACCCTGCCCTCGCAGCAAGAAACCATCATTCTGGCCATGGACGTGTCGGGCAGCATGCGCGCCACCGATGTGCAACCGAATCGGCTGGTCGCCGCACAAAACGCGGCCAAGGCTTTTATTGCCGATCTGCCACGTTCGGTGCGCGTGGGCATTGTGGCGTTTGCCGGCTCGGCCCAGGTGGTGCAGCCCCCCACCTTGAGCCGTGAAGATCTGGTGGCGGCCATCGACCGCTTTCAATTGCAGCGCGCCACCGCCATTGGCAGTGCGATTGTGGTGTCGGTGGCCGAGCTGTTTCCCAACGCTGGCATAGACCTGGCCAGCATGACCTATGGCCGCGAGAAACCACGCGGCGAAGCGCTGGACCCTACAGGCCAGAACAAGGAGAAAGAAGCGGCCAAACCTTTTGTGCCGGTGGCGCCCGGCTCATATTCGTCGGCAGCCATCATCTTGCTGACCGATGGCCAACGCACCACGGGTGTTGACACCCTGGAAGCCGCCAAGCTCGCCGCCGACCGCGGCGTGCGTGTCTACACCGTGGGCATAGGCACGGTAGACGGCGAAACCATAGGTTTCGAGGGCTGGTCCATGCGTGTGCGTTTGGACGAGGAAACCCTCAAGGCCGTCGCCACCCGCACCCAAGGTGAGTACTTCTACGCCGGCACCGCAGAAAACCTCAAAACCGTCTACCAGACCCTGAGCTCACGCCTCACGGTCGAAAAGAAGGAAACCGAAGTCTCGGCCCTGCTCGCCATGCTGGCAGCCGCCCTGTCCATACTCTCCGCCGGCCTATCCCTGCTCTGGTTCAACCGCATCCTGTAGAGCTCCCCGCACCGCAAACGCCTCTGCCCCGTAGAGAACATCGCAGAACTGGCTGCGCCAGGCTGCAGATGTTGCCCTCTGCAAGGGGGTTGGCGTATCGACACGCAGTGCGCGAAGACCGGGGGGCAGCCTATATGTTGTGATGCCGGCCGCGCAAACCCAGATTGTCGGTGTCGTGCCAGGCGGGAACCAGGTGGTCGTGGTAGCGGCGCTCGTCGCCCCTGGCGGTTTGTTGGTATTCCTTGTCCTCGAGAAAGCGGCTGGCCTCATCCAGGTCGCCAAAGGTGCTGCCGGCCATCAAGGCGCTGGTGAACTTGCGCCAGGCCAGATCGGGTTGATGAACGCTGAAGACGTAGCGGTGGTATTCGCCGCCGTTGCTGCCCCGCACGGCCATCACTTTCATGCGCGAGTTTTCTTCCGACCCCAGGCGAATGCTCACATCGGCCCAAACATTCAGCGGCACAGCCACTTTGGCGCGCGCCTGAAAACCAATCTCCGACAGTTCCACCAAATCCAGCTTGACGCGCAGCTCACGTCCATTCACCACCACACGCAAACCGGCGCGCACCTTGAGGGTAAAGCGTCGATGCTGCCGCAACGGCATCTGCGCGCGTGACGCGCTCGACACAAACGGCAGCACATCCTTGTACACCGGCAGGTCGTAGATCGCGTCCAGCTTGACCTTTTCGCGTTCGGTCATCTTGCTGAACACCTGGGTGCGCTGGTTGAAAAAGTAGTCCAGCATGGCCGGTGTCATCACCGGGTGGTTGGTGGTGTAGTAGCGGCGCTTGGGCAACTGGATGTTTTTGATCTGCGCCCGCACAAAGTAGTGGTACAGGTTTTTACTCGGCGTTTTGCCGCCGTACAGATGGCGCAGGCGGCGGGGCACGGCCAGCAGATCAATCGCCGCCGCTACGGCCGGCGCACCGTTGACAAAATCGTACTTCTCCACGACAGGTGCGGGCAAACGCTCAAACAGCAGCAAGGCTTCGTACAAGTCGATCTGCTTGGGATTCACCGCAATCACCACGTGGTGGGTATCGAAGCACGAGGTGCAGTACTCGTACATGAACTTCATCAAGGGAAACAACACCGCGCCGCCACTCTGGCGAAACTGGGGGTGCACCGCCAGCGCAGAGACCTCGGCAATCTTGCCCTTGCGTTGCTTGACGGACTCGAGGTTGAACACGGCTTGCATGGGAAAACCAAAGGCACTCTGCCGGATCAGGCTGATGGTGCCCACCACCTGGCCGTCGTACAACGCACAAAGCGTGGTGGTGGTGGGCAGCGCGTGGTAGAGGGTGACACGCAGGCCCGAGGGGTCGGGCAGCATGTAGCCGCTGCCCACATAGGCATCGTGCAGCAGGCGGAAGCAGGCTTCCAGCTCGTCGCGTGTCTGCGCGATTTTCAGTACCAGGCGGGGGTCGGGCTTGAGATCACAGCGCACAAAGGAACGCAGTACGCGAAACCGCACAGCCTTGGGCAAGGCGGACACGGCCCGGCGCACGGTCTGGTGAAGCCACGCTTTGGCGGGTTTCGCACGTGCCTTGTTCATCGCAGCTCCCCAAGCCGTGCATTTTGTCGGCGTGTCTCAGGCATCAAGGCTTCCCCCCTACTCTCGGTATCTTGAATGGCCATCCAGCACCAGGCCTGGGGTCAACCAAGAGGGTGACGGAGAAGACGCCAGGGCCCGGGCGCGGACAGGGTGTCGATTGTCAGTTGCAAAAATGCATCCCTGACGACAGCCATGTGACAGGGTGAAACCGATGGTTTGGTCGCTGGCGCGGTCAACCCTGACGGTTGCGGCGCAGCCAGTACCGAAAGCCGACAACGCCGCCGCCTATCAACAATACAGTTAGCAACAGAATAACCAAGGTGGTGGAGCTTGGCCGGCGCATGGCTTCGACGATCTGATCGACAAACAGCGCCATGATCACCGTGCCGGGAGTCATGCCCAGGGCTGTGCCGAGCAGCATGTCGCGCAGGCTGATGCGCGTGGCCCCGGCGACCATGTTGATGATGGCAAACGGTGCCACCGGCACCACACGCACGGCGATCACCGCCCACAAACCCTGCTGCGCCAGGCGCTGGCTGACCGCGTTCACGCGCGGCCCGCCGAGCCGCTCCACCACCTCGCGCCCCAACGCCCGCCCCACACCATAGCTGGCACCGGCACCTATCATGGCCCCGGCCAAGGTGCACAGCGTGCCCTGCACCGGCCCCAGGGCCACCAGCGTGACCACGGTCAAGAAACTCAAGGGCACGGCCAGCGTCACCGCCAGCGCAAACACCGCAATACCGGCGCCAAGGCCATACTGCGCGCCCAAGGCGCGCAGGCGCTGCACAATCGTGTCCAGGTCCAGCCAGTCCCGCAGTGGCGACCAGCTCCAGGCGCTCGCCAGTCCCACCAGCAGCAACAAAACGGCCACAAACAAGCAAAGGCGCATACGCCCGACTGCCGGGGTGCTTTGTTTTTTCATGCGTTGCTGCTGCCGAATTCGCGGCTCAGGGCGCGGGCCAGTTCGTGCACGTTACCGGCTTCAAAAATCGAGCCATGCAGACCCGGAATCTGCTGCTCGGCCAAACCAGCGGGCACCACGCGCCGCCACGGATGGAACAACCAGCGGGCCCAGCTCGACAAACCCGAGGACTTGATGAGCAGCGCCGAGCCCTCATACGGCGTAGGCCGGTAACCATTCAAAGCCATCACCTGACTGACCAGGCCGGGGTCGTTGAACATGGCGCCCAGACGTCGGCCGTTCATGCTGAGTTCCTGCACATGCAGGCGCCGCACCAGCCAGCCCGACAGCCGCCAGAACCCGGTGCCGCCAACCATGGACACCGGATAGGTGGTGTCGATCAACACCAGGCCGCGCACCGGGATGCCGCGCTCCTTCAACACCCGAGCAGCCTCAAGTGCGGCCACGCCGCCGACGGAAAACCCGGCGATATATCCGGGCTCGCGGCCCACCGACTGGATGCAATCCGCATACTGGTTGGCCAGGTCATCGATGCGCCCCAGGCCGCCGTCAAATGGCGGCTGCAACATGTACAGGTCGCAGGCATTGCCCAAAGCGCGCGCCAGATTCTGGAAACGCAGCAAATCGCCATGACCGGACGCCGCCAGGAAAAACGGCACGCGCCCCGAATTGGCACCCAGGTTGACCATCATGCCGGGTGGCCCGGCGTTGCTGGTCAGGGCCTTGGCCAGGCGCTCTATGGTCGGGTGTTCGGTGATCAGATACAGCGGCACCTTGCGGCCCAGCAGTTTCTCTATGCCGGTGAGCAGGGTCACGGCGGACAGTGAATCGCCGCCGAGGTCGAAGAAGTTGTCGTCCACACTCAGAGACTCGGCGCCCAGGGCCTCTTCCCAAAGCTTGAGCAGTTCGGGCTCATAACGCCGACTGGGCGCGCGCGCCAAACCGGTTCGGCTGTGCTGGCCTGGATCGGGCAAGGCATCGTATTGAATCTTGCCCACCAGGCTGGTGGGCAATAAGGGCAACACCGTGATACCCGCCGGCACCATGTAGTCCGGCAGACGCACACGCAGCGCACGCTGCAGCGACTCTGGCGTTTGTGCATCGGCCATGGCCACCCAGGCATGGATGGCGGGTTTGCCGTTGCGCTGCACCAGTTGCGCCGCGGCTTGCAACACACCCGGCACGGCCGACAAGGCAGACTCAATCTCGCCCAGTTCCACCCGGTAGCCGCGCAATTTCACCTGACGGTCAAGGCGCCCCATGAAATGCAGATTGCCGTCGCTACCCAGCCAGCCGCGGTCACCGGTGCGGTACATGCGCCGGCCGGGGCGGTAGGGGTCGGGCAAGAACACTTCCGCGTCGAGTTCGGGCCGCTTCAGGTAACCCCGCGCAATGGCTTCACCGCCAATGAAAATCTCGCCCACCGCGCCCATGGGCATGGCGCGCAAGCTGTCGTCGAGCACGTAGATACGCGTGTCGTCTATAGGGCGGCCAATCGGCAACGCCACATCCGAGCGGTGGTTTTCACATTCCCAGGCGGTCGCAAAGATGGCGGTCTCGGTCGGCCCATAGACGTTGTACAGGCGTGCACCGGTTTCCTGCAGAAAACGTGTCGCCAGCTCGGGGGACAAGACCTCACCACCACAACAGGCCACACGCAGCTTCAGGCCAGGCCTATGACCTGCGGTGTCGAGAAAGCGGCTCATGGTCGAGGGCACAAAGGCCATGATGGTGACGCCATGGTTCTCGGCAAAGTCGGCCACCGATTCGGGCAGCAGCCGCCCCGGCGGCGGCAAGGCAACACTGGCGCCGTGGATCAGCGGCAGCAGCAACTCGATCAGCGATGGATCAAAGGTGATTTGTGTTGCCTGCGCCGAACGATCGCGCCAGTCCACGGCATAGGCGCGCGACAACCAACCCAGTCGTCGCGCCAAGGTGGCATGTTCAATCATCACACCCTTGGGGCGCCCGGTGGAGCCGGAGGTGAACAACACATAGGCCAGGTCGGCCGCCCCGGGCGTGGGCAAGGGCTGTGGTGCATCGGCCTCAGGCTCGGCCAACAAGGCCTGCCAGTCCACCGCCATGCAGCTCTTGTGCAACGCGGCGAACGGCTCGGCCGTGGGGGCGTCCAGCAGCAGCGCCAGCGCCTCGGCCTCTTCCAGTATGCTGGCCAGGCGCGCCACCGGCGCCTGCGGATCTAGCGGCAAAAATGCCGCACCGGCTTTGGCGATGGCCATCACGGCTACCACCATCGCGGCCGAGCGCTCCAGCGCCATGGCCACCACACGGTCCGGCCCGGCACCCAGGGCTCGCAGGCGCCGCGCCAGGCGCGTGGCGGCCACATCCAGTGCGCCATAGTCCATGCGGCCGCCATCCCAGACCAAGGCCACCGATTCAGGCCGCAGTGCGGCATGCCGCTCAAACAAGCTGATGAACGGCGTGGCCACGGCGTGCCGGGCCACGTCTTTGTGCAGGCCGTCGATCAACACCCAGGTCTCTTCTGGGGGCAGCAGCTCAGCCTCTTCGATCAGCGTTTGTGGTGCGCGCAGCGCCAGGCTCACCAGGTGCCAGATGCGGCGCCCCAGCAGGTCGACCTCACCATCGGAGAAACAAGCCGAACTGGCCTCCAATGCCAGTTCCACGTCTTCGTCCTCGTGGAACTCGCACACCGTGATGCCCAGCGGAAAGCGTGAGCGGCCGGAAAACAACTGGCACGAATCGGTAAGGGCTGCGCCCCCAAAATGCACAGCGTAATCTTGCCGCTCGAACGACAGCAGCACGTCAAACAAGGCATCGCGCCGGTTGCGCGCCAACTCCAGCGTGCGGCCCATTTCGCTCAGCGGGTAACGCGGGTGGCGCAGCGCTGCCCGCACCGAGGCGCCGACGCGCTGCAGCAGCGTCGCTATGCTCATGCCTGGCTCGACACGCACCCGCGTCGGGATCACACTCACAAACATGCCCAACGTGTCGGTGTAACGCCGTCCGCCACGGTTCAGGCTGGGCACGCCCACCACAATATCGTCACGCCCACTGACGCGCGAGAAATACAACACCAGCGCCGCCAGAAAGTAATTGAACGCCGTGCTGCCGCCCTGCGCAGCCTGCGCCAACAACTGGTTGTACGCGGCGCGCGGCACGCGGTAGGTTGCCAGTTGCGCCAGGGGCAGCTCGCGCTGCTGTGTTTCGGCGTAGCGGCGTTCAATCAGAGGCGGTGGCAAGGCCGGCAACTGGGTCTGCCAGTAGCTGGCATCGCGGCTGAAAGCGGGCGAGTCGCGGTAGTGGTTCGACTCCTCAATAAACTGTACATAAGCGGGGCTGCGCAAAGGCTCGGGCTCAAGGCCTGCGAGCATGGCGTTGTAGATGTCACTCCAGCGCCGCATCACCTGGGTGGTGCCCCAGCCGTCCATGATCAGGTGGTGAAACTGAATGCTGAGGCCATGCAGCTCATCACCACCGCGCAGCAAGATAAAACGCCAAGGCGGCGTGTTGTCAAACAAGAACGGTTCGGCTATTTTGCGCTGCCACCAGGTCCGCATGGCGGCGCGCGGATCGGCCTCCGCGCTCAAGTCCACGGTGCTGAGGTTGAGCACCGGTTTTCCCAGCAGACGCTGGCTGCCATCGGCTTGCGGCACCAGGCGTAACGCGTCGTTCTCCTGCACCAGGCGCGCCAACGACGCGTGGAACAAGGGCAACTGCAGCGGCCCCACCAGAAACGCACCGCCGCCAATGTTCAGGTGCACACTTCCCGACCAGGTCAACTGGTCAAGCCAGACCTCGCGCTGGCTTAGCGACAGCTGAAGCTCTGCATCTGCCTCGGGCATGGGGCCGGCCCGCCTTACAGATCCAGGCTTTTCCATTTAGCCATCATCTCCAGGGCATAACGATAACCAACCTCGGCAATCTCCGGGGCGCGGCGATAAGCCATCAAGGAAAACTCCGACACCGGCGGCTCCAGGTAATGGTCCGACTGCGCAACCGTGTTGGCCCGCTGGTTCAAGCCGCCCACATGGCCGGCCTGGTAGAGGATCTGGCCAATGCCGGGCGTGCTCTGGCCCTGTTTGGAAAAATAGCCGCGCAAAGTGCTGCGCACCGAAAGCCGGCTCAGCGAGGGGTCGACACTCATCTCTTCACGCGCATCCACATCGATTGCGATGATGGTGCCATTGCCGCGGCGCTTTTCCAGCGGTGTGCCCAGACGCATACGCATGGCCTCCACCGGAACGTTTTCCAGAATGGCGCCATCGACCAAGAGGTCGCCCTGGTGCAACACCGGCGGGAACAAGCCGGCGGGCGAATTGCTGGCCAGCACCGCGCGCCACAACGGGCCGGTTTCCTGCACCGTGGTGCTGCCCTTGGTGAGATTGCAGGCGGCAGCGAAGTATGGGCGCCACAAGGCATCAACTTCCGTGGCGCCGAACATCGCACGCAAATCGCGCTGCACGCGCCGACCGGACACCAGCGAGATCAACGGCAGCGTCAAGCGCTCACCGCCCGCGGCAAAACGCTGGGTTTGCTCGCGGATCTCGTCCAGGCTCAGGTCGCAGGCGTATTGCGCGCCTATCAGCGCGCCCATGCTGTTGCCGCCAATCAGGTCGATCGGAATATTGGCCTCGTGCAGCGCACGCAGCACGCCCAGATGCGCAAAGCCGCGCGCCCCGCCGCCACCCAGCACCACCCCAACGGCGGCACCACGCAGAAACCGGCCGAGTCGACCGTAGTCTGCGGCATTCTGGCGGCGCACCGGGTACACCCGCTCCAGCTCGCGGCCCTTGCGCCAAAGCCCTATGGACTGCGGTCGGTAGGTTTGCGTGGGGTACAGCACCACCAGATGTTTGCGCTTCATGGCAAAGCCCGGCTCGCTCACCAGTTGCTGCTCCAGCGGACCCGGTTCACGCGAGGCATCGGCGGCCGCCACAAAAATCACCTGGTCGGCCTGGCGAAAGGCACGCCGTGTCCATGCGGTGGGAAGCGGGTCGGCTTCATAGACCAGGAAGTCGAAGTCTTCTTCGAGTTCATCGAAACGGTCGTGGCTGTGCTCGGCATCCGCCTGGCGCGCCTGGCGCTCGTGTTCACCCGAGGGTGTGAGATGGTGTACCCGCCCCTGTTTGGCGAGCGCTTCGACCAAGCCACGGGCCAGTTCGTCCGCACCGGCGCCTTCGTGCAAAGGCACAACCACAAACGACTGTGCCTGCTGCTTATGCACCACCTGGGCGGTGTGGCGCAAGTGGTCAAAAATGGCTTGTGAAAAAACCCGGTTCAGCTCCAGCGGGTGGCGCAGCACCAGGGCTTCAAAGTCCACGCGGTTGAGCACTGCCACCGCCGAATCACGCACGGCGATCACATCCGCCGTACGGGGTTGGCGCAGGATCAAACCGACTTCACCCACACTCTCGCCGACGCGCACTTCGTTGTACAGCAGCAGTGTGCCGTCGGCCATGCGGCGTGATGCACGCAAGCGCCCGCTGACCACAAAAAACATGCTGTCGGCGGTATCACCCTCGCGCACCACCGGGCTGCCACCACTGACCTCTTGTAGTTCCAGCACCCCGGCCAAGTCTTGCAGCAGGCGGTCGTCCAGGTTGCCGAACACGCGGCTATCCCGCAGGACTTGCAGAACTCGAGCCCGAAACTTCGTCTTTCCGACCATTGGAACCCTCTTTTCAGAAGAACTCAGCGACCGTGTGTGCAGCGCCCATTGTGGTGTGTGGGGCAGGCATTCTAGGGTCATCACCTGACCAAAACTCAAGTGGATTACAACAGTTTATGCGCGCCCATCCAACGCGAACACAGGATTTGTCTACACGACGTGACTGATCAACAACATTGATCTGAACGTATTCAAGTGCCAATTGGCCGTGTCAAACGGAGCCACCTGCAGATTGCGGCATCAATTGAAGCCAGGCCAGGATTTCCACGGCATAAAACCATGCAGCCGCGTTGACCGCGCGGCGGCAAGGCAGGCCATTCAGCCTGTGAACTGTCCCAGGTTCAGGCGCATGCTGCGGCCGCACCGGGCCGCCAGGCTTTCATCGTGGGTCACCATCACAAAGGCTGTGCCATGGTCGCGCGCCAGCTTCAACATCAGCTCGAACACCGCGTCGGCGGTGTTGCGGTCGAGGTTGCCTGTGGGTTCATCGGCCAGCACACAGGCCGGTTGGGTGACCAGGGCACGCGCAATCGCCACACGCTGGCGCTCGCCACCCGAAAGTTCGGCCGGACGGTGGTGAACACGGTCGGTCAGGCCCACCGCAGCCAAGGCCTGCTGCGCCTGCTGCGCCGCGGCTTCGGGTGTCATGCGCCGAATCCACAGCGGCATGGCGACGTTGTCGAGCGCACTGAACTCGGGCAGCAGGTGATGGAACTGGTAGACAAAACCCAGGTGCTGGTTGCGCATGGCCCCTTGCGCGGCCGGGCTCAAAGTGGCCAGCGCCTGCCCTTTCAGCGTGACACTGCCACTGGTCGGTGCATCCAGCCCGCCCAGCAAATGCAGCAAGGTGCTTTTGCCGGAACCCGAGGCGCCAACAATCGCCAGCGTCTCACCGGCATGCACCTGCAGATCTATGCCCTTGAGCACCGTCACATCCAAACGGCCTTCGGTGAACCGCTTGGTCAGGCCCTGAGCCTGCAGAACCACTTCGGACGCTTCAGTCATGCATTGCTCCCTCGTGGTGAACACCGCGGAACCGGCTCTGCGGGGCCGCTGGTGTTGCCCCCTGCAAGGGGGTTGGCGCAGCGACACACAGTGCGCGAAGACTGGGGGTGTTCAGCAAGTTACTCATAGCGGAGAGCCTCAGCGGGGTTCACGCGGCTCGCGCGCCAACTGGGGTAAATGGTGGCCAGGAAAGCCAACACCAAAGAGATGATGGCGATGGGCATGATGTCGGCCTGCTGCGGGTCGCTGGGCATACGGCTGATCAAATAAACGTCGCGCGGCAAGAAGCTGGCCTGGAACAGGCGCTCCAGCGCCGGCACGATCACGTCGATGTTGTAGGCAATGCCCAGGCCCAAGGCCAGACCGGCAAGTGTGCCTATCACCCCGACCATGGCGCCCTGCACCATGAAGATGCCCATGATGCTGCGCGGGCTGGCGCCCAGCGTGCGCAGGATGGCGATGTCGGCACGTTTGTCGGTCACGGTCATCACCAGGGTGCTCACCAGGTTGAACGCGGCCACGGCCACGATCAGCGTGAGGATGATGAACATCATGCGTTTCTCCAGCTGCACGGCCGAGAACCAGGTGCGGTTCTGCCGCGTCCAGTCGCGGATCAGCAGCTTGCCGCTGAGTGTGTGCACCAGTTCATCGGCGACCTCGCGCGCCTGGTGCAGGTCCTTCAGGCGCAGGCGCACGCCGGTCGGGCCTTCGAGGCGGAAGATGCGTGCGGCATCGTCCATGTGCACCATCACCAGCGCCGAGTCGTATTCGTAGTGGCCGGAATCAAACGTGCCGACCACGGTCATCTGCTTCAGGCGCGGCACCACACCCGCCGGCGTGACCTGGCCGCTGGGCGCGATCAGCGTCACGGTATCGCCCTCGCGCACCCCCATGCTGCGTGCCAGTTCAATGCCCAGCACCACACCAAAGCCACCCGGCACCAGGCGCTTGATGCCCTGGTTTTTTTCAGCGGCGGCGACGTCGGTGACTTGCGGCTCCAGCGCCGGGTCTATGCCGCGCACGATGGTGCCCTTCATGTCGTCGCCACGCGCCAGCAAGGCCTGGGTGGCAATGAATGGGGCCGCGCCCACCACGGCCGGGTTTTGCCTGGCTTCTTGTATGGTTTGGTTCACATCGGGCATGGCTTCGCCATTGGGCGCAAAAATCTCGATGTGCGAGACCACGCTGAGCATGCGATCGCGCACTTCTTTCTGGAAGCCATTCATCACGCTGAGCACAATGATCAGCGCCGCCACGCCAAGCGCGATGCCGAGCATGGAAACACCGGAAATAAACGAGATGAAGCCATTGCGCCGGGTGGCGCGACCGGCGCGGGTATAGCGCCAGCCAACTAGCAGTTCGTAGGGAATGAGCATTGGCCTTGAAGAAATGTGGGGGCAAAAACTGCCCGCGTCAGGCAGAGATTGTGGCATCCCGGACAATGCCCCCCTTATGTCTCCCAATATGTTGATCCCGGCGGATCCGTCGCACCTGCTCATTCCCTACGCCAGCCTGTATCTGCAGCCCGAAGCGGCTGCCATGGACTGGAGCCGTTTGCAGTTACCCAACCTCGCCTGGCTGCTTGCCCGGCTGCAAGCCGGCCCAGCCGATGTGGGCAGCGAAGAAAGCCTGTCCCCGCCGCACGAACGCGCGCTGGCCCAGGCCATGGGGCTGCCGCCCGCTGGCGACGGCCTGATCCCCTGGGCGGCGCTGCAAGCAGCCCAACTCGGCGGGGCCGACGCGACACCGGGCCAGGGCTGGGCCCTGATCACGCCCTGTCATTGGCAACTGGCCACATCCCACGTGGCCATGGAAGACCCGGAGCAACTGCAGCTCAGCGAGGACGAGTCACGCGCGCTGCTGGCCGCAATGCAGCCCTACTTTGCAGAGGACGGACTGGCCTTGTATTACCTGGCGCCCGGCACCTGGCTGGCACAGGGTGAGGTGTTCCGCGACCTGCCCACCGCCGCGCTCGACCGCGTGGCCGCACGCCGGGTGGACGACTGGCTGCCGCGCAGCGCCGGTGCACGCGCGCTGCGCCGTCTGCAGAACGAGATGCAAATGCTGCTCTACACCCACGCGGTGAACGACGCCCGCACGCAGCAGCGCCAGCGGCCGGTCAACTCGTTCTGGATCAGCGGCAGCGGCGCCCTGGCCAGCAGCGTCGCACCAACGGCCATGCCCACCGTGCCGCGCGCCCTGGCCTCAGCCGCACGCAGCGGCCACACCGGCACCTGGATGGACGCATGGCAACAGCTTGACGCCAGCGCCTGCGCCGCATTGCGCGAACGCATGCTCACGGGTGCCGCCGTGCGACTCACCCTGTGCGGCGAACGCAGCGCCCAAAGCTACCATTCAGGCGCCATCGGCCTGCGCCAGAAGATCAAGAATATTTTTAGCCCCCCGAGCATATCCAGCGCGCTAGAGCAGCTATGAAAATTACAGTAAGAGAAATTCCACCCCGCGCGGCCTGGGCGTTGGAGCAGGCGGGTGTGCACCCCTTGCTGGCGCAGTTGTATGCCGCACGCGGTGTGTTGGCCCATGATGAGTTGGACGATGCACTCGGCCGCCTGTTGTTGCCCAGCGCACTCAAGGGCGCGCAGGCGGCCGCCACCCTGCTGGCCGACAGCATTGCCGCCAAGCGCCGCATCTGCATCGTGGCCGACTACGACTGCGATGGCGCCACGGCCTGCGCCGTGGGTGTGCGCGGCCTGCGCCTGCTGGGTGCGCCAGACGTAGCCTACCTGGTGCCGGACCGCGTGGTCGACGGCTACGGCCTGACCCCGCCCATCGCCCAACGTGTCAAAGACAGCGGAGCCGACCTGCTGCTCACCGTGGACAACGGCATTGCCAGCGTCGAAGGTGTGGCCAAGGCACAGGCACTGGGCCTGCAGGTGCTGGTGACCGACCACCACTTGCCCGGCGCGGTATTGCCGCAGGCCGAGGTCATCGTCAACCCCAACCAGCCCGGTTGTGATTTCCCCAGCAAATCGATTGCCGGTGTGGGCGTGATGTTCTACGTGCTGCTGGCCCTGCGTGCCGAGCTGCGGGCACGCAATGCCTTCACCGCCGCCCAGCAGCCCAAACTGGATGCCCTTTTGCCACTGGTGGCCCTGGGTACGGTGGCCGACGTGGTCAAGCTCGATGCCAACAACCGGCGCCTCGTCGCCCAAGGCCTGCGCCGCATACGCGCCGGCGCGCTGCCCGCGGGCATGGCGGCCTTGTTCACGGCCGCCGGACGGCGCGCCGCCAGCGCCACCACCTTCGACTTTGGCTTTGCGCTGGGCCCGCGCATCAACGCCGCCGGCCGCCTGGCCGACATGACGCTGGGCATCGAATGCCTGCTGACCGACGATGCCGGCCGCGCCGCCGAACTCGCCGGCATGCTCGATGGCATCAACCGCGAACGCCGCGAGATCGAAGGCGGCATGCGCGAACAAGCCATGTTGATCGCCGAATCCCTGTTTGAAGAAGGCGACGAGCCACCGCCGGCGATTTGTGTCTTCGACCCCGACTTCCACGAAGGTGTGGTCGGCATCGTCGCCTCGCGCCTCAAGGACAAGCTGCACCGCCCGACGTTCGTGTTCGCGTCTTCACAGGCACCGGGCAAGGAGCACGAACTCAAGGGCTCGGGCCGTTCCATCCCCGGCTTTCACCTGCGCGATGCACTCGACCTGGTGGCCAAGCGCCACCCCGGTGTGTTGCTGCGTTTTGGTGGCCACGCCATGGCGGCGGGCTGCACCATAAACGAAGAGCAGTTTGAAGTGTTTGAAGAAGCGTTGGCGCAGGTGGCACAAGAGTGGCTGGATGCCGCCACGCTGACCCGCCGCCTGGCCACGGACGGCCCGCTGAACCCCGAATACCGGCGCATCGACCTGGTCGACACGCTGCACCACGAAGTCTGGGGCCAGGGTTTTGCGCCGCCGGTGTTCAGCGAGGAGATTGAAGTGGTGTCACAACGCCTGGTGGGAGAAAAACACCTGGCGCTGAAACTCAAGCACCAGGGCCAGCCGGTCGACGGCATGTGGTTTGGCCACACCGAAATGTTGCCGCCACGCGTAAGGCTGGCCTTCAGGCTGGATGCCGACGAATGGCAGGGCCAGCGCCGCGTGCGTTTTCTGGTGGAAGGTATGGAGGGGCCTTGAGCCCGCGCCGGGCAGCCGACCCCGGTTCGCCCCAGCAGCCTTTGCGCCGGTTTTGACCGGGCAGCTCTACCGCGCAAAACGCCTGCGGTATTCCTGCAGGCTCACGCCCAGGCGACGACTGAAGGCGCGCCGAAAACCGTCCACACTGGCGTAGCCCACCGCATCAGCCAGGCGCTTGGCCGGCACATCGGATTCTTCGGCCATGCGGCGCGCCGCGTCTATGCGCGCGTTCTCGACAAACTCGGCCGGCGTGGTGCCGGCCTCGCTGCGGAAGATGCGCGCGAAGCTGCGTTCACTCATACCCGCGCGCAGCGCCAGCGCCGGCACCGAGAGATCTTCCTTGAGATGCGTCAACACGTGGTCCTGCACCTCGCGCACCGCCGAACGCTCCGAGGTTTGCGCCGCCAGGTGTGCGCTGAACTGGCTTTGCCCGCCCGGCCGCTTGAGAAACATCACCAACTGGCGTGCGACCTGCAGCGCAAGCTCCCGGCCATGGTCATCCTCCACCATGGCAAGCGCGAGGTCCATGCCCGCCGTCACACCGGCCGAGGTGAACAGCTTGTCGTCCCTGACGTAAATGGCGTCGGCTTCCACACTCGCCCGCGGATAGCTTGCGGCCAGGCGGGCCGTGGAATTCCAGTGTGTTGCCACACGCTTGCCATCGAGCAAGCCATGCGCCCCCAGCACAAAAGCGCCGGTGCAGACCGAGCCGTAACGCCGCACGCTGCGCACCTGGCGCTGTAGCCAGCGCTGCAGGTCGGCATCACCGGCCATGTCGTCAATACAGGGGCTGCCGGCCACCAGCAAGGTGTCGATACGGCCGCGCTGCGTGGCCACCGTCGCATCCACCGCCATACACATGCCGCTGCTGCTCTTGAGCATGGCCGCGCCGGTGCTGATGAGCTGCACCTGGTAGGCGCGCGGCTGGACGAGCTGGCGCGAAGCTTCGGCAAAAACGTCTGCGGGCCCGGCAACGTCCAGCAGTTGGAAGCGCGGAAAAGCAAGTATGGCGATACGCATGGCACAAACAGAAAATATGGCGGGCATGGCAGAGTTGGCCCACGGATTGGCTGAAAACGCCTTGCGTTGGCCAACACGCCGTTCAGGGTTTGGCAGAAACTACCAATATCTGCAAATTCTGCCAAAGGAAGCCACTGTGTCAAGCCCATCCACCCACCCTGCCGCGCCGGTGTTGAGTGCGCGCAGCGGCGCCTCGGTGCGCCATCTGCCGGTCAACCTGTTCGGCGCGGTCATGAGCCTTTGCGGCCTGGCCCTGGCGTGGCGGCTGGCGCACCGCAGCCTGGGCGCACCGGCGTGGCTGGCCGAGGCCATCAGCATCTTTGCCGTAGCCGTCTTCGTGCTGGTGTCGTTTGCTTATCTGAGCAAACTGCTCCGACACGCCGACGCCGTCTACGCCGAGTTCCAACACCCGGTGGCCGGCAACTTCTTCGGCACCATCGTCATCAGCCTGCTGTTGCTGTCAGCCGTGGTGGAGCCACACAACGCGCCGCTGGCGCGGGGCATCTGGCTCGCAGGTGTGCTGAGCACGTTCGCCCTGAGCTGGTTGGCCATGTCGCGTTTGTTAAAAGGCCAGGTGGATGCGGCGCACGCCGTGCCGGCCATGTTGATCCCTGGTGTGGCCACACTCGACATTCCGGTGACAGGCACACACATGCCCATGGCCTGGGCGGCTGAGCTGAACCTGATGGCGGGCGCCGTGGGCGCGGTGTTGGCGCTGGTGCTGCTGGTGATGATTGTCAGCCGCCTGGTGCACCGCGACCCGTTGGCGCTGGGCATAACACCATCGCTGATGATTCTGGTCGCGCCTTTTGCGGTGGGTTTTCTCGCCTACAGCAACATCACGGGCGGTGTGGACCGCTTCGCTGGTGTGTTGTTTTACTTCGGGCTGTTCATGTTCGCCGTGTTGGCGCCCAAAGTGTTCCGCCCAAGCGTGGCCTTCACCCCCGCCTGGTGGGCGGTGGGCTTTCCGATGGCAGCACTCGCCAACGCGGCGCTGCGCTACGCAGAATTCCGTGCCAGCCAGCCACTCTGGTTACTGGCGACCTTGCTGCTAGGCCTGTTGAGCGGGGTGCTGGCCGTGCTGACCTTGCGCACCTTGCAGCTCGTGCTGGGCGGCAAGTTGTTCAGATGAGCCCGCACACCTGGCATCAGGCGACTGAGGCCTCTGCGGGTGTGCGTATTTCAGCGGCCACGGTGCTGGTGTCACGCAGCAGCGTGTGGATGTCCAGCAGCATCAACATGCGTTCCTCCACCTGGGCCAGGCCGTTGATATAGGCCGTGTCCACCGGGCCGCTCAGGCTGGGTGCTGGACGCAGCATCTCTTGCGTCAGCGAGACCACATCGTTCACCGCATCCACCACCACCCCCACCACGTGGGTGCGCAGGTCGAGCACGATCACCACGGTCGAGGTGGTGAACACGGCTTGTGCGTTGCCCAGGCGTATGCGCAGGTCGATGATGGGCACGATCACACCACGCAGGTTGACCACACCCAGCACGTCGTCACCGGCCCGCGGCATACGTGTGGGTTGCTCGTAGGAGCGGATTTCCTGCACGCTCAGGATGTCGATGCCGAACTCTTCGGCACCGATGTGAAAGCTCAGGTACTGGCCAGCGGAACTGGACGATTTGCCAACGGCGGCATTCAAACCGGAATCAAGGCCACGCATCAAAAGGTCTCCCAATCATCATCAGAACCGGCTGCCACGGCAGGCGCCTTGGCAGAAGTGAGTCGCGCTGCAGCCACGGGGGCTGTGGGCGCTGGTTTGGTCGGTGCCGCCGCTACCGCGGCTGCGGCCGGTTTGGCCAAGGGTTTGCTCGGCGCAGCCTTGGCGGCAGGCGCCGGGGCTTTTGCCGCCACCGGCGCGCTGGCCTTGGCGGGCGCCTTGAAAGCCGCAGCAGGTTTCACCGCCGCAGCGCGGACGTTGCTGCTGGAGCCCACGTTGAACACCGCCACCACTTCGGCCAGGCGCTGGGCCTGGTCGCGCAGCGCCGATGCGGCAGCGGCCGACTCTTCCACCAAGGCAGCGTTTTGCTGCGTCATCTGGTCAAGGTTGTTCACCGCCTGGTTCACCTGGCCTATGCCGTCACGCTGCTCGCCCGACGAGGCGGTGATTTCGCCAATCAGGTCGGACACACGGCGCACGCTGGTGACGATCTCGCCCATGGTTTCGCCGGCCTGGCTGACCTGGGCCGAGCCCTGCTCCACGGTTTCGACCGAGGCGCCTATCAGTGTCTTGATTTCCTTGGCGGCCTGGGCGCTGCGTTGCGCCAGGCTGCGCACTTCGGAGGCCACCACGGCGAAGCCGCGGCCTTGCTCGCCGGCTCGGGCGGCTTCCACGGCAGCGTTCAACGCCAGGATGTTGGTCTGGAAAGCGATGCCGTCGATCACCCCAATGATGTCGGCAATCTTGCGCGACGAGTCGGTGATCTTCTGCATGCTTTGCACCACGTCGCCCACCACCGCGCCACCACGGCTGGCCGCATCGGCTGCCGTGGCCGCCAACTGGTTGGCCTGGCGTGCGGTGTCGGCCGATTGCGTGACCGTGCTGGTCAGCTCTTCCATGCTGGCCGCGGTCTCTTCCAGGTTGGCGGCGGTTTGTTCGGTACGCGCCGAGAGGTCGTGGTTGCCATTGGCGATTTCGGTCGAAGCGGTAGACACCTCTTCCACACCGGTGCGCACTTCGGACACCAGGCCGCGCAGGCGCTCGGTCATGCCGGCCAGCGCTTGCAGCAGTTGGCCGAATTCGTCCTTGCGGTCCACACGCACGGTTTGCGTCAGGTCGCCATCGCTGATGGCACGCGCCGCATCCACGGCTTGCGCCAGGGGACGCGTGATCGAGCGCACCAGCATCAGCGCCAAACCAACGGCGATCAAAATCACCACCACGGCGCTGACCAACCCGCCAATCACCACCGCACGGCGCGCCGCAACGGCTTCTTCCAGGGCTTTGTCGCGTTGATCTTCCTGCAGCTTGACAAAGGCCTTCAGCGCTTCGATGTAAGCGGCCGAGGTGGGCAGGAACTCCTTCAGCGCGAAGTTGCGGCGCGCTTCGGCGTCACCCGAGGCCTTGACTTCGGGCAGGCGCTTCAACGTGCCCAGCAACACACCGCGCGCGTCACCAACCTTGGCCAGAGCGGCTTTGTCGGCATCGGACAGTTGGCGTTCGCGGATCTTCTTGCTGACGTCGGTGATCAACAGGCTGCCGGCGTCCTGGCGCTCCTGGAAAAACTTTTCAATGGTTGGATCGGTGCTGGCAATACCCGCGAGCGAGCGTTCGGTATTGGTCTCGGTCAGCCCTTGCCAGCGCTGGGCCGAGGTGATGTTGGCCTCGTACAACTGCACATCCGCCAAGGCCTTTTCCATGGTCTGGGTGGAACGGCTCTGCGTCCACGCGGCTACCGCCAACAACACCAGCAGCAGGCCCAGTATCGTGCCCCACAACTTATGGGTGACGCGGATATCGTTCAATTTCATCTCAAATCTTTCGAATTCCTGCCCGCGAAGCAGAAGAACACCTTCATCCAGGCATTCGCGCACATGCCAGGAACGGATCGTGGCAAAAACAGTCGGGAGAAAGGGTCGTGCAGTCAGCGGAAGCGCCGGTGGCGCGTGGCCTGTGGAAGGCCGGAGAAGCTTGCATCAAGCCGTTCCGCAGTCAGCAACTCCGCTGTCGTGGCTCTTGTTTGACGCGAAGATGCGCCTGCAACAAGCCGTAGACCGGTAGCTTTGCGACCCCGTCTTTCGATCGGGTGTGCCCATGACAAAGCGCATTTTAAAGGGTTTGCCCAAGCTTGTACGATTTGTAACATCTCCCTCGGCGCCACTCGGCATTGGCAGCGGTACTTGTTTTACCGGTTGAACAACAACCGCCTGCCAGCCGGCTTTTGCTTGGCTGCGGAAACCCTTACATTCGTCACCGCCCTGAGATCGTCAACACGTTCTGACAACCACAGCCCGTACCGTGAAAACCTTCACCCTGCTCAAAACCCTCTCCGTGCTGGCCCTCACGGCCGTGCTTTCGCTGCAGGCGGCGGCACAAGGCCCGGCCACCAAACCCATCACGCTGATCGTGCCCTACCCCGCCGGCGGCGTGGTGGATTACCAGGCCCGGCTTTTGGCCCCGGGCTTGCGGCGCAGCCTCTTGCACGATGTGGTGATAGAAAACATCTCGGGTGCAGCAGGCGCCATAGGATTGCAGCGCCTGGCCTCGGCCCCTGGCGACAGCCAGGAGATGGCCATAGGCACGGACAGCGACCTGCTGCTGGCGCCCATGGTGAACAGCGACATCAGGTTCAGCCCGGCGCAATTTCGCCTCGTTGGCCCTATCGCCAGCACCGCGATGGCGGTGGTGGCGGGCCCCCTGCCCCTGCTCAGCCTGGCCGACACCCTGACCCAGGCGCGGCACGACCTCAAACCCCTGAGCTTTGGCAACTACGGCATGGGCTCCAATTCGCAGTTGCTGGCGCAGGAGTTGACCAGCCGCAGCGGCGTCAACGTACTGCATGTGCCCTACCGCGGCATTGCGCCCTTGCTGCAGGACTTGCTGAGTGGCCAGGTCGACATGGCGTTTGTGCCGCTGGCGGCAGGCATACCCGACCTGGTGAACGCCGGAAAACTACGCCTGTTGGCAGTTGCTTCGCGCCAGCGCCACCGCAACTTCCCGCAAACGCCCACACTTTCCGAAGCCACCGGCCTGCCAGGCCTGGAGCACCGCAGCTGGAGTGGTCTGGTGGTGCCACGCGCCACCTCCGCCGCAGCCGTTGCACGCCTGCATACGGCGCTGCAGGAGACGCTAGCTGACGGCGAAGTCCGCAGCCAGTTCGACAAAAGCGGACTGGAAACCGGCCCCATCATCAGTGTGGCGCAAGCCCAGGCGTTTCTGGACAGCGAGATCGAACGTTATCGGCAGCTTCTCGCCAACAAGGGTGCCGACGGCGGCAATGCGCGGCGCTAAAACCGTTGGGTGGCAGTGTGATCACCCAAGCTCAACACCCCACCCCGCGAATGCCCTTTGGGGATAGGCCGGTGTCACAAGCAGGGGTGATGCGCGGTGTGCACTGGGACGGCATTCTGGCGACAGAAGCAATTCGCTTCCTCGTCTGAAAAAAGGACTGCCATGAACCCACCCCACACCACGGCCGCAAGCAACATCCCCGGCTACACCCTGGGCCAGCCCGGTTCTGCACATTCACCCATGAGTGAACAGGACTTTGCGCTGCTGAAAACAACACTGCTGTTCTCGGAAGATGACCTGCGCCATCTGCGCATGGCGGCTGAAGTTCTGGCGGACCAGGTGGAAGACGTGCTGGACGTCTGGTATGGCTTCGTCGGCGCCAACCCCCATTTGCTGCGCTATTTCAATGGTCCGTCCGGTACGCCGGATGCGGCCTATCTTGCAGCCGTACGGCAACGCTTTGCGGCGTGGATTCTGGACACCACACATGCCCACTACGACCGCGCCTGGCTGGACTACCAGTACGAAATCGGCCTGCGGCATACCCGGCACAAAAAGAACAAGACCGACGGCGTGGCCTCGCCCTCGGAGGTGATTCACCTGCGCTACCTCATCGCTTTCGTGGTGCCGCTGAGCCTCACCATGAAACCGTTCCTGGCGAAAAAAGGCCACAGTGCACAAGACGTGGAGAACATGCACCTCGCCTGGTTCAAAGCGGTCACGCTGACGGCGGCTTTATGGGCCCAGGCCTATGTGCCGGCACAAGACTATTGACGCCTGTGGCGCAACATGCAGCACCTGCTGGCGGGACTGGCGGTGATCGCGGCCTGGGCGGTCTTCGTCTTGCATGTGCTGGACGCCCAGCCGCTGGCCGGGCGCTAGAAGGCCATGAGCCGGCTAGACCTTTTGCGGCGCCAACAGCTGCGCCACCTGGCGCGCACGCAAAACATCGGCGGTGCGGCCACCTTCCTGGAAATGCGCCAGTGCCTGCAGCAACTCCAGCCGTGCTTCATCCAGCGCCGCCTTTTCGTACAGCAGCTCCGCCAGATCGGTGGCGCTGCGCAAGCGCCATGCGGTGGCGCCCTGCTGGGTCGCCAGAGCGATGGACTGGCGCAACAAACCTTCGCCCGCACCGCGCTCACCAGCCACACGCCAGGCACGCAGGCCCTGCACCCTCAGTATTTCGGGTGCGCACCAGGCGTTCACCATGGCCTGCGCTCGTGCCACGGCGGCGGCGCCCACATAGTCGGGATGCAGGGTCGCCAGGGTGTCGATCTGGCTGATCTGTATGCCGGACTCATCCAGTACACCGGCCTGGCCCGCAGGCTGGGCACGCTTGAGGATGGCCGCCCGGTACACCCGTGGCCAGGATTGCCAGAACACCAGCGAATGGCCGTCGGCACACTCCTGTAGTTCGTCCACATAGGCCTGGGCCACGGCGTCGTTGCCGCACCACAGCGCGATCGGGCAGGCGCCGTACGCCAGGGCATAGGTCAGCGACAAGGCGTGGTCCACGGCCTTGGCCGCATCTACTGCGTCCTGCGCCGCCTGCATGGCCTGGTCGGGGAAACCTTGCAGCCACAAAATGCGTGCAAGTTGTGTCAACGATGCCGGCCTATGCTCGAACTGGTAGCCGTTGCCATTGGCATGCCGGATGCTGAACGTCGCCGGGTGAAGCGACTGCCGGGCATGCACCAAGGCCTGCGCCTGGTCGCCCAGGAAATGCAGGCACAAGGCTTTCATGCGGTGGTAGATGAACACCGCCTGTGTGTCGTTCCTGGCGGCGGCCACCTGGCCGTAGACCTCGGTATCGGCAAGTGCCGTGGTGTATTCACCGCGCAGCAGTTGCCCGCCGAAACTGGCCCAGAGTGCGCGCAACTGGTAGTCGGTGTGGCCCAACTGGCTGGCAATGCCGGCACTGCGCGACAACGCGGCCAGCCCCTCGGTGTTGCCGCCGCGCATGGCCATGCTGGCCTGCCCATACTCCACCAGCAACTGCATCTCCAACTTCTGCCCTATGGAGGCAGCGGGCAGACTGGCCAAAGCCTGGGACAAACGCCCCAAATACTCCTTCACCAGCCAAAGCCCAAACCACAGCGCGGGGGATTCCGCGACCAGCTGCGCACCGATCTCCGGCGGTTGCTGCTGCTGGAACGCCCAGTTCAGTGCGGCACGCACATCATCGATTCTGCGGCCATGGCGCTCACGCCAACGCGCAGGCACCATGGTTTCGATTTCCGCGGCCGCGGCCTGCGCGACATCACGGCAATACATCGCATGCCGGTGAAAAATCTCCTGCTGATCGCCGCTTTGCGCCAGTTGTTCGGCCGCGTAGTGGCGCGTGGTCTCCAGCAGGCGGTAGTGCACGGTGCCGTCGCCCGGATCGGCCACCACCAGCGACTTGCTGACCAGGTTCATCAGCATCTGCGCTGGGGCATCATCACCATCGGCGGCCAGCTTCAAGGCCGCCGCCAGCGTAAAACGCTCACGAAAGACCGACAGCCGCATCAGCACCCGCTGCTCGGCCGGCAACAGCAGTTCATAACTCCAGCTCAGCGTGGCGTGCAGGGTCTGATGGCGCGGCTGTGCGGTGCGCGGGCCTAACACGGGCAGGGACAAATGGTCGTCCAGTTTTTCCACCAGACCACCCAGGCCAAAAAACCCGACTTGCGCCGCCACCAGTTCTATCGCCAGAGGCATGCCGTCCAGCCGCCGGCAAAGTTCGGCCACACGCGGCACATCCTCATCGGTGAAGGCTGTGCCGTCCGAGCTGGCCATCGCACGCTCGACAAACAACTCGAAGGCGGCAAAACCCAGGGCCTGCTCGCAGCTCAACTGCGCTGTGGCCGGCGGTATCGCCAAGGAGGTCAGGCGTTGCACCCATTCGCCTCGGGCGCGCAGCGACTCACGGCTGGTCGCCAGGATGTGCACGCCGGCAGCACCGCCCAGCAGGGCTTCGGCAAAAGCTGCAGCGCAGGCCACCACGTGTTCGCAGTTGTCCATCACCACCAGCACGGACTTGTCTGCCAACCACGCAATCACGTCGCGCGCGGCGTCGTCGGAATGCAGGGGAATGCCCAGCACGGCGGCAAACGCGCTGGGGACCAGCGCACCATCGGTAATCGACGCCAGATCAACAAAGCGCACACCGTGGGCGTAGTGCCCGCGCAGGCCGTCGGCCGCCGCCAGCGCCACCGTGGTCTTGCCCATGCCACCCGGCCCCACCAGCGTGACCAGGCGGCGGCGCGGCACCGCAGCCATGAGGGTGTCCACCGCATCGCGGCGCCCGATCAGCCGGGTCAACAAAGCCGGCAGGTGCACGGGCGGAGCCGTGGCCGCCGCGGGAAGCAACGCCAGACTACCGGCCACGGAACGCCGGGTGACGGGCGCCACCAGGCAATAACCGCGCAACGGCACATTGGTGATGTAGCGCAGCCCGGAACGCCCTTCGTCCAGGGCTTTGCGCAAGGCGGCCATGTGCACACGCAGGCCCGCCTCTTCCACCACCGCGTGGGGCCATGCCCGGCAGATCAGATCTTCCTTGCTGACCACTTCGCCGGCACGCTCGGCCAACAAGATCAACAGGTCCAGGGCGCGGCTGCCCAGGCGCACCGGCTCGCCGTGGTTGAGCAGCATGCGTTGCGCAGGCAACAGTGTGAACGGCCCAAAGCAGAACTCGGCCCCCGATGGATTGGCGGTCGGATTCATGGCTGTTGGAGGAGCACACACTTGGGCATGGGGCGCAAGTATGTCCGAGGGACCAGGGCATCGCAAGCCAGATCAAATGCATGCATCTGAATCCCTCCCCGCAGCGGCCGGGTCATGGGTGTAACCCAGCTCAGCGCCCGCCCCGAAATCGACAGGCACGGGGCTGGCCCATGGAATGCCCAGGCGCAGGCGCTGTGGCAGATCGGGATTGGCAACAAACGGCAGCGTGAACGCGATGGCATCGGCCAAGCTGGCATCGAGCAGCGCGCAGGCCTGTTTGGCACTCAGGTCGCCACCGACAATCAGCGCCCCGCCGAATGCGCTGCGCAGTTGCGCCGCCATGGTTTGGCAATCATGCTCCAGTGGGCTGCCATCCCTGCCCATGCCCTGCGGCAGCAGCAGGTGCAGATAGGCCGTGTGCTGCTGCCCCAACCACGCGGCGACAGCCGTGCAGACAGCGTTATGGGGGTTCGTGGTCCGGTGCAGGTTACTAACACCGCTGAAGGGGGCAAGGCAAACCCCAACCCTGGCGGCAGTCCAGACGCCGATGAAGGTCTGGGTGACTTGCTGCAGCAGATCCCAACGGGGGCTGGCGTCTGCAGCGCGTGTTGCAGGTGCATGATCCGTCGAGGGGCTGAAGAAAGCCTGCGGCATGAAGTCCGCATCGGCATGCAACTCAACACCATCAAAGCCGGCATCACCGGCGTTCTCGGCCGCATTGCGGTAACTTTCAAGCACCCCATCGACCTCGCCCAGCTCCAGGGGTTGGCGCAACGCGCCATGGCCAAGTTGCGCCAGCACCAGGCCTCCGCGCGCGTGCACGGCATCCGTCACACCACGCCAATGGTTGACCTGCTCCGCCGAATAAAGGCCGGGGCAACGGCCGTCATCCATGCCGGGGCTGACCGCCACTGGTTCACAAACGATCAGACCTCCGCACGTGGCGCGTTGCGCGTAGTAACTGACCATCATGGGGGTGGGCACACCGCCCGCAGGCGCAGCGCGCCCGCGCGCCATGGCGGGCATCACCACCCGGTGTGCAAGCGAAAACGCCCCCAGCACCAATGGCGCGAAGATCTTTTCACCAGCGAGCCGAGCTTCGGGCATAAAACCTGCGATGGAAATGACGGGACGGGAAATGCCGCAAACACGCTGCAGCCCCGGAGCATGGCCTTGGCCCCGGCAGACCACAAGTTAAGCCTTGTTAAGTGTTGAAAACCGCGCGCCAACGCAGCCTGCTGACAAGTCTTTTCAACGCATAACTGGCGTGTCGCCCTGATCGCCGCGAGGATGTGGTTTGCCCTGATCCGCGCCACCACAAACTCAGCCAACGGTGAGGACAGCTAGAGGTTCTTGGAGTACCACCATGTCGCTCAACAGCCGCAATCCCATCCACGTCCTGGTGATGCATGCCGAGCCACTGATTGAACTTGGCGTGGTGGCTGCGCTAAGTGCACATGAGGACCTGGCCGTGCAGGCCGGCACGACGCAGCCTATGGCCACCGTCGAAAGTGCGCCAGCCGTGCATGTTGTCGTGACCGACCATCAAAACGCCCTGGCCCTGCTGGAGCAGCGCGGACACCAACGCCTGTCGCCGCCGCTGGCCGAGGCACGCATCATCGTGCTGGCGCTGCAGCACCGTGAACCCGACGTGCGCTGGGCGCTGGAAAACGGCGTCGCCGGCTACATGTTGGTGCGCTGCAGCTTGCATGATCTGGTGCAGGGGGTTCGTGCGGTAGACCGCGGTGGGCGTTATCTGTGTCAGGCGGCGGCACGCTCCGTGGCCGAAAGCCTGATGCGTGAAGCCCTCACCAGCCGCGAATTGCAGGTCTTGAACTATCTGGCCCACGGCCACTGCAACAAACAAATTGCCACCGACATGGGCGTGGCCCTGGGTACCGTCAAAGCCCACATGAAAAGCATTCTGGGCAAACTCGGCGCCCAGAGCCGCATGCAGGCCCTGGGCATCGCCGTGGTGCGCGGCCTGGTCACCGAGTTGTCTATGCCAACCCATCAGCGCAGGCGTGCCGGACAGACCTCGGTCTAAGCCTTCCGAGCAAGATCGACAACGCCCGACGCAGGTCAGTGCAGAAACCGCTGCACCTCGTCTGCAAAAGACTGTGCATACTGGAAAAGAAAGCCGTGCCCGGCATCCGGGTAGATCACCAGGCGCGCGTTGGGCAATACCTGGGCCATGGCATATGAGGCATAAGTGGACACCATGATGTCGTGGCGGCCATTGGCCACCAGCACCGGCTGCCTGATGTGTGCCAGGCGTGGCAGCAAGCTGCTGGCTTCCGTCCCCAGCGCCTGGGCCGACGTCAATTGCGCCTGCCAGGCGGCGGCCTCGACCTGCTTTGCAAATGCATCCTGGCGCTGCTGCAGGCGGGCCAGATAGGCACGGCCGGCGGCCTGGCTGCTGAGTGTTTTCTCAAAAAACAGGAACAGAAAGTCCTGCTCGTCATTCACCGGTTTGGTGGCCACTGGCCACACCTCGCTGGCCACCGTTTGTTCCGCCGCCGGCACCGCTGGCACAAAGCCCGGACCAGAGCCCGCCACGATGAGCCGGCGCACCAGCCCCGGATAGTCCAGCGTAAGTTGCAACGCCACCGTGCCCCCCATGGAAAAGCCCAGCACGTCGACCTGGCCATGGCCCAGGGCCGCCAGCGTCTGCGCCGCCGAAGCCGCGAACGCCGGCAACGATGTGGGTGCCGAGCCGGAAGAGCGTGCGAACCCGGGTTGATCAAACATCAGCACCGGTCGGTGCGCGGCGATCAAGTCGATCAGCAGCGGATCCCAATGGTCCATGGTGCCGCGAAAGCGGTTCAGCAGCAGCAGCGGCAGGCCCGGCTTTTCCGGCCCTATCACGCGGTACGCAATCTGCTGGCCGTCGACCAGCACATGCTGGGTCGGCGCCGTCGCCGTGGGGCTGGCTGCCGGTGTGGCAGCCTGCGAACCACTCAGCGCGCTGGAAAGCGGCATGCCTGAGGCGGGGGAGCGAAAGGGGTGCAAACGAAGCAGCATGGTCGGGTCCTCGATCAGGTGGCAACAGCGCCAGTTGGCCATGCTGTCACTGGCGCGCTGCGCTGCCATCTACCCAAGGTTCATCACTCCAAAGAGAGATGGCAGGGCGCGGGCGACTGCCTATTCTTTGGCCTGCGCCGCAAAGCCCGGGCCCCACACGGTTGGCCTCATCCGAACCACAGGAGAGTTCTTCATGTCCGAGCCACAGATTGCTCTTTTTCCCGCCCTGTCGCGGCGCCAATACCTGGTGGCCGGCGCCAGTGCCGTCGGCGGCATGGCGCTGCCGGCGCTGGCCAGTACCCCTGTTCCCGCAAACCCAGCCGCAGCGCGGCACTCTTTGAAAGGACATCCCGCCATGGGCAGCATCTTCACCACCAAAGACGGCACCGAGATCTACTACAAGGACTGGGGCAGCGGCCCCGTGGTCAGTTTCAGCCACGGCTGGCCACTCAGCTCGGACGCCTGGGAGGCACAAATGTTCTTCCTGGCATCCAATGGCTACCGCTGCATCGCGCACGACAGACGTGGCCACGGCCGCTCCAGCCAGCCGTGGAACGGCAACAACATGGACACCTACGCCGACGACCTGAACGAGTTGTTCAGCGCCCTGGACCTTAAAGGCGTGACCATGATTGGCCACTCGACCGGCGGCGGCGAGGTCGCACGCTACATCGGCCGACACGGTACGCAGCGTGTCGCCCGCGCGGTGCTGATGGGTGCCGTGCCACCCATCATGCTCAAGACTGCGGCCAACCCCGGAGGCCTGCCTATCGAGGTCTTCGACGGCTTTCGCAAAGCCTATCTGGCCGACCGCTCCCAGTTCTTCCTGGATGTCGCCAGCGGGCCGTTTTTTGGCTTCAACCGGCCTGGGGCCAAGGTGTCGCAAGGCTTGATCCAATCATGGTGGATGCAGGGCATGATGAGCGGGCACAAAAATGCCTACGACTGCATCAAGGCTTTCTCCGAGACCGACTTCACCGAAGACCTGAAGAAGTTCAACGTGCCCACACTCATCATCCACGGTGATGACGACCAGATCGTGCCCATAGGCGCCTCGGCCATGCTGTCGGCCAAACTGGTGAAAAACGCCGAACTGAAGATCTACAAGGGCGGCACACACAGCCTGGGCGACACCAGCAAGGAACAGCTCAACGCCGATCTGCTGGCCTTTCTGAAACGCTGAGAACAGCTCGCTTTGGGCGGCCAACAAAAAGGGGAACGCATGCGTTCCCCTTTTCTCTGCGCCCGGGGCGAACCGGCACTTAGTTCTTCGGTGTCTTCAGGGTCCCGCCATCGGATTTTTTGGCTACCGCGGTTTCCGTCTTCACTTCGGCGCGGGTTTTCTTTTCTGCCGAACTGGCTTTATCGCCCATCAGGTTGGCGTTGGCGTTTTGGTTGAGTTCGCCGTCCTTGGCGGCCTTGGCACGGTCGGTTTTGACCTCCGCACGGGTCTTGGGTGTCCCCGCTTCGGGCTTGGCTTTGGGCAGCCCGCTATCGTCGGCCGCCCAAGTACTGGAGGTCGCCAGGGCCACGGAAAGGGATGCCACGGCGAATAAAGCCATGGCGGTATTTTTTGAGCGGATCATGATCGTTTCCTTGTCGATGGACTGAGTGGCACTGCGAAACACGGACACCGTGCTCCGAGGCCACCAAGAGCAGAGCACAGCGATAAAAAGCGTCGAGAAACGCGCGGAATCCCGCGCGCTCTTGAGTGTCCCGCTGCCACCAAGCTCCGGCCACGCCACGAAGAGGCATTGCGCCTGCTCCCTAAGAGGTATGGCCTGCGCGCGCGCAAAAGGCCACGATGGCGCGTGTGATGCGCCACGCCGCGCGTCCTTAGGTCCACACTGCCCCACGTTCAACACCATGTGCGCTTGTGTTGCCATCAGGCCACTTATGGCCGCGTTTCTGGCCACGCTGCTGTGCCTGCAAACTCTCTCTGGCTGTGCAAGCTTGCCGCCACCGCCCAGCTTGCGCCCAAGCCACGCCATCGCCGAGGTGGCGCAGTCGCCGCTCGCACAGTTGGCGGCCCGGTCCCTGCCGGCCGACGGTTCGGTTTCCGGGTTCAGGCTGATGCCGGAGGCGGCCACCGCCCTGAACGCGCGCCTGAAGCTGGCAGCAGAAGCCAAACATTCGATCGACGCGCAGTACTACATCCTGGAAGACGACCCGGTAGGCCTTTTATTCCTGGCCTCACTGCGTGCAGCCGCCCAGCGCGGCGTACGTGTACGCCTGCTGGTGGACGATCTTTATGCCGGCAGCAAGTACCCGCTGTATGCCGCGCTGGCCGCAGAGCCCAAGCTGGAGATCAGACTGTTCAACCCGCTGCCGGCCCAGGGTGAAAGCCTGGTTTCACGCCTGCTGCTGTCGCTGTGGGAACTGCGCCGCATCAACCACCGCATGCACAACAAGTTGTTCGTGGTCGACAACAGTTGGGCGGTGCTGGGTGGACGCAATATCGCGGCCGAGTACTTCATGCAGAACGCGATGGCGAATTTCATAGACATCGATCTGCTGGCCTGCGGTCAGGTGGTGGGAGAGCTGTCTTCCAGCTTCGACCGCTACTGGAACAGCCCCGACGCGCGCCCCATCGCCAGCCTGACGGGCACGGAGCCTGCCGGCCGCATGGCCACCAACACCGGCTGGCTCGACCAGAGCTTGGCCGCAGCACTGCCGGCGCCAGAAGCGGAACGCGCTGTTGACCTGCTGGGCGAAAGCCCTGTCGCCACGCAGATGGAGACGGGTCGTGCGGCGCTGATCGGTGGCACGGCGCGGGTGCTGGTCGACCCGCCAGAGAAGATTCGGCAGGCCGACCCGGACGCACGCTTTGCCAGCAGCGTCACCCAGCAGACCCTGCAGGCGCTGGGCATGGCGCAGCAGCAGGTGATTCTGATTTCGCCCTACTTCGTGCCCGGCGAACGCGGCCTGCAGTTGATACGCGACAACGCGGCGCGTGGCGTCAAGACCATAGTCTTCACCAACTCGCTCGAAGCCACGGACGAGACCTTGGTGTATGCGGGCTATGCGCGCTACCGCTGGCGTTTGCTGCGTGCGGGCGTGCGCTTGTACGAGTTGGGCGCCAGGCTGTCGGGACGCAACCACGAACTCGGCGACTTCAAGCAATCTCTGGGCCGCCTGCACGCCAAGGTGGCCATCATCGACGACCGGCAACTGTTTCTGGGCTCCATGAACCTGGACAGCCGCTCGGCCCGGCTGAACACCGAAGTTGGCCTGATCATCGAAAGCCAGGCACTGGCGCGCACCATTGCGCGGCTGTCCTCCGTACGCCTGGCGGGTGCTTATGAGGTGAGAGTGGCAGCCGGCGACAACGGCCTGGAATGGGTCAGCCGCGCGGCGGACCAGAGCGAAGCCGTGCGCCTGGACGAACCCGGCGCCGACTGGCTGCTGAGCCTGAAGAACTGGTTTCTTTCGCAGCTGATCTCGGAAGAGCAGCTTTAAAACGCCGCTGCGTGGAAGGCCTCAGCGCAGCACGTTCTGAAACAGCGGGTGCAGGTTGTTGTGTTTGCCGTCGAAGCTCTCCTGCCCCTCTTCCACCTGTATGGTCATGCCGATGTGGCGCTTGGCGAACACCGGCTCCAGGTGGGCCTTGGCGCAAGCCAGCAGCGCATCGCCGACGCGTTGCTGGGTGGCGATGCTGCGGCCCTTGGCCATGCGCAGGTTCATGTAGATGAAGGCGTGGTCGGCCGAACCATCGGCGACGGCGTAATGCGGCGCGGGGTAGGCATACACCCTCGTGCCACCGATGGGGAACAGCGGTTTGTCGGCGTCGTCGCGCACGCTGAGCATGCTGTCGGCCAGGCTGCGGCACAGCGCGCTCATGTCGGTCTCGGCCTCAAGCTGGCCGGTGTAGAGGATGACGAGGTGGGGCATGGTGTAGGGGAAATCTGTTTATTTATCGATGGCTGGAACCATATCGTCCAGCCACAAAACCTTGTCGGCATAACATTGCAGATCAACCGACAAGGTGGACTGCGCGCCATGCAACCAGACCTCTTTGCGCAGGTCGGATTTGATGTAGGCAATCGCGTCTTCAAAGTCGCCGTCGCCCGCCGAGAGGATCACCCGGTCGTACACGTCTTGCGCCGCGAGCTTGATCATCAGCGTGGTAATCGCCACGTCCACGCCTTTTTGCACATGGCGGTCAAACTGCGTGCCACACGATGGGCAACGGCTGTGCAGGTCTTTGAGCTTGTAGAGCTGGACCCGCATCTGCGGTCCCTTGGGGGCTGCCGATTTGATCCAGGTGTGGAACGCGCTTTGGGATTCGGCCGTGGGGTCGGCGGCGGCGTTCAGGTAGTAACTTTCGTAGATAGGCCCTCCGTTGGCGCGGATCAGCTCGTTCTTGAGCTTGAGATAGTCGAAACCGCCGGGCCGCGTGCGGCCAAAGTTGTAGAGGTAGGCCGCGTCCACGATCCACACGGTTTTGACAAAATCATCGGCTGGCTTGGGCATGGGAAATATTAGAGTTTTGGCTGGTAGAGCTCGAGCGGCAAGCCGTCGGGATCGGCAAAAAAGGTAAAGCGCCTGTCGGTGTATTCGTCTACCCGTATCGCCTCCACCGCTACACCATGGGCCAACAAAGCGGCCACGCTGGCGTCGAGGTCGGCCACCGCAAACGCCAGATGGCGCAGGCCCTGGGCTTCCGGACGCGAAGGCCGGGACGGTGCATTCGGAAAGGAAAACAGCTCGATCTGCGAGCCATCGGGCAAGGCCAGATCGAGCTTCATGGACTGGCGGGCGACGCGGTGATTCTCCGCCACGATGCGAAGTCCCAGGATCTCGGTGTAGAAATGCCTGGAGCGTGCGTAGTCGGAGCAGATCACGGCCACATGGTGAATGCTCTGCAGGGCCAGCTTGGCGGTGGATGCCGGGGTCGGACTATTGGCGGGGGTCATGGAGCAAATTTTCGCGTTGCAGGGCGGCATACACCTGCATCGCGGCGTAAGCGTCGTTGGCGGCATATAACACTTGCACCGTCGATAGTTTGCGCGCCGCCCAGTTCGAGGTCGATGCTTTTTTCGATTTGTTGAACCGCTGGCCGAAGACCACCGCCACGGCGGCCTTCACACCCAGTTCGCGCCGGTAGCCCTGCTGACGGAACAAGGCGTCCACATCCAGCACCGCCTGCGGCGCAGCGCCAAACTTTGCGGCGATCTGGCGCAGGTCCGACACCAGCCCGAACCCGGCCTTGACCACGTGGGCTGCGCCCAGCACCTGGGTCACGGCCAGGCGGCACTCTGGCGCCCATAGCTGAAACACATAGGCCCGCGTCGTGGTGGCGAACTGCACCACGTGTGGTCCGTCGGACTTTTGCTCTTTCAGAAAGGTGGGTTTGGATTCGGTGTCGAAACCCAGCACGGGCTGGGCCAGCAGCTCGGGCAATGCCAGCTGCGCCTGCTCGGGTGTGTCCACCAGCCAGACCTGCTGCGGCCCGAGTACCGGAAACGCCGGCAGCAGCGCCATCTGTTCCCGCGTAGGAGCCTCTTTGCGCTCTTTCATCGTTCGGCAATGTAGTGTTGCATGGTGACCGCGGTGCCGGGCTCGAGAAAGGTACGTACGTAAGCCTCGTGCTCCTGATCGGCCAGCGTGGCGCGGGCACGCTGGTGCAGGTAGTCGGCCCAGGAGGCAACGATGAAACGCTCGACAAACCGTGTCGGGTTGGCCAGATCGCGGTACACGCGCCAGAAGGTGGCGCCATCACGCTGGCGCGGTGCGCGCAGCTCGGAGATTGCGAACAAAAACTCCTCCACATCGCGCTCGCCTACCTGGTAGGACATTTCCACCGCCACCGGGCCGGCCTCGGGTGCCGGCTCGTATTTCACCAGCAATACATCGCCGGGCGCGGCCTGGGTCACCTCCAGCGCCTCGCCCATGCGCAGCGGGAAAGGCCGGGCCAGCAGCAGGCCGCAGCCCATGCTGGCGGCCGCCAGGCACAAGGTGAACGACAGGCCAAAAAGATCGGACAACGCCCCCCAGAACGCCGAACCAAACGCAAACGAGCCCAGCGCACACAAGGTGTGCATGGCCAGCGCACGTGAGCGCACCCAGGGTGGCACGCTGGTTTGCGTTGCGGTGTTGAAGGTGGACATCACCGCCATCCACGCGGCACCGCCAAAACACAGGGCCAGCAGCACCAAGGGTGTCCAGCGCGAAAAGGCGGAAATCAGCATCACCAGCGCGTAGACCACGCAGCCCGCCGCCACAATCAACTCAAGCCCGAATCGCAGCCGCAGCCGGCCTATGACCAGGCCCACGGCCACCGCACCCGAGCCCAGGCAACCCATCAACATGCCGTAACCCGCCGCGCCCAGCCCGAGTTGCTGCTGCCCTATGACCGGCAACAAGGCCCACAAGGCCGAACCGGCGCCGCTGTAGGCCACGGTGCGCACCAGTTGCGCCAGCACGGTTTGTGAATGCCAGGCAAAACGCAGCGCACTCATCATGCCGCCCCACAGCCGCTCGGCCGGCAGGCGCGATGGCGGGTGCGGTGCCGGCGGCCAGCGGCGCACCGACTCCATCATCGCCAGTGTGGCCAGCACGGCAAAGGCAAAGTTCCAGGCGCCACCAATCACCGAAAACACCACCCCCGCCAAGGCTGGCCCGACGGCACGCGCGGCGTTGTAGGCAATGGAAATGACGGTGATGGCCTGCGGCAGATCGGCGCGCGGCACCGTATCGGTGACGGTGGAGTTCCAGGCCGGTGACGACAAGGCGGTGCAGCAGCCCGCGACAAAGATGAAAAACAGGATGGTCGCGGCACCGCCAATGCCCGCCAGCAGCAACACCGCCAGCAAGGTGCCGCTGATGGCCTGCACCGCCAAAGCGCGTTGGATCAGGGTACGCCGGTCGGCAATGTCAGCCAGCACACCGGCCGGCAGCGACAACAAAAACATAGGCAGAAACACCGCTGTCTGCACCAGCGCCGCCAGAAACGACGAGCCGGTCAGCTCGACCATCAGCCACGCCGCCGCCATGGCCTGCATGAAGTTGCCGATGAAGTAGACGGCTCCGGCGCCCCAGAGCCCCCGAAATGCGCGATGGCGCAGGCTGTCCCATATCGAAGCGGAGGGTGTCATTGCCTCCATTGTGCCTGCGGATGGAGCAGGTTTTGGCTTTGGCACCACAGTTTTGGCACCACTTTAGGGCCTGTTAACACTATGGATGGGAGCGCGAACGTGCTTAAAAAGTCGCCAATCAAGGCGCGGGACGACGGCCAGGCGTCAGCCTGGCCTAGGAGTGCAACGCGGAGTGGCGGCTTTTTAAGCACGTTCCCTTCGGGTTGCGGCCCAAAAGACCAGCCGCGTCGTTGCAAAGCCTTGCCGGGGTTCACCCCGGCTGCGTTTTGCGCCTCGCCCCTGGCCTTTTGGACTCGCAACGCGTCTCCCATCCATAGTGTTAACAGGCCCTAGATCAACTGGCGCTGGCCAACGCCTCACGCACCGCTGCGACCTGGCGCCGCGACACCATCAGCCATTCGTCAAGCCCGTGCAGACGCACCGCCCAGCCCTCGCCTTCGCCGCCTTCGGCCGCATCAAACTTTTTCTCCAGCGCGCGCAAGGCCCGCCGCGCCACAAGTGCGTTGCGATGGATGCGCACAAACAAGCTGGCGTGGCGCGTTTCCAGCTCGGTCAGGGCACCGTCAAAAATGTAGCTGCGCGTCGCGGTGCGCACCGTCAGGTACTTCAGCTCGGCCTTGAAGTACAACACGTCTGCCAGCGGCACACGCTCCACGCGGCCACGGTCGTGTATCACCAAAGACTCTTGTACAGAATCAGCCTCCAGCGCTTTCCGGGATTGCGCAAGACGCTCCACTTTTAATAGCGAATCACGCAGGCGCTGCAGACGCACGGGCTTGGTCAGGTAGTCCACCGCATCAAGTTCGAACGCTTGCACGGCGTGGTCGGCATGGGCGGTGACAAAAACCACAGCCACGGGCTCGGCACGCACTTTCAACGCCTGTGCCAGCTGCAGGCCATCGGTGCCAGGCATGTGGATGTCGAGCAGCACCACATCCACCCGCTCGCGCGCCAAGACTTCCAGCGCCTGCGCGGCATTACCGGCCTCGCCGACCACACAGGCGGTGGCACTGCCGCAGTCGTCCAGTAGCGTGCGCAAGCGGCTGCGCGCCAGCACTTCGTCGTCGACGATGAGTACACGCAGGCTCATACCGGCACCTCTATGCGTACGCGAAACAAGCCATCCTTGAACGCCGCCTGAAACTGGCCTTGCACGTCGTGCTGCAGTTTCAGCCGTTCACGCACATTCGCCAGGGCCAGACCCTGGCCCTTGGGCCCGGGCCCACCCGGCACGGTATTGGTCACCTTGATGACGACCGTGCCCTTGCGCCGCTCGGTAGAGATTTGCACATCGGCGCCGCTGGGGCTGGGCTCGACGCCGTGGCGCACCGCGTTCTCCACCAGCGGCTGCAGCAGCAGCGGCGGCACCAGGGTGTCGCCAGCGGCGGGGTCCAGGTCCCAGCGCACCTGCAGCCGGTCGCCAAACCGCACCTGCTCTATCGACAGGTATTGCCGCGCCAGCGCAACCTCGTGGGCCACACTCACGGTTTCGCCCTGGTCGACCAGGGCGTGGCGAAACAGGTCGCTCAGGTCTTCCAGCAGCGATTCGGCCTTGGCCGGTTCGGCCCGCACCAGGGCAATGGCACTGTTCAGGGTGTTGAACAAAAAATGCGGCTGTATGCGCGCCTGCAGCTCGTCCAGCCGCGCGGTGGTGGCCGCAGGGGTGCGCGCGCGCGCGCGCAGCAGCAGGCCGGCCACCACCAGGGCGGAGACCAGCGCCCCCGCCGCCGCGCTGGCCAGCCAGGGTGCCGGATCGGCCACGCCGAGCAGCGCCAGCATCGCGCAGCCGTACAGCCCGGCGAATGCCCCCAGCACCACACCAGCAGTGATCTGGCCGGCTTCGGGCAGCAGTGCCAGCGGGCGTTTCAGGCTGCAGGCCACAATCAGCCAGGTGAGCGTGGCGGGCAAGGCGCCCCCGGTCAGCACCGCACACAGCGCCAGCCAGTCGACGAAGTTGCCGGTATTGAACATCGCCCCCACACACAGCACCAGCTCAACGAACAAAACCGCGCGCAAAATGACGCCCGCACGGCAGGCGTCGAACACCTGCGCGGCCGGCGACACACGCGCGGACGCGGCCAACTCCGCCGGGTCGCCAGCGAGTTCGTGGAAGGTCGATAAAATTTGCGGTTCTTTCATGCGCGTGAATCTGTCAGTGTTCGATTATTGGGGAAGACCGGGCGTCCACCAAGCCTGCCCCTGCTGAAACTGCCGTCATCACGCTGTGTACCCGTATTTCTGCTTATCCCCGTACTACCAGGTCCAACCTCATGTCCCAAAACCAACTCGATAAAAAATCCGAAGCCTGGTCAGCGCTGTTCTCTGAACCCATGAGCGATCTGGTCAAGCGCTACACCTCCAGCGTGTTTTTCGACAAACGCCTGTGGCAAGCCGACATTGCCGGCAGCCTGGCGCATGCCGGCATGCTGGCCAAACAAGGCATCATTGGCGCAGAAGACCTGGCCTCCATCCAGAAGGGCATGGCGCAGATCGCCGGCGAAATCGAGTCCGGCGCGTTCGAGTGGAAGCTGGATCTGGAAGACGTGCACCTGAACATCGAAGCCCGCCTGACGCAACTGGTGGGCGACGCCGGCAAGCGCCTGCACACCGGCCGCAGCCGCAACGACCAGGTGGCCACCGACGTACGCCTGTGGCTGCGTGGCGAGATCGACCTGATTGGCGGCCTGCTGATCGATCTGCAAAAAGCCCTGGTCGACATCGCCGAGAAAAACGTCGATGTGATCTTGCCCGGCTTCACCCACCTGCAGGTGGCCCAGCCGGTGAGTTTTGGCCACCACATGCTGGCCTACGTCGAAATGTTCAGCCGCGACGCCCAACGTATGCTGGATGTACGCCGCCGCGTCAACGTGCTGCCGCTGGGCGCCGCCGCTCTGGCCGGCACCAGCTACCCGCTGGACCGCGAACTGGTCGCCCAAACCCTGGGCATGGACGGTGTCTGCCAGAACAGCCTGGACGCGGTGAGCGACCGTGACTTCGCGATTGAATTCACTGCCGCCGCCTCGCTGGCCATGGTGCACATCAGCCGCTTCAGCGAAGAGTTGATCTTGTGGATGAGCCAGAACTTCAGCTTCATCCAGATTGCCGACCGCTTCACCACCGGATCAAGCATCATGCCGCAGAAGAAAAACCCCGACGTGCCCGAGTTGGCGCGTGGCAAGACCGGCCGCGTGGTCGGCCACTTGATGGGCCTGATCACCTTGATGAAGGGCCAGCCGCTGGCCTACAACAAGGACAACCAGGAAGACAAGGAGCCGCTGTTCGACACCGTGGACACACTCAAGGACACGCTGCGCATCTTTGCTGAAATGGTTGGCGGCATCACCGTCAAGCCCGAAGCCATGGAGCGCGCCGCCTTGAAGGGATATGCCACCGCCACCGACCTGGCCGACTACCTGGTGAAGAAGGGCCTGCCCTTCCGCGACGCCCACGAAACCGTGGCGCATGCCGTCAAGGCGGCGATTTCGCACCAGGTTGATTTGTCGGAACTGCCGCTCAAGGTGCTGCAGGAGTTCCACCCCAGCATAGAAAAAGACGTGTTTGACGTGTTGAGCCTGCGCGGCTCGCTGAACGCACGCAACACGCTGGGCGGCACGGCACCGGCCCAGGTGAAGCTGCAGATCGCGCGCCACCGCGCACGTTTGGCCTAAGCCCAGCCGGAGCGCGTGTTCAAGCCGCCGAGGTGTGCTTGAACACGTTGATGGCTTCCACCAACTGTTTCGCCTGCTGCTGCAGGCTGCTGGCGGCTGCGGCACTCTGTTCCACCAGCGCGGCGTTCTGTTGGGTGATCTGATCCAGGTGGGAAATCGCGTCCCCCACCTGGCTCACACCGTCGCTTTGTTGCTGGGTGGCACCGCTGATGTCACCGATCAACTGCGACACCTGCCGCACTTGCGCGACGATGCTGTCCATGTTCTGGCCCGCATCACTCACCAGCCGCGAGCCTGACTCCACCTTCTCCACGCTGCTGCCAATCAGCGCCTTGATTTCCTTGGCCGCGTCGGCGCTACGCCCGGCCAATGCGCGCACCTCACTCGCCACCACTGCAAAGCCACGCCCTTGCTCACCGGCACGCGCCGCTTCCACGGCCGCATTCAGCGCCAGGATATTGGTCTGGAAGGCAATGCTGTCGATGACACCAATGATGTCGACAATCTTCTTCGAGCTGGCCGTGATGTCGCCCATGGTGGTGATCACGCCGGCCACCACCTCGCCACCCTTGGTGGCGGCCTCGCTGGCCGATCCGGCGAGTTTGGTGGCCTCGCGTGTGGTGTCGGCGTTGTTCTTCACGCTGGCGGTCATCTGCGTCATGGAGGCGGCGGTTTGCTCGACACTGGCAGCCGACTGCTCGGTGCGCGAGCTCAAATCATTGTTGCCCTTGGCAATTTCGTCCACGGCGTTTTGCACATTGCTCACCTGCTGCGCCACGTCGTCAATCAACCAGCGGAACATCAGCCCGAGTTGGTTGATGGAACGCAGCGTCATGCCGATTTCGTCCACCCGGCCCAACTCCAGCCCTTGCTGACTGCGGCCCGAGGCCACGTCCAGCGCCTGGCGCAGCACCCGCTCCAGCGGCCCGGCAATCTGCACCTCCAGCCACCAGCTCGACAACACCGCACTCAACACCAAGGCGCCAATCATCTCGGCCAGCTCCAGATCACGCAGCCCCAGCACGGTGGCCAGAAACGAGCCCACCAGCACCAGCGCCGCCAGGGCCAGACGAATGCGCCAACGTACAGACATGGTTTTGGCCCATGAAGTCCAGCCCATCAGACCGGTGCGCAAAATCAAGCCCTTGTAAAACACGCGACCACGGGCTTCGCCGTCTCTGAATTCTTTATAGAGCTTTTCGGCCCCCTCAATCTCGGCGCGCGAAGCCTTGGTGCGCACCGACATGAACCCCGCCACTTGCCCATTGCGCACCACAGGCACGGCATTCGCGCGCACCCAGTAGTGGTCGCCGTTCTTGCGGCGGTTCTTCACCAGGCCGGTCCATGGCTGGCCGTCTTTGAGCGTGCGCCACAGGTCGGCAAAAGCTTGGGTCGGCATGTCGGGGTGCCGCACCATGTTGTGCGGCTGGCCTTTGATCTCTTCTCGATCAAAGCCGCTGACTTCGATGAAAGCGTCGTTGGCGTAGTTGATATAGCTCTGCGTGTCGGTGGTCGACATCAGCGTTGCGTTATCTGGAAACTCATACTCGCGTTGGGTAACGGGCAGGTTCGTACGCATTGGTTCTCCTCCAAATATCGACCAGTAGATGGTTCTCTTCGGGTGACGCCGTTGCCAAGCTTATTTCAACAATTGAAACAATGACAAGAGGTTTTAGCAAAATTCGTTCAAAAAAATAATGAAGTGCTGGCTTTAAGACTGGCCTAAGAGGCCGGCTCGCATAATCACCCCACAAAATAAAGGAAACAAATCGCATGCGCCTGCTGTTGGTTGAAGACGATTTGATGATTGGCGAAACCTTGCTCGACGTGCTGCGTGGCGAGGGCTTTGCGGTCGACTGGATACGCGACGGCCTGATGGCCGACACCGCGTTACAAGCCGAGTCCTACGACCTGGTGTTGCTCGACCTGGGCCTGCCCAAGATGGACGGGCTGGATGTGCTGAAAGCCCTGCGCGCGCGCAAGAGCAAGGTCCCGGTATTGATTGCCACCGCCCGCGACGCCACGCCCGAACGCATCGCCGGTCTGGACGCCGGGGCCGACGACTACGTGCTCAAACCTTACGACATCGATGAACTGCTGGCGCGCATCCGCGCGCTTATCCGCCGCAGCATTGGCCAGGCCGATTCGGTGCTCAGCTACCAGAACATTCGGCTCAACCCCATCACCCACGAAGCCACGCGCACGGTAGAGCGCAACGGTGTATCGCAAGTTGAAGCCATCGTGCTGTCGGCGCGCGAATGGGCGGTGCTGGAGACCTTGATGGCGCGCCCGGGCGTGGTGTTCTCACGCGCACAAATCGAAGAAAAGCTCTACAGCTGGAAGGATGATGTGAGCAGCAATGCGGTCGAGGTCTACATCCACGGCCTGCGTAAAAAGCTCGGCAGCGAGTTGATTCAGAACGTGCGTGGCCTGGGCTACGTGATGCCGCGCCCATGAGCCCGCCCACTACACCCCAGCGCCGCGCCCAACACTCGCTGAAACGCCGGCTGCTGTTGTCGGTGCTTTCGGCCGTGGCCTTGGCCGCACTGCTGCAGGCCAGTTCGGCCTACCGCAGCGCATTGCAGCAGGCCGACGAAATGTTCGATTACCACCTGCAGCAAATGGCGTATTCGATGCGTGCGCGCTCACCGCTAGGTCTGGCCGTACCCGACACCGCCGAAGACGATGTGGGCTACATCATCCAGATCTGGGGTGCGGACGGTGCGCCGCTGTTTCGCTCGCCACACGCGGTATTGCCGCCACGCGCCGTGCTCGGTTTCTCTGACGTGGTGCAAAACAACACGCGCTACCGCGTCTACTCGATTCAAACGCCAGCCCAAACCATCCAGATCGCGCAGGACCTGAGCGCCCGGCAAAGCCGCGCCAGCGCACTGGCGGTGCGCGCCATACTGCCCATGGCCTTGACTGCGCCATTGTTGATGTTGGTGATCTGGCTGGTCATACGTCAATCGCTGGCCCCCTTGGAACGCACCCGCCAGCAGGTGGCCAACCGCCCCGCAACCGATCTCTCGCCACTGCTGGCAAACGACCTGCCCCAGGAGGTGCAGCCGCTGGTACAGGAACTGAACCTGCTGTTCGACCGCATGGGCACTGTGCAGGCCAACCAAAAGGCCTTCATCGCGAACGCGGCCCACGAATTGCGCACCCCCCTCACCGGCTTGAAACTGCAGGCGCAGGCACTGCAACGCACACAAGAGCCTGCCGTACGCGACACCCAGATTGGCCGGCTGAACCAGGGCATAGACCGCGCCATCCGTCTGCTCAACCAACTGCTGGCGCTGGCGCGGCAAGAAAGCCAACCCGCGCCTGACCTGCAGCCGCTGGACTTGCAAGCCCTGGCGCACGGCCTGGGCCAGGACCTGCAAGCTTTGGCCCAGGCACGCGACATCCAGCTTGACGTGGCCAAGACGGCGCCAACAAATATCCATGGCGACGTCGACAGCCTGCGCATGCTGTTGCGCAATCTGTTGGAGAACGCCGTCAAATACACGCCCACACATGGCCGCGTGAAGTTGAGCGTCAGGTCTTTGGATGGTGCGGCAGCTGTTGTGGTGGAAGACTCGGGTCCTGGCATCCCGGCCGAAGAACGCAAGCAGGTGTTCGAGCGTTTCTTCCGCAGCACACAGACGCCCAGTGGCACGGAAGGCAGCGGCCTGGGCTTGTCTATCGTCAAAACGATCGCCGACCAGCACGGCGCAACGCTGGCCCTGGATGCCTCACCAGAACTCGGTGGCTTGCGCGTGACGCTAGGTTTCCCCGGAAATCTGGCACCTCGATAGAATTCAGAAATGCCTGAAACCCCAAAAGCGTCGGAAGCCAAAGAACTGCCTGAACTCAACCGCCAGTTCATTGCGCACTTTGGCGAAATGGGCAGCAAATGGGGCATCAACCGCACCGTGGGACAGATCTATGCGCTGCTGTTCATCTCGCCCAACCCGCTGAACGCCGATGAGATTGGCGAAACCCTGGCGTTTTCGCGCTCCAACGTCAGCATGGGGCTGAAAGAGCTGCAATCCTGGCGCCTGGTGCACCTGCGCCACCGCCCGGCCGACAGACGCGAGTACTTTGAAGCTCCACAGGACGTGTGGGAGATCTTTCGTGTGCTGGCCGAGGAGCGCCGCCGACGCGAGATCGAACCCACGCTGTCCATGTTGCGTGGTGCCCTGCTGCAAGACACTGAGACCGACGCCGAGCAATACGCCCAGCAGCGCATGCGCGAAATGCACGACCTGATCGACGGGCTGATGAAGTGGTTTGATGAGGTGCAGCGCCTCAAGCCCGAAACCGCCAAGCAGTTGATGGGCATGGGCGCCACCGTCACCAAGGTGCTGGGCTTGAAAGACCGGTTGAGCGGCGCTGGCCGCAAAAAGCCCGCAGATTAAACACAATCCGCGGGCTGGCTGAACAGCTTACGCGCTCTGCAGTGCGGGATAGTCGGTGTAGCCCTTGGCACCAGGCGTGTAGAACGTGCTTGGGTCTGGCGCATTGAGTGCTGCGCCGGCCTTGATGCGTTCTGGCAAATCCGGATTGGCCAGGAAGCTGGAGCCAAAGGCCACCGCATCCAACTGGCCAGCCTTGATGGTTTGTGCGGCCTCTTCGGCGGTATAGCCCATATTGCCCACCAGCACACCCTTGTAGAGCTTGCGCGCGGGGGTCATCACATCGCCTTTTTGCGCCTGGAAGAAATCGCCACGCATCACGTGCAGATACGCCAGGTGGAAATCGTTCAACCGCTCGGCCAGGAACGAGATCAAGGCCACGGGGTCGCTGTCGCGCATGCTGTTGTAGCTGTTCAATGGCGACAGGCGCAGACCTACGCGCTCGGAGCCAATGGCGGCTGAAACGCCCTTCAAGACTTCAAACAACAGCCGTGCACGGTTTTCCATGGAGCCGCCATAAGCGTCGGTGCGGTTGTTCACACCGTCGCGCAGGAACTGGTCAAGCAGATAGCCGTTGGCGCCGTGGACTTCAACACCGTCAAAACCGGCCTCGATGGCGTTCTTCGCGCCTTGCACAAAAGCGGCGACGATGGCCGGAATTTCGGCTTCGCTCAGCACCTGCGCCGATGCCTGGGGCACCTTGCCCGCTGGGGTATGGATCTCGCCTTCAATCGGCGTGGCCGTGGACGACACCGTGGGTGCGCCGCCATTGATGCCCGGGTGCGCGGCGCGGCCAGCGTGCCAGATCTGCAGGAAGATGCGCCCACCTTTGGCATGTACGGCAGAGGTCACCTTCTTCCAGGCCTGCACCTGCTCGGCCGAATAGATGCCGGGCTCGGCGACAAAAGCCGAGGTGTGTGGGGCCACCATGGTGCACTCGGTAATCAGCAGGCCGCCGCTGGCGCGCTGGGCGTAGTACTCGGCCATCAGCTCGTTGGGCAAATGCTCGGTACCCGCACGGGCGCGGGTCAAAGGCGCGAGCAAGATGCGGTTGGGCAAGGTGGCAGCGCCGACTTTAAGAGGTTCGAACAACATGAAACGGCCTTTGATCAAAAAACAAAAATGTAAGAAATGCGGCGAGCCAGTGCACAAGATGCATCTCGCCACCCCCAAAAAACTTGAGCCGCTACAACAATGCATAGCGGCTCAGGTCAAGTAGGGACGAAGATAAGGGTTTAAAGACCCCCAAGCTTGCGCCAGCGAATTTCAGGCATCAGAGATGCTCTGAGGTCTCGCCGAGTTGGCGCTCCAGCTTTTCGCGGCGTACCGCCTCATCGTCCATCAACTCGTACCACATGGCGTTGAGCACGGCAAAGGCGGCTGCCAGCGGCAGGCCAAGAATCCACGAGAAGTACCACATGTTTTTTCCTTTTTACGACACGCAGGTGCCGCGCAAACGATCCAATTGGAGAACACCGCGGAACTGGCTTTGCCAGGCCGCAGGTGTTGCCCCCTGCAAGGGGGTGGGCGCTACACGGAGTGAGCAACCTGGGGGTGTGCCATCAATACGCATGCGTACTTTCATCGCGGATCGCCTTCTCATCCACCTTGCCCCACAACACGTGGTACACCCAACTGGTGTAGGCCAGGATGATGGGCAGGAAGATCAGCGTCGCCACCAGCATGATGAACAGCGTCATATGGCTCGATGAAGAGTCCCAGACCGTGAGGCTTGCGCCGGGCGCCAGCGACGAAGGCAGGATGAACGGGAACATCGATGCGCCCACACTCAAGATGATGCCGGCCTGGCTCAGCGCACTACTCAGCAAAGCGAAGATTTCACGCCGTGCCTGCAAACCAACCCACGCACCCAGCGCACCCAGAATGCCGAGCACGGGGGCCGCCAATGTCCACGCGTGTTGCTGGTAGTTGCGGAACCACACACCGGCCTGCAGCTCCACCGTTTTACGCAGCGGGTTGGAGGGACCTAGTGTGTCGACCGCGCTGGTCACCGCATAACCCTTGACCCACAACCACAAGGCCACACCGGCCAGCGCGTAAAGAGCGACCGTAGCCAGCGCCGCCCAGCGGCCATAAGCACGCGCACGTTCAGCCACCACGCCATCAGCCTTGAGGTTGATCCAGGTGCTGCCATGCATTACCAACATCGCCACCGACACCAAGCCACACAACACGGCGAACGGGTTCAGCAACTCAAAGAACGTGCCTTCGTAGAAGATCTGCATGTCGGGTGTGAGACGGAACGGCACACCTTGCAGCACATTGCCCAAGGCCACACCGCAAATCAAGGTCGGCACAAAGCCGCTGAAGAACAACACCCAATCCCAGCGATTGCGCCAGGCCGGTTCGGGCCGCTTGCTGCGGAACTTGAAAGCCACAGGCCGCAGAATCAGCGCCGAAAGAATGGCAAACATCGCCAGGTAGAAGCCCGAGAACGAAACGGCATAGATGTGCGGCCAGGCCGCAAAAATGGCACCACCGCCGAGGATCAGCCACACCTGGTTGCCTTCCCACACCGGGCCCACACTGTTGATCACCACACGCCGCTCGACATCGCTGCGGCCAACAAACGGCAGCAACATGCCGGTGCCCAGATCAAAACCATCGGTGCAGGCAAAACCCACCAGCAGGATGCCCATCAGCAACCACCAGATGATGCGCAGGGTGTCGTAGTCAAGAAGTTGATGTAAGACCATGGTTCACTCCGCAGATACGATTGGTTTGGAACGGGTGCCGCCAGCGCGCACGCGTTTGACGTTGGCACCGACATCGGGCGCGTGTTCTTCCACGGGGCCTTTCTTGATGGCTTTGAGCATCAGCTTGAGTTCAATCACCAGCAGCACGGTGTAGATGAGCACAAAGCCAGCGATGGTGATGAGCAGCGACTTCACCCCCAGGTTGGACACGGCCACGGCCGTAGGCAGCACACCTTCGATCACCCAGGGTTGGCGGCCAAACTCAGCCACCATCCAACCGCTTTCAATGGCCAGCCACGGCAGCGGAATGCTCCACAAGGCGATACGCAGCAAAGCCGGATACTGGTCCAGCTTGCGCCGTGCCGACAAGACGAAGAACGTGCCGGTCAGCAAGATCAGCAACACGCCTATGCCCACCATCACACGGAACAACCAGAACAGTGGCGCCACCTGCGGCACGGTGTCCCAAGCGGCCTTGGCGATTTGTGCGTCCGTGGCCTGGCGTGGGTCGTCGACGTAGCGCTTGAGCAGCAGCGCGTAACCCAGGTTGATGCCGTTGTCCTCGAATTCGGCGCGTACACCCTGTGTCACCTTGGAAGTGCCACCGGCCTCGCGGATCTTTTGCAGCGCATCGTAGGCTTTGATGCCCTCGCGGATGCGCACCTCGGCACTCTTCACCAGTTCGAGGATGCCGGGCATGGTGGTGTCCAGCGAGCGGGTGCCGATCAAACCCATGACCATGGGAATGTGCAGCGCATAGTGTGTCTCGCGCGCCTCCTGGTCGGGAAAACCTATGACCGTGAAAGCTGCGGGCGCGGGTTGCGTTTCCCACATGCCTTCTATGGCGGCCAGCTTCATCTTCTGGTGCTCGCCCGAGAGGTAACCGCTTTCGTCACCGAGCACCGCCACCGACAACGCAGCCGCCAGGCCAAACGAGGCCGCCACCGTCATCGAGCGTTTGGCCATTTCCAGGTGGCGCCCCTTCAGTACGTACCAGGCCGAAACGCCCAACACAAATACCGCCGCACACACATAACCGGCCGACACCGTGTGCACAAACTTGGCCTGCGCCACCGGGTTGGTCAACACCGCAAAGAAGTCGGTCACTTCCATGCGCATGGTCTCGGGATTAAACGCCGCGCCCACCGGGTTTTGCATCCAGCCATTGGCGATCAAAATCCACAATGCGGAGAAGTTGGAGCCAATCGCCACCGCCCAGGTGGCCACCAGATGGCCCACCTTGGAAAGCTTGTCCCAGCCAAAGAAGAACAGGCCAACGAAGGTGGCTTCCAGGAAGAACGCCATCAGCCCTTCGATCGCCAGCGGCGCACCAAACACGTCGCCGACGTAGTGGCTGTAGTAGCTCCAGTTCATGCCGAACTGAAACTCCATCACCACCCCGGTGGCCACACCCATGGCGAAGTTGATGCCGAAGAGCACGCCCCAGAATTTGGTCATGTCGCGCCAGATGACGCGCCCGGTCATGACATAGACCGTCTCCATGATGGCGACCAGGATAGACAGCCCTAGGGTCAAGGGAACGAATAAGAAGTGGTACAGCGCCGTGACGGCAAACTGCAACCGTGAGAGCGAAACGATGTCGAGATCCATCGGGTTTCCTTTGTTTTACACCTAACTTAGATACAAATCTGGGGCCCGCTTCAGTCCGGGCGCAGGCGAGCAAGAACGGCTTCAAAAGCCGCGTCACCGCGTCGAACATCCGCCACCATATGCCCACGTTCCAAAACCAGCAAGCGATCTGCATACATGGCTTCACGCCGGGTGTGGGTGACAAGCAACACGCTGTGACCATGTGACAAAACCTGCATACGCTGCAGTACGTCATGAGCAGTAGCGGCGTCTAGCCCTTCGGTGGGTTCATCCAGCAACCACAGCGGGGCTGCGCGCAACAGCAAGCGAGCCAACGCCAGTCGGCGCGCCTGCCCCACCGACAAGCCATGCCCGCCTTCACCCAAGCGGCTGTCCAACTGTTGTGGCATGGCACGCACGTGGCCGGCCAGACCGGCAGATTCGAGCGCAGCCCACAACGCAGCGTCATTGGCGCCGGGGTTGGCGAGCAGCAGATTCCCGCGCACACTGTCTTGAAACAGCTCGGTGCGCTGCGTCAGCAGGCAATGCGCAACGGTCTGGACCATGCCCCTGGCCGGTGTGATCTCACCCGCCACGATGGCCAGCAGTGTGGACTTGCCGGCGCCGCTGGGGCCCACCACGGCGACCCTCTCGCCGGCCGCCAGCTTCAAGCAGATGTTATGCAGCAGTGTCGCCGAGCCGGGTGCGAGCTGTGCGTCGACGCCATCCAATACCAAGGCATACGGTTCCTTCTCAATCGACAGCCCAATGCATGGCTGAGCCGCTGTGGCATGCGCCTGTCCGGCGCGCTCCCAGCGTGGCGCCAGGCGCCGCACAGCCAGCCGGGTACGCCCCCATTCGATGGCACCACGCCGCAGCGCGGCCATGGGCTCGGTGGCCGTCAACACCAACAACAGCGCCAGCACCGCGACCGGCAAACCAATGTGGCCCGCTTCGACCAAGGCGCCCACCGCCAACAGCACGCCGGCCAGCAGCAGGCTGCTGATGACACCGTAGCCCGCAGTGGCCTGGGCTTCCATGCGGTTGAGTGCGTCGTCGGCCTTGGCCAGATAGGCATCGGCATCAGCCACCAATTGGCGCTGGGCCGCCAGACGGCCCACCATGGCAAGCTCTGTTTGGCCGGCCACCAGATCCACGGTGCGTGCGCGCAGCGCTTCCAGGCCATAGGCGCGGCGCCGTGCATACGGGGCTGCGCGCTGCGCCAGCCAAAGAGCCAAGCCCAGGCCAGCCAGCAGCAGCCAGGCGAGTGTGGCCCAGCCCAGACGTACATCGATCAAGCCCAACGCCAGGCTACCGAGCAACACCGCGGCCAACGCGGCCCCCAAGGGCACGGCCACGCGCAGGTAAAAGGAGTCCAGTGCGTCCACATCCACGGTCAGGCGGAACAACAGTTTGGCTGGCCGGGCCAGCAGGCTGCGGGCGGCCTCGGGCTCGGCCCAGCCACGGAACAGGCGCTCGCGCAGTGCCGCCAGCACCGCCAGCGTGGCGTCGTGCGTGACCAGACGCTCGGCGTAACGGCTGGCCGTGCGCCCCATGGCCAGCAAACGAATGCCGGCCGACGGCATGAACACATCAAACACCTGCGCGACGGCCAGCGTGCCACCGGCAATCGACGTGGCCGTGATGAACCAGCCTGACAGCCCCAGCAAAGCCATTCCCGCAAGCACCGTGATGGCCGCCAACCCTGCGCCAAGCCACACGCGAACGCCCTGCTCGGCGCCAAACAGACGCAGCAGTGGCCGCACATCCCGCAACAGAGTCGATGCATAAGACTTCATGCCACGGCCTCCAGCTCGCCCACGGATGGAGCGGATTGCAGGCGCACGCTGCGGTGCAGGCGTGCGGCCAGTACCGGGTCATGTGTGGCCACCAGCAGGGTTTTGCCTTTGGCCAGCGCCAGCAGCACATCGGTCACTTCGTCGGCCGTCGCTTGGTCCAGGTGTGCCGTAGGCTCATCAACCAACAACAGGTCGCGGTGTGGCCAGGCCGCCATGCGTGCCAGCGCCAACCGCACGGCCTCGCCGCCAGACAAGCCGCTTCCGCCCTCGCCAAGTCCACGCGCGTCCTGCGCCAGGCTTTCCAGTTGCACTTGCTGCAACGCCTCTGCGGCGCGCCCCCGGTCCAAGCCGTGTGCACCCAGACCGATGTTGTGCCACACATCACCGGCAAAAAGGTGTGGGCGCTGGCCCAGCCAGCCCATGCGCTCGCGCAGTGCCGCGGCGGTGGCGTCGTTCAACTCCACACCGGCGATATGGATGGTGCCGGCTTGTAGCGGCGCCAAGCCCGCCAGCAGCGCCAACAGCGTGCTTTTGCCGGCACCACTGGGCGCCAGCAACGCCACATGTTCTCCAGAGGCGACACGCAGGTCCAGCCCTTCAAACACCGGCAGCGCAGCGCCGGGGTGGGCAAACCTCAGGCCTTCAATCTGCAATGCAGGTGCATGGCGCCCGTGCAGCACGGCAACCTCGGCTCGACTGGTGGCCCCCGTGAGAGGCAGGCCTTGTGCCTCCAATTGCGCCATGGCCTGCAGGGCCGCCTGGCCGGCCGCACGGTCATGCCACACCGCAGACAACTCGCGCAAGGGTTCAAAAAACGCCGGGGCCAGGAGCAGAACAAACAAAGCCTGCCCCAGCGACAGGCGCTCTCCCCAGGCACCAAAATTCAGTTCACCCAGCAGGTGAAAGCCGACAAATACCGCAACAAGGGCCACGCCCAGCGCGGAAAAAAGCTCCAGCACGGCAGACGACAAAAAGGCAATGCGCAACACCGCCATGGTGCGCTGTCGAAGCTGTTGCGCCGATTGGCGCACCTGCTGCGCCGTACGCTCCACCGCACCCAGCGCACGCAGCGTGGCCAAACCCCGCAAACGGTCGAGCAAAAAGGCGTTCATGCCGCCCATCTCTCCCAGGTGCTCGGCGCTGGCCGCCTGGGCGCGCCAACCCACCAGGGCCATGAACAGGGGAATCAGCGGGGCGGCAAACAGCAGGATCAACGCCGCCACCCAGGACAAGGGCGCCACCGCCGCCAGAATGGCCAGTGGCACCAGCGTACTGCGCAAGCGGGCCGGCTGAAAGCGCGTGAGATAAGGCAGCAGCGCCTCACTCTGCTCCGCCAGCACACTCGCGGCCAAGCCGGACGCTGAGCGTGCCGCATCCAGTGGCGAACGCAGCGACAAGGCCCACACCACACGCTGCCGCGCTTCGCTCAAGCTGCGGCGCGCAGCCTTGAACACCAGCCTTTGGCCCAGCGCATCGCAGGCGGCGCGCAAAAGCCCGAGCAGCAAGACACCCGCAGCGGGCCACCAAAGGCTTGCAACGCCATCACCCTCGCCCAAACACTGCACCGCGTAGGCCAACAAACCCGCTTGCGGTATCCACAGCAAACTGGCCAGCACCTGCAGCAGCGGGCCCACACCCTGCCGCAATCGCTGCGCCGGGGCTTCTGGGGATGGCGCTGGTTTTGCTGCTGGCTGATGCATCGTGTTCCGAATTATGCCGAATTTTCAGTAATTACTGAAAATTCAAATATAAAAATACGATGACCGGTTTGTCCGTCAGACCGCCGGCATCTCCCTCGAGAACGCCACAGCCCTTAAAATAGCGGCTGCACGCTCATCTCTCAGACACGAGACTTCTTGTTATGAATACCCTCTCGGCCATCTCCCTTTCAGGCATGCAAGCCGCTCAAGTGCGTCTGCAAACCTCGGCGCACAACATCGCCAATGGTCAGACCGAAGGTTTTCGCCCGCTGGAAGTGGCGCAAACACCCAATGCCGAAGGGGGTGTGAGCACTCAAGTGCGCCGCGCCAATACAGTTGGCGAAGACATGGTGAGCGACGTCGTCGATCAACTGCAGGCGAAAAACGACTACCTTGCGAATTTAGCGGTATTCAAGTCCAGTGAAAAGATGCTGGGCACGCTTATCGATCAGGTTGCTTGACCTAGCGCAATGACCTGGCACGCCCGGCTCCAACTCGACTACACATTCGAAGCGCAACGCAGCGTTGCGCGCCACCTGCACAACGGCCCACTGCGCATTCTGCAAAGCCTTTATCCCGAGGGCAACGCTGTCTGCCACAACGTACTGGTGCATCCACCAGGCGGTCTGGTCGGCGGCGACCGGCTCGATATCGAAGTCAAGGTGGCGCCGTTTGCCCACGGCTTGGTGACCACCCCTGGCGCCACCCGTTTCTACCGCTCGGCCGGTGCAGCCGCCTTGCAAAACACGCAGATCAAACTCGCCGCCGATGCACGTCTCGAATGGCTGCCCGCCGAGGCGATTTGCTACAACCAGTGCCTGGCCGAAAACCGCCTGCAGTTTGAGCTCGCGCCTGGCGCTGAAATGATGGGCTGGGACATCACCGCCCTGGGCTTGCCGCAAGCCCAGCAGCCTTTTGTGCAAGGCCAGTTGCGCCAACATCTGGAGATGCCCGGCGTATGGTTGGAGCGCGCCAAGCTCGATGCGGCCGACAGCTTGCTGATGGACCGGCCTCTTGGCCTGAATGGCAACCGCTGTGTGGCCACCTTGTTTTTCCTGACCGGCAGTCCACTGGAGCGCAAGCGCCGCGAACGCGCATTGGATGCCGCACGTGCGGCCATCGCCGGCCATGCCCTGCTGCCCACTGTGGGCGCCACCAGCCCTTGCGCGCAGGTGGTGCTGGTGCGGGTGTTGGCCCCATTGGTGGAGCCTGCGGTGGAAGTGCTGCGCCGCGTATGGACGGCGTGGCGTTCTGAGTTATGGGCCCTATCGGCGACACCGCCGCGCATCTGGGCGATGTAAGGCGGCGCCAGAAAAGCGTCTAATGACGAGCGCTTCAGGCGCCATTACTGCGCACCAACCAGCAATTGCACAAACATCTGCAACTTGTTATTGGTCTCTGAACTCAGCGCCGTGAACTCCAGCCCGGCCAGCAAATGGCCCTCTTCGTGCTTCATCTTGGTGATGCGCGCAAACACGTCGTTCACCGGATAGTCGACCAAGGTCATGTCGAAGTTGAGCTTCACCGCCTGCTGCAACTCCAGCGGGTAGTCCAGCTCCAGCAACACGCCGTGGTAGCCAATGTCCAAGATGCTCGCCTTGATGGGCGTGGGCAAAATGGTTTTGCCTTCAATCAGTTGCAGGGTACACGGCACACGCACTTCTGCGCGGTGGCTGCGGCGGAACTCCTGGCGCGGCACCTTGAGGCGCAGCGACGGAATGGCCACCAATTCGCGCACCTGCACCGGCTTGAACTTGCCGGCGACAAACACCTCGCGCGGCTCGGTCACCAGTACACCGGCACCGCCGCGCTGGTAGGCGCTTTCGCTCAGCAGCACCTGGCCGCGCAGGCTGAAGGCTTCAATACGCGAGGCCAGGCTCACCTCGTTGCCGATCACGGTGTATTGCGCAAAGGCTTCAGGGCCAAAGCGGCCCGCCATCACCTTGCCGGTGTTGATGCCAATGCCGATGTACAACTCAGGCAAACGCCGGCGTTGAAAGCCGAGGTTTAATTCGAGCATCGCCACCTGCATTTCGGCAGCACAAATCAGCGCACGCTGTACATCGTCTTCACGCGCCACCGGGGCGCCAAACAAGACGGTGATCGAATCGCCGGAAAACTTGTCTATGGTGCCTTGGCAGCGCGCAATCACCGCCCCCAGGGTCTCCAGGCACTGGTTGAGCATGGAGACAATGACTCCCGCAGGCTGCGTCGCCGTGAGTGCCACGAAGCCACGCAAGTCGGCCACCAGAATGGTCACCTCGCGCTCGTCCACCACATGTGGAGCTGGCGGGGTTTTCGCTGCGGGCAGTGTCTCGGTATCGGCACGGCCGCCATGGCGTGCCAGCATGAACAGCATCGCCTCAGCTTCGGCCGCGCCGTCAGGCGACAACGGTGAACCCTTTTCACGGGTGATCAGCGCCTGCAACTGGTCCAGAGTTTGGGAACCAAGGTCTGTATTCATACGGTCCTGCATTATTCAGATGGTATGGGCGCAGATTCTGCCAACAATCCCCCCGCCCCGGCCCATCGGCTACCCTTAAGCGCGCGAATTCGCGCAAAAAAGAATGTCCATCCACACGATGAAGGTGCAGGCGCTGACCTGGCGCGTCTTAACCGGGCGGAATGCCGTCGGCCTTGAACATCGCCTTGATGCCGCGCACCGCCTGGCGAATGCGGGCCTCGTTCTCGATCAAGGCAAAACGCACATGGTCGTCGCCGTGGTCGCCAAAACCAATGCCGGGCGACACACACACCTTGGCACGCTCCATCAACTGCTTGGCGAACTCCAGCGAACCCAAGGCACGGTACTGCTCGGGGATACGCGCCCAGATGTACATCGAGGCCTTGGGGCAATCCACCGCCCAGCCTGCTTCGGTCAGGCCTTTGAACAACACATCACGCCGGGTTTTGTAGGTGTTGGCGATCTCCTGCACGCAGCCTTGATCACCTTCCAATGCGGCGATGGCGGCCACTTGCAGCGGCGTGAAGGTGCCGTAGTCGTGGTAGCTTTTGATGCGCGCCAAGGCCGCGACCAGATCGGGATTGCCCACCATGAAGCCTATGCGCCAGCCGGCCATGTTGTAGCTCTTCGAGAGCGTGAAGAACTCCACCGCAATGTCTTTGGCACCGGGCACCTGCATGATGCTTGGCGCCTTCCAGCCGTCGAACACGATGTCGGCATAGGCCAGGTCGTGCACCACAAAGATGTCATGTTTCTTGGCCAGAGCCACCACACGCTCGAAGAAGTCCAGCTCTACACATTGGGCCGTAGGGTTGCTGGGAAAACCCAGCACCATCATCTTCGGCTTGGGGTAGCTGCCGCGAATGGCGCGCTCCAGTTCGGCAAAGAAGTCGACACCCGGAACCAAGGGCACCGATCGGATATCTGCACCGGCAATCACCGCGCCGTAGATGTGGATGGGGTAGCTGGGGTCGGGTACCAGCACGGTGTCGCCACGGTCCAGCGTGGCCAGCATCAAGTGCGCCAGGCCTTCTTTGGAGCCTATGGTGACGATGGCTTCGCTGTCGGCGTCGATGTCGACCGCATAACGATCCTTGTACCAATGGCTGATGGCGCGGCGCAGGCGCGGAATGCCTTTGCTGGCCGAGTAGCCATGGGTGTCGGGGCGCTGCGCCACCTCCACCAGTTTTTGCACGATGTGCGGCGGCGTGGCCCCGTCGGGGTTGCCCATGCTCATATCGATGATGTCTTCGCCACGCCGACGCGCCGCCAGCTTGAGTTCGGCGGTGATGTTGAAAACGTAGGGGGGAAGGCGGTCAATGCGCGCGAAACGGCGCTTGCCTGCGGAGGATGCAGCCATGGAATACTTTCACGTGAGCGCCCGGAACCGTCCGAGCGACGTGGCCCGCAATGTGGCGGGCCCACAGGCATCTTAGCAGACAGCTAACCCAAAAAGCAGATCGTCTACACGCCGATCAGAGCCACCGCAGAACTGGCTCCGCCAGGCTGCAGGTGCGCCACCTGCAAGGGGGTTGGCGCCAAGTGCGCAGCACTGGAGCCTGGGGGTGAAGCACAAGCTACGCACTGAGGTTGACCAACTGGCCTGTAGCCTGCCCTTGGGTGTTCACCACCACGGGAAGCAAAAGTGAAGCCGTGGGTTGCGGTGACGAATACACCCGTGTGGCGGCCACGGCAGCTGAAACCCGAGGCTCCGAGCTAACCCCGCTTTGGGCTTGCACGTAATTCGCGATCAACTGGTTGCTGCGCTCTGCGAGTTCACGCGCATTGTCCTGGCTTACTTTCGCCGTGCGGTTGGCGTCATCAGCTCGACGGCGCAGGTCGTCCGCAACATTTTGCGCTTGCTCGGCATCACGCCGGGTCTGCACCACGCGCGTTTTATCGACCGTGGCGGACAGCGCTAAGGTGGCGCTACTGGCGGTGATACCCAGCATGATCAGAACGAGGTGTTGCGGCTACCACTCAGGCAGTCGTATTGACGATGCTGCCAATGGTTTGGCCCTGGCTGTTCACCACCGGTTTGGGCGGTACGCCCGATTGCCAATCGCTGATGGACTTGGGCTCGGAATCGGCCTCAAACTCGCGCCGACGCTGCCGTGCGACGTCTTCACTGACGGGCGCCGGCTGGGTCGAGGCAGCGACTTGCCGGTAATCCGATGAAACGCTGATATCCGCCATGGTGCCCTCCTGAATCAAGCCCCGATTTTACGAATGTAAAGACTTGTAATCAATGCCCTGGTGCGGAGTCCTCAAAATTGCTGCGCAAAATGAAATCGATGATCTGGTGTCAGGGCAAGGCGCCAGAGGCAGGATTTCATGTGCAGTTCTTGATGGGACAGCACATTAGGCTGCCGCATCCCTCAGGCGGGCTCGGCCATGGTCTTGGGCGCCCCCGCCCCGGCCCCTTGGCCCGAGTGTTGTGCGGCCCATTGCCAGGCTTCATCCGACAAAGCCAGCACCCGCGCCGCATGGCCAAAGCCCTCTGCCACAGTGTCGGCATCGGCCAGCGTTTGGCTCTCCACCTGCTTGGCGATGCGCAGGTAAGCCCAGCACGGGCCGGCTTGGGCCAGCAATGCCTGTGTAGCCTCGGGCGACAAACTCAGGATTTTGGCGACTTCAGCCGGAGGAATCTTCAAAATCACGCCGAGCATGGACCCCAGGCCGAGGGTGAAAAAGCGTCCCGAGTCGCTTTCACCGCGCTCTATCGCCAGCAGCTCCAACAGCCGCGCCCGCCACAGCGCCACCTCCTGCAAGGCCGACGACAACGTACGCTTTTGGGCAAACTGCATCAGCATCGACGATAGCCAACGGTGCAGCTCCTTGCGCCCCAGCAACTGCACCGCACGCTCGATGCTGGTAACGGTACCCAGATGCACAAAACTGGCGCCGCTCATGCGTTGCAGCAGCTTGACCGAAATGCTGATGTCCCCCTTGATCACACCGACAATTTCATCGAGTTCGGCATCCGAGGAGAGCAAGGCCACCAAGCGTGCCAAGCGCCCAACCTCGGGAGCCAACTCGCCCGCGGGGTTCAACCGGGGTTTGGTTTCCTGCAACTGTCCGCTGGCCAGGCGGACACCGTTGCGCAGCACCCATTCGAGGTCTTCCACACTGCCGAGGTCGGTGGCAATCACGGGCAAAGCCTGCTGGGCTGGCAGACGTGTTTGCAGAATTTGCAACAAGGCTTGGGCGGTCTGCCCGGCGGCCGGGCGCAGCAGCAGGTAGTCCGGCATGGAGCCCAGGTCGTATGCGGCTTCCCAGGCCAGTTGGGCGCCCACCCGGCGGAACTGGTCGATCGCCGCCACCAATCCACTTTGTACCTCCGGGGTCAGCGGCTCGGCGCTGTCGAACACCAAACCGATGAGTGTGCCGGACTCGTCTTGCGGAACGGTCGCGCACGCCAACCAGGCCGCTGGCACTTGCGCCAGCCCTACCCTGCCGCCCATGGACACCAAACGCGCCGACACCAGCAGCATGGCCATATGCGCGGCTTGCAGCGTGGCGTCGCCCGCCACTTTGCGCAAAACATCCGGCGTCACATGAAACTCAAACCCCACCACCTCGCCCGAAGGCGCCATCAGAGGACGACGCGCGGCTGGTGCCAGCGCGGGCACGCGCGAAACGACCGGTGCAGCAGCGGGAACGGCTTGCGGCACGCTTGTAGCCACAGGATGTTCAAGCAAGGGAGGCGGTGCCGGTGGAACTGGCTCAGGCGCACGCGCTTTGGAGAACATCCGCTTGAAAAACGACGTCATGGCAAGAGTGAACAAGTGAGCAACCGCCTCACTCTAGCGCCATTCATCGAAAAGTGTACAAATTTGTTACGCAAACCTGCTCAAGCGTTGTGCATCATCAAATCGCCACCAAGCCACGCACGCCATCTGCCTCCATGTTCTTGCCTTGGCCGCGCGCAACAAACTCGCCGCGCTCCATCACCAGGTAGTCGTCGGCCAACTCCTGGGCGAAATCGTAGTACTGCTCCACCAGCAAGATCGACATGGTGCCGCGATCGGCCAGCATGCGGATCACGCGGCCTATGTCTTTGATGATGCTGGGTTGTATGCCTTCGGTGGGTTCGTCCAGGATCAGCAATTTGGGGCCGGCCGCCAGCGCGCGTGCAATCGCAAGTTGCTGCTGTTGCCCGCCCGACAGGTCACCACCACGCCGGTGCAGCATTTGCTTGAGCACCGGGAACAGCGTGAACAACTCTTCGGGTATGGGTGTGCTGGCACTTTTGTAGGCCAGGCCCATACGCAGGTTTTCTTCCACCGTGAGGCGCGCAAAGATTTCGCGGCCCTGCGGCACAAAGCCTATGCCAGCGCGCGCACGTTCATAAGGCGTGAAGCCCTGTATGGCTTTGCCGTCGAGTTCAACGCTGCCGGTTTTGATGGGCACCAAACCCATCAGCGATTTGAGCAAGGTGGTCTTGCCCACGCCGTTGCGCCCCAGCAGCACGGTGACTTTGCCCAGGCGGGTTTCCAGGCTCACGTCGCGCAGGATGTGGGAGCCGCCGTAGTATTGGTTGATGTTCTTGACGTTCAGCATAAGGGGCTTCTCTAGGGTTAGAGGCCGGGGAATGCGCCCGGCAGCGCAGTAACTTTCTTTTGCTTCGCCAAAAGAAAGTGACTGCGCCGCCGGGCGCACATCCCGGCCAGCGGCGTCAACAAAAGAGAGCAATCTAGCGGCCAAGATAAACCTCAATGACGCGCTCATCCGACTGCACCTGGTCCAGCGTTCCTTGCGCCAGCACCGAGCCATCACACAGCACCGTGACAATCTCCGAGATGGTCTTGATGAAGCTCATGTCGTGCTCCACCACCATCAACGAATGTTTGCCCTTGAGCGTCAAGAACAGCTCGGCGGTGCGCGCGGTTTCTTCGTCTGTCATGCCGGCCACAGGCTCGTCGAGCAGCAGCAGCTTGGGATCTTGCATCAAGAGCATGCCGATCTCCAGCCACTGCTTCTGCCCATGGCTCAGGTTGCCCGCCATGCGCGCCACGCTGTCGGCCAGATGAATGGTCTGCAGGATCTCCGCGAGCCGGTCGCTCTGTGCCGAGTCGAGCTTGAAGAACATCGACGGCTTCACGCGTTTGTCGGTCTTCAGCGCCAGCTCCAGATTCTCAAACACGCTGAGATGCTCAAACACCGTTGGCTTTTGAAACTTGCGGCCAATGCCCAGTTGCGCAATCTCCGGCTCGGTGTGGCGCAGCAAATCAATCGTGCTGCCGAAGAACACATGGCCTTCATTGGGCCGCGTCTTGCCGGTGATGATGTCCATCATGGTGGTCTTGCCCGCACCATTGGGGCCAATGATGCAGCGCAGCTCACCCGGCGCGATGTCGAGGTTGAGTTTGTTGATGGCCTTGAAGCCATCAAAGCTCACACTCACGTCTTCCAGGTACAGAATGCGGCCGTGTGTCACGTCCACCTCGCCAGGGGTCGCAATGCGCGAGAAGCCGGCCGTTCGGCCACCTGATTCGGTTTTGCCGTGGCCATGCGCCACGCTGTCGTGTTCCGCCAAGCGCCGTGCGCCCTCTTCCATCAGATCGGGCGTCATGCCTTGCTCTCCTTCGATTTCTCGGCCGATTTCGCCACCCATTTACGCACCAAGCCCACGACGCCATTGGGCAGGTACAGCGTCACCGCAATAAACAGCGCGCCCAAAAAGTACAACCAGAACTCGGGCGCGGTGACCGTCAGCCAGCTCTTGGCGCCGTTGACGATGAAGGCACCGATGATCGGGCCAATCAAGGTGGCGCGGCCACCCACGGCCACCCACACGGCCATCTCAATCGAATTCGCCGGGCTCATTTCGCTGGGGTTGATGATGCCCACTTGCGGCACATACAACGCACCCGCCACACCACACATCACGGCCGACAGCGTCCAGATGGTGAGTTTGTAGCCCAGCGGGTTATAGCCCGAGAACATGACGCGTGTTTCGGCATCGCGAATGGCTTGCAGCACGCGGCCGAACTTGCTGCTGACCAGCCAACGCGCAAACAGGAAGAAGCCCAGCAGCGTCACGCCCGTCAACACAAACAGCAGCATGCGAATGTTGGGGGTGGCAATCGGCACACCCAGGATGCGCTTGAAATCGGTGAAGCCGTTGTTGCCACCAAAGCCGGTTTCATTACGGAAGAACAGCAGCATGGCGGCGAAGGTCAGGGCCTGCGTGATGATGGAGAAGTACACCCCCTTGATGCGCGAGCGGAAGGCGAAGAAGCCAAATACAAACGCCACCAGACCGGGCACCACCACAATCAACAAAAGCGTGGCGATGAAGCTGTCCGATAGCGCCCAGTGCCAGGGCAGCTCTTTCCAGTCGAGGAACACCATGAAGTCCGGCAGGTCGCTTTTGTAGTTGCCGTCGCGGCCGATCTGGCGCATCAAATACATGCCCATGGCGTAGCCGCCGAGCGCAAAAAACACGCCGTGGCCCAGGCTCAGAATCCCGGTGTAGCCCCAGATCAAGTCCATGGCCAGCGCCACGATGGCATAACACATGATCTTGCCGACCAAGGCCACGCCATAGTCGCTAAGGTGGAACATGTGGCCGGCGGGCACCACCAGGTTCAGCAAGGGGGCCAGGGCGCACACGGCGATCAGCGCCACCAGAAAGCTGGCCCAGCCTACGCGGGTCAGCAGCGGTGCAGGCTTGGGCAGCTGCACGCTCAGAGGGATGTTGGGAGTTGAACGGGTCATGGTCTTTTGGCTCTGGCTTTTGCTACTGGTTCAGGCTTCGGCGGAACGCCCCTTCATGGCAAAAATGCCCTGTGGTCGCTTCTGGATGAACACCACAATCAACACCAGCACCACAATTTTGGCCAGCACCGCACCGGTCCAGCCTTCCAGCAGTTTGTTGATCACGCCCAGGCCCAGCGCCGCGTACACCGTGCCGGCCAATTGGCCCACACCGCCCAGCACCACCACCATGAAGGCATCCACGATGTAACCCTGGCCCAGGTCTGGCCCCACGTTACCGACCTGGCTCAACGCACAGCCAGCCAGGCCCGCAATGCCAGAGCCAAGCGCAAACGCATAGGTGTCGATACGCGCGGTGTTCACACCCATGCAGGATGCGATGGGGCGGTTTTGCGTCACGCCGCGCACAAACAAACCGAGGCGTGTTTTGCTGATCAAGAAGGCCATGCCGGCCAACACCGCAATCGCAAAGCCTATGATGATCACGCGGTTCCAGGGCAGTTGCAGGTTGTCCAGCACTTGGATGCCGCCGCTCATCCAGCTGGGGTTTTCCACACCGACGTTTTGCGCGCCAAACAGGTTGCGCACCAGTTGCTGCAACACCAGGCTAATGCCCCAGGTGGCGAGCAAGGTTTCCAGCGGGCGCCCATACAGGAAGCGCAAAACGCTGCGTTCCAGCAGCGCGCCCATCAAGGCCGAAGCCATGAAGGCCACGGGCACGGCGGCGACCAGATACCAATCGAAGGCAGCTGGCAGGTATTTTTGAAACACACCCTGCACCACATAGGTGGCGTAGGCGCCAATCATCATCAGTTCGCCATGGGCCATGTTGATCACGCCCATCAGCCCATAGGTGATGGCCAGGCCCAGCGCCACCAGCAGCAAGATGGACCCTAGGCTGATGCCCGAGAACAAGGCGCCCAGGCGATCGCCCCAGGCCAAAGCTTCATTCACCGAACGCAGCGCGTTGGTGATGGCGACCTGCACCTCGGGGTCGGTCTCGGCGCGCTGCTGCTCCAGCAGCACGGTCTTGGATGCGGGGTTCTGGCTCTGCGCCAACTGCAAGGCAGCGGCCAGGCGGCGCGATTTCTCGGGGCTGCTGATGAGGATGCGCGCACGCAGCATGCTCAACTGGTCTTTGAGCGCGGCATCGGTCTCTGCGGCCAGGGCCTTGTCGACCAGCGGCAGGCGCGACTCGTCGCTTTCACCCTGCAGGGTCTTGATGGCTTCGGCACGGGTGTTGCGGTCGCTTGAGGTGAGCTTGACGCCAGCCAGTGCAGCCTCGAGTTCGCCACGCATACGGTTGTTGTTGACCACGTCTTCAGCGTCGTCGGGTACGCTGGCCTCGGCTCCGGTCACGGCGTCTATGGTCTTGTCGCCGACGATGAACACCTTGCCTGCGGCCACACGCACGGCGTCATCGGCCATGGCCTGTATCAGCCTTTCGGTGGCGGCATCGGGCGTGGCGGCGGCTTTTTGCAGAGCGGCAATGCGGTCGTCTGTTTCGCCCGAGGCCATGGCTTTGGCCATATCAGCCGTCAGAGGGAAAGCGCTTTTCACGCAAAACAGCAGCGCCAGCGCTAAGCATTGGAGGAGGTGCCTGGAGGACATGGAGATCGATGTAGAAAAAGTGAACCGCGACCGCCCCACGCGGGGGCGGCCTGGTCTGGTCTGGCCCATACACTCGTCGGCGAGATGTATGGGCCAGGGCGTCCAACCCGATTACATTTTTTCGGGTTCGTCCTTCTTCTTGTCGTTGCCTTCGATGAAGGGGCTCCATGGCTTGGCCTTGACCGGGCCAGGCGTCTTCCACACCACGTTGAACTGGCCGTCAGCCTTGATTTCCCCGATGAACACCGACTTGTGCAAGTGGTGATTCTTCTCGTCCATCTTGGAGACGATGCCGCTGGGTGCCTTGAAGGTTTGGCCGGCCATGGCGGCGATCACTTTGTCGGTGTCGGTCGACTTGGCTTTCTCAACCGCTTGCTTCCACATGTTGATACCGATGTAGGTGGCTTCCATCGGGTCGTTGGTCAGAGGCTTGTCCTTGTGGCCGGCGATGTTCTTGGCCTTGGCGTAGTCGCTCCACTTCTTGATGAAGGCGGTGTTCTCCGGGTTCTTGATCGACATGAAGTAGTTCCATGCGGCCAGGTGACCGACCAGCGGCTTGGTGTCCACGCCGCGCAGTTCTTCTTCACCCACAGAGAAGGCGACGACCGGCACATCCTTGGCCTTCAGGCCGGCGTTGCCGAGTTCCTTGTAGAACGGCACGTTGGAGTCGCCGTTGATGGTGGAGACCACAGCGGTCTTGCCACCGGCAGAGAACTTCTTGATGTCGGCCACGATGGTCTGGTAATCGGAGTGACCAAACGGCGTGTACTTCTCGTCGATGTCGCTGTCCTTCACACCCTTGCTCTTCAGGTAGGCGCGCAGGATCTTGTTGGTCGTGCGGGGGTAGACGTAGTCGGTGCCCAGCAGTACCCAGCGCTTGGCGGCGCCACCGTCCTTGCTCATCAGGTAATCCACAGCCGGAATGGCTTGCTGGTTAGGCGCGGCACCGGTGTAGAACACGTTCTTCGACAGTTCTTCACCTTCGTATTGCACGGGGTAGAACAGCAGGCCGTTCATTTCTTCGACCACTGGCAACACCGACTTGCGCGACACGCTGGTCCAGCAGCCGAAGATCACGGCGACCTTGTCCTGACCCAGCAGTTGTTTGGTCTTTTCAGCAAACAGCGGCCAGTTGGAGGCCGGGTCCACGATCACGGGCTCGAGCTTCTTGCCGAGCACACCGCCCTTGGCGTTGATTTCGTCAATGGCCATCAGCACCGTGTCTTTGAGCACGGTCTCGGAAATGGCCATGGTGCCCGACAGGCTGTGCAACACGCCGACCTTGATGGTGTCTTGTGCATGTGCGGGAATGACGGACAGCCCACTCAGGGCCACAGCGGCGGTCAGCGCCTTGAGGGTAAAACGACGTTGCATGTTGGCTACTCCAAAGTTGTGGATGAATTTCTCTCGCCACACCCCTGTCCTGTGGCCAGCAGGTCTTTGGTGTGGCGATGAGACAACTTTAGAGATTGGGTTCCGTTCGGGAAATACGCCGGGTGGCGTATGCCCATACCCTTTAGCTAGAAATCGGCCGAAGCATCAATGGGCCAGGGCGGCCACCAGTTGCGTGGCGGCCTGCACGGCCTCCTCCTTGGCTGCCCAGTTGCGGCCCGTGTCATGCAAAGGCGCCAGGCCTTCAACATGCACCACGTCGATGGACCATGGGCCATCACCCACGCGTATCAATTTGGCCATGAAGTTGCGGCCATTGGCCACGCCGGGCACGTATTCTTCAGTGGGTTCGATTTCTTCGTGTTCCATAGGATTCTTTGCAAATCCCCATTATCCCAGCCGGGGCAGACACGATCACGGCCTCACATGGTCACCGACTCAGCGATCGAACACGCGCAACTGCAGCAGCCGGCGCGGCCGTCCGGCCGAGTCGCTGGAGAGCACGCCGGTGTCCTCCGGCTCATCCGCCGCCAGCGTGACCCACTGGCCCATAGGGGCGCTCACGGTGGTCATGGTTTCACCGTGCACCTGGGTTGGCAAATCGGAGCCGACGCGCGCATCGGCTTGCGCCACGCTGGAGGTTTGAATTTCCACACTCACAACGACGGGGTTGTTGCCCCCGGTCCAACGCGGCTGCACGGTAATGCTTTGGCCAGCCTGCAGCGTGGTCCGACCATATTGCACACCACCGCCCGACACATTGCGACCACCGAAACCGGCGACGGAATCCTCCCAGCGCACCGACATGCTGCGCCCCATGCGCAAAGTGGCTTTTTCGCCGTTGCGTACACGCACCGCCTGGCCGGTCAAAGGCGGCGTGACGGGCCGCGTGCTGACGTTGAAGCCGTTGTCGCTGTCGGAGGTTTCGCGCAGCACCACCATCAAGTCCTTGCGTGGCAAAGACTCGGCCAGGGCCGATGTCGCTGGCATCACGGCCACAACGGCGCCAAACAAGACCGCACGGAGAACAATGGCGCAGGGCAGAAGTGGAGATTTCATGTTGTCCATTGTTCCACTCCTGATGGCGCATGCCAAGCCCGGTGCAGCCGCGCACATGGGCAGCATCCCTGCGCGTTCTGTGGCAGCAGCCATGCCCTCAGCCCCCAATAAGCTGGGGGCAAGCCAGTGTCAACCATGGCAGGTAGATCAAGTGACCCAACTTGACGCGCGATTCGGTCGCTTTAGAATCATTTGGCTCAGTGGGTCAGATGCTTAGTGCTCGCCAATGATGTCCAGTTTCCGCCGCGAGTCAAAGATCAATACCCCGCCGAGTGCTTTACAACTCTGGGAGATCCGTATGCAGCGCAAATTCTTTGCGTCGATAGTGTTGACCACCGCGTTAGCTGGAGGATCCACCTTCGCGCAAACGCCTACACCTGCCGCGGCCCCTGCTGCGAGTCCGGTACAGGCTGTAGACCCCGCGGCCATCCAGGCGCTCAAGGACATGGGCGCCCACCTTCAGTCGCTGAAGCGCTTTGGCGTGGAGGTCGACATGACCGGCGAACGTGTGCTGAGCGACGGCCAGAAACTCCAGCATTCAGCAAGCGCCGACCTACAGATTGACCGGCCCAACAAATTTCGCGCCGCCATGCACAGTGCGCGTTCCGAACGAGAGTTGATTTTCGACGGAAAAAAGGTCACCCTCTACACCCCAGGACTCAAGTCTTATTCAACGGTGGAATACAGCGGCACCATTGCTGAACTGATAGACCGCCTGGAAACGCAATATGGCGTCGAGTTGCCGGCTTCCGATCTTTTTGTCTGGGGCACACCACAAGCCCCGCTAGATGGCATCGAATCCGCCATGATTGCCGGACAAGACATCATCGACGGCACGCTGTGCGACCACTATGCCTTTCGCCAGGGCAGCATAGACTGGGAGCTGTGGCTGACCACGGGCGAAAAGCCTTTGCCGCGCAAGCTGGTCATCACCAACCGCTCCGACGATGCGCGCCCACAATCCGTCACCCTGTTCGGTTGGGACTTGCGCCCCAAGACCAAGTCGTCGACCTTCAGCTTTGCGCCGCCCAAGGACGCCAAGCTTGCTGAAATTGTTCCTCTCAAGAAAAAGTAAGGGGTACCGTCATGAAGCTGTCTTTAAAGTCTGCCTCTTCGGCCCTGGTGGCCGCCTTGTTTCTCAGCAGCCTGAGCTACGTCCCGGGCGCTGAGGCCCGCGGTGAACGTGGCGGCGGTGGTGGCGGTGGCGGCCACGCCGCGCGTGGCGGCGGCGGCGGTGGTGGCGCCCATGCTGGCGGCGGCGGTGGCCGCTCGGTGGACGCGCGTGCCAACAACGTGCGCAGTTCCAGCGTCAACAATGTGAACACATCCAACCGCAACACCAATCGCAACACCAACATCAACCAAAACGTCAATGTGAACGTGAACCACAACGGCGGTTGCTGCGGCGGCGGCTGGGACAACGATTACCACCCGATTGCCACTGCGGCAGCCGTCACGGCCACCGTGGCGGTGACGTCGGCGGTGATAGGCTCCATGGTGCGCACCGTACCCGCGGGCTGTGTGCCGGTGAACTACGGCGGCATGGTGTACCAGCAATGCGGCACCACCTGGTACCAGCCGCAGGGCTCGCAGTATGTGGTGATCGCCCCGCCCTACTAAAACCCCGGCAGGCTCACAACGGCGAGGTCGACGGCCATCCGGGTCGCCGACCTCGTTTCGCTTGGGTCGGCAAAACACCGATAGCCCCTATGCAAGCCCTTAATCTGTTCGATCTCTCGACAGCACGCGCGAGCGCAGAGGCAGAAAGCTTGCAGGACATTCTGCGCTCTCCCCACCTGCGCATAGAGCGCATCGTCTCACTAGGCCACACCTCGCCTGAGCAAGGCTGGTACGACCAGACAGAAAACGAATGGGTGCTGGTGCTCGAAGGCCGTGGCGAACTCACGTTCGACGATGGCCGCACGGTGGCGCTGGGCAAGGGAGACCATATTCACATCCCGGCGCACTGCAAACACCGCGTGAGCTGGACCGATCCGGCCCAAGCAACGGTCTGGCTGGCGGTCTTCTACCCATAAACGGCTTTAAAACACATAACTCACGGCCTCGCGCTTGAGTGGCGCCACCGCCGTGGCCTCGATCTCAAACAGCATGCCATCCAAGGCCAGGCGCGGCACCGGGATCAAGGTGCAGGCGGGCGCGGGCCACGGGCCCCAGGCGGCGTTGATCGCATGGGTCAGCACAGCCAGGCGCTCTTCGTCATGGTCGACGATCAACACCGTGAGCTTGACCACGTCCGCCAGGCAAGCACTGGCCGCGTTCAGCGCGGTGATCAGGTTGTGCAGTGCCTGCTGCACCTGGGCGGCAAACGCCTGTGGCAGCCCGCCCCTGACATCTTCACCACCCTGCCCGGCGACATACACCAGCCGCGCGGGTGCGTGCGCCACCACTACATGGGTGTAAGCATTCGGCCGCGGATCGTAGAGCCCTGGCGGGTTGATGAACCTGGGGGCGCGGGTGTTTTCAGCAGAAACAACGGAGGACATAAGGCTTTCAAACATCAGTAGTTGAGAGAAGGCGCTAGTATCAAATCTCAACTTAACTTGAGGTCAAGCCATTTTGACAAAGACCATGAAGCGCACGCTGGCGCCCGCAACAGCCGCCACCGAAGAGTGGACAGCACCGCCGTCCGAGCTCGGCGTAGGTGAACTCGCCGCGCGCAGCGGGCTGGCGGTGTCAGCCCTGCATTTTTACGAAACAAAGGGTTTGATTCAGTCGCTGCGCAGCGCTGGCAACCAAAGGCGCTACCCGCGCTCGGTGCTGCGCCGCGTGGCGGTGATCAAGGTGGCACAACGTGTGGGCGTTCCGCTGGCGTCTATCGCCGCGGCACTGGACAGCCTGCCGGCCTCGCGCACGCCCACTGCGGCCGATTGGCGTCGCCTGTCCAGCGGCTGGAAAAAAGAACTCGATGAACGCATCCTGGCACTGACACAGTTGCGCGATCAGTTGGATGGCTGTATAGGCTGCGGCTGCCTGTCACTCAAAGCCTGTCCGCTGCGCAACGCACAGGACAGCCTGGCCCAGGCCGGACCGGGGCCGCATTTTGAAGATTGAACCCGAAAACTACACCTTGGGTCGCGACATGCGAAACAAGGCTTCCGGCCGCAGCTCAAAATAATCCGCCGGGCCGCCGCCGCGCAGAATCGGCCGTGCGGCGGCGGTATCGTAAACACCGTCTTTCAGCAAGGCCTTGGCGATGTGCACGGCCACCACTTCACCCAGCACCAGCCAGGTCGGCACCTGGGTGCCATCGGCGCCCTGCAACTGCACGATCTGCGTCAGCCTGCATTCAAACGACACCGGGCTCTCGGCCACACGCGGCACCTTGATCACGCGCGACGCCTGCGGCGTGAGGCCCGCCAACAAAAACTCGTCCACCTCGGGCGGCACGGCGGCGCAGCTTTGGTTCATGGGCTCGGCCAACGCGCGCGTGGCCAAGTTCCAGCCGAATTCGCCGGTCTGCTGAATGTTGCGCAAGGTGTCTTTGGCACCAACGCTGGCAAAGCCCACAATCGGCGGCGTGTAGTTGAAGGCGTTGAAGAAGCTATAGGGCGCCAGGTTCAGCCGGCCTTCGGTGTCGTGCGACGAAATCCAGCCTATGGGGCGCGGCCCGACGATGGCGTTGAACGGGTCGTGTGGCAGGCCGTGGCCCAGACGCGGTTCGTAGAAATGGCTGTCAATGAGGTGTTCGGACATAAGCAGACGAAAAGACTGTTGAAAATCGACAGAGGCCCATTTTTACATCGGGCTCTGACTACAAATTACTCTCAAATCAGTAGCTGCTTGCGCACGCCCATAAAGCCCAGATCGCACAAAATGGTCATATTTTGCTGCGCTGCAAGAAATTGCCTGCGCCTCTAGAATTTGCGGGTTTTCCCGTAATCCGCAAACCCACCCGTTTTCCATGAACCTCCCCCTGCTGGCGCTAGCCGTTGCCGCTTTTGGCATTGGCACTACCGAATTCGTGATTCTGGGCCTGCTGCCCGAAATGGCCCAGGACCTTTCGGTCTCCATTCCCGCGGCCGGCATGTTGGTGTCGGCCTATGCGCTGGGCGTGGCCGTGGGTGGCCCGATTCTGGCCGTGGCCACCACCCGTATGCCGCGCAAGATCACGCTGGCCTGGCTGATGGTGTTGTTCATCGTCGGCAACCTGGGCTGCGCCCTGGCGCCCAGCTACAACTGGTTGATGGTGGCGCGTGTGGCCACGGCGTTTTGCCACGCGGCGTTTTTCGGCATTGGTGCGGTGGTGGCGGCCAGCGTGGTCGCGCCCAATAAGCGCGCCCAGGCCATGGCCTTGATGTTCTCGGGCCTGACCCTGGCCAACGTGCTGGGAGTGCCCCTGGGCACGCTGCTGGGCCAGCACAGCGGCTGGCGCTCCACCTTCTGGGTGGTGGCCGCCATCGGTGTGCTCGCCTTGTTTGCCGTGCTGCGCTGGGTGCCCAAAACCCAGCACGCCAGCACCGGCAGCGCGCTCGGCGAGTTCCGTGTGCTCAAGCGCAAACACGTGGTGCTGGGCCTGAGCCTGAGCGTGATCGCCTCAACCAGCATGTTCACCATGTTCACCTACATCGCACCGATCTTGCGCGACGTGACCGGCGTCTCGCCCGAACAGGTCAGCGGCGTACTGCTGCTGTGCGGCGTGGGCATCACCATAGGCAACCTGCTGGGTGGCCGCCTGGCCGACTGGAAACTGCTGCCCTCGCTGATCGGCATCTTTGTGGTGCTGGCGCTGGTGCTGGCGCTGTTCTCCATCACCAGCGCCTGGGTCTGGCCAGCGGTGATCACGGTGGTGGCCTGGGGCATGGTGTCGTTTGCGGTGGGCACACCCATACAGGCGCGGGTGGTGTCCCAAGCGGGTGATGCACCGGCCCTGGCATCGACGCTGAACATCGGCGCCTTCAACCTGGGCAACGCCATTGGCGCATGGCTGGGTGGCGTGGTGATCAGCGCCGGCTGGTCGCTGCAAAGCATCCCGCTGGTGGCCTCTGCCGTGGCCGTGGGCGCACTCTTGCTCGCCGTCTACATGGCTTGGCTCGACAAGCAGGACACCCAAACCCTGCCACAAGGCGCGGCCGTCGCCTAAGCGTTCTCCAGCGGTTCAGCTGGTGCTGGCAGTACTGGTCGGCGCCCTCATGGTGTTTATTGCCTGCTGGCTGGGCCTGGGGCCTGGCCCGCATGCTGGCCCTGCTGCGGTTTGCGCCGCGCATCTGGGATGCATTGTTGTCCTTCAGCGTGGCGGGCGCCTGCTATGCCCTGCTGTTCCAGATTGAACGCGGGCCGCAAGCCTGGCTGCGCATCGCCGCCGTGGTGGCCCTGCTGGGTGGCGCAGGCACACTGAACATGGTGTTTGCGGCACGGCGCGACAGCTTCAACCAAGTGGTGTTGCAACTGGTGGGCAGCAGCATCGTGCGCGCGGGGCATGCCCGTGTGGTGTTGGGCGGCGGCATTTTTTTGGCCAGCACGTTGACGCTGGCGCCGCAAGTGCTCAGTGCCTTTGCGGTCACGGGCTGCATTCTGGCGCTGGTGGCCGACGAGTGGGTGTGGCTGCGCACGCTGGCGCTGGCATTCCCGCGCCAGAAACACCGGCAAAAAAATGCGGTTGCCACAGAAACTCCGCTGGAAAACGGCTGAAAATCGAGCCCCCGGCCGACCTCAAATACGCAGCCTCACACCGGCTTTGCCGGCTGTGGTACACCCTGTGTGCTACCACTCCGATCAACCCCCACCCCGCGCTTCTTGCACCCCTTTTGAATACTATGGATGGTTTGACCCTGGTTCTGATCTTGGCTGTTGTGGTCTACGTGCTCAACACACGGGCACAGCGCCAACACATTGCGCTGCTGGGCAGCCAACTGGGGCATTTCCAGATCGAAAAGCTCATGGAAAACCTCACCGAGGGCTATCTGCGCGCCCTGGGCGAAGAGCCCGGCGAACGCCGCGAACAGATCTGGAGCCTGCTGCGCACCACCGAGCGCCAGTTGAGCGAGCAGTTCAGCCAATTCGCCGAAGACTTCGCCCGGCTCGACGCCAACAGCACCCGCGTGAGCCGCCTGCCTATCGCACTTCCCGGCGTAGCCCAACTGCTGCCACAAGCCACCTTCGACCTGCGCCAGGCCTTTGCCATCCATGCCAACGGCATCGCCGCAGCAGCACTGGACGGCGAATCCTCACCACGCGACAAGGCCTTCACCATGTCGGCAGAATTATTCTTGATGCAGCACACCTGCCACTGGTTCTGCAAATCAAAAACCGTGGCCTCGGCGCGTTTGCTGGCGCGTCATAAAACCGCGTATGCACAAGTGTTAGCGTCGGTTTCGCCGGCCACACGCAAAGCCTATCTCGCCCTGGTGGCGGGCTAAGTCCGTCGTTTCCTGAACCCCAATCCAACCCAGAGGTTTCACATGACTCATGCCAAGGCCTACGCCGCCCAATCTGCCAAAACCCCATTGGCGCCCTTCAGTTTCGAGCGCCGCAGTGTCGGTGCACAAGATGTGGCACTGGACGTGCTGCACTGTGGTGTGTGCCACTCCGACCTGCACACCGCGCGCAACGAATGGCGCAACACCATTTATCCCTCGGTGCCGGGCCATGAAATCGTCGGCCGCGTCACCGCCGTGGGCGACCTGGTGAGCAAGTTCAAGGTCGGCGACATTGTGGGCGTGGGCTGCATGGTGGACAGCTGCCAACACTGCACGCCTTGTGCCGACGGCCTGGAGCAATATTGCGACAACGGCTTCACCGGCACCTACAACGGCCCCGAGCAAGGCACGGGCGCCAACACCTATGGCGGCTATTCCAGCGCCATGGTGGTGCGCGAGTCGTTTGTCTTGAAGATCACCCACTCGGACGCGGAACTGGCCGCCGTGGCGCCACTGCTGTGCGCCGGCATCACCACCTACTCGCCACTGCGCCAATGGAACGTGGGCCCCGGCCACAAGGTGGGCATCGTCGGCCTGGGTGGGCTGGGCCACATGGGTGTGAAGATCGCTGCCGCCATGGGCGCCCATGTGGTGCTGTTCACCACCTCGGTCAACAAACGTGAAGACGCCTTGCGCCTGGGTGCCAAGGAAGTGGTGGTGTCGAAAAACCCTGAAGAAATGGCCGCCCACGCCAACAGCTTCGACTTCATCCTCAACACCGTGGCGGCGCCACACAACCTCGATGCCTTCCTGGCGCTGCTCAAGCTCGACGGCACCATGACCCTGGTGGGTGCGCCGGAGAATCCACACCCCTCGCCCAACGTGTTCAGCCTGATCATGAAGCGCCGCCGCCTCGCAGGTTCGCTGATCGGCGGCATACGCGAAACGCAGGAGATGCTGGACTTCTGCGCCAAACACCACATCGTCTCGGACATCGAAACCATTCGCATGGACCAGATCGAAACCGCTTACGAACGCATGCTCAAAAGCGACGTGAAGTACCGCTTCGTGGTGGACATGGCCACGCTTTGATGCACTTGCCTATGCCGCTTCCCGAACACGTCGCGGCCGTGCCGCTGGACAAGGCCTACCGCCTGCTCAACCACGGCCCCACGGTATTGGTGTCGTCGGCCCAGGGTGGTGCGGTGAATGTGATGGCCGCTGCCTGGGCCTGCGCGCTCGACTTCGCACCGCCCAAGGTGACCGTGGTCATCGACAAGGCCACACACACCCGGGCTCTGATCGAAGGCAGCGGCAGGTTTGCGCTCAACGTACCCTGCGTGGCCATCGCGCGCGAAACGCTGGCCCTGGGCACCGACAGCGCCAACACCCAGCCCGACAAACTGGCGCGCCACGGCGTGACCACCTTTGCCGCACAAACCGTGGCCGCGCCGCTGGTGCAGGGCTGCGTGGCCTGGCTTGAGTGCCGCGTCATCCCCGAACCGCACAACCAGCAGCAATACGACCTGTTCATAGGCGAAGTGCTCGCAGCCTGGGCCGACGAGCGTGTGTTTCGCAACGGCCATTGGGAGTTTGGCCAGGCACCGGATGCCCTGCGTACATTGCACTATGTGGCCGGTGGGCAGTTCTATGCCACCGGCGCTTCGCTGCAGGTCACGCTTTAACAGGCGCTTCAGTCAGCGTGGTGTGGCGGCCGTGTTGCCACGTTGCAGCAGGTGCTGGGCCACCACCGCCGCCAGCCAGTCCATCACCACGCGCACCCGTTTCGACAGATTGCGCCGGTTGGCGTAGAGCAGGTTCAAGGGCATGGGGGGCGCCACCCAGTCCGGCAAAACCTCCAGCAATTGCCCGCTGCGCAACAAAGGCTGCGCCCCCACCACCGGCACCTGTATCAAGCCCAGGCCGGCCAGGCATGCGGCGGTATAGGCCTCGGCGTTGTTGACCGTGACCGCGCCAGCCATGGGCAGGCTGCGCGCCTCTTCCCTTTCCCCCTCCCCCTCCAGATACTCAAACCCGGTGGGCTTGGCGCCGAGGGTGCTGGCGTAATGCACCATCTGGTGTGAGCCCAGGTCGGCCAGGGTAAGCGGTGTGCCGTGCGCGGCCAGATAACCCGGGCTGGCCACGTTGACCATGCGCAGCAGGCCCAGCGGGCGCGCAACCAGGCCCGCGTCCAGCACCGGTCCGGCACGCAACACACAATCAAAACCCTCACGCACCAGATCGACCCGCCGCTCGGTACTGCTGACCTCCAGTTCCAGGCGTGGATGCAAAGCCAAGAGCTCGGGCAGGCGCGGCAGCACCGCCTGGCGCGCCATGCTGGTGCTCATGTCGATACGCACACGACCGCGCAAATCCTGCGTGCCCTGCTGCTGGAACATGGTCTGCAGCTCGTCCATGTCGGCCAGCAAGTCTTTGCAGCGCTCGTAAAACACCTGGCCGTCCTGTGTGGGCTGCACCTTGCGTGTGGTGCGGTGTAACAGGCGTGTGCCCAGCTCGGCCTCCAGCTGCTGCACGGCGGTGGAAACGCTGGCCTTGGGCAAACCCAGCGCATCGGCGGCTTGGGTAAAGCTGGCCAATTCGGCCACGCGGGTGAAGATTTGCATGCGGTCCAGTGTGCTCATTGTTCAATTATTACGAACAACCAAATCAAATCCAGCACATTTATCAAAACCATATCAATTAATAGACTCGCTTCCATCCTCAACAGCTTGATACAGGAAGCGACATGACAAACAGCCAACACAAGCCAAACACCATCACACTTATCACCGGCGCCAGCCGTGGCCTGGGCAAAAGCGCCGCGCTGCACATCGCCCGCAGGGGCGGCGACGTGATCGTCACCTACCGCAGTCAGGCCGCAGAAGCCCAGGCCGTGGTAGCCGAGATCGAGGCCCTGGGGCGCCGCGCCGTGGCCCTGCCACTGGATGTGGGCAACAGCAACAGCTTCGCCGCCTTTGCCGAGCAAGTGCAGTTGGCTTTGGCGCAACACTGGCAGCGCGAGCGCTTCGACCACCTGGTGAACAACGCCGGTGTGGGCCTGGGTGCCAGCCTGATGGAAACCACCGAAGCGCAGTTCGACGAGCTGATGAACATTCACTTCAAGGGTGTGTTCTTCCTCACGCAAAAGCTGCTGCCCTGTATGGCCAACGGCGGGCGCATCGTCAACATCTCCACCGGCCTGACCCGCTTTGCCATGCCAGGCTACGCCGCCTACGCGTCCATGAAGGGCGCGGTCGAGACCTTGACGCACTACATGGCCAAGGAACTCGGCCCACGTGGCATTGCGGTCAACGTGGTGGCGCCGGGCGCCATCGAGACCGACTTCCGCGACGGCGCCGTGCGCGACAACGCCCAGGTCAACGCCTTCATTGCCGGCCAAACCGCGCTGGGCCGCGTCGGCCTGCCGGACGACATTGGCGGGCTAATCGCCAACCTGCTGTCGCCCGACAACAGCTGGGTCAACGCCCAACGCATTGAAGCCTCGGGCGGCATGTTCCTGTAACGCGGTTCTGCGCGGCTCCTGGGCCGGGGCGCCGCGCATGCATCAATGTCAGCACATGCGCACCATTTTGTTAACAATTTTTTAGAATTTGCTAACCATTCAGGTGCCTTCAAGGGAAACCTCTTCCCAAAACAGGTGATTAGGCACTGAAACTGCCAGGCATGCGTTTTGCGTAGCTCAAGACCATGAGAAGCCCGACGCCACCTCAAAAAACCCTCTCTGCCGAGAGGACCATCCCCATGTTGTGGCCCCAGACAGCCGGTCGGGCTACGGGTATATCTGAATATTTTGCAAACAATGTCGCCATAAAAATAGCAGCATTGTTAACAATTTGGCAATTAGTATGTTGCCAATCAAATTCAGATCTTGCTGCCGCAGTGTGACCATGGCCCGCCCCGCCCCCACGCCCACACCCTTGAGCCACAAGGCTGCAGCATCGCCTGGCAACGATGGGCATGCCGACACCCGCGAGGAAGCGCGTGTGCAGCAGCGGCTGGCCGATGCCATCTACGAACACCGCCTGCCCCCAGGCACCAAGCTGCCCGAAATCGACCTGTGCCGCCTGCTGGGCACCTCGCGTGGCACCTTGCGCAAGGTGTTGGACCGGCTGGCCAGTGAGCAGGTGGTCGAACAGATTCCCAACCGGGGCGCTTTTGTGGCCCGACCTTCGGTGGAAGCCACACGTGATGTCTACGCCCTGCGCCGCATTCTCGAAGCCGGCGTGGTGCGTACCCTGTCCAAGCGTTCTTGCGGCCCGTGGATAGACGAGGTACGCCAGCAGGTGAGCGAAGAACGCGAAGCCAACCGTGTCGGAGACACCGGCCGCTACATCCGCCTGGCGGGCAAATTCCACCTCGACCTGGCGGCCGCCACGGGCAATACAGCACTCAACCAGCACCTGAAACGCGTGGTCGCCCAAACCTCGCTGATGACCGCGCTGTACGACGAACCCGGCACCAACAACTGCTCGGTGCTGGAGCACCTGGAGATCCTCGACGCCATCCAGTCCGGCCAGCACCAGGAGGCAGAGCGCCTGATGGAAGAACACCTGAACCGCTGCGAACGCCAACTACGTCTGGATGACGAACCCAAACCGGTCGATCTGTCGCAGGCGCTGGGCCTCAGCACCGAAGCCCCGCCGAAAAATTCCCCCGTCCCTTCCCCCACCCGTTGACCCCCTAGGAGAGTGATTCCCATGAAGCCACATTTCAAATTGCTGGGCACAGCACTCAGTACAAGCCTTTCGACGCTGAGCATGGCCCTGGCCATGAGCCTGGGCTCGGCCGCTGTACAGGCCAAGACCTTCACCTGGACGGCCTCGGCCGACGCCTTGTCGATGGACCCGTACTCGACCAACAACTCGTTCACCAACGCCTTCATGGCCAACATCTACGAAGGCCTGGTGCGCTTCAACGACAAGGTGGAAATCGAGCCCGCGCTGGCCGAATCGTGGAGCAACGTCAGCCCCACCGTCTGGCGCTTCAAGCTGCGCCAGGGCGTGAAGTTCCATAATGGCGAGACCATGACCGCCGACGACGTGGTCTTCAGCTGGCAACGTGTACAAACACCGGGCTCGATCTCCAAGCTCAACCTGGCCGACGTGAAGGACGTGCGCAAGGTCGACGCCCATACCGTGGACGTGGAGACCAAGGCGCCGTTCCCGCTGCTGCTCAATGAACTGCTGAACCTGGGCATCATGAGCAAGTCGTGGAGCGAGGCCAACAACGCCAAGGACGCCAGCGACCTGCAGCAGAAGAAAGAAAACTTCGCCAACCGCAACACCAATGGCACGGGCCCGTTCATGGTCAAGTCGCGCGAGGTCGATGTCAAAACCGTGCTGGCGGCCAACCCCAACTGGTGGGACAAACCCAAGCACAACCTGAGCGACGTGGTGTTCACCCCGATCCAATCGGATGCCACACGCACTTCGTCGCTGCTGTCGGGTGCGCTCGACGCCACCGTCAACGTGCCGCTGCAAGACGTGCAGCGCATCAACAGCTCGGGCAACTTCACCGTGGTCCAAGGCCCTGAACTGCGTACCATCTTCCTGGGCATGGACCAGTTCCGCGACGAGTTGCTGTATTCGGACGTCAAGGGCAAGAACCCGTTCAAGGACATCCGTGTGCGCAAGGCGCTGTACCAGGCGATTGATGTCGACGCCATCAAGCGCTCGGTGATGCGTGGTGTGTCGTGGCCTTCGGGTTCGGTGCTGGCACCACAACTCAACGGCGCACCGAAAAACAATGCACGCATACTGCCGTTCAACGCCGATGCCTCGAAGAAACTGCTGGCCGAAGCCGGTTACCCCGAGGGTTTTACCGTTGGCATGCAGTGCCCGAACAACCGCTACGTGTACGACGAGCAGATCTGCCTGGCCATCATCTCCATGCTGGGCCGCGTGGGCATCAAGATCACACCGCAGATCGAACCCGTGGCCAAGTGGAACGTGCGCCTGAACACCATGGACGTGTCGCTCTACATGGTGGGCCATGCCGGCCTGCCCATGGCCGACTCGTATGCTCTGCTGTATGACGTGGCCGCCACACGTACCGCCAACGCCGGTGGCTTAAACGCCGGCCGTTACTCCAACCCGGCCTTCGACGCTGTGCTGCCCAAGATCGCCGCAGAGCTGGACATGGGCAAACGCAACACGCTGATGGCCGAAGCCGAAGGCATTCTGCGCAACGACGTGGGCTACATCCCGCTGCACCAGCAACCCATTACCTGGGCCGCACGCAAGGGCGTGGAACTGAAGCAAGCGCCCGACAACCAGTTGCGCCTGTGGCTGGTCACGGCACCTTGAGGGGGTAAATCTTTCTACTGCGCGGGCCGATCTGGCGCCTGTGGTGCTGGCCGCACAGGTGTACGGCTACTCTCCTAGACACCACCTCGACCCGCTCACTGCGAAATCTTGACCCCTCAAGTCCGTCACGAAAAAAGCAAGGTGGGCAGCCTCGGCGCCCACCACTCCCCACCTACCTGAGGGCAGCCCCATGCTCCGCTTTCTCTCAACCCGCCTGTGGAACGGCCTGCTGGTGATGATCGGCGTGTCGTTCATCTCCTTTCTGCTGTTCAGCTACATCGGCGACCCGGTCAACAACCTGCTGGGCGAAACCGCCACGCTGGCGCAAAAAGACGCGCTGCGGGCTTCGCTAGGCCTGGACCAGCCGCTGATCGTGCGCTTCTTCAAATACCTCGGGCTTGCGTTGCAGGGCGAGTTCGGCATTTCCTACCGCAATCTGGAGCCCGTGGGCCAACTGCTGCTGTCGCGTGTGCCGGCGACGCTGGAACTAAGCCTGTGCGCCGCCGTCCTGGCGCTGGGCGTGGGCATCCCCATGGGCGTTTACGCCGGCATCAAGCGCCACTCCTGGCTGGCGCAGGGCATGCAAGTTGTGTCGCTCATAGGCATCTCGGTGCCTTCGTTCCTCACCGGCATCATTTTGATTTTGATCTTCTCGGTCGAACTCAACTGGCTGCCCGCGTTTGGCCGTGGCGACGTGGTGCGCTTCGGCGCCTGGAGCAGCGGCTTTTTCACCGTCAGCGGCTGGAAGTCGCTGGTCATGCCGGCCATCACCCTGGCGCTGTTCCAGCTCACCCTGTTCATGCGCCTGGTGCGCTCGGAAATGATGGAAGTGCTGCGCACCGACTACATCAAGTTTGCGCGTGCACGCGGCGTGGTCGACCGTTCCATCCACTTCCACCACGCACTAAAGAACACGCTGATCCCGGTGATCACCGTGGCCGGCCTGCAGCTCGGCTCGCTGATCGCGTTCTCCATCATCACCGAGACCGTGTTCCAGTGGCCAGGCATGGGTTTGCTCATCATCCAGGCCATCACCTTCGGCGACATTCCGGTGATCGCCGCCTACCTGATGTTGATTGCGTTGTTGTTCGTGATCATCAACGCCGTTGTTGACCTCTTGTACTTCCAAGTCGACCCACGCGTGAGGCTTGCTTAATGTGGAACACCCCCCAGTCTTCGCGCACTGCGTGTCGCTGCGCCCTCCCCCTTGCAGGGGGCAACACCTGCGGCCCGGCAAAGCCGGTTCCGCGGTGTTTGCCCACAAGCATCACACCACGTTCTCTCGTCAACGGCATCCACGCATGGGAGCACCTAACATGACCGCTACAAGCATCTCGCCAATAGAGGCCCCGCCTTCCGCCTGGCACCGATTCCTGGACAGCGATTTCGTCTACAGCTTCAAACGCTCGCCGATTGCCATCGTCTCGTCGCTGGTGTTGCTGCTGTTTGTGCTGGTGGCCTTGTTGGCGCCCTGGCTGGCGCCGCAGAATCCGTTTGATCCAGCCGAGCTGGACTTGCTGAATGCGCGCCTGCCCCCCATGTGGATTGAAGGCGGGCAGATGAAGTTTCCGCTTGGCACCGATGGCCAGGGGCGCGACCTGTTATCGGTGTTGATGTATGGCCTGCGCATCTCGCTGTTGGTGAGTTTTTGTGCCACCTTGTTCTCGCTGGTGGTGGGGGTGACGCTGGGCCTGGTGAGCGGCTACGCCGGTGGCCGCATAGACAACCTCATCATGCGCCTGGCCGACATGCAGCTGAGCTTTCCGACCATCCTGGTGGCGCTGCTGATCGACGGCCTCTCGCGTTCGTTGCTGCCACGTTCACTACACGAGCAACTGGCGCTGTTTGTGGTGATCTTCGCCATTGGCATCTCCACCTGGGTGCAGTACGCACGCACGGTGCGCGGCGCCACGCTGGTCGAGAAGTCCAAGGACTACGTGCACGCCGCCAAGCTGATCGGCATGGGGCCGCTGCGTATCTTGTTCCGCCATGTGTTGCCCAACGTGCTGGGGCCGGTGCTGGTGATCGCCACGCTGTCGCTGGGCCTGGGCATCCTGACCGAGGCCACGCTGAGTTTTCTGGGCCTGGGTGTGCCGCCCACATCACCATCGCTGGGCACGCTGATCCGTGTGGGCAACGAGGTGTTGTTCTCGGGTGAATGGTGGGTCACGGTAATGCCCGGTGTTTGCCTGGTGCTGCTGGTGCTGGCCATCAACCTGCTGGGCGACTGGCTGCGCGATGTTTTTAACCCAAAGCTGAAATGAGCACGACCATGTCAACACAAGCTGTTTTGACCGTCCAAGGTCTGCGCGTTGAAATCCCCACCCGGCGCGGCGTGCTGCTGGCCCTGGACGACATCAACTTCTCCATCGCTCCGGGCGAAATCCTCGGTTTTGTGGGCGAGTCCGGTGCCGGCAAGTCACTCACCGGCATGGCCATCCTGGGCCTGCTCGACCCACCCGGCCGCGTGGCCAGCGGCGAGATCCACCTGGGCGAGCGGCGCATCGACAATCTCTCGCAGCGCGACATGCGCAAGGTGCGTGGCAAGGAAATCGGCGCCGTTTTCCAAGACCCGCTGATGAGCCTCAACCCCTTGCTGCAGATCGGCGAGCAACTGACGGAAACCATCCGCACCCACCTGCCGGTGTCGCAAGAAGAAGCCGAGCAGCGTGCGCTGGGCTTGATGCGCGCCGTGGGCATTCCGGCCCCCGAGGCACGCTTCACCGCCTACCCGCACCAGTTCTCGGGCGGCATGCGCCAACGCATCGTGATTGCGCTGGCCTTGTGCGCCGAGCCGCGCCTGGTGGTGGCCGACGAGCCGACCACCGCGCTCGACGTGTCGATTCAAGCGCAGGTGCTGCAACTGCTGCGCCAACTGTGCCGCGACAAAGGCACGTCTATGCTGTTGGTCACGCACGACATGGGTGTCATCGCCGAAACCGCCGACCGCGTGGCCGTGATGTATGCCGGCCGTATTGTGGAAATCGGCCCGGTGGAAGACGTGATCCGCAACCCGGTACACCCCTACACACGCGGCCTGATGGGCGCCATTCCCTCGCTCCAACGCGTGACCGGCCCGCTGGCCCAGATCGACGGCGCCATGCCACGCCTCAACGCCCGCCCCATCGGCTGCGCCTTCAACCCTCGCTGCCCCAGCGCCACCGACCAATGCCGCGAGGCCAGCCCACGGCTGGAACAAGTGCAGGGGCAGGCGCAACGCCAGGTCGCCTGCTGGCTGGCTTCTGCCACGCCCGCCGCGCCCGCTGAACTGGAGGCCGCATGAACGCTGTGCTGAAAGAACCCATGGACGAAACCCTCGAAGCCATTTCTAACGCCCCCATCAGCCTGACGGCGAACAACATCACACGGCACTTCCCCGTCGGTGGTGGATTGCTGCGCGGCAAACTCGGCGCGGGCAAATCCGTCAAAGCGGTCGATGGCGTGAGCTTCAAGATCAGGCGCGGCGAAACCTTCAGCCTAGTGGGTGAATCGGGCTGCGGCAAGTCCACCCTGGCGCGGCTGGTGGCGGGGCTGGATGCGCCCAGCAGCGGCAACATCGCGTTTGCCGATGCCGGGCAGCGCGAGCACCGCATCCAGATGATCTTTCAAGATCCCTATGCTTCGCTGAACCCCCGCTACCGCATTGGCACGGCCATCGCCGAACCGATTCGTTTTCAGAAGCTGCTGCCCGAAGCCCAGGTGATGCCACGGGTGCACGAGCTGCTGCGCCAGGTAGGTCTGGCGGCCGCCGATGCGCAGAAGTTTCCGCACGAGTTTTCGGGCGGCCAGCGCCAGCGTGTGTCCATCGCACGTGCCCTGGCGGGCAACCCCAGCTTTTTGGTGTGTGACGAGCCAACCTCGGCGCTCGACGTCTCGGTGCAGGCGCAAATCCTGAACCTGCTGCGCCGCCTGCAAGAGCAACTGGGGTTGACCTGCCTGTTCATCAGCCACAACCTGGCGGTGATCAACTACGTCTCGCACGATGTGGGCGTGATGTACCTGGGCCGCCTGGCCGAAGTGGCGCCCACACGGGTGTTGTTTGAAGCGCCCAAACACCCCTACACCCAGTTGCTGCTGGCCGCGCTGCCGCAACTCGACACACGTGGCCGCGACAAGTCACCCATCACCGGCGAGATCCCCAGCCCGCTAGCCCCACCTTCGGGCTGCACCTTCCACCCGCGCTGCCCACACGCCAACGACCGCTGCAAGGCCGAGAAGCCCGAACTCCAGGCCCAGCCCGATGGTTCGCAAGTGGCCTGCCACGCCGTACAAGAACGCCGCATCCCGGTGCTGTTCCACACCTCTTGAAAGTTGAGCATGTCTGAAGACAAAACCCAAATCCAGATGATTGACCTGTTGATAACACACGGCACCGTGATCACCGTGGACGGCGCGCGCCGTGTGATCGAAGATGGCGCCGTGGCCGTGCAAGGCGACCGCATCGTGGCCGTGGGCGACACCGCCGAGTTGCAGGCGCGCTACCGTGCGACCAAGACCCTCAACGCCTTTCGCAAGGCGGTATTGCCCGGCCTGATCGATGGCCACGCCCACGCCGGCCACGGCCTGCTCAAGACCATGGGCGGTGGCGACTCCGGTGCCTGGATGGACGCCTGCCAAAGCATCTACACCGTGGGCTCGGACGAAGAATTCTGGTACGCCGAAGCCAAGCTCGCCGCATTGGAGCGCCTGAAGTGTGGCACCACCACCGGCGTCTGCCTGTTTGGCGGTGGCGACAGCATCATGCGTGTGGACGACCCACGCTACGCCACACGCCACTGCGATGCCATCAGCGAGACCGGCACACGTTCGGTGCTGGCCGTAGGCCCATCGCGCCCACCGGCACCACGCACCTACGCCACGTGGGATGGCGACACGCGCACCGACCGAGAGATCTCTTACGAGCAGATGTTCGACACCTGCGAAACCGTCATCACCACACAGCACGGCCGCGCCGATGGCCGTGTGAACATCTGCGTCACGCTGCCGGTCTACCACCCCGACCAGGAACCCGAGCAACGCCAATACGAGCACCTGTTCTACGACCAGGCCAGCCAGTACATGGGCCTGGCAAAACGCCATGGCGTGGGTTTCACACAAGACGGCCACCGCAGCGGCAGCCTGAAGCTGGCCCAGGGCATGGGCCTGCTGGGCGAGCGTTCGTACATGTCGCACTCCATCGACCTCACACCCGACGACATTGCGGCGTGTGCGGCCACCAGCACCAGCATCATCCACAACCCCAGCGCCATCATGTCCATCCGGGGCCGCTGCCCCGTGCCCGAGTTGCTGGACGCGGGTGTCACCGTGGCCCTGGGTTCGGACGGCATCGCCCCGGATCGCAGCTACGACATGTTCCGCCACATGTTCCAGTGCATGCACTACCACCGCCGCCACTTCCGCGACGCGGGGGTGTTGCCACACGGCAAGGTGCTGGAGATGGTGACCATAGACGCCGCACGCGCCATTGGCCTGGGTGATGAAATCGGCTCGCTTGAAGTCGGCAAAAAGGCCGACATCATCCTGGTCGACCTGTTCAAGCCACACATGATGCCGCTGAACATGCCGGTCTACCGCGTCACCAGTTTCGCCAACGGCGCCGATGTGACCCACACCATCGTCAACGGCAAGGTGTTGATGGAAGACGGCAAGGTCAACACCGTGAACGAGGCCGAAGTGATGGAACTGGCGCAGGTGGCCACCGACAAGATGATTGCGCGCACCGGCTTGCAGCACCTGCTGACGGCGCCTGAGACGCTGTGGCGCGGCTCGCATTACTGAGTGTTTTCTGGAACGCTGTCTCGACCCCAATCCAATTCAAACATCGCAAGAGGAACCCATGGCTGAACACACCGTCGTTCTCAAACTCAACCAGCAGCAGTTGGAGCTGCTCGACCGCACCGTTGGCAAAGGCGTGGCCGCAGATCGCGAAGCTTTGGTGAAGCTGGCCCTGCGTGAATACGCTGCAAAACTTGCCCAAGACGGCGCCAAGGAAGTGGCAGCCGCGACAGGAGTAGCAGCATGAACACACGTGAACTCATCACCACCTGGGTGCTCGAGCCCGGCACCGGCAAAGCCATTGAACTGTTACGTGGCCAGATCCTGCGCATAGAGCAGATCGAAGGCAACCAGTGTGTTGACTTCAACTGCTTCAACCTGCACGACTACAAGGAAAGCATGCACACCGGCCGCACCCGTACCGTGCATGGCCTGAGCCCTACCAGCGGCCACTTCATGTGGTCGGCGCCACCGCGCGAACGCGCCATGGCATTTATCTTGGAAGACACGGTGAACTGCAACGACGTGATGTTTCCACGCTGCAGTGCCAACCTGTACGAGGGTGTTTACGGCCTGCCGGTGCACACCAACTGCCACGACATCCAGGCCGAAGCGCAACGCGAATACGGCTTGACGCCCGACGACGTGCACGACTCGTTCAACCTGTTCATGCGCACCGGCGTACGCCCAACCGGCGAGCTGTTCATCGAGCGGCAAAACTCCAAACCCGGTGACCACATCGATCTGTTGGCGCTGATGGACCTGCTTGCCGTGCCCAACATCTGCGGCGCCGACATCATGCGCACCAGCAACTTCTCCATCAAGCCGGTGCGTCTCTCGATCTACCAGGCCACAGAGCAAGACATGGCCGCCGTGCCACCGCTGAGCCACTGGGCCACACAACGCACACCCGCCGATTTCCGCAACAGCAAAATCAAGGCCGACCGCGAGCTGCGCCGCGACCCCGACTACGCTCCCGCGTTCACCAACGTGCCCATCGTCTACAACGACTACCCCGTGAGCTTGAACGACCAGGAGTTCGCGCTGCTGCAGCAACACGCGCGCCGCGACCTCTACGGCAAAGACGATGGCGCGGCCCTGCGCGACATCGTCTACAGCTGGTGGGAAGAACGCTTCATCAAGAAAACCATTGGCCATGCAGATTGATTTCGCCACCCTGACGGCCTACCAGCGCTACAAGCTGATGGCCAGCTTGATCGTGCCAAGGCCGATTGCCTTGGTCACCACGCAAAACGACCAGGGCGTGGTCAACGCGGCGCCGTTCAGCATGTTCAACATGCTGGGCGAAGACCCGCCGATTCTGATGATCAGCATCAACAAGCTGCAAGACCACCACCTCAAGGACACCTCGGCCAACATCCTGGCCAACGGTGAATTTGTGGTGCACATTGCCGACGAACCCATGGCTCTGCAAATGCACCGCTGCGGCGAAACCCTGCCCTCCACACGCAGCGAACTCGACCACGTGGGCCTGAGCACCGCGCCCTCACAAGCCGTGCGGCCGCCACGCATTGCCGAGTCGCCAGTGGCGTTTGAATGCAAACTATCGGAGACACTGGAGACGAACAGCCGCCACATCTTCATTGGCCAGGTGTTGTGGCTACACGCGCGTGAAGACCTGATAGACACCGAGCGTTACCGCGTGCGGCTGCAAAACTACTTTCCGGTAGCCCGCTTCGGCGCCAGCTACTACGTGCGCACCCGCGACCGCTTCTCGATGGAGCCCGAGAAAGAAGCCGCCGAGTCCAACCCCATAGACGAAATCGAATAAAAATGCCTTCATCAAAAGTTATCCGCAACGTTCGTCCACTAGGCGCTGCCGCCGTCGATGTGCTGGTCAGCGACGGCAAAATTGCCGCGCTGTTGCCCGCCGGTAGCGCCGACCCTGGACTGCCCACACTGGTCGATGGCCAGGGCCAATTGCTGCTGCCAGCCTTTGTTGAAAGCCATACCCATTTCGACAAGTCACTGTGGAACACCCCATGGCGCCCCAACAGTGCCGGCCCCACACGCAACCACCGCATCAGCAACGAACACACGGTTCTCAAAGATTTCAAAGTGCCTATGGCCGAGCGCGCCGGCCCTCTCATAGAGCATTGCATCACACGCGGCTCGCTCTACTTCCGCAGCCACCTCGACACCCAAACCATCTGGGGCATTCAGCACGTAGAAGCCATGCTCGCGCTGCGTGAAAAGTACCAACACCTGATAGACCTGCAACTCGTGGCCTTCCCACAAGGCGGCATGTTGATTGCCCCAGGCACCGTAGAGCTGATGCAACAGGCGCTGGACCTGGGTGTGGACGTGGTCGGCGGCATAGATCCCGCGGGCATAGACCGCGACCCGATTCGCCACTTGACGACCATCTTCGAACTTGCCACACGCTACCAACGCGGCATAGACATCCACCTGCACGACCTGGGCGAACTTGGCCGTTGGGAGATAGAGCGCATCTGCGACATGACCGAAGAGATGGGCCTGCAAGGCCAGGTGCTGATCAGCCACGGTTACTCGCTGGGTGCGTTTCCACCGGTCGAGCTGTTTGCGCTGGCCGACCGCCTGGCCGAGTTGAACATCTCGGTCATGACCTGCGCGCCGCCGGCCGTCACCGTGCCGCCCGTGGCCATGCTGCGCAGCCGTGGCGTGAACGTGTGCTCGGGCTCTGACGGCATACGCGACGCGTGGAGCCCCATGGGCAACGGCGACATGCTGGAGCGCGCCATGTTGATAGCGCTGCGCTTCGGCTGGAGCAAGGACGAAGACCTGGCCATGGCATTCGACGTGGTGACACAAGGCGGCGCACGCGCGCTAAACATTGCCGACTACGGCCTCGAGGTAGGCAACGCGGCCAACCTGTTGTTGCTGCCGGCCGAGAACCTGGCCGAGGCGGTGGTCAACCGGCCGCTGCAGCGCACCGTGATCAGCCGTGGCCAAGTGGTGGCACGCGACGGCGTTTTTTGTGGGCCCTTGATAGGCCGCTAAGCCAAGATGCGCACCCTGCTCAAAGCGGCCTGTGTGGTCGGTTTCGACGGCCGGTCACACGTGTTCTGGCGCAACGGCGAAGTGGTGTTCTCGGGCAACACCATAGAGTTTGTCGGGCGCCATTTCCCGGGCCATGTCGACCGCATGCTGGATTACGGCCAGGCCGTGATCTGCCCCGGCCTGATAGACTTGGACGCACTGGGCGACATAGACTCCGGTGTGCTGGGCGTGGACAACGGCAGCAAGTTCGAGAACGGCCGCCTCTGGTCTGAAGACTACATTCGGCGCGGTCCGCAAGAGGCCTACACACTCGAAGAAGAAATCTTCAAATACCGCTACGCGTTCAGCCACCTGATACGCAACGGCATCACCACCGCGCTGCCCATCACCTCCATGTATTACCGCGCCTGGGCCGAGCGTTACGACGAGTTTGCGGGTGTGGCGGCAGTGGCTGGCGAGTTGGGCATACGTGCCTACCTAGGCCCCTGCTACATGAGCGGCACCACCATTGCGCGGGCAGGTTTCACACCAGGGCAGTTGTGGGATGAAGCACGTGGCCTGGCCGGGTTCGACGATGCGCTGCGCTTCTTCCGGGACTTTGACGGCACACACGGCGGCCTGGTGCGCGGCATGTTTGCGCCCGATCGCATAGAGACCTGCACACCCGCGTTGCTGGCACGCACCGCAGCTGCCAGTGCCGAGTCGAATGCGCCCGTGCGTTTGCACTGCTGCCAGTCGGCGTACGAGTTTGAGACGGTCTTGCAGTTGCGCGGGCACACACCTCTGGGCTGGCTGGAACAGCTGGGCCTGCTCAACCCACGCGCCATCCTGCCGCACGGCATTTACCTCAGTGGCCACCCTGCAGTGTCGGCCAAAGGGTCGGCAGATTGGCAGCGCCTCAAAGCTTCGGGCGCCACCATTGCACACTGCCCCGAGGTGTTCATCCGCAGCGGCGAAGCACTCGATTCGTTTGGCAAATACCAGGCGGCCGGCATCAACCTCGGCCTGGGCACCGACACCTGGCCGCCCGACCTGTTGCAGAACATGCGCACCGGCCTTTATGCCGCGCGGCTGATGGAAGGCAATTCGAATCAAACCAGCATGGCCGACTTGTTCAATGCCGCCACGCTGGGCGGTGCCAAGGCCTTGCGACGCGACGACCTGGGCCGCCTGGCACCGGGGGCGCAAGCCGACATCGTGGTATTTGATCTACAAGGCACACACCTGGGGCCCATCTTCGATCCGCTGAAGAACCTGTTTCTCGCCGGCCGTGGCACAGACTGCCGCGCGAGCTACATCGCCGGGCGCTGTGTGATGGAAGACTTCAAGCTAGGTGGTGTCGATCTACAAGCGCTGCAAGCACAGGCGGATCAACAGTTCAGCAAGCTGCTGGTCAACCAGCAGGCGCGGCGTTTTGATGTTTTGCAAAACACGCCGCTGGTGCAGCCCGTGTTTGCCTGGACGATTGAAAACTAACCGAGATTTCACTCAATTCGGCCATCGCACTCAGCAAGATCTCTCCCCTGTCGTTTTTCCTCGTAACAAGCCGTAAACTAAAAGGTATGTTGAGCCAAACACTTCGATCTATAGGACGAAGGGCGCATTGTCCAAGATGAAATCTAGACCTCGCTGCATCACGTTTGGCTAAAACATTCCCCTATTCAAGGAGGCGACAACCCTCCATGAAAGCAAATACTAATTAAATGTAGCGACTTACTTAAGTCCACCTGCCCTAATCAGCCTCATGAACCCTCTTGGTCACTATTGCGGAAACAGAAACAACAACTTCAATCTACTTCGTTTGATTGCAGCCTCCTTGGTCATTTTTGGGCATTCTTATGCAACCCTTGGTCCGCAAGGAGTTCCCGACTTCATTCAAGCCCATATGAAGTTTGTTTCGGCCGGTCATATTGGAGTACAGATATTTTTCGTGATCAGTGGATTCCTAGTAGCCCAAAGTTTTGTTAATAGACCCCATATTGTTGAATTTTTAACGGCTCGCATTTTAAGAATATTTCCAGGCCTGTTGGTTGCCTTAATATTTACCGTACTTCTTGGGGCGTTAGTAACCACCATTCCTGTCTCCGATTACTTCAGAGACCCAAGGACTTATGATTATCTATCGCAAAATTTTTTACTAAATATTCGATGGGAGCTCCCAGGTGTATTTCAAAAAAATTCCTTTCCCAATGTTGTCAACGGCTCTCTCTGGACCCTTCCAATTGAATTCAAGCTATATCTAATTTTAATGATTTTTGGAGTCGCGGGCGCGCTTAAATTTCGTGCAATAACCAATGTCTGCGCAATGCTTCTTGTCTATTTTCATCTTCAAAAAACCGCAACTTATAATTTAACAGGTGGCGACATAAATGTAGATGACGTTGTTTTTTGCTTTTTGATAGGTGTTTTGTTTTATGCAAATCGTGAAAAGATCATCATATCAATTCGAATAGCGATCGGCTTAATTTTATTGACAGCCTTTTCCATCCACTACGACTACTATACTTTTTTTACGCTGCAAGCTTGCATTGCTTACTTGGTGTTCATTTTTGCATACCACGAAAAACTCCAAGTCAATATCTTCAGACACGCTGACTACTCTTACGGTCTTTATATTTATGCATTCCCTCTCCAGCAAGCTTTAGCTCAAACAGGTAAATTTAATAATTTCGAGCTATATGTAACAGCTTGTTTTGCGGTAACACTGCCGTTTGCAATAGGGTCTTGGGTATTTATTGAAAAGCCTGCGCTTCGTTTGAGAGATCTGGTCCGCAAGCTTTACCCCTTACAGCAGAAGCTTAGCTAGTTTGCATCCAAGTTCTAAGACAGCTCTCGCAGACGCTCCGCTTTGTCGATCAAATTTTGCTAAAGCGCCAAAGCAAAGAAAACGGCCCCTGACTCGCATCAGAGGCCGTCTGTTTTGCTTGAAGCAATGACGTCAGTGCGCGCCCGCCGCCGCATCGGCGCCACCGCCGCCCTTGGCCGGGCGTGTCATCCACACCAGCGGGATCAGCAGCAGGAACAGAATCGCCGAGGCGTAGAACACGTCGTTCACGGCGAGCATGAAGGCTTGCTGGTCCACCAGGCGGTTGATCTGCGCCAGGGCCTGCTCCGGGCTCAGGCCAGCGGCCTGCAAACCCGTGAGTGTGGCGTTGGCCACCTCGCGCCCCTGGCTGACGTTTTCCACCAGTTGGGCGTGGTGCAAGGCGCCACGGTTTTCCCAGATGGTGGTGGCGATGGAAGTGCCCATGGCGCCTGCCGTGATACGCACGAAGTTCGACAAACCCGAGGCCGCGGGAATGCGGTCCGGTGTCAGGCCCGAGAGCGTGATGGTCATCAGCGGGATGAAGAAAAACGCCATGGCCACACCCTGGATGATGGTGGGCACCATGATGGTCGCCTCATCGGCCGAGGTGTTGAAGCCCGAGCGCATCCACAGCACCAAGGCGAAGATCAGGAACGCGGCCGTGGCGTAGCGGCGCGGGTCGATCTTGCCCACGGTTTTGCCGACGATGGGCGACAACACAATCGCCATCCCCCCCACCGGCGCCAGAATCCAGCCGGCCTGGGTGGCGGTGTAGCCCATGTACTGCTGCAGCCACAGCGGCAGCAGCACCACGTTGCCGAAGAACAAGCCATAACCGACCGAAGTGGCCACCGTGCCCGACCAGAAGTTGCGCCGCGCAAACAGCCGCAGGTCGACCACCGGGTGTTCCTCGGTCAGCTCCCAGGCCACAAAGACCAGAAAGCCCACCAAGGCCACCACGGCCAAGGCAATCACCTCGCTGGAATGGAACCAGTCCTGCTCTTTGCCGATGTCCAGCATGGTCTGCATGCAGCCGACCCAGACCACCAGCAGCGCCAGACCAATCTTGTCTATGGGCAATTGCTTGGTCGGCGTTTCACGCTTGTGGTACAGCATCCAGGCCGCAAACGCCGCCATGATGCCTATGGGCACGTTGATGTAGAAGATCCATGGCCAGGAGATGTTGTCGGTGATCCAGCCGCCCAACAGCGGCCCCATCACCGGGGCGACCAGCGTGGTCATGGCCCACATGGCCATGGCCGTGCCGGCCAGGGCCGGTGGGTAGCTGGAGAGCAGCAGGGACTGCGACAACGGAATCATCGGCCCGGCCACAAAGCCCTGCAGGATGCGGAACGCGATCAGCGTATTCATGTTCGGCGCCAGGCCGCACAGCAGCGAGGCGATGACAAACAGCACCACGCTGAAGACAAACAGCCGCACCTGGCCGAAGCGTTGCGACAACCAGCCGGTGAGCGGCACGGCGATGGCGTTGGCCACGGCAAAGCTGGTGATGACCCAGGTGCCCTGGTTGGGGCTGACGCCCAGGTCGCCGGCGATCGCCGGCAGCGACACGTTGGCGATGGAGGTGTCCAGCACGTTCATGAAGGTGGCCGCAGACAGCGCAATCGTGCCCCATGTGCGGGCCGCGCCTTCTAGCGGCGGGTGTGACAGAAGTTTGGCTGGGGTGGACATATGGCCAATCCCTTGTTCGCGACCGCGTTACTGCGCCAGGACCGCAGGGGCCACGGCAGCCAGGTTGCGCGGTGCCGGCACAGCGCTGCCCTGGGCATCATCGGCGGCACCACTCTTAGGTGCGGCTGCCGGTTTGGCCGCCTTGTCCTGCGCCAATGGGCGGCCCAGGTTGGCCGAAATCACGCGGTTGACTTCGGCGTCGGCGCCGCTGTCTATGGTGGCGTAGACCGACGTGCTGGCCACTGGCGCAGCGCGCGGCGCCTCGGCCAAGGACTTGCCGTCTTTCTGCGACACATCGACCGTGGCGTCCATAGACAAACCTACACGCAGCGGGCTGGCCTTGACCTGCTCAGCGTCCAGCGCAATACGCACGGGCACACGTTGCACCACCTTGATCCAGTTGCCGGTGGCGTTTTGTGCCGGCAGCAGGGAAAACGCGGCACCCGTGCCTATGCCCAGGCCGGCCACGGTGCCGGTGTATTCGACCTTCTTGCCGTAGACGTCGGCCGTCAGCTTCACCGGCTGGCCGATACGGATGTTGCGCAGTTGCACTTCCTTGAAGTTGGCATCCACCCACACCTGGCTCAACGGCACCACCGACATCAGCGGTGTGCCGGCGGCCACACGCTGGCCAAGTTGCACCGTGCGCTTGGCCACATAACCATCGACCGGCGATGGCAGGGCCGCACGTTGTTGCGCCAGATAGGCTTCGCGCACCTTGGCCGCTGCGGCCTGCACGCTAGGGTGGCGTTCAACGCTGGTGCCATCGGTCATGGCCTGGTTGCTCAGCAGTTGTTCACGCGCGGCAACAACACCTGCCTCGCTGGCCACCACATTGGCTTTTGCGGCCGCCAGCGCGGCATTGGCGTTGGCCAGTTGGGTCTTGGTGTGGTTCAACTCTTCTTGCGACACCGCGCCATTGCCGGTGAGCGCCTGGCGCCGGCTCAGGTCTTCGGTGGCACGTGCCACTTCGCTTTGGGCGCGCACCACGTCGGTTTGTGCCCGCGTCACGTCAGCGCTGCGCAGATTGATTTGCGCGGCCAGCGTGCCGTTGTTGGCGTACAGCGTGCGCACCTGGCGCACCGCGCCTGCCAGGCCGGCTTCGGCCTGCTGCAGGGCCACACGGGCATCGGCCGGATCCAGCTTGACCAGGGGTTGGCCTGCGGTCACGAAGTCGGTGTCGTCGGCCATGATGGCCATCACCGTGCCACCGATTTGTGGCGTGATCTGGATCACATTGCCCTGCACATAGGCGTTGTCGGTGTTCTCGTAGTGGCTGGCGACCAGCCATTCGTAGGCGGTCCAGGCCAGGCCGGCGACCACCACCACGGCGGCAATGGTGGTCAGCGCCTGGCGGCGCTTGGGGTTGCCTGCGGCGGCAGTGGCGGGAGCGGCGGAGGTTTGTGGTGCGTTCATGATGTGAAGGCTCTCGACGGGGTATGGGGTACGAAATGGATAAAGGAGCGAGCTGAAGCGGCGTTCAGTTCACCAGGCCGGCACTTTTGGTCGCGGCCGTTTGTTCTGCAGGCAATGCCGGTGCGGTGTAACCACCGCCCAGGGCGTGGACCAGGCGCACTTGGGCGTCGAGCAGGCGCGCTTGCAGATCGACCTTCTGGCGGCGTTGGTTGAGCACGATGATTTCCGACGTGAGCACGTTCAAATAAGTGCCCAGGCCTGCCTTGTAGCGCAACACCGAGATATCGTAGGCGCCCTCGCCGGCCTGTTGCGCCAAGACCTGTTCGGCCTGCTGGCGGCGAATCGCGTCCATGGACGCCAGTTGGTCGGCCACATCACGCAAGGCGGCAAGCACGGTGTTGTTGTAGCTTTCCACCGCGGCATCGAGGTCGGCGGTTTTGCCGCGCAGGTTGGCGCGCAAACGCCCGGCGTCGAAGATGGGCAAACGCAGCGCCGGGCCAATGCCCCATTGCTCGCTGCCGGCTTCGGTCAGGCGCCCCAGGCCAATGCTGGAGAGGCCAACAAAGCCCACCAGGTTGATGTTGGGATAGAACTGCGCCTTGGCGCTGGCCACGTCTTGTGTGGCGGCTTCAACACGCCAGCGCGCGGCGGCCACGTCGGCGCGGCGTCCCAGCAGGTCGACCGAGATGTTGCCGGCCAGCGGGAACGGCTGCACCACCGACAGATCGGGCGTGACCAGATTGTCGGCCGCGTGCGGGTTACCCACCAGGTAAGCCAAGGCATTACGTGCCAGCGCAATCTGCTCTTTGTGCTCTTCGATCTGCACCCGGGCTTCGGGCTGGCCACTTTCCGCCTGGCGCAATTCGAGGTTGGTGTCCAGGCCAGCGGAGACGCGGTCGTGCACCAGCTTGAGGGTTTCACCACGCTGGGCCTCGGTGCGTTCAGATACCGCCAGGCGAGCCTGCGAACGCATCAACTGGAAATAGGTTTGCACCACCTGGGTGGCCAGCAGCACACGCGCGGCCTGGGCGTCGGCCTCGGCGGCCTGCGCCGTGCCCAGAGCGGCATCGAGCGCGGCGCGGTTCTTGCCGAAGAAATCTAGCTCCCAACTGCCGTTGAGTTGCAGCGTGCCCGAGTTCCTGATCGAGCCGGCCAGCGGCGCCGGGTACAAGCCATTCTCGGTATAGAGCTGGCGCGTGACGTCGGCCTGCGCGTTGACCTGCGGCAGCAGCGCAGCCCCCGCCACCTCGCTGACCGCCTGGGCCCGTGCCACACGGCTTTGCGCCAGCTTCAGGCTGGGGCTGTTGGCCAGCGCCTGCTCCACCAGGCCGTTGAGCTGGCCGTCACCGTATCCCTGCCACCAGGCAGAGCGGATGCCGGTGCTGGCCGGGTCTTGAAAAGCCAGGCCGAGTTTGGCCGGGTCCAGCGCTTGTGCTTCGGACTTGATGCCCGCGTAATTGGCGCAGGCCGTCAGGGCGGCCAAGGCCGTGGCCGCCAAGCCGAAGCGCAGCGCGCGCGGCAGGCCGGAGGGAATCCATTGCATGTTATGGGTCGTTTTCATGGTTGTTTTTCAGATGCGGAAGAGGCTTCCACGTTTTCCAGAATGCGCTGCAAGAGTCCCGTCAGAGTGCGCCAGTCGCCTTCGGTAAAACCGGCCAGGTAGCGGTTTTGCACATTGCTCAGCACCACCGGGATGTGTTTGGCGGCCTCATGGCCTTCGGCAGTCAACTCGATGTTGACCACACGCCGGTCTTCACTCGAGCGCACGCGCCGGCAAAGGCCCTTGGCTTCCATGCGGTCCAGCAGGCGCGTCATGCCACCCGCGTCAAGCTGGCAACCACGCGCCAGCTCGGCCACGGTGGAAGCGTGCCCCAAATACAGCTTGTACAAGGGCATCCACTGGGCATGGGTCAGGCCCACACCCTCGAGTTGCCGCTCAGCTTCCTGGCTCACCGCCGTGACGATGCGGCGCATGAGATAGCCCACGCTGTTCATAGGCGAATAGTTTTCCGGCTTGTAGAAATCGATCGCCGAAAACGGCTGCGTCCCAGGCGCGGCCGCAGCAGATGCGGCTGTACCGGCAGCACCCGGTACAGCCGCATCGGCCGTGGCGTCTGAAGGAGATTCTGGCTTTGCATTCATGGGCGCGAATATTAATTGACTAGTCATACAATGTCAAGGCATCTAATGCTGCATCATCTTTTGTCTGGGCAATTTTTGAGGCGTATTGGCTACACTCCGTCCATGACCACCCATGCCACCGCCGCCATCACCACGCCCGCCCCGAGCGCAGCAACAACACCCGCCAAGGCTTCGCCCAAGGCGCTGACCGGCCTGTTGCCGTTCTTGCGCCCCTACCGTTGGCGCATCACACTCGCGGGTGTGTTGCTGGTCCTGGCGGCTGCGGCCACGCTGGTGTTTCCGCTGGCCTTGCGCGCCTTGATCGACAACGGCCTGGTGGCGGCACAAGGCGGCCAGGTCGATCCCGGCGCACAACTGCTCGCCTTGCGTGAACATTTCTTCGGACTGTTTGCGGTGGCGGCGGCGCTGGGCTTGTTCTCTGCCGGGCGCTTTTACATGGTGAGCTGGCTCGGTGAACGTGTGACCACCGATTTGCGCAACGCCGTCTACGCCCATGTGGTGCAGCAAAGCCCGGAGTTTTTCGAGACCACACAAACCGGCGAGGTGCTGTCGCGCCTGACCGGCGACACCACCCTGGTGCAGACGGTGGTGGGCTCGTCGCTGAGCATGGGCCTGCGCAATGCGGTCATGGGCCTTGGTGCCTTGGGCATGCTGGTCTGGACCAACCCCTACGTCATGACACAAGTAATGGGGATTCTGTTGCTGGTGGTCTTGCCCAGCGTTTGGTTCGGCAGGCGTGTGCGCAAGCTCTCGCGTGCCAGCCAGGACCGCGTGGCCGACTCCAGCGCCATTGCCGCCGAGGTGCTCAACGCCATTCCGGTGGTACAGAGTTACACCGCTGAAGGCCGCGAGGCAGCGCGTTTCAATGTGTCGTCGACCAACGCGTTCCAGACGGCCGTGAACCGCAGCAAAGCGCGTTCGGTGCTGGTGGCCTTCATCATCATCGCCACGTCGGCGGCCCTGCTGTGGGGCCTGTACCAGGGCACACAGGCCGTGCTGCGTGGCGACATCACCGCCGGCCACCTGGGGCAAACCGTGGTCTACGTGATCATTCTGGCCAGCTCGACCGCCGTGCTGGGCGAAGTCTATGGCGACCTGCTGCGCGCCGCCGGTGCCAGCGAACGGCTGATGGAGCTGCTGAACACCGAGTCGCCCATCACGTCACCAGAGAATCCGGCGGTAGCGCCCGCCCCAGTAGCGGGAAGCGCTATTGTTTTCGACAAGGTAACCTTCCACTACCCGTCGCGCCCCGCCAGCGCCGCGCTCAGCGATTTCAACCTGGCCGTGGCGCCCGGTGAAACCGTGGCGCTGGTCGGCGCCAGCGGCGCGGGCAAGAGCACGGTGTTCCAGTTGCTGCTGCGTTTTTACGACCCCGAATCGGGCCGCATCACACTCGACGGCGTGGCCACCAAGGCCCAGGCCTTGAGCGCCTTGCGCCAGCGCGTGGGCATCGTGCCGCAAGACGCGGTGATCTTCTCGACCAGCGCGCTGGAGAACATACGCTACGGCCGGCCCGAGGCGAGCGACGCCGAAGTGATCGCCGCCGCCCAGGCCGCGTTTGCCGATACCTTCATCCGCGCCCTGCCCGAGGGCTACAACACCTTCCTGGGTGAGCGCGGTGTGCGCCTGTCTGGCGGCCAACGCCAGCGCATCGCCATCGCCCGCGCCATGTTGAAAAATGCGCCGCTGCTGCTGCTCGACGAAGCCACCAGCGCGCTCGATGCCGAAAGCGAGCGCATGGTGCAGGCCGCGCTGGAATCGGCCATGTCGGGCCGTACCACGCTGGTGATTGCGCACCGCCTGGCCACGGTGCAAAAGGCCGATCGCATTGTGGTGCTGGAGCAAGGCCGCATCGTAGAGGTTGGCACACACAACACCTTGGTGGCCGCGGGCGGCGTGTACGCACGCCTGGCAGCGCTGCAATTCACCAACTGAAGGCCGGCCGAGCCAAGGCTGCGCGCAGGGAAAGCCTCTTGCACAAATGGGAATTGCTCTTATCTAGAATAAGCAAGAAGCCATGACGCGATAGCCGCTCGCCCCCTTCGTCCAGTCGCCAGCGTCACCAGCCATCTTCAGCCGCCACGGCGGCTATTGGCTTAGACCTTGAACACGGTCTTACACGCCGCACCCGATCTGACGAAAGACTGTCCCGCATGACCTCGGCACCACACACCACCCCAAGCTCTCAGCAAAGTGCGCTCCAACTGCTGATGTCCCGGCAATCCCGCTGGCCGCTCACCGAGCCGGCGCCATCCCAGGCCGAACTCGACCAGGTACTTGACCTCGCGCTGCGCGCCCCGGACCACGGGCAGTTGCAGCCCTGGCGCTTTGTCGTGGTGCGCGGCGAGGCACGCCAGGCGCTGGGCGAAGTTTTTGTGCAGGCGGCCAAGGCTCGTGATCCACACGGAGACCCGCAAGGCGACGCTGAACGCTTTCGCCACAAAGCCATGGCCGCACCGCTGCTGATCGCCATGGGCGCACACCTGCGGCCCGGCCACAAAGTGCCGCAGAGCGAGCAACTGCTGGCCGTGGGCGCTGCCGCCATGAACCTGCTCAATGGCCTGCATCTTTTGGGCTATGGTGGCTTCTGGGCCACGGGCTTGAACAGCCATGACGCGCGCGTGAAAACGGCACTGGGCTTTGCCGCCACCGACGCGTTGATCGGCTTTCTCTACATAGGCACACCCAAGGAAGCCGCGCCACATGTGGAGCGGCCTGCACGGCAGCGCTTCGTGCGCGAATGGGCGCCCGATGCGTCACTGCTGAATGCAGGCCAGACGGAAACGCTTTGAGGCCGCGTCTAGCCTTTTGGCACTAGCGACCTGGAGCCGCTCAGATCCAGCCGCCGCCTGTTGCGAAATCGTCACGCGGCCCACACATCCCTCATCGCGAAAGCCATTCAGAACGGCTGACGGTTTGAATCGCCCTAAATAGCGGTAGGCTCGGATATTGCAGCGCCATTCCAAGCCCGTTCAGCCTCGTCTCATGCTCTCTTTGCGCCACCTCACACGCCAACTCTGGGCGGTCGACTCTTTTCCCTACAGCCTGCGCATCCTGATCGCCTTGAGCGCCACCATGGCATTGGGCTGGCTGACCGACCAGATGGCACTGGTGATGCCGGTGTACCTGGGCACCATCGCCTGCGCGCTGGCCGAGACCGATGACAACTGGCGCGGCCGCCTGCGCGCACTGCTGGTCACGCTGCTGTGTTTTGCGCTCACGGCGTTTGCGGTGCAGGCCATGTTTGACCGGCCCTGGCTGTTTGTCTGCGGCCTGCTGGTCGCCACGTTTTGTCTCACCATGCTGGGTGCCATCAGCCCGCGCTACAAAGCCATTGCCTATGGCTCCTTGATCTTGTCGCTCTACACCATGATTGGCATGGACCACCAGCGCACGTCCGGCAGCGCGCATGTGTTTTGGCTGGAGCCGGTGCTGCTGTTGTCGGGCGCGGCCTGGTATGGCCTGTTGTCGGTGTTGTGGTGTGCGCTGTTTCCGCACCAGCCGGTGCAGCAGCACCTGGCCAGCCTCTACCAAACCCTGGGGCAGTATTTGCGCCTGAAGGCCTCGTTGTTCGAGCCCGTGCGCGGCATAGACCACGAGGTCAAACGCCTGGGCCTGGCGCAACGCAACGGCGAAGTGGTGGGCGCACTCAACAGCGCCAAGGAAACCATTCTGAGCCGCCTGGGCAGCGCCCCCAGCCAACGCATGCAGCATTACCTGCGGCTGTATTTCATTGCCCAGGACGTGCACGAACGCGCCAGTTCTTCACACTCGCCCTACAGCGAACTCACGGAAGCGTTTTTCCACAGCGATGTGTTGTTTCGTTGCCAGCGCCTGCTATCGCTACAGGGCTCGGCGTGTGCGCGCATAGGGCAAGACATTCTGTTGAACCGCCCCATAGACAAAGGCCCGGCCAGCGCCCAGGCGCTGCACGACTTGCAGGACGCACTGGTCCATCTCGAAGACACCATCACCCAGCCGTCGCAACGCTGGTTGTCGCTGCTGGGCTCGTTGACCGCCCTGGCGAAAAACCTAGGCAAGCTTGAAGCCCGCCTGGCCCGTGCCAGCTCGAACGAACAGGAAGCCGGCACAGACGACGAAAGCCTGCTTGACCGCTCGCCGCAATCACTGCGCGACGCCTGGGACCGTGTGCGCCTGCAGCTCACGCCCAACACCCCGTTGTTTCGCCACGCCGTGCGCCTGAGCCTGGCGCTGGCCGCGGGTTATGGCCTGCTGCATTGGATACACGCCAGCCAGGGCTACTGGATCATGCTGACCACGCTGTTTGTCTGCCAGCAAACCTATGGCGCCACACGCAAGCGTATGGTGCAACGCATCATAGGCACGCTGCTGGGCCTGGTCGCGGGCTGGGCCTTGTTCACCCTGTTCCCCAGCCTGCTGCTGCAGTCGATTTTTGCGGTGATCGCCGGTGTGGTGTTTTTTGCCAGCCGCACGCGCCGCTACACCCTGGGCACGGCGGCCATCACGCTGCTGGTGTTGCTGTGTTTCAACCAGATTGGCGATGGCCACGTGCTCATCTTGCCGCGTCTGGTGGACACCGTGCTCGGCAGCCTGATTGCCGGTGTGGCCATGTTCCTGGTGCTGCCCGATTGGCAGGGCCGGCGCATGCACGAAGTCGGCGCACGCGCCATGGCCTGCTGCGCCAGCTACCTGCGCGCCATCATGGCCCAGTACCACAGTGGCAAGCGCGACGACCTGGCCTATCGCCTGGCGCGGCGCAATGCACACAACGCCGATGCGGCGTTCTCCACTGCGCTGTTCAACCTCTACCAGGAACCCGGCTTTGTGCAAGGCAGCGGCGATGGCGCGCTGCGTTTTCTGCTGCTGTCGCACACACTTTTGAACTATCTTTCCGCACTTGGTGCCCACCGCGAACAAATGCAGGAAGCGGCGGGGCCTGCCGCGCTGCAGCAGGCCACCACACACATCAGCGCGGTGCTGCTGCAACTCAGCGAAAGCCTGGCCAAGCGTCAGCCCGTGCCACCGGCCAGCGCTGAAGAAGCCGCATTGCTCACGCAGCTGCAAGCGTTGCCGCAAGGCATGGCAGACGCGGAACCGGTGCACCAGGTGGTACAAACGCAGTTGCTGCACATCGGCCAACTGCTGGCACCGCTGCGTTTGCAGGCTGCGCGGCTGCTGCAAATGCAAGCGCCTGAGGGCGTATCAGAGGTCGTTGTTTCACCACCGCAACCAAGCTAGTTTTAGGCGATTTCCAGTCGCGCAGCCCCTAGCATTTAATCCATGTGAAAGCGTGCCCGGATGTTATGCAACTTGCGCATACATCCCTGACAAGCTGGCGTTAGACATCGTGCGAGCAGCGGCATAAGCTTGCGGCTTCTCGTCATCCCACAAGGATTTGTATGTCAAGCAAGCCATCCAACCCAGCACATTTGCCTGCGCCTACCGCGCATCCGCTGCCCTCTTACCTGAACGCCGACCACGTCGGCCCCTGGGGTATTTTTCTGCAGCAGGTCGATCGCGTGGAGCCCTACCTGGGCAACCTCGCTCGCTGGGTTGAAACGCTCAAACGCCCCAAGCGCATCTTGATTGTCGATGTGCCGATTCACCTCGACGACGGCAGCGTGGCCCACTTCGAAGGCTACCGCGTGCAGCACAACACTTCGCGCGGCCCGGGCAAGGGCGGTGTGCGTTTCCACCAGGACGTCACGCTGTCGGAAGTGATGGCGCTGTCGGCCTGGATGTCGGTCAAGAACGCTGCGGTGAACGTGCCCTATGGCGGCGCCAAGGGCGGCATCCGTGTCGACCCGAAGACGCTGTCGCGCGGCGAACTGGAGCGTATGACACGCCGCTACACCAGCGAGATCGGCATCATCATCGGCCCGAACAAGGACATTCCCGCGCCCGACGTCAACACCAATGACCAGATCATGGCCTGGATGATGGACACCTACTCCATGAACCAAGGCTCCACCGCCACCGGCGTGGTCACCGGCAAGCCGGTGGACCTGGGTGGCTCGCTGGGCCGCCGCGAAGCCACTGGCCGTGGCGTGTTCACCGTGGGCGTGGAAGCCGCCAAACACATTGGCATGGACGTGTCCAAGGCACGTGTGGCCGTGCAAGGTTTCGGTAACGTGGGCGGTGTGGCCGGCAAGCTGTTTGCTGAAGCCGGCGCCCGCGTGGTGGCTGTGCAAGACCACGGCGGCACCATCTACCGCGAAGCCGGTCTGGACGTGCCTGCCCTGCTGCGCCACGTGGCCGAGCACGGCAGCGTAGGCGGCTTCAAAGACGCCGAAGTACTGGCCAACGACAAGTTCTGGGAAGTGCCTTGCGACATCTTGATCCCCGCAGCCCTTGAGCAGCAAATCACCAAAACCAACGCCGGCCGCATCCAGGCCAAGATGATCATCGAAGGCGCCAACGGCCCCACCACGCCAGAGGCCGACGACATCCTGCACGAGCGCAACATCCTGGTGCTACCCGACGTGATCGCCAACGCCGGTGGCGTGACCGTGAGCTACTTTGAGTGGGTGCAAGACTTCTCGAGCTTCTTCTGGGATGAAGACGAGATCAACGCCCGTTTGGTGAAGGTGATGCGCGACGCGTTTACGGCGATCTGGCAAGTATCAAACGACCACAAGGTGAGTTTGCGTACCGCAACGTTTATCGTGGCTTGCAAACGCATTCTGCACACCCGCGAACTGCGCGGCCTGTACCCTTGATGCGCTGACCTCGCCCAGCGTAGTCCCCAAAAAACAAAAGGCCCCTCGGGGCCTTTTGTTTTTACCGCGCAGGTTTACTGCAGCGGCTCTTTCAACGCGTCGGGAATGGCGAGCGGCATCACGGCAATGCCTTCTTCCAGCAAGGCGGCGGTCTCTTTGGGGCTGGCCTTGCCGCGGATGTTGCGGTCTTCGACTTCGCCGTAGTGGATGCGCCGAGCTTCTTCGGCAAACCGGTTGCCCACATCCTCGGTGTTGGCCATCACGTGGCGCACGGCCTGCATCCAGGCTTGCTGCAGCGCGGCTGGGGCCTGGTTGGCGGGCACTACCTCCTGAGGCGCTGATTTGGACGCTTCTGTCTCGGCTCGTGCATCACGCGACTCGGTACGCGACTCAGGCAAGCCACGCGACTCGCGTGAGGCACTCAGATTCAGGCGCGGTGCACTGAGGCGTTTGACGATGCTGCTGTCGCCACACATGGGGCACTCGATCAAGCCGCGCGCCAGCTGGCTTTGGAACTCGTCGTCCGAGCCAAACCAACCTTCAAACACATGGCTGTGTGCACACTGTAAATCAAGCACTTTCATGCCTGAATTATCCTGCAGCGTTCTCTGGCTAGGCCGGTTGCCACTGTAAAGCCCGTGCGCCCAGGCTGTAATTCTGCAACCACAGCATGCCCGCAAGGGTTTTGCTATCGGTGACCTTGCCGCTCAGGCACCACTCCAGCAGCTCCGCCTGCGAGGCGGTGAACACATCGAGGAATTCACCTTCGTCGAGTTTGCGTTGCCCCAGCGTCAGGCCGCGCGCAAAAAAGACCTGGATCGCCTCGGTGGAATACGCCACTACCGGATGCAACTCACCCGCGTAGGCCCACTCTTTGGCGGTGTAGCCAGTTTCTTCTAGCAACTCGCGTTGGCCGCAGCGTAGCGGGTCCTCACCGGCGTCGATCTTGCCGGCAGGAAACTCGATCAGCACCTTGCCTATGGGGTAGCGGAACTGGCGTTCCAGCACCACGCGGCCATCGTCCAGCAGCGGAATCACCATCACGGCTCCCGAGTGCTGGATGTACTCGCGCGTGGCGCTGCGCTGGTTGGGCAGGCGAACGGTGTCGCGGCGCACATGCAAAAAGTTGCCGGTCAGCAGTTCTTCGCGGGAGCTGAGGTGTTCGATGAGGTGTTGATCTGCGTTGGTCATGTGTTTTAACTTCAGGTCGAAAAGACCAGCGCCCACGACGCAACGTCAGCGCGCGTGTTTCAGCAGGTAGCGGTAGACAAAGCCGGGAAAGGCCAGCGTCAGGAACAGTGTGCCGGTGACGGCATAGAACTCCCAGCCTTGGGGCGCTATTTGCCCCAGGTGTTGTTCAAGGGCCAGGCCAAGCAGGCCGACCGCGAAGTAATACACCAGCAGCTCCAGCAGGCGCAAGCCCAGCGATTTGGGCTTTTGCAGGCGGATGAAAAGAAACAGGCGCTGGCTGAAACATGGCAGGTTTGCGGCCACCAGCGCCAGCATGACAACAAGCCAAACCGAGGCGGACTGGTTCATACAACCACCTCGGTGAAAAACAGCTTAGGTGCCCAGGGCCAGCACGATGGCCTTGGCGCACAAGGTCATCAGGCCGCCAGGCAAGATGCCGAGCAACAACACCATGGCGCCGTTGAGCGACAACACCGCACGCACGTCCAACGGCGCCGACACGGTGGTGGCCGTAATGGGGGCGTCGAAATACATCACCTTGACCACCCGCAGGTAATAGAAGGCGCCGATCAGCGACATCACCACCGCAAACACCGCCAACACGATGTGCGCCGTGGAGCCTGACGAGATCAAGGCTTGCAGCACGGACAGCTTGGCGTAAAAACCAACCATGGGTGGAATGCCTGCCATGGAGAACAGGCAGATCGCCATCACGGCCGCGTACAAGGGGCTGCGTTCGTTCAGGCCCGACAGATCGGAGATTTCTTCGCTTTCAAAACCCTCGCGGGCCAGCAGCAGAATCACGCCGAAACCGGCCAGCGTGGTCAACACGTAGGTGACCACGTAGAACATCGCCGAGCTGTAGGCGTTTTCAATACCGGCCACATTGCCGTTGATCACACCGGCCAGCAAGCCCAACAGCACAAAGCCCATTTGCGAAATGGTCGAGTACGCCAGCATGCGCTTCAGATTGGTTTGTGCAATAGCAGCCATGTTGCCCAGGGCCAATGAACACACGGCCAACACCACCAGCATCTGTTGCCAGTCAATCGCCAGCGGCAGCATGCCTTCGATCAACAGCCGGAAGACGATGGCGAACGCCGCGAGCTTGGGCGCGCCGCCGATCATCAAGGTGACCGAAGTAGGCGCACCTTGGTAAACGTCAGGAATCCACATGTGGAATGGCACCACACCCAGCTTGAAGGCCAGGCCAGCGACCACGAAGACCAAACCGAACACCAGCACCTGGTGTTTGACCTGGCCAGAGCCTATGGCCTTGAGCACTTCACCAATGTTCAGGCTGCCGGTGGCGCCATACATCATGGACAGGCCATAGAGCAGGAAGCCTGAAGCCAATGCACCCAGCACAAAGTACTTCATCGCGGCTTCGCTGGCGACTGCATTGTCGCGGCGCAAAGCGACCAGGGCGTAGCTCGACAGCGTCAGCAATTCCAGGCCCAGGTAGATCACCAGGAAGTGGTTGCCGGAGATCATGGAGAACATGCCCAGCAGCGAGAACATGCTCAGCGAGAAGATCTCACCACCGCGCAGCATGTCGCGATCGCCCGAATAGGGGCGGCCATACACCAGCGTGACCATCACGGCGATGGTGGCAAAGCACTTGAGCCAATTGCCCATGGCATCACTCACCAGCATGTTGCCGAAGGCGTAAACCGTTGTGCCGTTCATGGCACGGTCGGCGAACCAAACAGCCACGACGGCCAGGGTCAACATGGTCAACACATAGGTCAGCGTGCGGCGTGGGCTTTTCACGCCCAGATCGACCAAGGTAATGACACAGGCCATCACCAGCAAAAATATCTCTGGATAAACCGTGATCAAACTGAGTTTGTCAATCATCTTATTCTCTCAATCCAGCGGGTCAGTTCAGTTTGGCAGTTTGGAAAGGGCCACGTGCTTCAGCAGGTCTGCGACCGAAGCGTCCATCACATCGGTGAATGGCTTGGGGTACAAACCCATGGCCAGCACAGCGATGGCCAACAAAGCCAACATGAAGAATTCGCGGGCGTTGATGTCGGTCAGCTCTTTCACGTGGTCATTGGTCACGGGGCCCAGGTAGACCCGCTTGAACATCCACAAGGAATAGGCAGCACCGAAGATCAAGGCCGTGGCAGCACCCAGGCCGATCCAGAAATTGGCGCGCACAGCGCCCAGAATCACCATCCACTCGCCAATAAAACCGGCGGTGCCAGGCAGGCCACTGTTGGCCATGGTGAACAACAACGCAAACGCGGCAAACTTGGGCATGGTGTTGACCACGCCACCGTAATCGGCGATCTCACGCGAGTGCACACGGTCGTACAACACACCGATGGACAGGAACATCGCGCCCGACACAAAGCCGTGCGCAATCATCTGCACCAAACCGCCGGACACACCCAGGTCGTTGAAGATGAAGAAGCCCAGCGTCACGAAACCCATGTGGGCCACGGACGAATAAGCCACCAGCTTTTTCATGTCCTGCTGCACCATGGCGACCAGACCGACGTAGACCACGGCGATCAGCGACAAGGCAATCATCAACCAGGCCCATTCGCGAGCAGCGTCAGGGGCAATGGGCATGGAGAAACGCAGGAAACCGTAAGCACCCAGCTTCAGCATGATGGCCGCCAGCACGGCGGAACCACCGGTAGGCGCTTCCACGTGCACGTCTGGCAGCCAGGTGTGCACCGGGAACATCGGCACCTTCACCGCAAAAGCGGCGAAGAAGGCGAAGAACAGCAGCGTTTGCGAACGGCTATCCAGCGGCAGCTTGTGCCAGGTGGCGATATCGAAGCTACCACCCGACTTGGTGTACAGGAAGATCAGCGCCACCAGCATCAGCAAAGAGCCGAGCAAGGTGTAGAGGAAGAACTTGAAAGCCGCGTAGATCTTGTTCGGGCCGCCCCAGATGCCGATGATCAGGTACATAGGGATCAGCGTGGCTTCGAAGAACACGTAGAACAGAATGCCGTCGAGTGCGGCAAACACACCAATCATCAGGCCGCTCAAAATCAGGAACGCACCCATGTATTGGTTCACGCGCTGGGTGATCACTTCCCAGCCGGCGATCACCACGATGACGTTGATGAAGGCCGTCAGCAGCACAAACCACATCGACAAACCGTCCACGCCCAGGTGGTAGTTGACGTTGAAGCGCGGAATCCAGCTTGCGTTTTCGACAAACTGCATCTCGGAGGTGCCGAGTTGAAAACCGCTGTACAGCGGCAAGGTCACCAGCAAGCTGATGACGGCGCCAATCAGGGCAAACCAGCGCACCGCCTTGGCGTGTTCGTCGCGTCCCAGCGCGAGCAGCACGACACCAAAAAAGATCGGTGTCCAAATTGAAAGGCTCAACAATCCCATTTTTCTTCTGCCTCTAGTTGTTGAACAACAGGAAATACGTCATCAGACCAAACACACCGAGGATCATGACCAAAGCGTAGTGGTAGATAAAGCCGGTTTGGAACCAGCGCACCACGCTGGAGACCATGCCCACAACTTTCCAGGAACCGTTGACCACCATACCGTCGATCAGGAAACGGTCGCCGACCTTCCAGAACAAGGTCCCCAGACCACGTGCACCACGGGCCAGGACGTTTTCGTTGAACCAGTCGAGGTAGTACTTGTTTTCCAACAAGGTGTAGATCGGGCTGAAGATGCGTTTGATGGCAGCAGGCAGCGCGGGGTTGATCATGTACATGTAGTACGAGGTCACGACACCGGCCAGGGCCAACCAGAAAGGAGGCGTCTGCAGACCATGGATGGCCATGCCTGCGGCACCGTGGAAGATCTCCTTCAAGCCTTCCATGGCGTGGTGTTTTTCACCATCGACAAAAATCGCGTCGCGGAAGAAGTCGCCGAACAACATCGGTTCGATGAAGATGAAACCGACGATGACAGATGGAATCGCCAACAAGATCAGCGGCAGGGTCACGACCCATGGCGACTCGTGTGGCTTGTGGGCATGGTGGTGACCATGGCCGTGATCGTCGTGGGCGTGGTGGTCATCATGGCCGTGGTGTGCGTCAGGGTTCTGGTCAAAGCGCTCTTTGCCGTGGAACACCAGGAAGTACATGCGGAACGAGTAGAACGCGGTGATGAACACGCCGGCCATCACGGCAAAGTACGCAAAGCTGGTACCGGGCAGATGGGTCTCGTGCACCGCTTCGATGATGCTGTCCTTCGAGTAGAAGCCCGAGAAGAAAGGTGTGCCGATCAAGGCCAGCGAACCGAGCAAGGACGTGATCCAGGTGATAGGCATGTACTTGCGCAGGCCGCCCATCCAACGGATGTCCTGGTTGTGGTGCACACCCATGATCACCGAGCCTGCGCCCAGGAACAACAAGGCCTTGAAGAACGCGTGGGTCATCAAGTGGAACACGGCTACCGAGTAGGCCGAGGCACCCAGGGCCACCGTCATATAACCCAGCTGCGACAGCGTGGAATAGGCCACCACACGTTTGATGTCGTTCTGGATGATGCCCAGAAAGCCCATGAACAGTGCCGTGATGGCGCCTATCACCATGATGAAGTTCAAGGCCGTATCGCTGAGCTCGAACAGTGGCGACATACGCGCCACCATGAAGATACCTGCCGTCACCATGGTGGCGGCGTGGATCAGTGCGGAAATCGGGGTTGGGCCTTCCATGGAGTCCGGCAGCCAGACGTGCAAGGGAAACTGAGCCGACTTACCCATGGCGCCGATGAACAGGCAGATACAGATAACGGTGATCAGCATCCAGTCGGTGCCGGGGAAGCTCATGCCGCCCAACTCGCCTGCCTTGGCAAAGGTTTCGGAGTAGTTCAGCGTACCGGCATAGGCCGCCAACAGACCAATGCCGAGGATGAAGCCGAAGTCACCCACACGGTTGACCAGGAAGGCTTTCATGTTGGCAAAGATGGCCGAAGGTTTGTTGAACCAGAAACCGATCAGCAGGTAGGACACCAGGCCCACGGCTTCCCAGCCGAAGAACAGTTGCAGCATGTTGTTGCTCATGACAAGCATCAACATCGAGAACGTGAACAGCGAGATGTACGAGAAGAAGCGGTTGTAGCCTTCGTCTTCCTGCATGTAGCCAATGGTGTAGATGTGCACCATCAGCGACACAAAGGTCACCACCACCATCATCATGGCGGTCAGGCCGTCCACCAGGAAGCCGACTTCCATCTTCAGGTTGCCAACCGTCATCCAGGTGTAGAGCGTTTCGTTGAAACGCGCGCCGTCCACGGCCACGCTTTTCAGCGTCATCGCCGAGATCACGAAGGCGATGAAAACGCCCAGGATGGTGAGGCTGTGGCAGGCGCGTCGGCCGAACTTGTTGCCGCCGAACTGGGTGCCCAAAATACCGGCCAGCAACGCGCCAGCCAGGGGCGCGAGCGGAACCGCCAACAATGTTGCTGCTGAGAGTGTTTGACTCATTTTTTAATTGTTGAACCGTCTGGCTCAACCCTTGAGCGAGTTGAGTTCGTCCACATTGATGCTGGACTTGTTACGGAATAGGAGCACGAGAATCGCCAAGCCTATGGCGGACTCTGCGGCGGCCACCGTCAGAATGAAGAACACGAACAGTTGGCCGTGCAAGTCACCCAGATAGTGGGAGAACGCAACGAAGTTCATATTGACCGCCAACAGCATCAATTCGATGGCCATCAGCAGCACGATCAGGTTCTTGCGGTTCAGGAAAATACCGATGACCGACATGGCGAACAACATCGCGCCAAGCGAGAGGAAATGTCCGAGCGACAGGGTCATGCTTTTTTCTCCGCGGTGGCAGCCGGTGCCGGGGTTGCAGGTGTTGCCTCGGCTTCAGCGGCGACGGGAGCCACTGGAGGTTTGGTCGAGGCGACGTTGACCACATTCAGGCGGTCTCTGGCACGCACACGCACCTGGTCGCTCACGCTGACAAACTTGGTGTCCTTGCGTTGGCGCAGCGTCAAGGCAATGGCGGCAATCATGGCCACCAGCAGAATCACGGCTGCGATTTCCAGCGGGAACAGGTACTCGGTGTAGAGCAGGATGCCAAGCTCCTTGGTGTTGGCCACCTGCCCTGCCGCTGCGGCCACGTTTTGTGGTGCATCGCGGAAGCCGCCCATCAGCACATAGGTCATCTCCAGCGCAATGATCACACCGATGATGGCAGCCAACGGGAAGTGTTTCCAGAAACCACGGCGCATGCTGTCAACGTCGATGTCCAGCATCATCACCACAAACAAGAACAGCACCATCACGGCACCCAGGTACACCAGCACCAGGGTGATCGCCAGGAATTCGGCGCGCAGCAACAGCCACACGGCAGACGCCTGGGAGAACGCCAGCATCAGGTACAACACAGCGTGCACCGGATTGCGGGCGGTAATGACCCGAAAGGCTGCGAACAGCAGCACGATCGAGAACAAGTAGAAGAAACCGGTCTTAACATCCATGGGGTGGGTCTTTTTGCAAGTGAGCGCTCATCAGCGTTTCGTCAGCGGTATCAGCGGTACTTGGCATCTGCCGCCTTGGCAGCTGCGATTTCGGTTTCGTAGCGATCGCCAACGGCCAACAGCATGTCCTTGGTGAAGTACAGGTCGCCGCGCTTTTCACCGTGGTATTCGAAGATGTGCGTTTCGACGATGGAGTCCACCGGGCAGCTTTCTTCGCAGAAGCCACAAAAGATGCACTTGGTCAGATCGATGTCGTAACGCGTGGTGCGGCGCGAGCCGTCGTCACGCACATCGGACTCGATCGTGATGGCCATGGCTGGGCACACGGCTTCGCACAGCTTGCAAGCGATGCAACGCTCTTCGCCATTTTCATAACGGCGCAACGCGTGCAGGCCACGGAAACGCGGCGAGATCGGTGTCTTTTCCTCGGGGAATTGCACCGTCACCTTGCGTTTGAACATGTACTTGCCGGTCAGGGCCATGCCCTTGAACAACTCGGCCAGCATGAAACTGGAGACAAAATCTTTAACAGATGCTACTGCGGTCATCGCTAGCCCCACTTACTTCCAAATGTTGAAGGAGGTGTGCATCCACGCTCCAACCACGACCAGCCACACCAGCGTGACTGGAATGAAAATCTTCCAGCCCAAGCGCATGATCTGGTCGTAACGGAACCGTGGGAACGTGCCACGAATCCAGATGAACAAAGACACGACAAAGAATGTCTTCAGGCCAAGCCAGATCCAGCCGGGAATGAAGTCCAGGAAGGCTACCGGCGAAAGCCAGCCGCCCAGGAACATCAGTGCCGCCAGGATAGAAATCAACCACATGCTGGCGTATTCGGCCAGGAAGAAGATGGCGAAGCCCATGCCCGAGTACTCGACCATGTGGCCGGCCACGATTTCGGCTTCGCCTTCGACCACGTCAAACGGGTGACGGTTGGTTTCGGCCACACCCGAGATCACATACACAGCAAAGATGGGCAACAGCGGCAGCCAGTTCCAGGACAGGAATCCCAGTCCCATGTCGGCACCCATGCCACGGCCTTGCACCGCCACCACCTCGCCCAGCTGCAAACTGCCCGACACCATGATGACGATCACCAGGCAGAAGCCCATGGCGATTTCGTAACTCACCATTTGCGCCGAAGCACGCAACGCGCCAAGGAAGGCGTATTTCGAGTTGGAAGCCCAGCCGGCAATGATCACGCCGTAAACCTCGATCGAGGTGATCGCCATGATCAGCAGCAGGCCGGCGTTGACGTTGGCCAACACTGTATCCGGGCCGAAAGGAACCGCCACCCAGGCCGCCAGCGCCGGCATGATGGCCAGGATAGGACCCAGACGGAACAGGCCAGGACTGGCCGCCGTGGGGTTGATCATTTCCTTGGTGAGCAGCTTCAGCGCATCCGCGATAGGCTGCAGCAGACCCAGAGGACCAACACGGTTGGGGCCGTGGCGCACTTGAATCCAACCCAGCAGCTTACGTTCCCACAGTGTGAGGTAGGCCACGGCGCCCATCAGTGGCGCCAATACCAGGATGATCTTCAGCAGATTCCAGATCACGGGCCATGCGATGGTGGCCCACCACGTCTGCCCTACCAGATGCAAACCGCCGTTGTAGATGGCGTCGATCATGCAACGGTCTCCTCTTGCTGTACTTCAACTGAACCGCTGACGCCACTGAAGCCGTTGCCGGCACGGCCGTCGGCCGTCATTTGCAACGATGCGGCACGCCGCACAATGCCGTCGAGTTGGTAAATGCTGGCGACGGCTGGCGTGCCGGCCGCAGGTGCCGTGTCGATGGCGCCATTGGCCGTGCTGTTGGACAACAAATCCGTAGCAACCTTGGCAACACCAGCTTGCGTAATAGCCAATTTCGACAAGACATCTTGCGACGACTCGTAGTCGAAACCCGGCAAGCCCAGCAAGTTACCCAGAACACGCAATACCTTCCAGCCTGGACGGGTTTCGCCCAGTGGTTTGACCACGGCGTGGAAGCTTTGCACATGGCCTTCGGCATTCACAAACGTACCCGAGGTTTCGGTGAATGGGGCAATCGGCAGCAACACGTCGCTGATGTCCAGGTTGGCCTTGAACGGGCTGAGCGTGACCACCATTTGGGCCTTGTTCAAGCCGGCCAGGGCCGCGCGGCCGTTGGCAGCGTCAAACTGCGGCTCGGTGTTGAGCAACACCACAGCCTTCAGGCCACCGGCCAGCATCTCGCCGGCATTTTGACCATTGGCACCAGGCACGGCACCCACCAATTGCGCACCAACCGTGTTGGCGGCTTCGGTCAGGTAACCCACCGTGGCACCAGCTTGGCCGGCAATCCAGGTGGCCAGAGCCAACAGGCTGGATGCCTTGGCATGGTGTGCGGCTGCATTACCCAGCAAAATGGCTTTGCGTTCGCCGGACAACAAGGCCTTGGCGATGCGCGTGGCGGCTTCGTCAGCGGTGCCCGCCACGGGTGGCATTGCGCCGGTTTCAGCGCCGATGGCAGCCGCGATACCCGCGAGCATTCCCACCCAGTTGGCAGCCGGTGCCACAACCTCGTTGGCGATGCTCATGGCCCAGTCGCTGGCCTGGTCGTTCAGCACCTGAACGCGGCCGCCCTTGCGTGTGGCCTGGCGAATACGCTGTGCAAACAGCGGATGGTCCTTGCGCAGGTTGGAGCCCACGACCAGCACTTGTTGCAGCGTCGACAGCGAGGCAATCGTTGTGCCCAGCCATTGGGCCTTGCCCGTGGCGGCGGCAAACTCGGCGTGACGCAGACGGTAGTCGATGTTTTCGCTGCCCAGGCCGCGCACCAGTTTGCCGGCCAAAGCCAGTTCTTCCAGCGTGCTGTGCGGGCTGGCCAACAGGCCCAGGCTCGCAGCGCCATGGTCGGCGGAAATCTGACGCAGGCCAGTGGCCACGTATTCGAGGGCGGTCTGCCAGTCGACGGTCTTCCACTCACCGCCCTGCTTCAGCATGGGCTGGGTCAGGCGTTGGTCGCTGTTCAGCGCTTCGTAGGAGAAACGGTCGCGGTCGGCAATCCAGCATTCGTTGATGGCGTCGTTTTCGAACGGCACCACACGCATGACCTTGTTGTTCTTCACTTGAACAATCAGGTTGGCGCCGGTGGAATCGTGCGGGCTGACCGACTTGCGGCGGCCCAACTCCCAGGTACGTGCGCTATAGCGAAAAGGCTTGCTGGTCAACGCACCCACGGGGCAGATGTCTATCATGTTGCCCGACAGTTCGGAGTCCACGGTGTCGTTCAACACGGTGGTGATTTCCGAGTGCTCACCGCGATGGATCATGCCCAGCTCCATCACGCCGGCCACTTCCTGACCAAAACGGACGCAGCGTGTGCAGTGAATGCAGCGGCTCATTTCTTCCATGGAGATCAGCGGGCCGACGTCCTTGTGGAACACAACCCGTTTCTCTTCTTGATATCGCGAAGTCGAGCCACCATACCCAACTGCCAAGTCTTGCAACTGGCATTCACCACCCTGATCGCAAATCGGGCAATCCAATGGGTGGTTGATCAGCAGGAATTCCATCACCGACTGCTGCGCCTTGATCGCCTTGGGCGTCTTGGTCCGCACAATCATGCCTTGCGTCACCGGGGTGGCGCAGGCGGGCATAGGCTTGGGAGCCTTTTCCACATCGACCAGGCACATGCGGCAGTTGGCCGCGATGCTCAATTTCTTGTGGTAACAGAAGTGGGGGATGTAAGTGCCGGCCTTGTCGGCTGCATGCATCACCATGCTGCCTTCGGCAACCTCTACCTTCTGTCCATCGAGTTCTATTTCAACCATATTTTTTCTCGCACTCAGACCGATTCAGCCAATGGACGCGCGCTCTTAGAGATCATGGCTTCGAACTCTGGGCGGAAGTGCTTGATCATGGCGCGCACCGGCATGGCCGCTGCGTCACCCAATGCGCAAATCGTGCGGCCTTGAATGTTGTCGGCCACGGAGTTCAGCAAGTCCAGATCCGTGGGACGTCCTTCGCCGCGGTGGATACGGTCCACCAAGCGCCACAACCAGCCCGTGCCTTCGCGGCAAGGGGTGCACTGGCCACACGACTCGTGCATGTAGAAGTAGGACAGACGCTTGAGGCTCTCCACCATACAACGGCTGTCGTCCATGACAATCACCGCGCCCGAGCCCAGCATGGAGCCGGCCTTGGCGATGGAGTCGTAGTCCATGGTGCATTCCATCATGATGGACGCAGGCAGCACCGGCGCCGACGATCCACCAGGAATCACCGCCTTCAGCTGGCGGCCCTTGCGCACACCACCGGCGAGTTCCAGCAGCTTGGAGAACGCCGTGCCCATAGGCACTTCGTAGTTGCCAGGCAATTCGACGTCACCCGACACCGAGAAGATCTTGGTGCCGCCGTTGTTCGGCTTGCCACATTCCAGATAGGCCGCACCACCATTGCGAATGATCCACGGCACGGCCGCGAAGGTTTCGGTGTTGTTGATGGTGGTGGGTTTGCCATACAGGCCAAAGCTGGCCGGGAACGGCGGCTTGAAGCGTGGTTGGCCCTTCTTGCCTTCTAGCGATTCGAGCAAGGCGGTTTCTTCGCCGCAGATGTAGGCGCCAAAACCATGGGCCGCATGCAGTTGGAAGTTGAAGCTGCTGCCCAGGATGGCATCACCCAGATAACCTGCGGCACGCGCCTCTTCCAGAGCTTCTTCAAAGCGTTGGTAGGTTTGGAAGATTTCGCCGTGGATGTAGTTGTAGCCCAGGCTGATGCCCATGGCATAGGCAGCGATGATCATGCCTTCAATCACGATGTGTGGATTGAATTGCAGAATGTCGCGGTCCTTGCAGGTGCCGGGTTCACCTTCGTCCGAATTGCAGACCAGGTGCTTTTGTCCAGGGAACTGGCGCGGCATGAAGCTCCACTTCAAGCCCGTGGGGAAACCCGCGCCACCGCGGCCACGCAGACCGGATTCTTTGACCGTACCAATCACCTGGTCCTGCGTCAGACCGGCCTCATTGCCGGCCACGCCGTCTTTGCCGAGTATCTTGCGCAGCGCCTGGTAGCCGCCACGTGCCTCATAGTCCTTGAGGCGCCAGTTGCTGCCGTTCAGACCAGCGTAGATCTGAGGGTTGATGTGACGATCGTGAAAACACGTTTGCACACCCGTGGCCTGAAATTGGGCCAATACCTGTTGTGAATTCATGCTTGCCCTTCCGAACGGCCTGCACCGGATTGCGCGGCTTCTGCGGCGCGCAATCCGTCGACCAGTTGGTCCAGTTTTTCGTTGGACATGAAGCTGCACATCGTCAAGTCATTCACCAGCATCACCGGGGAATCGGCGCAGGCGCCGAGACATTCAGATTGCTGCAGCGTGAACATGCCGTCGGGCGTGGTGCCACCCATTTCGATGTGGAGCTTGTGCTCCAGATGCTTCAGCGCTTTGCCACCGTCGCGCAACAGGCACGGCAGGTTGGTACAAACGTTCAGCTTGTACTTGCCAACGGCGTGTTGGTTGTACATGTTGTAGAACGTAGTGACTTCGTGCACGGCGATCTGCGGCATGCCGAGGTAATCGGCAATCTGGCGCTCTATGTCCTGGCTCACAAAACCGTGTTCTTTTTGCGCAATCGTCAGGCAGGCCATCACCGCAGATTGTTTTTGCTCTGCGGGGTACTTGGCGACTTCTTTGGCAAACAACGCCAACACCTCAGCCGACAAGGTGACGGCTGCTTCAGTATGTTGTGGGCTACTCATCGATCAATTTCTCCGAACACGATGTCCAGCGTGCCAATGATGGCCACCGCGTCCGCAATCATGTGGCCGCGCGACATTTCGTCCAGGGCAGCCAGGTGCACGAATCCCGGTGGACGAATCTTCAAGCGATAAGGCTTGTTGGCGCCGTCGCTGATCAGGTAAATACCAAACTCGCCCTTTGGATGTTCCACAGCGGCATAAGCCTCGCCTTCAGGCACGTGGAAACCTTCGGTGAAGAGCTTGAAATGGTGAATCAACTCTTCCATGTTGGACTTCATGGATTCACGCGATGGCGAAGCCACCTTGTGGTTGTCCGTGATGACCGGTCCGGGGTTGACACGCAACCAGTCGACACATTGCTTGATGATGCGGTTGGACTGCTTGAGCTCTTCCATACGGACGAGGTAGCGGTCGTAGCAATCGCCGGTCTTGCCGACGGGAATGTCGAAGTCGATTTTGTCGTACGCATCGTACGGCTGCTTCTTGCGCAGATCCCAAGCCACACCAGAGCCACGCAACATCGGGCCACTCAAGCCGAGGTTCAGTGCACGATCGGCGTCCATGACGCCGATGCCGACCGTACGCTGCTTCCAGATACGGTTCTCGGTCAACAGCGTGTGGTATTCCTCAAGATAGGTGGGGAAACGCTTGGTGAAGTCGTCAATGAAGTCCAGCAAGCTGCCTTGGCGGTTTTCATTCATGGCAGCCAAGGCCTTGGCGTTCTTGATCTTGCTGACCTTGTACTGCGGCATGGTGTCCGGCAGGTCGCGGTAGACGCCACCTGGACGGAAATAGGCCGCATGCATACGCGCACCCGACACAGCTTCGTAAATGTCAAACAGATCTTCACGCTCGCGGAAAGCGTAGATCAGAATCGTCGAGCTACCGCAATCGTTGCCGTGCGAACCGAGCCACATCAGGTGGTTCAACATACGCGTGATTTCGGCAAACATCACACGGATGTATTGCGCGCGGATGGGCACTTCCAGGCCCAGCAGCTTCTCGATCGCCAAGCAGTAAGCATGCTCGTTGGACATCATGGACACGTAGTCCAAACGGTCCATATAGGGCAAGGACTGGATGAAGGTCTTGCTCTCGGCCAGCTTTTCCGTGGCACGGTGCAACAAACCGATGTGTGGGTCCGCGCGCTGGACCACTTCGCCGTCCAACTCAAGCACCAGACGCAACACGCCGTGTGCAGCCGGGTGTTGCGGACCGAAATTGAGGGTGTAGTTTTTAATCTCTGCCATGATTTCTTTGCATTGCGCCCCGGGGCTCAGTGCAAGCCTCCTCCGTACTTGTCTTCGCGGATGATCCGTGGCGTGATTTCACGCGGCTCGATCGAAACCGGCTCATACACCACGCGCTGACGCTCGGCGTCGTAGCGCATCTCGACGTGCCCAGACAAGGGGAAGTCTTTACGGAACGGATGGCCCACGAAACCGTAGTCCGTGAGAATGCGGCGCAAGTCGTTATGGCCATCGAATACGATGCCGTACAAGTCAAACGCTTCGCGCTCAAACCAATTGGCTCCCGCCCAGAGGCCGGTCACGGAAGCCACCAGCGGCAAACCATCGTCAGGACAAAACACCTTGACGCGCACACGCTGATTCAGGCTCACGGACAACAGATGGGAGACCACGCAAAAACGGGCACCCTCCCAGACCGTGTCCATATAGGTCGAGTAATCGACGCCGCAAAGATCAATCAGGCTCTCGAAGCGGCAACCTGGGGCATCGCGCAAGATCTGCATCGCGGCCAGGTAATCACCAGCATCAACCACAACCGTCACCTCACCCAAGGCGACCACAACACGTTTGGCTTTTTCACCCAGCGCCGTCGAGACGATTTCTTTAAGAGACTCCGGATGGATGGCTACATCAGTCATGTCTTCCCCTAGTCCCGCGCAATGGTGTTGGTGCGGCGAATTTTTTGCTGCAACTGAATGATGCCGTAGAGCAGCGCCTCTGCGGTGGGCGGACAACCTGGCACATAGACATCGACGGGCACGATGCGATCGCAACCGCGCACCACCGAGTAGCTGTAGTGGTAATAACCACCGCCGTTGGCACACGAACCCATGGACAAGACCCAACGCGGCTCGGACATCTGGTCGTAAACCTTGCGCAGAGCAGGCGCCATCTTGTTGCACAAGGTCCCGGCCACAATCATCAAGTCAGATTGACGCGGGCTGGCACGGAACACTTCGGAACCAAAGCGGCCGATGTCGTAACGGGCAGCCGCCACGTGCATCATCTCGACGGCACAGCAGGCCAAGCCAAAGGTCATGGGCCACAACGAACCGGTTTTGGCCCAATTCACAACAGAGTCGTAGCTCGTCGTGACAAAGCCTTCTTTCAATACACCTTCAATCATTGCATCACTCCCAATCGAGGGCGCCTTTTTTCCACATGTAGACAAATCCGAACGTGAGCACAGCCACAAATTCGAGACCAAAAAGGAAACCTATAAATCCGATGTCCTTGAAAGCCGCAGCCCATGGAATCAGGAACGCCGTTTCCAGATCAAACAGAATGAAAAGAATGGCGATCAGGTAGTAGCGAACGTCGAACTTCATGCGGGCGTCTTCAAACGCCTCAAAGCCACATTCGTACGGAGAGTTTTTAGCACTGTCGGGCCGGTTTGGCCCGAGGATGTAGCCGAGCACCTGGGGTGCAACACCTACACCTATACCAACCAGGATGAACAAAAGGACAGGGAGGTACTGGTCAAGGTTCATCGAGAGGCTCTACTTCTGAAGCCCCCTCAACCACGAAGCCAAGGGAGCCTTTTTGTTGGTGCCGTCGGCGAGACTCGAACTCGCACAGCTTTCGCCACTACCCCCTCAAGATAGCGTGTCTACCAATTTCACCACGACGGCGGTTTTTCTATACAGATGGCATGAGGAACCTTGCGGTTATTGGCTTTCCGTACAGCTTTAGAGTTTACCCTGAAACCGCTCCAAAACCTTTTGGAGCGGCAATTTCGCACAGATTATTTTGCCGGAATCTGGTCTACGCCAGAAGCAGGAACGGCCGGCGCGACTGCTGCGGCGCCCGTCGAAGCACCACCAGCCGGAATGCCTGCAGCCTCAGGAGCAACGACGCTGGAGCGCTCCAGAACACTGCCTGCACTGGTCGGACGATGGTTGCCAAAGTAGGCCAAAGCCAGCGTGCAGACAAAGAACAGCGCAGCCAATACACCCGTGGTGCGCGACAGGAAGTTGGCACTGCCACTGGCGCCGAACAAGCTGCCCGAACCACCACTGCCAAACGCCGCACCCATGTCGGCACCCTTGCCGTGCTGCACCAGGATCAGACCAATCATGCCCAAGGCAGACAGAATTTGCACCACCAGAATCAAACTTACAAACATGCTCATCTCAACACTCCAATTATCAAAATCTGCGCCGCAACTTACTGCGCCGCTTCCACAATCTTCAAGAAATCCACAGCCTTGAGCGCCGCGCCACCAATCAAGCCACCATCAATATCCGGCTGCGCCAACAACACCGCCGCATTGGCCGCGTTCATGCTGCCGCCATAGAGGATACGAATGCGGTCGGCGTGCGCGGTCGCCAGACGCAACTGCGCACGCAGCGCGGCATGCACCTCCTGGGCTTGCTCGGGCGTGGCGGTTTTGCCGGTGCCAATCGCCCAGCGCGGCTCGTAAGCCACCACGATTTCGCTGATGCAATGCCCATTGGTGTGCACCACAGCCGCCAATTGACGCCTGACCACCTCCTCGGTGTGACCCGCTTCGCGCTCTTCAAGCGATTCACCCACACACACGATGGGGCAGATACCCGCCTTCAAAGCCGCTTGCGCCTTGGCTGCAATCGACTCATCGGTCTCGCCGTGGTACTGGCGCCGCTCGGAATGGCCGATGATGGCGTAACGCACGGCAAATTCCTTCAACATCTGTGCCGAGGCTTCACCCGTGTAGGCACCCGCCTCATGCGCAGAAACGTCTTGCGCCCCCAAATCCACGGAAGAGCCAGCCAGCAAGGCCGAGACCTGCTGCAAGTACGGCGCAGGCACACACACCGCCACGTCAGCCGCAACACCCGGCTTGGCCGCAAGAATCTCCGCGATGAGCTTCTCGTTGGCCGCCAGGCTGCCGTTCATCTTCCAGTTGCCAGCAATGAGTTTTTTCTTCACTTGTCAGTCACCATGTCAGTACGATTTTGCCCACATGCACATTCGACTCCATCAGCGCATGGGCTTGTACGGCGCCGTTGGCCTGGCCAACCGACCCCTCCACCGCTTCCACCGCCAATGCGCGATAAACCACCGACTTCACCCGGCCCGCCTCCAGCAAAGGCCAGACCTTTTGCCGCAAAGCCCGCGCAATCGCGCCCTTGAAAGCCACCGAGCGCGGCCGCAAGGTCGAGCCCGTCACCGTCAGGCGCCGGCGCAGCACCAGGCCCGCATTGATTTCGCTATGTGTACCACCTTGCACGGCGATGATGACCAAACGGCCATCGTCCGCCAGGCAGCGGATGTTGCGCTCCACATAAGCACCCGCCACCATGTCCAGAATCACGTTGACGCCCCGCCCTTCGGTCAGGCGCTTCACTTCTTCGACAAAATCGGTGGCCTTGTAGTTGATGGCGTGATCCGCCCCCAAGGCCACACAAGCGGCGCACTTTTCGTCGTTTCCGGCGGTGACAATCACCTTGGCACCCAGCGCCTTGGCCAACTGGATTGCCGTCACACCGATACCGCTAGAGCCGCCGTGCACCAGCAAGGTTTCCCCCGGCTGCAGCGCAACGCGGTCAAACACATTGCTCCACACGGTAAAAAATGTCTCGGGCAATGCCGCCGCCTCAAGCGAAGACATACCCTTGGGCACAGGCAGACATTGCGCCACCGGGGCCACGCAATACTCGGCATAACCGCCACCCGCCACCAAGGCACACACCCGGTCGCCAATAGCGAAGCCGTGCTCGGCCAACGCAGCCGCGTCACCCGACTCAATCACCCCTGCAATTTCCAAACCCGGGATGTCGCTGGCACCCGGCGGCACGGGGTAGTGGCCGGTGCGCTGCAGCACGTCAGGACGATTCACACCACTGGCCTCTACACGCACCAGCAACTCTCCAGCTACGGGCACAGGCACAGGACGATCGACCACGCGCAGCACCTCGGGCGCTCCGGGAGAACTGATTTCGATGGCTTTCATAACGTCTGCAAACGTTCGAGGGGGCCTGGAGCCCCAAGACTCCAGGCCCCGCCGGAACTCAATGCTTAGGCTTGGCCTTCAGGCGCTTGCGCCGGAGCGGAGCGCTCTTGCAAAACCTTCATGGACAGCTTGATGCGGCCCTTTTCGTCGGTTTCCATGACCTTGACCTTGATGATCTGGCCTTCGCTCAGGTAGTCGGTGACCTTCTCGACACGTTCGTGGGCGATTTGGCTGATGTGCAGCAAACCGTCCTTGCCGGGCATCAGGTTGACCAAGGCGCCGAAGTCCAGAATCTTAGTCACAGGACCTTCGTAGACCTTGCCGATCTCCACTTCAGCGGTGATCTGCTCGATGCGGCGCTTGGCTTCTTCAGCCTTGGCTGGATCGCTCGAGGCGATGGTGATGGTGCCGTCTTCCTCGATATTGATCTGCGTGCCGGTTTCTTCGGTCAGCGCACGGATCACCGCACCGCCCTTGCCGATCACGTCGCGGATCTTCTCGGGGTTGATCTTCATGGTGAACAGGCGTGGCGCGAAGCTCGAGACTTCGGTCTTGGCTTCGGACATGGCCGATTGCATGGCGCCCAGGATGTGCATGCGCGCTTCCTTGGCCTGTGCCAATGCAACTTGCATGATTTCCTTGGTGATACCCTGGATCTTGATGTCCATCTGCAGCGCGGTCACGCCGTTGGTGGTACCGGCCACCTTGAAGTCCATGTCACCCAGATGATCTTCGTCGCCCAGGATGTCGGTCAGCACGGCGAAACGGTTGCCGTCCTTGATCAGGCCCATGGCGATACCGGCCACGTGCGCCTTCATGGGCACACCAGCATCCATCAAGCTCAGGCAGCCGCCGCACACCGAGGCCATGGACGAAGAGCCATTGGATTCAGTGATTTCGCTGACCACACGCATGGTGTAGGGGAATTCTTCCTTGGTTGGCAACACGGCCACCAGAGCGCGCTTGGCCAGGCGGCCGTGGCCGATTTCGCGGCGCTTGGGCGTGCCCACACGGCCGGTTTCGCCGGTGGCGAACGGAGGCATGTTGTAGTGCAGCATGAAGCGGTCTTCGTACTCACCTGCCAACGCGTCAATGCGTTGTGCGTCGCGCTCGGTGCCCAGGGTGGTGACCACCAGAGCTTGCGTTTCGCCACGCGTGAACAGAGCCGAACCGTGGGTACGCGGCAGCACGCTGTTGCGAATTTCGATAGGACGCACGGTGCGTGTGTCACGGCCATCGATACGGGGCTCGCCGGCCAGGATCTGGCTGCGCACGATGCGCGCTTCGATGTCGAACAGCAGGCCTTCGACCTTCACGGCGTCGAATGCTTCGCCGCTTTCCTTCAAGGCAGCGAACACTTCAGCGTAGGCGGCGCGGCAAGCCTGTGTACGGGCTTGCTTGTTACGGTTTTGGTAAGCGGTGCGCAGCTTCTCTTCAGCCAGGCCTTCGACCTTGGCGACCAGGGCTTCATCCTTGGCAGGTGCTTGCCAGTCCCACACGGGCTTGCCAGCGTCACGCACCAGTTCATGGATGGCGTTGATGGCGATACGGCTTTGTTCGTGGCCATAGACCACGCCACCGAGCATGACTTCTTCGCTCAGTTGCATGGCTTCAGACTCAACCATCAGCACAGCGGCTTCGGTGCCGGCGACCACGAGGTCGAGGCTGGAATCCTTGCGGGCGGTTTGGCCTGGGTTCAGGATGTATTCGCCGTTGACGTAACCCACGCGGGCGGCGCCTATAGGGCCAGCAAACGGCACGCCGCTCACGGACAAGGCCGCGCTGACCGCGATCAGGGCAGCAATGTCAGCATCCACTTCGGGGTTCAGCGACACGGTGTGCACCACCACGTGCACTTCGTTGAAGAAACCTTCGGGGAACAGCGGGCGAATCGGGCGATCGATCAGGCGGCTGGTCAAGGTTTCGAATTCGCTAGGACGGCCTTCGCGCTTGAAGAAGCTGCCGGGGATCTTGCCAGCGGCGTAGGTCTTTTCCAGGTAGTCAACGGTCAGCGGGAAGAAGTCTTGACCGGCCTTGCCTTCGGTCTTGGCCACCACGGTGGCCAGCACCACGGTGCCGTCCATGTCCAGCAGCACGGCGCCGCTGGATTGGCGCGCAATTTCGCCGGTTTCCATGGTGACTTTGTGTTGGCCCCACTGGAAGCTCTTGGTCACTTTTTTGAACATCGTCATATTGATTTCCTTTGATGGCGGGCCGCCGTTGCGGCGAACCCTTGATTCACAGCCCATCCCGGGCTGCCGGGGCCAGAGTCTTGAAAGCCTACGATGCCATTCCAAAAATCGTCACAAGCGACCACTTTTGGAATGACACAGCGCGTATGCGATCAGCGTCCCTGGATGCGAGAAAGTAAAAAGCGCCTGAGCTAGGCATCTAACTCAGGCGCTTTTGATTCGGTTAGCCGCTTACTTGCGCAACCCGAGCTTGGCGATCAGCGCGGTGTAACGGTCGTGGTCTTTGGCGTTCAGGTAGTCCAGCAGCTTACGACGACGGCTCACCATGCGCAGCAGGCCGCGACGACCGTGGTGGTCTTTGGCGTGTGTCTTGAAGTGAGGGGTCAGTTCGTTGATGCGTGCGGTCAGCAGAGCGACTTGCACTTCTGGGCTACCGGTATCGGTGGCGCTACGTGCATTGGCCTTGACAACTTCGGCCTTGATAGAGGATGCGATCATTTCTATATCCGTTGATTAATGGGCCCACCCTGCCTTAGCAAAGGGAATCCCAGGTTTTTGACTTGCGCCAGCGGCTGGAACTGCCACTGGCGTGCGCTCCGCAAGACGCGGAACCGAACGATTATAGCCGACTCGGCCGTTGACCGGACTTACCGCCCTGTTCGGCGGCCATATTGCGCCATTCAACGGGGGGTCAGGCCACTAGATTTGCTTGGCACTGAAGGTGTCGCAAGCCTTCACACTGCCCGTCTGGTAGCCGGTGCCAAACCAATGCTGCCGCTGGGCGCTCGTTCCATGGGTGAAGCTATCCGGTACCACGGCCCGGCCAGCCGAGCGCTGCAGTGCGTCGTCGCCAATTTTGGCGGCGGCGTTCATGGCGGACTCGATGTCGCCACTTTCAATCAATTGGCGTTGCGCTTGCGCATGGTTGGCCCACACACCGGCAAAACAGTCGGCTTGCAGTTCCAGCCGCACGCTGAGCGCGTTGTACTGGGTCTGGCTCACGCGGTTACGCATCTCGTCCATCTTGGCGCTGATGCCCATCAGGTTTTGCACGTGGTGGCCCACTTCATGGGCGATCACATAGGCCTGGGCGAATTCACCAGGCGCACCCAGGCGGTCGCGCAGCGTTTGGTAAAAACTCAGGTCTATGTAGACCTTTTGGTCGCCCGGACAGTAAAACGGCCCCATGGCGGCTTGCCCGGTACCGCAGGCGGTGGCTGTGGCGCCGCTGAAAAGCACCAGTTTGGGGTCCTGATAACGGCCACCCGCCTTGGCAAAAATGCCGCTCCAGACATCTTCGGTGTCCGCCAGTACGGTGGAAACAAACTTGGCCATATGGTCATTCGCCGGCGGCGCATGTGCAGGCCCCTGCTGCTGCACCTGCGCCGGCTGGCCACCACCGCTGAGCAGCCCCAGAATGGTGAGCGGGTTCACGCCCAGCACCCAGCCCCCCACCAGCGCGATGACGATGGTCCCGATACCAATGCCACGCCCGCCAATAAAACCGCCGCCACCGCCGCCGCCATCACCCCGGCGGTCTTCGACGTTGTCGGACTCTCGGTTGCCTTCCCACCTCATATGCTTCTCCTGTCGCAGGCCCCGGCCTGTATGCAATGGCGAAATGGTACTCGCTCGGTCGCGGGTTTCGGGCGACTTTTGGCGTAGGACGGTACAGACAGCTTGTTCGGCCCAGGGCTCTGCCCGGACTTGTCAAAACTTGTATCTAGCTGGCACAGTACACACCAGCAGGATCACCCGAAGACGGAATTCACCACATGATGCTGAGCTCTCCGGACAAACCCACGGTGCTGGTGGTGGACGATACCGCCGACAACTTGACCCTCATGGCGGCACTGCTGAAAGACGCCTACCGCGTCAAAGTGGCCAATCATGGTGAAAAGGCCTTGGCTATCGTCGCCTCCGGCAGCATACCGGACCTGATTCTGCTCGACATCATGATGCCGGAGATCGATGGTTACGAGGTTTGCCGCCGCCTCAAGGCCAACCCCGCGACCCGCGACATCCCGGTGATCTTTCTCACGGCCAAAAGCGACGAGGCCGCCGAGGCACAGGGGTTTTCGCTGCATGCGGTGGACTACATCACCAAACCCATCAGCCCGCCGATTCTGCTGGCCCGGGTGCGCAACCACATTGCGCTGAGTGTGCACACACAGATGCTGCAGTCGCTGTCGGTCAAGTTGTCGCGTTACCTGTCGCCGCAGGTCTACAAGTCGATTTTTGAGGGCACGCAGGATGTGTCCATTCAGGCGGTGCGCAAAAAACTCACCATCTTTTTCTCGGACATCAAGGACTTCACCAAAACCTCGGAGCACATGCAGCCCGAGGACATGACCTACCTGCTCAACAGCTATTTTTCCGAGATGTCGAAGATCGCGCTGGAGTTTGGCGCCACCATAGACAAGTTCATAGGCGACGCCATCGTCATCTTCTTCGGCGACCCGCAGTCGCTTGGCGTGCAGGACGACGCACTGCAGTGTGTGCGCATGGCCGTGGCCATGCAGCGCCGCATGGCGCATCTGCGCAGCGTGTGGCACGACAAGGGCTACCGCCAGCCATTTCACGTGCGTGTGGGCATCAACACCGGCTACTGCCACGTCGGCAATTTCGGCAGCGAAGAGCGCATGGACTACACCGTGATCGGCAGCGAAGTCAACCTGGCCGCGCGGTTGGAGCAGAACGGCGAGCCCGATGGCGTGATCCTGTCCTACGAAACCCATGCCCTGGTGAAACATGAGTTCGACGCAGAGGAATGCGCCCCGCTGCTCGCCAAAGGGGTGTCGCGCGAGATCCGCTGCTTCGCCCTGCGCAACCTCCACACCGCGGATGCCCCAGCAGCCGGTGTAGACCTGCGCTACCCCGGTTTGCGCCTGACGCTGGAGCCAGAAAAACTCAGTCCCGAGGCCCGCCTGCAAGCCATAGAAGACCTGCAATCAGCACTGCAGGTAATCCGCAGCCAGGCCTGATCAACGCAGCATCGTCGACATCGCCGACAAGCTGTTCAGGGTACGCACCACGTCCTGCACCGACTCTTTGACGAAGCGCACGGTCACACCATCCACACGCTCCAGTCCGGGAAGTATGGCAAACAGGTCGGCGAGACCAGAGGTCTGGGTCTGCAGCCGGCATTCAAACGGTGCCTGAGGTTGTCGCGCCCTGGGGAAGTGGCCTGCGGCCAGCACCTCGCGCGCGGCCGCTTCAATCGCGCCACAGGCGGCCTGAGGCGACAGCGACACCCCACTCGTATGCCCGTGCGCGGTTTTGGTGAGCACAAAGCGCGCATGCGGATACTGCGGCTGGGTCTCGGCGGCAAACACATCGTCGCCGCTGGCCAGCAACACCGGCACGCCCAACTCCTCGGCCAGCGCGCCGTAAAGTCCGGCCTCGCCCTGCTCCGCACCATTGAGCCAGATGCGCGCAAACGCAAAACTGTTGATGGTGTGCGCCAACACGCCCCGGCTTTGCGCACGTGCGTGGTAGCCAATCATGAACACACCCTGGCAAGGCCCGTCGGCCGTGTCTTCCAGACCGCCCATCATGCCCAGCACACGCGGCTTGCCCAGCACGGCGCGCGCGCGCGGGTCCAGTTCATCGGGCAGCAGGTTGCGAAAGGCGCCGTGTGAATCGTTCACCAGCACATGTGTGGCACCACCGTCGAACGCACCACGGATGGCGGCATTGGCCTCGGCCGTCATCAGGCGCCGGGCGCGTTCGTATTCGGTGTTGCCCGCGCGCGTCTGCTCCGGGTGGAACACACCGGCCACACCTTCAATGTCTACAGAAATCAGTATCTTCATCACTTTTTCTTTCATGCGGCCTGCTGCAAGGCCTGCCAATCGCGCGCAAGCGCGGTCAAGGCGATGCGTTTGTTGCCATCACGGCCGGTCACGGTTTCTGCCGCGAACAAGGCGTTCACAATGGCCTGCTCGGTCGCCTGCGCCGCGGCTTCAAATAACGGGTCGAGCATGGCTTCATGCAGCAGCGTGAGCGCCTGCAGGCGCCCCAGCTGCTGCGGCACGGTGTAAGCGGTGGAAAACGCCAGCGCAATGTCGCCGCTGCCGTGTCCATAGTCTGAGCCCGTGCGCGCCAAGCCTGCCCCGGCGCGGGTCGCCAGGCGGCGTAGCTGGCGCGCGTCCAAAGGTGCATCCGTGGCCAGCAGCATGATGATGGAGCCGCGTTCAGGCCCGGTGCTGGGCGCGGCCAGACGCTGCGCCAGGGCCGGGCCTATGTGCCGGCCAGCCAGGGTGAATGCCGCCGGCCGGCCAAAATTCGCCAGCACCAGTGCGCCCACGGTGAAACGCGCCACCGGCGTGGGTGCCAGCCGCGAGGCCGAGCCAATACCGCCCTTCAAGCCAAAACACGTCATGCCACGCCCGGCCCCCACCGCACCTTGCGCAAACGTGGATGCGGTACTGGCGAGCGCCTGTTGCGCATGTGCCTCGGTCACGGCAAAGGCGTGCAGGTCGTTGAGATATCCGTCGTTGCACTCGAACACCAGCGGGTTCACGGTGGGCAGCGTGCGGCCTATCTCCGGCTGCGCGGCAATGGCGCTACGGATCAAGGCCGTGGCCACCGTGCCCACCGCAAAGGTATTGGTGAGCGCAATCGGTGACTCCAGCACACCCAGTTCCTGCACCTGCACCAGGCCGACACTTTTGCCAAAACCGTTGATCACCGCGGCACCGGCCGGCACCTTCTGCAAGAAGCAGTCGCCCCCATGCGGACGCAGCATGGTCACGCCGGTCTGCACAGGCCCATGGTCCAGGGTGCAATGGCCCACCGCAACACCGGGCACATCGGTGATGGCGTTCAGCGGCCCGGCGACGAGCTGGCCGATGTGCGGGGCCGCCTGCAGCGCATCCACGCTACTTTTGCTCCAGCTTGGGGTCGAGCGCGTCGCGCAGCCCGTCGCCCAGCAGGTTGAAAGCCAGCACCGTGAAAAAAATCGCCAGGCTGGGGAAAATCGCCGCGTGTGGCGACGACAGCATGTCGGCGCGCGCCTCGTTCAACATCGCGCCCCATTCCGGCGTCGGCGGCTGGGCGCCCAGGCCCAGAAAGGAAAGGCTTGCCGCCGTGATGATCGACGTGCCTATGCGCATGGTGAAGTACACCACCACCGAGGAAATCGTGCCGGGGAAGATGTGCCGCGTGATGATGGTCCAGTCGGATGCGCCAATCGAACGCACGGCCTCGATATAGGTCAGGTGTTTCAGCGACAAGGTATTGCCACGCACCAGCCGCGCAAACGCCGGAATGCTGAAGATGGCCACAGCGAACACCACGTTGACCATGCCGTTGCCCAGAATGGCAACGATGCCAATGGCCAGCAAAATGCCGGGAAAGGCAAACAACACGTCGGAGATACGCATCACGATGCGGTCCCACCAACCTTCGTAGTAGCCGGCCAGCAAGCCCAGCGCGGTGCCTATGACGGCGCCCACCGCCACCGAAATGAATCCGGCGGCCAGCGAGATACGCGCGCCCATCAGGATGCGGCTGAAGATGTCGCGCCCCAGCGAATCCACGCCAAACCAGTGCGTGCTGGTGGGCGGGCTGTTCAGCGCGTCGTAGTCAAAAAAACCCTCGGCATCAAACGGCACGATCCACGGTGCCAGCACCGCCACCACCACCAGCAGCAGCACAAAAACACCGGCCGCCACGGCGACATGCTGGTCCTTGAATTTGCGCCAGAACTCGCTCCAGGGCGTGCGCACACGCGCGTCAGCAGCAGTTTTGGGAAAAACGGTCTCTAGAGCATTGTTCATAAGCGTCAGCAGCTCTATTATTTATAGCGAATGGTGGGGTTGATGACGGCATACAACACGTCGACCACAAGGTTGATCAAAATGAATTCCAGCGAGAACAGCAAGACCTCGGCCTGTATCACCGGGAAGTCGCGCATCTCCACGGCGTCCACCAGCAGTCGCCCCATGCCCGGCCAGTTGAAAACCTTCTCCACCACGATGGAGCCGCCCAGCAGGAAGCCAAACTGCAGGCCCATCATCGTGACCACGGGAATCAAGGCGTTGCGCAGGCTGTGTTTGGTCACCACCCAGAACTCATTCAAGCCTTTGGCGCGCGCCGTGCGCACGTAGTCTTCTTTCAGGATGTCGATGAACGACGAGCGTGTGAAACGCGCCATCACCGCCGCCACACCCGCGCCCAAGGTGAGCGAGGGCAGGATGTAGTGGCGCCACGAATCGGCGCCCACCGTGGGCAACCAGCCGAGTTGCACCGAGAAGGTCTGCATCAGCAGCATGCCCAGCGCAAACGAAGGAAACGAAATGCCGGTGATGGCCAGCGTCATGCCCAGCCGGTCCGGCCAGCGGTTGCGCCACACGGCCGACACGGTGCCGATCAGCAGCCCCAGCAATACCGACCAGCCCATGGCCGCCACGGTAAGCCAGAAGGTCGGCATGAAGCGTTCGGCGATCTCTTCGGACACCGGGCGCTTGCTGCGCAGCGAGTGGCCAAAGTCGCCCTGCACCGCATTGCTGATGAAGCGCCAGAACTGCTCGTACATCGGCCGGTCCAGCCCCAGGTCTTCGCGGATGATGCGCACGGTTTCGGCATCGGCCTCGGGCCCGGCGGCCAACCGCGCCGGGTCGCCGGGCAGCAGGTGCACAAACAAAAATACCAGCCCCGCCACAATCAGCAACGTGGGCACCAGGCCCAGAAGGCGCTTGAGAATGTAGTTGAGCATTTAGAAAATAAACAAATGAAACGTGTTGGTCGCTTGCCGGCCACACCGCCAGACGACGCGCACCATGCTCTTATCGCCCCCAGCAGGGGGTTGGCGAAAGCGACACGAAGTGCGCGAAGCCTGGGGGGTACCACTACTTCATTTCGACTTCGTCGAAGTTGAAGGAGGCATCGGGCATCATGTAGAAACCCGTGAGGTTCTTGCTGCGGGCCGACAGCAGTTGTTCCGTGGCCAGGAAGATCCACGGCGCATCTTTCCAGATGCGTTGTTGTGCATCGGCGTAGAGCTTGGTTTTTTGGGCCACGTCCACGGTGTTCAACGCGTTCTTGATGTCGGCATCAACTTCGGCGTTTTTGTAATAGGCCGTGTTGAATGACTTCGGCGGATGCGACTCACCACCGAGCAGCGGACGCATGGCCCAATCGGCCTCGCCGGTCGAAGACGACCAACCCACGTAGTACATACGCACCGGCGCGGTGGCCGGGTCTTGCCAGCTCTCCACACGCTCCACACGTTGGCCGGCTTCCAGGGCCAGCACGCTGGCCTTCACGCCCACCACGCTCAGTTGCTGCTGCACGAACTGGATGAGCTTTTGCGCCGTGGTGTAGTTGTAGGCCGACCAGAGCGTGGTCTCGAACCCGTTGGGGTAACCGGCTTCCTTCAGCAGCTCGCGCGCCTTCACCGGGTTGTAAGGCCAAGGGCCGAGCTTGGTGGCGTACTCCACGGCCTTGGGCAACACACCTTCAGCGGGGATGGCGTAGCCGCCAAACACCACCTTCACCAAGGCTTCCTTGTTGATGGCGTAGTTCAGCGCTTCACGCACCTTGGGGTTGTCGAAGGGTTTTTGCTGCACGTTCAGCGAGATGTAGCGGTGCACGATGCTTGGTGCGGCCGTCACTTCCAGATTCGGCTTGGTCTTCAGCGCTTCGGCCTGTTCATAAGGCAGCGGGTAGGTGAAGTTGGCTTCGCCGGTCTGCATGATGGCGCTGCGCGTGTTGTTGTCGACCACCGGACGCCAGGTGATGGTGTCCACCTTGGGGTAGCCCTTGCGCCAGTAACCGGCAAACTTCTCCACCTTCATGTAATCGGTTTGCTTCCACTCGACAAACTTGAAGGGGCCGGTGCCGACCGGGTTGCGGGCGATGTCCTTGCCAAACTTTTGCAAGGCCGCCGGCGAAATGATCACCGCCGACGGGTGCGCCAGCGTGTTGACAAACGCCGAAAACGGCTCGGCCAGCGTGAACTTCACGGTGTTGGCGTCCAGCACTTCGGTCTTGGCGATGTTCTTGTACAGCGTGTAGCGTTTGAGCTTGTTGTCGGGGTTGGTCACGCGGTCGAAGTTGGCCTTCACGGCGTCGGCATTGAAGTCGGTACCGTCCTGGAACTTGATGCCCTTCTTCAGCTTGAAGGTGTAGCTCAGGCCGTCCTTGGCGGCGCTGAAGCTCTCGGCCAGCACCGGCACCATCTTCATGTTCTTGTCAAAGCCCATCAGGCCTTGGTAGAACGACTTGGCCACGGCCTGCGACAAGGTGTCGTTGGCGTCATACGGGTCCATCGAGGTGAAGTTGGATTGCACAGCCACCACCACGTCCTTGGCGGCAAACGCATTCGGCGCCAACACCGCAGATACGGCCAGTGCGGCAGACAATTTGGTCAACACATGTTTCATGTCAGAACTCCAGAGTTATCAAAAAAAACCGGCATCCGGTTTCACCAGGACCACAAAAAAACTAGGCTTCATCGGCCATCGCCATACACCACGGCCTTCACACCAGCGCCTCGTTCAGTACACACCGCCCACCGCGTGCCGCGCCACAAAATGGCCCGGGCCGACCTCCACCAAGGGTGCCACCGTTGGCAGATCGTGCAGCGCACGCACCGGGCTGGGAATATCGCCGGTCAGCAATTCGCGGGTCATGTTGCGCCGGGTCGGGTCGGCCACCGGCACGGCCGACATCAAACGGCGTGTGTAGGCGTGCTGCGGGTTTTCAAACACCGCACGGCGCGGGCCTATCTCCACGATCTGCCCCAGGTACATCACCGCCACGCGGTGGCTGATGCGCTCGACCACCGCCATATCGTGCGAAATGAACAACAAGGCAATGCCAAACTCGCGCTGCAAGTCCAGCATCAGATTGACGATTTGCGCGCGTATCGACACATCCAGCGCCGACACCGCTTCATCGGCCACCACCACCTTGGGATTCAGCGCCAGCGCCCGTGCAATCGCGATGCGCTGGCGCTGCCCGCCAGAAAACTCATGCGGATAACGTTGCGCCGCCTCGGGCGGCAGGCCCACACGGTAGAGCAGTTCGGCCACCCGTTTTTCGGCCTCGGGACCCTTTTGCACACCGTGCACCAGCAGTGGCTCCATGATGGCAAAGCCCACCGTGAGGCGTGGGTCCAGCGAGGCAAACGGGTCTTGAAAAATGAACTGGATGTCGCGCCGCAAAGCCTGCAGTGCGCGGCCTTGCAGCGGCGCAATCGGCCGGCCGGCGACCTGCACATCACCCGCATCAAACTGCACCAAGCGCGCCAGCGAACGTCCGGTGGTGGATTTGCCGCAGCCCGATTCGCCGACCAGGGCCAGCGTCTCGCCCGGCTGCAGGCTGAAGCTGACTTGCTCCACGGCACACACCTGGCGTGTCACCCGCCCGAGCACGCCGGTGCGGATAGGAAAACGCGTGGTCAGGCCGTTGACCTTGAGCACCGGCGGCATGTCGTGCTGCACGGTGTCGCGCGCGGGCCAGGCAACAACATCGGCCGCATGGACAATCGATGCTTCGCTGTGCAGCAACGGAAACTTGGCCGGAATGTCGGTCCCGTGCATGGCGCCGAGTTGCGGCACGGCAGACAACAAGGCCCGGGTATAGGCGTGTTGCGGCGCGGCAAAGATGGCTTCGCAACTACCCTCTTCCACCTTGTCACCCTTGAGCATTACCAACACCCGGTCGGCCACCTCGGCCACCACCCCCATGTCGTGGGTGATGAAGACCACACCCATGTGCATCTCTTTTTGCAGGGCGCGGATGAGTGTCAGGATCTGCGCCTGAATGGTCACATCCAGCGCCGTGGTGGGCTCATCGGCAATCAGCAGCGAAGGCTTGCACGACAAGGCCATCGCAATCATCACACGCTGGCGCATGCCGCCCGACAGCTGGTGCGGGTGCCGCCCGAGCACGTTCCTGGCTTCAGGAATGCGCACCAGGTCCAGCATGCGCAAGGCTTCGGCACTGGCTGCAGCGCGGCTGGCACCTTGGTGCAGGCGAATGGATTCGGCAATCTGCTCGCCCACGGTGAACACTGGGTTGAGCGAGGTCATGGGCTCCTGAAAAATCATTGCGATGTCGGCGCCACGAATGCCGCGCATCGTGGCCTGGCTGGCCTGGGCCAGGTCCAGCGTGCGGCCATCGCGCCGGGTGAAGTTCAACGCGCCGCTGGCGATGCGCCCGCCACCCTGCTCGATCAGCCGCATGATGGCCAGCGAAGACACCGATTTGCCGGAACCCGACTCGCCCACAATGGCCAGCGTTTGGCCGGCCATCACCTCGAACGAGAGCTTGCGCACGGCGTCCACCGTGCGTTCGCGGGTTTCAAAACACACACTCAGGTCGCGCACCTGCAGCACGCGGCCGGGCGCGCTGTGGTCGATTTGGCGGGACGGCGCTTCGGCCAAGGTATCGGTCGTCAAGACGCTGCTCCGTCACCAGCGTCGCCGTCGTCACCGTAAATCGCAAACACTGGCGCCTGGCCCACACGGGCATAACCGCGGTACATGCCTTCGGTGTTGAACGACAGCGCCACCCCGCCTTGTGCGTCGACCGCAATCAAGCCGCCACGGCCGTCGATGCGCATCAGCTTGTCCTGCACGACGCGGCGCGTGGCCTCTTCGAGCGACAAACCGGCGTATTCCATCAGTGCGGAAACGTCGTAAGCGGCCACCGCTCGGATGAACATCTCGCCCGAGCCGGTGCACGACACGGCCACGCGGTCGTTGGCGTAGCAGCCCGCGCCCACCACAGGGGTATCACCCACACGGCCGACGCGTTTGTTGGTCATGCCGCCGGTGGAGGTGGCGGCGGCCAGCTTGCCGTTGGCATCCAGGGCCACGGCGCCGACGGTGCCGAATTTGCGGTCTGGATCCAGCGGTGCGGCTTCTTCTGCCGCATCCTTGGCCAGCGAGGTTGCGCCATCGTGGTCCAGCATGGCGCCGCCGGCCGCCTGCTGCGCACGTTGCAACTGGGCCAGGCGCTCAGGCGTGTCGAACCAGTTGGGATCCACCAGCTCTATGCCGTGCTGCGCCACGTAATCTTGTGCGGCCGGGCCAATCATCAACACATGGCCGCTGTGCTGCATGACCACACGCGCGGCCAGCACCGGGTTGCGCACACGGGTCACGCCGGCCACCGCGCCCGCGGCCAGCGTGGCGCCATCCATCACACAGGCGTCAAGCTCGTGGCCACCGGCTTCGGTGTAGACCGCGCCTTTGCCGGCGTTGAACAGCGGGCATTCTTCCAGCAGGCGCACGGCTTCTGTCACCGCTTCCAAGGCCGGCGCACCGGCGGCGAGCAGGGCCGCACCGGCTTGCAGAATGCCGCTCAGGGCTTGGTTGTAACGCTGTTCCAGCTCGGCGTTCATGGCCGAGCGGAGAATGGTGCCGGCGCCACCATGGATGGCGATGACAGGGATTGGTTTCTGGGACATGCTGTTATTGCTTCGCTGGATCGGCCGCCCGCGTCTTGCTTGCGGCCGTAGGTTCGAGGTAGAGCCAGGGCATCACCGACTCGGTGAGTTGCTGCGCTGCGCTCAAAGAGTTGTTGGCTCGATACGCCACTGCTGCACAAAGCGCCTCTATCATCGCCAGCGCCGAGGCGTTGGAGGTGGCGGCGAACTGGCGGTTGGCGCGGGTGTACAACACCACACTGGCCAAAGGCACCAGGGGCGAGGTCGCGGCATCGGTCAGCACCAGCAGGGACAAGCCCTGCTCGCGCGCCAACCTGGCCAGACGTACGGTGTCGTCCAGATAACGCGGAAATGCGATGGCGACCACCACGTCCCCGGGCTGCGCACGCGACAACTGCCGCGCCGCATGTGTGGGACCACCGGCCTGGGCCAGCGAATGCACGGCCGGGCAGAACGGGTCCAGCCCGTGCTGCAGCAAACCCGCGAGGTAGGCGCTGGAGCCAAAGCCCAGCACCAGCACCCGTTGCGCCTGCAAAATCAGATCAACCGCGCTATCGCACACCGCTGCGCTGAGGGATTGGCGCGTGGCCTCCAGGTTGTGCTGGTCTTCTTCCAACGCGGCCGCCATGGTCGACAGGCAGCTCGATGGGCGTTGCAGTTCCTGGCGCATACGCTCCACCGGCGCCAGCGTGGATTCATAACCCTTGGCCAGCTCGGCACGAAACTGCGGATAACCGTCGAAGCCCAGCGTGCGTGCAAAACGGTTGGCCGTGGCCACCGACACCCCGACCTCGCCAGCAAACTCCTCAATCATCAGTGTGGCCGCACGAAACGGGTTGTGCAGCACATAGTCGGCCATCTTGCGGTGCGCCGGGGTCAGGCGCGGCTGGGCCTTGGCGATGAGGTCTAACACCCCCACACCGGCAAACCTGCCACTCCACACCTGGTTTTTTTGCACCATAAAGAAGCCGAATCTCGCTCTGAAAATATTGGTTTAATCTTCAAAGCAAAATGTAAGCCAATTTTCATGCCCGGCGAATGAGGACTTGCCTTGATATCAAATCAATAGCTTCTCAGGCTTATTTGGCGTGCCTGATACGCCTTTTTACTTTAGATTTTGCGACGCGCCGGCAGCGGTCGAGTTTTCAATGAAGCTGGCCAATTCGGTGCTCCACTGCGCAGAATCGGGCTCCACATCGGCCAGCGCCTCGACCGCAACACCGGCGTCGCTGAGCATCTTGGATGAGGCCTCGTTGACGCGCGAATGGTGTTGCTTCTTCTCTTGGTAGATCACCCGCTTGATGCCCACCTGGATGATGGACTGCACACATTTGGGACAGGGGAACTGCGTGGCGTAAATCGTGAAGCCAGTGAGCGGCAGCACCACGCAGTTGAGGATGGCGTTGACCTCGGCATGCACGATGTAGCTGTGCCGCGAATGCAGCGGGTCGCTGTCGTCATCCATCCAATACGCCGGGTCCTCATCACAACAACCGCGTGGCAAACCGTTGTAACCCACGCCGGCAATCTTGTTGTCCGGGCTGACGATGCAGGCGCCATTGCGTTTGCGCGCATCCTTGGAGCGTGCGGCGGCCAGCAGGGCAACCCCCATGAACATGGAGTGCCAGCGGATGAGAGAAACATTTTCCATGGTGCGATCGGGATGACTCATGCTGCGGGGGCGACATTGGCGGGCTTTGAGTATGCCCGATGGGGCGGACAAGTTTGCCGCACGCCAAGTCAGCAGACAGCGGCACAGCCGCTCACGCATGGCGTCGCCTTGTGGCAATGGGCGGCGCATTGGCACCAACACCACCAACAGCACCGGTTGCCCACCAAGATTGAGTGCCTTTGTTTCACAGAGCTCGACGATTGCCTTTGCAAAGTCGGCCATACGCTGAAATCGACAAAATTCGTCTCGTCAACCCAGGGTAAGTGCCTACGCAAACTGCGATACTTCGACCGCTCGCGCGCACCTAGGCCGTAAGCTTGGAGTAGGCTTGCAAGTTCGCGCCAATCCCGAGGAGAAAAAATGAGCGATAAGTTGTCACCCGCCGAATTGGCACTGCGCGATGCCGCGCGTGAATACCACAGCAGCCCGACCCGCGGCAAAATTTCGGTCACCCCGACCAAGCCCCTGTCGAACCAACGCGACCTCTCGCTGGCCTACTCGCCAGGCGTCGCCTACCCTTGCCTAGACATCGAGCGCGATCCGTCTCTCGCGGCCGAGTACACCTCACGCGGCAACCTGGTCGGCGTGATCACCAACGGCACGGCCGTGCTGGGCCTGGGCAACATCGGCCCGCTGGCCTCCAAGCCGGTGATGGAAGGCAAAGGCTGCCTGTTCAAGAAGTTTGCCGGTGTCGACGTGTTCGACATCGAACTCGCCGAGAACGACCCCGACAAGCTGGTCGAGATCATTGCGGCCATGGAACCCACACTGGGCGGCGTGAACCTTGAAGACATCAAGGCGCCCGAGTGTTTCTACATCGAGCAAAAGCTGCGCGAGCGCATGAACATTCCGGTGTTCCATGACGACCAGCACGGCACGGCCATCATCTCCGCCGCTGCCCTGCTGAACGGCCTGGAACTGGTGGGCAAAGACATTGGCAAGGTGAAGATTGCCGTCTCGGGCGCAGGTGCTGCCGCCATCGCCTGCCTGGACGTGATGGTGGGCCTGGGCGTGAAGCGTGAAAACGTCTACGCCGTGGACTCCAAGGGTGTGATCTACCACGGTCGCCCTGGTGGCTTTGACGCCTCCAAGGCCAAGTACGCACAAGACACCTCGGCCCGCACGCTGGCCGACGTGGTCAACGGTGCCGACGTGTTCCTCGGCTGCTCGGCCGCCGGTGTGTTGACGCAGGACATGGTCAAGACCATGGGCCCCAAGCCCATCATCCTGGCGCTGGCCAACCCCGAACCCGAAATCCGCCCCGAACTGGCCAAGGCCGTGCGCCCGGACTGCATCATTGCCACCGGCCGTTCGGACTATCCGAACCAGGTGAACAACGTGTTGTGCTTCCCGTACATCTTCCGTGGCGCACTCGATTGCGGCGCCACCAAGATCACCGAGGAAATGAAGCTCGCCTGTGTGCGCCAGATCGCTGACCTGGCCAAGGCCGACATCAGCGAAGAAGTGGCCGCCGCCTATTCCGGCAAGGAACTGGTATTCGGCAGCGACTACCTGATCCCCACGCCTTTCGACTCGCGCCTGATCCTGCGCATTGCGCCGGCCGTGGCCGAAGCCGCTGCAGCCTCGGGTGTGGCCACGCGCCCCATCCAGGACATGGACGCCTACCGCCAGGCACTGTCGCGCTTCGTCTACCAAACCGGCATGTTCATGAGCCCGGTGTTCAGCGCCGCCAAGAACGTCGCCGCTGGCGCCAAACGCGTGGCCTATGCCGAAGGTGAAGATGATCGCGCCCTGCGCGCCGCGCAAGTGGCCGTGGACGAAAACCTGGCCCAACCCATCCTCATTGGCCGCCCCGCCGTCATCGAAGCGCGCATCGCCAAGGCCGGCCTGCGCCTGCAGATCGGCCGCGATGTGGAAGTGGTCAACCCCGAAGACGATCCACGCTTCCGCCAGTACTGGGAAACCTACCACCAGATCAAGGGCCGCGACGGCGTGAGCCAGGAAGCAGCCAAGAGCGCGGTGCGCCGCTCCAACACCACCATCGCCGCCCTGATGGTCAAGTTGGGCGATGCCGACGCCATGTTGTGTGGCCTGGTGGGCCGTTACGACAACCACCTGCAGCACGTACGCGACATCATTGGCCTGCGCAAGGATGCGCCCGGCCTGGCCGCGTTGAACGCACTCATGCTGGACCGCCACACCCTGTTCATCGCCGACACCTACGTCAACGAAGACCCGACGGCCGAAGAACTCGCCAGCATTGCGCTGATGGCGGCCGAAGAAGTGACGCGTTTTGGCCTGCCACCCAAGGTGGCCTTCCTGTCGCACTCCAACTACGGCTCGTCGTCGCGCCGCTCGGCCGTGAAGATGCGCCAGGCGCGCGACCTGTTCGTGAAGATGGCGCCCGACATCGAATGTGATGGCGAGCTGCAGGGTGATGCCGCATTGTCTGAAGACGTGCGCTCGGCCACGCTGCTCGACAGCACGCTGACCGGCTCGGCCAATGTGTTGATCTGCCCCAACCTGGACGCGGCCAACATCTTGTTCAACGTGCTCAAGGTCACCGTGGGCAAGGGCGTGACCGTCGGCCCCATCCTGCTCGGCGCGGCCGCATCGGCCCACGTGCTCACACCTTCAGCCACCGTGCGCCGCGTCGTCAACATGACGGCGCTGGCCGTGGCCGATGCCGCGACCTTCCGCTAAGCCAATCGCCCCAATGTGGTACGCGCTTTAAAGCGCCTGCCCCATCTTGATCACCTCTGCGCACCGATTCGGGTCGGGCGCCGAGGTGATTTTCTTTTGCGCACCGCCATGGGGCTTTCCACCACACGCTAGGCATCGATATTGCTATACAACTTGCAACATTAACCTACGTTGGAGAACCCATGCGCAAACGTGCATTCCTGCAATCTTCCTTGGCCCTGGCTGCAGCCATCAGCTTCACTTCTGCACACGCGCAAACGGTTCCCCTCAAATTCCAACTCGACTGGCGCTTTGAGGGCCCAGCGGCCTTCTTCGTCACACCCGCTGCCAAGGGTTATTTCAAGGATGCCAAGCTCGACGTGACCATCGATGCCGGCAACGGCTCGGGTGGCACCGTCACACGTGTGGCCTCGGGTGCTTACGACATGGGTTTTGCCGACATGGCCGCGCTGATGGAGTTCCACGCCAACAACCCTGACGCCCCGAGCAAGCCCGTGGCCGTGATGATGGTCTACAACGACACACCGGCTTCCGTCATGGCGCTGAAGAAGTCGGGCATCAAATCTCCTGCCGATCTGGCCGGCAAGAAGCTCGGCGCACCGGTATTCGACGCCGGCCGCCGTGCCTTCCCCATCTTCGCCAAGGCCAACAAGGTCGGCAACGTGCAATGGACCGCCATGGACCCGCCACTGCGCGAAACCATGCTGGTGCGCGGGGACGTCGACGCCATCACCGGCTTCACCTTCACCTCGGTGCTGAACCTGGAAGCACGTGGTGTCAAGGCCGAAGACGTGGTGGTGCTGCCCTATCCCGACTACGGCGTGAAGCTGTATGGCAATGCCATCATCGCCTCGCCCAAGTTCCTCAAAGAAAACCCGGAAGCCGTGAAAGCCTTCCTCAAGGCCTTCACCAAGGGGGCCAAGGACGTGATGGCCAAGCCCGCTGCCGCCATTGAAGACGTGAAGGCGCGTGACGGCATCATCAACGTGGCACTGGAAACGCGCCGCCTGCAGATGGCCATAGACACCGTGGTCAACAGCCCTAACGCACGCGCCGAAGGTTTTGGCCAGGTCAACCCTGGCCGCTTGTCGTTGATGGCCTCGCAAGTGTCCGACGCATTTGCCACCAAGACCCGCGTGGACGCGAGCAGCATCTGGAACGGTTCGTTCCTGCCGACGGCCGCCGAGCTGAACATTCTGCAAGCCAAGAAGTAATTTCTGCGCCGCGCTTCACCGCGCTTGTGCTGGTGTGCCGGTGTGCACGCCGGCCTTGATCTTCACCGACCGGGCGTGCCGCACCTGCCCACTGCCCGGTTCACCAGTTCCCCACCATGCAAGAAAACGCCCACGCACCCTCTGCAGCAACTTCGGCGCCGTTTGTCGACTTTCGCGACGTCTGGCTCGCTTACAACGAAGAACTGCTCGCCAAAAACCACTTCGCAGTGGAAGCCATAGACCTGAAGGTGAAACAGGGCGAATTCATCGCCATTGTTGGCCCCTCGGGCTGCGGCAAGTCCACCTTCATGAAGCTCACCACCGGGCTGAAGATGCCGTCCATGGGCAAGATCCTGATCGACGGCCAGCCGGTCACGGGGCCGCTGAAGATCTCCGGCATGGCGTTCCAATCACCGTCGCTGCTGCCCTGGCGCACCACGGTGCAAAACGTGCTGTTGCCGCTGGAGATCGTCGAGCCTTTCCGCTCCAACTTCAAAGCCAAGCGCAAAGAGTACGAAGAACGTGCGCGCCGCCTGCTGCAGAAAGTTGGCCTGGGCGGGTATGAAGACAAATTTCCGTGGCAGCTCTCGGGCGGCATGCAGCAACGCGCCAGCATTTGCCGCGCGCTGATCCACGAACCCAAGATGCTGCTGCTCGACGAGCCGTTTGGCGCACTCGATGCATTCACGCGTGAGGAGCTGTGGTGCATTCTGCGCGACCTCTGGACCGAACAGCAGTTCAACGTCATCCTGGTCACACACGACTTGCGCGAGAGTGTGTTCCTGGCCGACACCGTCTACGTGATGAGCAAGAGCCCGGGGCGTTTTGTGGTGCGCCGCGAGATCGAGCTGCCGCGCCCGCGCGAGCTGGAAGTGACCTACACCAAGGAGTTCACCGACATCGTGCTCGAACTGCGCGGCCACATCGGCGCCATGCGCAAAACGGGCGCCGTCATCCACCAATAAGAAAAAGACTCGCTCATGAGAAACACCAAACAAATCGAACGTTGGTCGCCGTGGATTCTGCTCGTCGCCTTCATCATCCTGTGGCAAGTGCTTTGCTCGGCCTTTAATGTCTCGGAGTTCATTTTTCCCAGCCCCTGGCGCATCTGGACTCAATTCGTTGAATTCAAATGGATCATCGCCGGCCATGCCTGGCGCACCTTCTGGGTCACCATGGCAGGCTTCGGCCTGGCCATCGTCGTGGGTGTGTTGCTGGGTTTTGTGATCGGCAGTTCCCGCCTGGCCTATGCCGCGGTCTACCCGCTGATGACCGCCTTCAACGCGCTGCCCAAAGCGGCCTTTGTGCCCATCCTGGTGGTGTGGTTTGGCATTGGTGTGGGCCCGGCCATACTCACGGCCTTTCTGATCTCGTTCTTCCCCATCATGGTGAACATTGCGACCGGCCTGGCCACGCTGGAGCCCGAGCTGGAAGATGTGCTGCGTGTGCTTGGCGCCAAGCGTTGGGACGTGCTGGTCAAAGTCGGCCTGCCACGCTCCATGCCCTACTTCTACGGCTCGCTCAAGGTAGCCATCACGCTGGCTTTTGTCGGCACCACGGTGTCGGAGATGACCGCGGCCAACGAAGGTATTGGTTATCTGCTGATCTCGGCCGGCTCGGCCATGCAAATGGGCCTGGCGTTTGCCGGCCTGGTGGTGGTGGGCGCGATGGCCATGGTGATGTACGAGCTGTTCAGCTACATCGAAAAGCACACCACGGGTTGGGCGCACCGGGGTTCGCAAGGTGAGTGATTTGCGTGATACACGTCAGCCCTTGACGCAAGCGCAGATTGAAAAACACCTGCGCCGCGCCAACGCCGTGGCGCAACGTGCCATGGGTCTGGGGCACCATCCCTTCGGTGCCATCCTGGTGGCACCCGATGGTGAGACGGTGCTGGCCGAGCAAGGCAACGTCGACACGGTGAACCATGCCGAGTCGGTGCTCGCGCGCACTGCTGCGCTGAACTTCAGTCCGGAGTATTTGTGGCAGTGCACGCTGGTGACCACGGCCGAGCCGTGTGTGATGTGCGCCGGTACGCAGTACTGGGCAAACATTGGGCGCGTGGTCTATGGCATGACGGAGCAGCGCCTGCTGCAGCTCACGGGCAGCCACGACGAAAACCCAACGATGGACCTGCCCTGTCGCGATGTTTTTGCGCGGGGGCAGAAGGCGATTGAGGTGGTAGGGCCTGTTCCGGCTGTTGAGGCCGAAATGGCGGCCTTGCATGTTGATTTCTGGAAGTCGCGCTAGGGGCTTGATTAGCGCTGCTGGCCGGGTCTCGCCCCGGCGGGCGAGTACCTTTTCTTTGGGCGCCAAAGAAAAGGCACCAAAAGAAAGGCGCCCCACTATCTGCGACCCTTCGCGTTGCGAAGGGCAACCTGCGGTGGGCGACGTGGTCGGGGGGCTGGCGCAACTCGCTGCGCTCAGACATGCCCCAGCCCTGATCCCGCCCACATCACCCACCGCAGGCGCAGCTAGAAGGGGATGGGGCCAACGGGCCGTCGCTACGCTCGGCCGGCGATGCGCAGCGAGCCTGGTGGAATTTGGCATCCCCGCCCCTCTAGCTGCGCCTGCGATGGGCGTTTTAGGCGGGATCAGTTCCGGGCATGTCTGAGCGAAGCGAGTTGCGCGGAACCCCGCCTAAAACGCCCAGCGCAGGTTGCCCTTCGCAACGCGAAGGGTCGCAGATAGTGGGGTCGCCTTCTCTTTGGTTACTTTCTCTTGGCGAAGCAAGAGAAAGTAACTCGCCGCCGGGCGACTCCCGGCCGACAACGCGAATAAACACCCCCTAAGCCACCTTCAACATGATCGCTGGAGAACCCCGAAACACCTCCTGCTCGCCATGCGCCACCAGCAACTCCAACAGCCGCTTGCGGATCAGCATGCCCGGCCGATCCGACTCCATCGAATACTCCACGCCGCGCCGGCGCACATCCACCAAGGCATCCGGATCGGTCGACTCCAGAATGTCCTTGTCCTCGCGCGTGATCTCCTCGTCAAAGTCGATCAACATCTGCGCCGGACAATCTTCTTCGGTGTCGTTGCGGAACAGCCATTGACACAACATCATGTTGCCGTCGTCAATCGGCGTGAAGCAGTTGATGATGATGTGGCGAATGCCCGAGGGGTACTCGATGTCCAGGCGGCGTGAAAACGGCAGGAAGTAGGCATTGCGCATGTGGCGTGAGGTGATCGCGTCCTGCACGCCGCTGATGCGGCGGAAGCGCTCCGGGTTGGCGGCTTCGATGGTGGTCTCGGCATAAAAGCCAGTATCGGTTTCAACCAGCTCATACCGGCTGGGTTTGGGCGACGCCGCCACACCAAAGGTGGCGCGGTGCACAAAGCTGAAGTGCGAGTTGTCAAACGAGTTCTCCAGCGCGCGCATGGGGCTGGTGGCCCAACGTTCATGGAACTGGAAGATGGTGCGGTAGGCCGGATCGCTGAACTCGGGAATATCGGGAATGTCGGCCACAGGATCTTCCAGCGCCACCCAGGCATAGCCGTAACGTGCGGTGCAGTGGTAGGCGGTGGTTTTGTAGTCGGCCGGGATCTTGCGGTCGGCTTCGAATTGCGGAATCTTCACGACCTGGCCGCTGCGGTCATAGGTCCAGCCGTGGTAGCCGCACTGGATGTGGCCCGTGCCGCAGGACTGGCCTTCGCTGCTCACACACCAGCCCTTGGAGAGCTTGGCCGTGCGGTGGCAGCAGCGGTCGCGCAGTGCCGCAGGTTGGCCCGTGGCATCGATGAACAATACGATGTCTTCGCCCAGCAGGGTGAAGGGCTTGGGGCCGTTTTGCAGATCGGCCAAGGGCATGACGGCATGCCAGAACTTGCGGAAGATGGGTTGTTGGGTGACCAGCATGGGGTGCTCCTTGAATTGAAAAACTCAAGAGCAATTTCCGGCCGGCGCCGCCATCTGTGAATCCAGTGTGGGATGGGGCGGCGAGGTGAACGCTTCTACTCTCTGCCGAATTCTATGCAAAAGCCAAGCCAGGTTTGTGGACTTCGCGCATGCCTTGCGCTGGCACGCATCATGCAAGCGGCGTGTTTCACGAGAGTAGAAGCGTTCAGCGGCTCCAGGCTTCCAGGCAACACAAGCACGGGAGCCGCCCGGAAATTGCTCTTGAAACCCCAGCGCATCGCCTTGGTGCACTGGCTTTTCAAAGAGTCCAAAACGGAGCACCCCATGAAACGCCGCCTCTTCCTCGGCAGTGCCAGCGCACTCGCCACCACGCTCGGAACCACCCTCGCCGCCCCCGCCGTCTGGGCCCAATCCTCACCCAAGCTCACACCGCTGCGCTTCACACTCGACTTCCGCATCAACGGCCAGGTGGCCCCGTTCTTCCTCGCGCAGAGCGCCGGTTACTACAAGGATGAAGGTCTGGACGTGACGCTGGACGTGGGCTCGGGCTCGGTGGCTTCCATTACCCGCATTGCCAGCGGCGCCTACCAAATGGGCCTGGGCGACATCAGCTCGCTGGCCGAGTTCCATGCCCAACAGGGCGGCACCCCGCTGGTGCAGGCGGTCTACCAGTACTACAACCGCGCACCATTCGTGATCATTGGCCGCAAGGACCGTGGCATCACCCACGAGCTGCAAAGCCTGGAGGGCAAGCGCATCGCCGCCGCCGCCGTGGAGGCCACACGCCGCGCCTGGCCCATGGTGGCGCGCAAGATGCGCGTCAAGGCCGACTACTTCAACTGGGTGACCACCGACTTCAGTGCACGCGACAACGTCATCGTGCGCGGCGACGTCGACGGTGCGACCTACTTCCACGATTCGGCGCTCTCCTTGTTCTCACGCATGAAGATGGAGGAGCTCTCGGTGTTGCCCTACACCAAGGCCGGCGTGAACCTGTACGGCAACGCCATTTTGGCCAGCAACCAGCTGATACAGCAAAACCCGAAAGTGGTGGCGGGCTTTCTGCGTGCCACCAACCGTGCCATCGTCGAGACCTTTGCCAACCCTGCAGCAGCAGTGGCCGCCGCACACCAACGTGAGGGCATGCTCGATCAGAAGGTCGAAGTGGAACGCTGGAAGATCACCGCGCAATACGTCGGTGCCGCCGACACCGCCAGCCACGGCCTGGGCGACGTGCGCAAGCTCACACTGGAGCAGCAGGTGGATGAAGTGGTGGAAGTGTTTGGCCTGAAGAATCGCCCCAGCGCCGATGGCCTGTTCAACCGCAGCATGCTGCCCACACAAGCAGAACGGATGTTGAAGGCATAAACATGGAAACCCAAGAAGCCATCCTCAACGAGACCGATGGCCGCTACCTGCGCCAGGCCATCGCCTGGTCGGCCACGGGCCGCGAGCGCGGCAACCGGCCATTCGGTGCGGTCATCATAGGCGCTGATGGCAGCTTGCTGGCCGAGGCCTACTGCAACACCAGCGAGACCGGCGACTGCACGGGCCACGCCGAGACCAATGCCGTGCGTTTGGTCAGCCCCAAGGTGAGCCGCGAGGTGCTGGCCGGGGCCACCTTGTATTCGTCTGGCGAACCGTGCGTGATGTGTGCCGGCGCAATCTTCTGGTCGAACATCCGGCGCGTCATCTTCGGCATCGATGCGGTGAGCCTGCGCGTTTTTCGCGGCGAGCGCGCCGAACAGCGTGATGCCGAGTTGTCGTGCCGTGACGTATTCGCCGCCTCGCCGCACGCCATTGAATGTATTGGCCCGGCCTTGCTGGAAGAAGCCAGCGTGCCACACCGCGGTTTCTGGAAAACCTAAAAACCCAGCCACCCAACAAGGCACCCTGGCCGTGGCCACACGCCAGGGTGCCTTTTGGGCGTCCCCCGCTCGGGGTCAAACCGCACATGAAATCTGCGAGACTTCGGTTTACAAATTGAATCAAACTCCGAAGCCATGAAACCCATTGCCACCACCGGCTACGCAGCCATCTTGAGCAGCGCCCTGCTGCTCACCCACCTCGACGCCCAGGCACAAAAGGCCGTGCTGCGCGTCACCTGCGAAGGCCCGGATGCGGGAGCAGAGGTTTTCATCAACGGCAAGGTCAAGGGTGAATGCCCGCTCGACATCATGGTCGACCCCGGCAATGTGGAGTTCAAGGCGGTCAAACCGATTAGTGAAGCCAAGGAAGGTGTATTCGAGCAGACCTTCCGTATCGGCAGCGACGTGGTGAAGAAAGTGACGATTGAGCTGAGCCCCAAGCTCACCGCTCTGGGCCAGAAGCGCGAAGATGAACGCCTGCGCGCAGAGGCCGCCAAGAAGCAACAAGACGAGGAAGAAAGCGCCTGGCGCAGCGCGGCACGTGCGCAAGACAGCGCCTCGCTGCAGGGCTACCTGAACCGCTACCCCAACGGTGTGCATGCAGCCGAGGCGCGCGACAAAATGGCCGCGCTGCGTGCGGCGCCGCCCACTCCGGCGGTGCAGGTCGCCATAGGTTCTCGCGGCCGGGCCGGCATTGAGGTCCAAGCCATCACCAAGGAAAAGGCACAGGCGCTGGGGCTGCCCAACACCAACGGCGCCTTGTTGAGCACGGTGGAAAAAGGCCGCGCTGCCGAAAAAGCGGGCCTGCAGGCTGGCGACGTGGTGTTGGCGTTTAACGGCACACCCGTGGCCAACAACAACAGCTTTATCCCCATGATTCGCAACACCCCCGCAGGCAGCACGGTGCTGCTGCAGTTGTGGCGCAATGGCGGCACCACCGAGGTCAAGCTGGTACTGGAAGAATTGCCCGACGAGCTGTTCTTCAACGACATCACCAAGTCCAAAATTCAGCAGACCAAAGCCTTGTTTCCCACCAGCAACGGCAACAAGGTGCTCACACTCAAGCTCAGCGGAACCATTCTGAACGAGGCCGGACAGGAGCAATACGCGGAGAACGCCCTGCCCGTCAGCTATGACATCAAGATCTACCAGAAGAACGGCATCTGCAACTGGGATCTGAGCAACGGCAACACCTGGTTCTACTTCGGTGCGGGCCTGCTGTCGGCCGGCGCCATCGGCCCCATGCTGGATGCCGATACGGTGACCCTGCGCCAGATGCCCAGCTTCTCGGGCTCACTGGTGGGGCTGTCGCCCCAGCAAACATTGCAAATGAGCGCCTCGGCCGGCGACACCAAAATCACCGTCGAAGAAACCAAGGCCAGTTGGCCCGAGTTCAACTTCCCCTATGCCGGTACACGGCTGAGCATCACGCGCAACTACGAGCCGATGTTCTACTACGACCGCGAACAAGTCGCGCTCTACAGCCCCGACGTAGGCTGCGCCATCCCCATCAGCCAGAAAGCCGTGCGCAATACCGGCAACCGCCTGTTTGGCCATAAAACGACCTTCACGGAGAAGGCGCTGTCGGCCGTGATGTCGGACCGTTAAACCACAGGGGCCTGCAGGCGCTGGCCTGATTCTCAAGCCAGAAGGCGAATGGCCTTTTGAGCGCGCTGCGAGGCCGCAAACCATTGGTGCGGCCATCAACCATGGCTGCTGGCCATAGGTGAAAAAAGCACAAAAAAAAGCCACCCTAAGGTGGCTTTTATGCACAGACAAGTGCCGAAGAAATTACTTCTTGGTAGCAGCGTCTGCAGCAGCCTTGGCGGCATCGCCAGCAGCCTTGGCAGCGTCGCCAGCGGCAGCAGCAGCGTCGGTGGCAGCAGCACCGGCGGCAGAAGCGGCATCGGTAGCGGCGGCAACAGCAGCACCGGCGGCAGCGCCAACAGCGGCGCCAGCAGCAGAAGCGGCATCCACAGCGGCGGAAGCAGCAGCGGCAGGAGCTGGGGCTTCAACAGGTGCTGGAGCTGGTGCAGGAGCGGCTTCTTCCTTCTTGCCACAAGCGGCCAGGGCGGCGGCGGCAACCAGAGCTGCCAGTACGAGCGATTTGTTCATTACAAAAATCCTTTTATTGGTGGAAAAAATTCCAGAACGTGTCAGCGCGACCCGCGTTGCCCACGACCGAGCGAAAGCAATTATTCTCTTTCACCTCAGCCAAAAATTATAACTTCGCGCTTCTCTATTCCGGTTAACCCTGATGCCAAAAATGCAACATCCCAAGCGCGATTTTCGCCAATCTGGTGCAAGCTTTCAATTTTGAAAGCCAAAGCCTGCACTAGCCAGGGGCATCAGAGCCAAGCCAAAAGGTAAATAACGCTTCTTTTAGCTACAAACCCAGCACTGATGCAGGGAATGCCGGCCCACTCTGGTGCATCAGTTCGGTGAGCTGCTCACGCTGCGCGTTGCGGGTCACCGCATCCGTGCTGCTCAGCCCGGCGCAGTGCGCCACGTCCAACCGACGCAGTACCCAGCCAGGCGCCAGCAGGCAACTTGGCATCGCCGAGGCTTCAACCGCGCGGCTGCTGCGGCAATCGATCAAATGCCCCCAGGTTTGGCGCCAGCTGACGAAACGCGGGTGCCGACGTATCAACATGTCGTACTGGCTGGCCAACATGCGCCACTGACGGCCGGTTTTAGCCCAGGCGTTCAGCGACTCTATGACTTCGCGCTCGCCCAGTGGCCAATCCTCGAAGTCCGGGTCACACACAATGATTTCGCGCCAGCCTTCGGTTGCGGCCTGGCGCAAGGCCTCACGCACCAACTGCTGAAAGGCCATGCGACCTTCAAAGCGCCCCTCGGGCAGGCCCGCCAAGCCGGGTGTATTGCGGCCATCTTCCATAACGTCCCCTTTGCATGTTCAAGCGGCGTGGGCCCAGCCGTCTTCACACCAGGCGGCGATCAAATCCATGGCCCCTTCACTGGCTCGCGCCAGCTCCTTGGCACTCAGGCTACGCTGGTCGGCCAGGCGGCGCATCAGGGTGGCGTCGCGGCCGGCGGCACGGTAGCTTTCGCCGTTGATGAACACATGGTGGGCGTCGTACATCATTCGGGTACGGCGGTCCAGCGTCAAGCCCGACACACCGGCAACCGGCAACTCGGCTTCACCTTCGTCGAACCAGATGTTCGCCTTCAGCTCGGTCAAGACCTCGCCCAGCGCGCAGGCCAGGGCTTTCGGGTCGCCCAACAACTCTTTCAGCGCGTCGGTGGCAAAACCTTGCAACGGTGCGGGAATGGCGCCGGGCGCATCTACCGCTGGCTGCTGCGGGTCGCGATAAAGGTCCAGGCCCACGGCGTCGTCCGCCTCTTCGGCGATGCGCTGCAGCAGCTCACGCGCCAACTCGCCACGTTTGGGCGCGCGAAAGCCGATGGAGTAAGTCATGCATTCACCTTCGGCCACACCATCATGGGCATAACGCGGCGGCAGGTACAACATGTCGCCGGGTTCCAGCACAAACTCTTCTTCGGGCTCGAAGTTTTGCAGGATTTTGAGTGGCGCACCTTCCACCAGGGTCAGGTCTTTTTGCTTGCCTATGCGCCAGCGGCGGCGGCCGTGGGCTTGCAGCAAAAACACGTCGTAGCTGTCGAAATGCGGGCCGACACCACCACCATCGGTGGCGTAGCTGATCATCAAATCGTCCAGCCGTGCGTCGGGCACAAAACGAAACTGCTGCAGCAGCGCATGCACGGCCTGCACATGCTGGTCTACACCCTGCACCAGCAGGGTCCAGTTGGCTTGCTTCACGGCGGGCAGCGCACGTTTGCCAAGCGGGCCGTTACGCATTTTCCAACCCTTGGGCGTTTGCTGGATCAGCCGCGCCTCGACCCCTTCCCGCTCCGACAGATCAAACAAGGTGGGCCGGTCGAGCAGCGCCTGAAAACCTGGAATGGCCTGGCGGATCAGCAGCGGTTTTTTCTGCCAATGGCGGCGCATGAATTGGCTGGGTGTCAGGCCGTTGAGCAGGGCCAGGGGGGTGTCGATAGGGATCATATTTTTCTACTCTGGAAAGCGTTGGTTGGCCGTGAATATAGGCGAGATGCGCAGCTTGTAAGCCCCCTGGCGACAAAGGACGATGGTGCTGCCTACAATCGCATACTTTTTTGATCATCAGGCTGCCCACACAGCCCAAACCCGTTATGGAAATCATCCCTCAATGTGTCGTTGGCCTCACCTGGACTTTGAAGGACACGCTAGGCGAAGAACTCGACGTGCTCAGCGACCCGGTGGAGATTCTGTTGGGCGGCAATGACCTGCTGAAAAAAGTGGAAGAAGCGCTGCAAGGCCATGTGGCCGGCGACACGCTGGACCTGCACCTGGAGCCCGAAGACGCGTTTGGCGACTTCAACGACCAACTGATTTTCCTGGAGCCACGCGCGCTGTTCCCCAGCGTGCTGGAAGCCGGCATGAGCTTTGAAGGCGCCGCCCTGCCCCAAGGCATGAACCCCGAGATGCCGCGCGACCGCCTCTACATCGTGACCGACATCTACCCCGAACACGTGGTGCTGGACGGCAACCACCCGCTCTCGGGCATTGCGCTGCGCCTGCACCTGAAGGTCGAAAGTGTGCGTGAAGCAACGGAAGAAGAAGTCGGCGGCGGCACCGCTGGCACCGGCTTCTTCAAGGTGCAAAACGCGGCCCCAGGCAACCAGACGCTGCACTAAACGGCAGATAAAAAATACGCCTCCAGCGCAATGCTGGAGCGCGTAGACCGCTACTGAATCAGAAGCAAATCAGTAACAAGTCGGTGGTCATCAAGCCTTACCCGTTGACCCGTAGCCGCCCTCGCCGCGCTGCGTGGCGACAAACTCATTCACCACGTTGAACTGCGCCTGCACCACGGGCACGATGACCAGTTGCGCCAGGCGCTCCATAGGCTCCAGCGTGAAAGCCTCGTCGCTGCGGTTCCAGGCACTGACCATCAACTGCCCCTGGTAGTCGCTGTCGATCAAACCCACCAGGTTGCCCAGCACGATGCCGTGTTTGTGGCCCAGGCCCGAGCGCGGCAAGATCATGGCCGCATAACCGGGATCCTTGAGAAAGATGGCAATGCCGGTGGGCACCAGTTGCCAGGCATTGGGCGCGAGCGTGAGCGGCGCGTCCAGGCAGGCACGCAGGTCCAGGCCGGCGCTACCGGGCGTGGCGTAAGTAGGCAACTGGTCGACCATACGCGGGTCGAGGATTTTGACGTCGATTTTCATAAAGCAAAGACAGAGGTTGGGCACCCACAAAGGTGCCGTCTAAAAATAATCGGCACGACGACTCAGGTCGTTGGCTTGGCGGCGTTTAAACGGTGGGCGATTTCGGCGACCAACTGAGCGGCGAGCAAGCGTTTGCTCGCACGCGGCAGTTCCACCGCGCTTTGCGCGTCCACCAGCAAGAGTGCATTGTCGTCTTGTCCGAAGGTCGCCGGGCCTATATTGCCAACCAGCAGCGGCACCCCCTTGCGCGCCAGCTTGGCCTGGGCATTGGCCAGCAGATCCTGGCTCTCGGCCGCAAAACCCACACAATACAGCTGGCCCGCCTGCGCCCTTGGGCTCTGCGCCAGGGTCGCCAGAATGTCCGGGTTTTCGGTGAATTCAAGCTGCGGCGTTTTGCCCGAGCCATCTTTCTTGATCTTGTGTTCACTGGCATTGGCCGGACGCCAGTCGGCCACCGCGGCGGTGGCGACAAAAACCGATGCATGTTCGGACAGCGGGCGCACAGCCGCCAACATCTGCGCGGCCGAACGCACGTCTATGCGTTCTACCCCGCGCGGTGTGGGCAAATGCACCGGCCCCGCCACCAAAGTGACTTCGGCGCCGGCCTGTTGGGCCGCGCGCGCAATCGCAAAACCCATCTTGCCACTCGACAGGTTGGTGATGCCGCGCACCGGGTCAATCGCCTCATACGTCGGCCCGGCGGTGACCAGCACCCGCTGGCCAGCCAGGGTCTTGGGCACAAAATGCGCAATCACTTCTTCCAGCAACTCCGCGGCCTCCAGCATGCGGCCGTCGCCGGTCTCACCACAGGCCTGCAAACCGTTGCCCACGCCCAGCAGCAACGCGCCATCAGCTTGCAATTGGCGCAGGTTGCGCTGCGTGGCGGGGTGCAGCCACATTTCGCGGTTCATGGCCGGGGCGATGAGCAGCGGCACGCGGTCCATAGGGCGGGCCAGGCACAGCAGGCTTAGCAGTTCATCGGATCGGCCAGCCACCAGGCGGGTGATGAAGTCGGCGCTGCAGGGTGCAATCAAGATCAAGTCGGCTTCGCGGCTCAAATTGATGTGCGGCATGTTGTTGGGTTCGCGCGCATCCCACTGCGAGCCAACCACCGGCCGGCCGCTCAGGGCCTGCATGGTCACAGGCGTGATGAATTGTGTGGCCGCCTCGGTCATCACGACCTGCACCGTGGCGCCGGCTTTGATGAGCAGCCGGCATAACTCGGCCGACTTGTAGCAGGCGATGCCGCCCGAGAGGCCGAGCACGATGTGCCGTCCGGCGAGTTCCCCCACCGGGGTGCTTGAAGCTGTCATGGGAAGCGGGTTGAGTTCCATCGGGCGCAATGTAGCAGAGCAAGCCATATCAGAGGGCGCAACAGGTGTCGCAAGCCTAAAGTCCCACATCCCGGACCCGGCTTATGTCACGCGTCAAGGAAACAGTGCCGCGCCCCTTTATAATCTGCGTTTACCACCTCCCCCGGGATCAAATCCCGACCACGACATGACCAAATTCGTCTTCGTCACTGGCGGTGTGGTGTCTTCCCTGGGCAAGGGAATCGCCTCAGCCTCCCTCGCTGCGATACTGGAATCGCGAGGCCTAAAAGTCACTTTAATCAAGCTCGACCCCTACTTGAACGTAGATCCGGGCACGATGTCGCCGTTGCAACACGGCGAGGTTTTTGTGACCGACGACGGCGCCGAAACCGACCTTGACCTCGGCCACTACGAGCGCTTCATCGAATCGAAGATGCGCCGTGCGAACAACTTCACCACCGGCCAAATCTACAAAAGTGTGCTCGACAAGGAGCGCCGCGGCGACTACCTGGGCAAAACCGTCCAGGTGATCCCACACGTCACCAACGAGATCCAGGAGTTCGTCAAGCGCGGCGCCCGTGTGGGCGAACCCGATGCGGTGGACGTGGCGATTGTCGAAATCGGCGGCACCGTGGGCGACATCGAGTCGCTGCCCTTCCTTGAAGCGGTGCGCCAGATGAGCCTGAAACTCGGCCCGAACAACTCGGCCTTTGTGCACCTGAGCTACCTGCCGTGGATTGCTGCGGCCGGCGAACTCAAGACCAAGCCGACCCAGCACACCGCCAAGCAACTGCGCGAAATCGGCATTCAGGCCGACGCCCTGCTGTGCCGTGCCGACCGTGCCGTGCCCGACGAAGAGCGCGCCAAGATCTCGCTGTTCGCCAACGTGCCTGAGTGGGGTGTGATCTCCATGTGGGACGTGGACACCATCTACAAGGTGCCGCGCATGTTGCACGAGCAAGGCCTGGACGGCCTGATCTGCGACAAGCTGCGCCTGAACACACCGCCTGCCAACCTCAAGCGCTGGGACGACCTGGTGTACGAGACCGAGCACCCGCGCGGCGAAGTCAACATCGCCATGGTCGGCAAGTATGTCGATCTGTCCGACAGCTACAAGTCGCTCAACGAAGCCTTGCGCCACGCCGGCATGAAGAACCATGTGCGCGTGAAGATCGAATACATAGACTCGGAAACCATCACCCCGCAAACCGTCTCGCGCCTCGACCAGTTCGACGCCGTGCTGGTGCCCGGCGGTTTTGGCAAGCGCGGTGTCGAAGGCAAAATCTGCGCCGCCCGTTTTGCGCGTGAACACAAGCTGCCCTACCTGGGCATCTGCCTGGGCATGCAAGTGGCGACCATTGAATTCGCACGCCACGTCGCCGGCCTGACCGGCGCCAACAGCACCGAGTTCGACGCCACCTGCGAAAACCCCGTCATCGCCCTTATCACCGAGTGGAAAGATGCCGACGGCACCATCAAGACGCGCAACGAGAACTCCAACCTCGGCGGCACCATGCGCCTGGGCGCACAAAGCTCCGACGTGGCCAAGGACACGCTGGCGCACAGCATCTACGGCGACGTGGTGACCGAGCGTCACCGCCACCGTTATGAAGCCAACGTGCAGTATCTGGACCGCCTGCGCGATGCCGGCCTGGTGATCTCGGCGCTGACGCAACGCGAACAGCTCACCGAAATCGTTGAATTGCCCAAGACCGTGCACCCCTGGTTTGTCGGTGTGCAGTTCCACCCCGAGTTCAAGTCCACCCCATGGGACGGCCATCCACTGTTCAACGCCTTTGTGAAGGCGGCCGTGGATCAGCACAAACCAGCGCCCACGGCGGCCAAGACAGAAAGCGTGACGGCATGAAACTCTGCGGATTCGACGTCGGTCTTGAGCACCGTTTCTTCCTGATTGCCGGCCCGTGTGTCATCGAGTCCGAGCAATTGCAGATGGACACCGCCGGCACGCTGAAGGAAATCACCTCGGCGCTGGGCATTCCGTTCATCTTCAAGAGCAGCTTCGACAAGGCCAACCGCTCCAGCGGCACCACCTTCCGCGGCCCGGGTCTTGAAAAAGGCCTGGAGATTCTGGCCAAGGTGAAACGTGAGCTAGGCCTGCCGGTATTGACCGACATCCACGACGAATCCCAGGTGGCCGCCGTCTCCAGCGTGGTCGATGTATTGCAGACCCCGGCCTTTCTGTGCCGCCAGACCGATTTCATCCGCGCTGTCGCCCAAAGCGGCAAACCGGTGAACATCAAGAAGGGCCAGTTCCTGGCGCCTGGCGACATGAAGAACGTGATCGACAAGGCCCGTGCCGCTGCGCGCGAGAAGGGCCTGCCCGAAGACAACTTCATGGCCTGCGAACGCGGCGCGAGTTTTGGTTACAACAATCTGGTCAGCGACATGCGCAGCCTGTCCATCATGCGCGAGACCGGTGCGCCGGTGGTGTTTGACGCAACCCACTCGGTTCAGCTCCCCGGCGGCCAGGGCACCAGCTCTGGCGGCCAGCGCGAGATGGTGCCGGTGCTGGCACGCGCCGCAGTGGCCGTGGGTGTGGCGGGCCTGTTCATGGAGACCCACCCCAACCCTGCGGTCGCCATGAGCGACGGCCCCAACGCCGTGCCCTTGAAACACATGAAGGCCTTGTTGGAGACCCTGGTCGGGCTCGACCAGATCACCAAGAAAAACGGCTTCCTCGAAAATTCGTTCAACTGAAATCCGGCGAACGTTCGGCCCCTTTAGCGTACACCTCAGGACACACCATGCCCGCTGCCTACCTGATTGTTGACATGCAGATCTCCGATATGGAGCAGTACAAGAAGTACATGGCCGAGGCCCCTGCGGCCGTGGCCGCTGCGGGTGGTGAATACCTGGTGCGCGGGGGCCGCTTCGAGACCCTGGAAGGTGACTGGGAACCGGCCCGCATCGCGATGCTGCGCTTCCCCAGTTATGAAGCCGCCAAAAATTTCTACGACGCCGAACAATACCGGGCCGCACGCGCCAAACGAGAAGGCGCCACCACGTTCTTCAACATGGTGTTGGTCGAAGGTGTCGCCGCGCCTGTGTAAGTCACAACCGTCGCGCAAAGATTGAGATTATTTTTATAGCCTTAAGGAAAAAAATGAGTGCAATTGTGGATATCGTCGGCCGCGAAGTTCTCGACTCGCGTGGCAACCCTACCGTCGAATGCGACGTGTTGCTGGAATCCGGCGTCATGGGCCGTGCGGCTGTGCCCTCGGGTGCTTCCACCGGTTCGCGTGAAGCCATTGAGCTGCGCGACGGCGACAAGAAACGTTACCTGGGCAAGGGCGTGCTCAAGGCCGTGGAAAACATCAACACCGAAATCTCCGAAGCCGTGCTTGGCCTAGACGCTTCGGAACAAGCCTTCCTCGACAAGACCCTGATCGACCTCGACGGCACCGAAAACAAGGGCCGCCTGGGCGCCAACGCGATGTTGGCCGTGTCCATGGCCGTGGCACGCGCGGCAGCTGAAGAATCTGGCCTGCCGCTGTACCGTTATTTCGGCGGCATGAGCGCGGTGCAAATGCCCGTGCCCATGATGAACGTCATGAACGGTGGCGAACACGCCAACAACAACCTCGACCTGCAAGAGTTGATGATCATCCCCGTGGGCGCACCCAGCTTCCGCGAAGCGCTGCGTTATGGCGCTGAAGTGTTCCACGCGCTGAAGAAGATTCTGCACGACAAGGGCATCAGCACCGCCGTGGGCGACGAAGGTGGCTTTGCCCCCAACGTGGCCAACCACGAAGCCGCCATCCAGATGATTCTGGACGCCATCACCGCGGCAGGCTACGTGCCCGGCGAGCAGATCGCCCTGGGCCTGGACTGCGCTGCCTCCGAGTTCTACAAGGACGGCAAGTACCACCTCGAAGGTGAAGGCCTGGTGCTGACCGGTGAAGAGTGGATCAACGTGATGGCCACCTGGTGCGACAAGTACCCCATCATCAGCATCGAAGACGGCATGGCCGAAGGCGACTGGGACGGCTGGAAACTGCTGACCGACCGCCTGGGCAAGAAGGTGCAGATCGTTGGCGACGACTTGTTCGTCACCAACACCAAGATCCTGCAAGAAGGCATTGAGAAAAACATCGCCAACTCCATCCTGATCAAGATCAACCAGATCGGCACGCTGACCGAAACCTTTGCCGCCATTGAGATGGCCAAGCGCGCGGGCTACACCGCCGTGATCAGCCACCGTTCGGGCGAAACCGAAGACTCGACGATTGCCGATATCGCCGTGGGCACCAACGCCGGCCAGATCAAGACCGGTAGCCTGAGCCGTTCGGACCGCATGGCCAAGTACAACCAATTGCTGCGCATAGAGGAAGACCTGGGCGAAATCGCCGTCTACCCTGGCCGCGCTGCGTTCTACAACCTGCGCTGAAAGCTGGCTCGGCCATGCCGCTGACAACACCCCGGCTCCCGGCGGCCCTTGTGCACAAGGGCGCGGGTCGGGGTTTTGTTTTGTGGCTTGGCCCAACCTGACCCTGCACCATGGGCGCACGCCTCGTTCCCGCTGTTCTGCTGGCCTTGCTGGCCGTGCTGCATGCCCAGCTTTGGCTGGGCCGCGGCAGCATTCCCGAAGTCAACCAGATGCGCGTCAAACTGGCTGAGCAAAAAGCCCTGAATGCCAAAGCGCAACTGGCCAACGACAGGTTGACGGCCGAGGTGCGCGACCTGAAAGAGGGCCTGGAAATGGTCGAAGACCGCGCCCGCACCGAACTCGGCATGGTCAAACCCAACGAAATCTTCGTTCACGTGAGCACGAAGTGAACACCCCCAGTCTTCGCGCACTGCGTGTCGCTGCGCCAACCCCCTTGCAGGGGGCGATGCCTGCGGCCTGGCAGAGCCAGTTCCGCGGCATCCCATGATGAAGACCCTCACGACTGTTAAGCCCTGTCGCGCTCTGTATTGAAATGACCGCTGTTTGGGATTGGTTATGGGCGCTGGCCGAGCAGAGCGCGTTTACGCTTTGGGGTGCTCCCACGACTTGGCTGGAATTGCTTGCCGTACTGCTGGCCCTGATGATGGTCGGCTGCAACATCCGCGAAATCCATTGGGGCTGGCCGTTGGCAATTGCCAGTTCGCTACTTTATGGCGAGCTTTTCTGGCGCAACCGTTTGTATGGTGATGCGGCACTGCAAGGCGTTTTTGTGGTGCTGGCGTTTTGGGGCTGGTGGCAGTGGCTGCGCGGCCACAGTGCCGATGGCCAGCACCTGCACGTGCAGCGACTAACCCGCAATGGCATCATCAAAACCATAGCAGCGTGCGCTGTTCTGTGGCCCATCACAGGCCTTATTCTTAAAAATTTCACGAATACCGATGTGCCCTGGTGGGACGCCTTTCCCACGGCTGTGAGCCTGGTCGGGCAGTTTTTGCTGGGCCGCAAATACCTGGAGAACTGGCTGGTGTGGGTGGCGGTCAACACCGTGAGCGTGGGGCTTTTTGCCTATAAAGGCCTGTGGCTCACGGCCGTGCTCTACAGCTTGTTCATCGCCCTGAGTGTGGCCGGCTGGCGTGCCTGGCAGGCACGGCTTAAAGGTCAAACACAGGCGTGAAAAAAACCGTCATCAGCGTCGCCCTTCTGGGCACCGAAAGCACCGGCAAAACCGCGCTTGCCGCTGCCTTGGCGCAAGCCTTGAGCACACGTGGACACCGCGTGGCCGTGGTCGCCGAATGGCTGCGTGAATGGTGCGAGCGCCAAGGCCGCACGCCGCGCCCCGACGAGCAGCTGGCGATTGCCGAAACCCAGGCCCGGCACGTGCTGGAGGCCGCCGAACGCCTGGCCACCGAGCCAACCGAGCATCCGGAACGTGCCGCCTACGTCATCGCCGACACCACCGCGCTGATGACCGCGGTCTACAGCGACTGGCTGTTCCAGGACATCACGCTCTACCCCTTGGCGCTGGCGCAGCAAAAAACCTTTACCCACACCCTGGTCACCGGTCTGGACCTGCCCTGGGTCGCAGACGGCTTGCAGCGCGACGGCGCCCATGTGCGCGAACCGATAGACGCCTTGCTGCGCAGCCAATTGGCCAAAGGGGAAATTCCCTACAAGGTGGTCTACGGCAGCGGAGATGAGCGGCTGCAGAGTGCCCTTTTCGCTATCAACTTCGCAGCAACTCCCACCCACACAGCAAGCGCCAGCAGCACAAAAGGCCTGAAGAAATCAAAAAACTGGGTCTGGACCTGCGACAAATGCAGCGACCCGGAATGTGAGCACCGCCTGTTCACCAGCTTGACGGCGGATTAGGCGGCAACCCCCTCGGGCGCCGGCGCGTGGCGCTTCGACAAATCTGGCCGGCTCAGCGCCTGCGCGCGCACCAATGGCAACAGGTCGCGCCCATAGGCCAGGGCATCGGCCAGCGGCTCGAAGCCACGGATCAAGAAGGTGCTGATGCCCAGGTCGCGGTAGTCCAGCAAGGCGTCGGCCACTTGTTCGGGCGTGCCGACCAGCGCGGTCGAATTGCCTTGCGCGCCCAACAAACCGGCGATGCCGGTCCACAGTCGTTTGTCGAGCCGGTCGCCTTGGGCGGCGGCGGCCAGCAGGCGCTGCGAGCCTACGTTCAGCGGCGCGGCTTTGTTCAGCTTGCCGTTGCGCGCAGCCAAGGCACGGGCCTGTTCCAGAATGTGCTCGGCACGTGCCCATGCCGCTGCTTCGGTGTCGGCCAGGATGGGACGCAGCGACAGGCTGAAGCGTATCGTGCGGCCGTGTTTGGCGGCAGCCGCGCGCACCCGCGCCACGGTTTCGCGCACCTGCTCATGGGTTTCGCCCCATAAGGCGTAGACGTCGGCGTGACGGCCAGCCACCTCGATGGCGGCGTCAGACGAACCACCAAAATACACCGGAATATGCGGCGCCTGCGGCGAACGTACATGCGAGAAGGCTTGCTCGTAGCGGTAGAAGCGGCCTTGGTGGTCAAAGGGCTGGGTGCTGGTCCAGACCTTGCGCAGCACTTGCAGGTATTCGTCGCTGCGCGCGTAGCGTTCTTCCTTGTCGATGAAGCTGCCGTCCTGGCGCATCTCGACCTCGTTGCCGCCGGTGATGATGTGCACCGCCGAGCGGCCGCCGGTGATCACGTCCAGCGTGGCGAGTTGGCGTGCGGCCAGCGTAGGCTGTGTGAAACCCGGCCGGTGCGCCACCATAAAACCCAGGCGCTGGGTGACCGAGGCCGCGTGCGCCGCCACCAGAATGCTTTCGGGCGAGGTGGAATGAAAGGCCACCAGCGCGCGGTCAAAGCCGCCTTGTTCGTGGATGCGCGCCGCTTGTTCCACGTGCGCCAGGTCGAGGCCGGAGCGTGGTGCGTCGATGATTTCAGAACTGTGCTGGGTGCCGATGTAGCCAATGAATTCCAGGGACATGGAGCGATTCCTTGAAGAGGTGAAGATCTGAAGAGGTTTAATTTGTTGGGCTGGCTGGGGTGCTCGCAGGCAGCGTGCGCGCCATGCGGAACACCTCGTCCATACGCCAGTGTTCGTTGGCCCGTCTACCCTCCCATTCATGCCAGCCCGAGTCGCGGCGGAACTGGCCGAGCAGGCCGGCCTGGCGCACGGCTGCGGGGTCCAGCGGCGTGGGGCCGGTGCAATCGGGCGCCACAAACAGCGCATCGGCCTGGCAGAACAGCTCACACATGAAGCAGGTCTGGCAGTCGGCCTGGCGGGCGATCACAGGTACACCTTCGGCGCCGGTATCGAAGACGTTGCTGGGGCAGGCCGTGACGCAATCGCCACAGGCCGTGCAGGCGTCGGAGAAGACAAGTTCAATCATGGCGGGGGGTCAGGCAGCGCTGGTGAGTGGTTCGGGTTCCGCGATGACGGGCGATCTAGCAGGCTGGGGTGGCTGGGGCCGCTGGGCATCGGCCCGCACCCACACGGAGTCCAGCCCGCCGACCTCCTGGCGGTGTGCCTGTGCCGGGTCGCTCGCAGGCAGGTCATCGCGCTGGTGCATGCCACGGCTCTCGCGACGCTGCAGCGCCGCGGCCACCGACCAACGCGCGCTTGCGGCCATGGCGGCGGCCTCGCGCAAACGCAGGGGGTCATGTCCATCGTGGGCGTGGTCGCGTAATTCAGTCCACACCGCTTCCAGAACCCGCGCCGAATCCTGCAGACCCGTGCCAGTGCGGAACAGGTTGCGCTGGTAAGGGTGCATCTGCGCCTGTATGGCCTTCACCGCTTGCTGTGTGTCGAACGCGGACACAGCACGCGCCGGACGCAAACCGGCCTGGCCCAGCGGCTGCAAAGCACCTACCACGGGGCCACGCTGGCGTGCGAAGTCGGCCGCAGCGCGTGCTGCCCAGTGCGCCGAGGACAGCGCCCAGGCCGAGTTCTGCGCGCCGCCGCCCGAGATGGCACCGGCCACCAGTTCACGCGTGGCCGCATCCCCTGCGGCATAAAGGCCAGGCACACCCGTGCCGCAGTCGCCATCGGCCACACGCAGGCCACCGGTGCCGCGAATCGTGCCGTCGTTGTGCAGGGTGATCTCGAAACGGTCGCGCCAGGGGTCTATGCCCCAGCGGTCAAAAGGCAGCATCACATTCGGCGAGATGCTGGGCAACCAGCGCCGCACCTGGTCGGGCATGCGGTCAAAACGGCAGAACACCGGGCCTTGCAGCAGCGCCCGCGCCAGCGCGCGGCTGTTGTCCGGGCCGGGCGGCACGTCCAGAGGCTGGCCGGCGGCATCGGTGTAGCTGGCGTAGGCATACGACATGGTGCGCGTCATGTTCGAGCGCTTGGGCGCCACCGTGTAGGCGGCGGTGAACTCCATGCCCGACAGCGTGGCGCCGGCCTCAGCGCCCATCAGGTAGCCGTCGCCGGTGTTGTTGTGCGCCCCCAGCAGGTGTGAGCGGAAACTGGTGCCGCCGGTGGCCAGCAGCACCGCGCCGGCGCTGATCTGCCAGGGGCGGTTGCCGTGCTGGCGTTGCACGCCGCGCGCACCAGCAATGACGCCGTCGCTGGCACGTAGCAGTTCCAGTGCAGGCCAGTGGTCCAGAATACGCACGCCCAGGTCAAGGGCCAGGCTGCGCAGCGCACGCATGTACTCCGGCCCGCGCAGGCCGCGGTACTGCAGTACACCGGCCTCGTTGCGTGGAAAGTGGTAGTGGCTGGCCAGGGTGGGCAACACACGCCAGGTCAGGTCGATGACGGCGGCCATCCATTGCGGGTCGCCCAGGCCGGCCGCGCCCAGGTTGCGCGCGGCGATGGCGTTGGGTCGTGCATCCGGCGGGTCGGGCGGCACCCACCAGTGGCCAGGCCCGGCGGTGGCGGTGACCCCACTGGTGCCGCAGTAACCCTTGTCCACCAGAATCACCGCAGCGCCCGCGCGGGCTGCCGCGATGGCCGCCCAGGCACCGGCCATGCCACCACCAATCACCAGCACATCGGTCTTCAGCGCGACGAGGTCGGGCGCGGTCACGGCAACAGCCTCACAGGGGCTGGGTTAAGCAACAAAAAGCAAGTCATGGGCTATGGGATCTCGTGGATCGAAACGAGCCCTTAGCCTATGCGGATGCCATCCACTCTGGAAATGAAAAAACCGTCCTTCGATAGAAGCATTCCAAACATATGGACGCCACCATCAAAAAGGACGGTCTGCTGCAGCCTCGAAAAAGAAGCTGGTTACCGGACGGCTCGCGTATAACGCGCCGCGGCCAATCAAGCCATCACTGGACCGAGGACGGCCCGGGCAAGGTGACGTCCGGCTCGACAAACAACTGCGCCGCGTCGACCGCGTCAAACCAGTACATCTGGCCGCAGAACTCGCAGCCGACTTCCACGTCCTTGCGCTCCGCCAAGATGCTTTCCACCTCTTCGCGCCCCAGCGACTGGATCATTGCGCCCACACGCTCACGGCTGCAGGTGCAGTGGAAACGCGGGGCCGTGGCGCCAATGTGCGGCGTGAACATCAACACCTGCTCTTCCCAGAAGAGGCGGCGCAAAATCGTGTCGACGTCGAGTGACAACAACTCCTCGCGCTTCAGCGTCGAGGCCAGGTGGGCAATGCGGTTGTAGTCTTCGTTGATGCCTATGCCGTCTTCGTTGGCCTGGGCGCCGGCCGCGAGGTTGCCCTCGCCCTTGGCGGGCAGGCGCTGGATCAGCAGGCCCGCAGCGGTTTTGTCATCGGCGGCCAGCACCAGCAGTGTGTCGAGCTGCTCGCTTTGCAGCATGTAGTGCTGCAGCACGTCGCTGACCTTTTCCAGCTTTTCGCGCTTGTCGCCATGCAGCGGCACCACGCCCTGGTAAGCCTGCTGGCCGGGGAATTTGGTTTTCGGGTCTAGGGTGATGGCGCAGCGGCCCTCGTTGTTCTGGTTCACCATGGTGCTCAGCGTGGCGTCGGCTGGCACCTCGCCCATCACGCTGGCGGTGGTGCGAAACGCCATGTCCGGCTGCACCTCGACCACGGCCACCTTCACCGGGCCGTCGCCAAACACCTGCAACACCAGCGCGCCGTCGAACTTGATGTTGGATTGCATCAGCACGCCGGCCGCCGTCATCTCGCCCAACAATTCCACCACTGGCGCGGGGTAACCGGTCATGGTGGTGTTGGAGGCGCGGCGTTGCAAAACCTCTTGCCAGGCATCGGTGAGGCGCACGATGGAGCCGCGCACAGGCAGGCCGTCGAATAAGAATTTGTGGAGTTCAGACACGCGTTGTCCTCGTGTGGATATAGTCTGCGGCGCCTGCGTGGAAACAGCGGCGCGCAAGCCTCAGATAGGGGAATGGCTGAATTGTATGGACTTCACGGCCAGCGAGCAGCCCGCCCGGCCCATAGCCGCAAGCCGCCCCCTAGAATTTCGGCTTTCCACCCCCGCCCCGCCTCCACATGTTTTCGCTGATTCTCAAATGCGCCCTGGGTGCACTCGCCGTGCTGGTGATCGCCCTGCTGTCCAAATCGAAAAGTTTCTTCATCGCCGGGCTGGTGCCGCTGTTCCCCACCTTTGCCTTGATCGCCCACTACATCGTCGGCAGCGAACGCTCGGCCGCCGCGCTGCGCACCACGGCGCTGTTCGGCCTGTGGTCGCTGCTGCCCTACGCGGTTTATCTGTTCGCCGTGTATTGGTTCAGCGTGCGCCTGAGCCTGGCCCACACGCTGCTGGTGGCCACCGGCGCCTGGGTGGCGGCGGCAGCGCTTTTGCTGCTGGTGTGGTTCAAGGTGTACCCCGCGGGCGGTTAAGAGCCTGTTCAGCCAATCTTCTTCAAGCCCGCCCGAAACCGCCGCGCGTTCTCCTGGTAATGCTCGGCGCTGCGGCGCAGGCCGGCGATTTGCTCGGGCGTGAGTTGGCGCACCACCTTGGCGGGGCTGCCCAGGATCATGGAACCATCGGGGAACTCTTTGCCTTCGGTGACCAGCGCCCCCGCGCCCACCAGGCAGTTTTTGCCGATCTTGGCGCCGTTGAGCACGATGGCACCAATGCCTATCAAGGATTCATCCCCAATGGTGCAGCCGTGCAGCATCACCTTGTGCCCTATGGTGACGTTCTCGCCTATGACCAGCGGCACGCCATGGTCGGCGTGCAACACACTCAGGTCCTGCACGTTGGAGCCACGGCCCACGGTGATGTGGTCGCTGTCGCCTCGCGCCACCACGCCAAACCACAGGCTGCTGCCTTCCTCCAACGTGACCGTGCCCATCACTTCGGCGCTGTCGGCCACCCAGGCGGTGGGGGCGATTTGGGGGGCAGTACCGTCAAGTGCGTAAATGGCCATGGTCTATCTCCTGGGTTTGCGGGTTTCGATGCGTGGGATTTTTTACAATCATAGCGATGGATCTCCGCCAATCTGCCCTGCACGCCCTGTGCCTTATAGACCCTGAAGAAAAAGTGGCTGCCACGCACACGCTGTATGCGCAGGCAGCTTCTTTTTCAATAGCACCCGGCGTGTGGCCAGCACCACCCGAGGTGCCCGGCCGGCCGAGCCGGCCGGTGCTGTTCGAACGCATCAAAAAACCTCAGCGCTCCCTCTTCATGCTGGAAGGCCGCGCGGCGCTGGTGCACAGCATTGCGCACATCGAGTTCAACGCCATCAATCTGGCACTGGACGCGATCTGGCGTTTCGACGGTATGCCCGAGGCCTACTACCTCGACTGGCTGCGCGTGGCCGCCGAAGAGGCCAAACATTTCTCCATGCTGCGTGCCCACCTGAAAACGCTGACCGACGGCGCTGTGCGCTGGGACTATGGCGACTTTCCGGCCCACGACGGCCTGTGGACCATGTGCGAGAAAACCAGCGACGACATCGTCGCCCGCATGGCACTGGTGCCGCGCACCCTGGAGGCCCGGGGCCTGGACGCGACACCGCTGATACAAGACAAGCTGCGCCGCGTGGCCACGCCCGATGCGCTGGCCGCCGTGGACATCCTGGACACTGTGCTGCGCGAAGAGGTCGGCCACGTGGCCATTGGCAACCATTGGTACCGCTGGTGCTGCGAACGTGCCGGTCTGGAGCCGGTGGCGCACTATGGCGTGCTGACGGCGCGTTACCAGGCGCCCAAGCTGCGCCCGCCGTTCAACGCCAAAGCGCGCCGTGCGGCCGGTTTTTCAGACGTGGAACTGGCGTATTTAACGGAGTAGCCGCCAAGCCAGGTTCGCTGTAACAATACGCCAGGCCAAAAAATCACCAGGCAATGCAGATTTGGTGCGAGAGCCTGTTCACAATCAATTGCAGGCCGCCCACAAGACATCCAGACATGACCCATCCCAGCGACAGCTCCCCACGCGACCCGGCCGCAGATCCGGCCACCGACCCCGCCGCGCACTATGCGCTGATGGCGCGCCAGCCCATCGTCGATAAAAACGGCACCGTTTTTGGCTACGAACTCTACAACCGCTCGGTAATCGACGCGGTACACACCGCTGCCACCGACATGGCCATGGTGTTCAGCGCCCTGACCAACGCCTCCAGCGAATCGCTGCTCGGCGACCGCACGGTGTTTGTGAACTGCACCCACGAAACCCTGGCGGGTGGTCACCTAGACCTGCTTCCGGCCGAACAAATCGTGCTGGAGGTGCGCTCGGTCGAGGGCCACGAACAGGCCGACATCCAGGGCCGCGCGCAGGCGCTGGACGAGCTGCGCGCGCGCGGTTTCCGCCTGGCCTTCAGCCACGTGCTGCTGGCGCCGGCTTATGGCTCCTGGCAAAACCTGGCCGACTTTGTGAAACTCAACGTCGCCGCCCTGCCCGCCACCCAACTGCAGGCGGTGGTGGCGGCGGCCCTGAGCCGCGCCCCGCAAGCACGCATCGTCGCCGAGAAGGTCGAGACCGAGGAGCAATTCAAGGCGCTGGCCTCCTACGGCGTCGAACTGTTCCAGGGCTACTGGTTTGCCAAGCCGACCGAAATCATGGCCAAGGTGATGTCGCCCGGCCAGGCGACCATCCTGCAGTTGGTCAACCTGGTGCGCACCAATGCCGACATCGACGAGATCGAGGACGTGCTCAAGCGCGACACGCTGCTCGGCTTCAACCTGCTGCGCTTGATCAACTCTGCCGGTTTCGGCATGCGCCAGGAAATCACCTCGTTCCGCCAGGCGGTGATGTTGCTGGGCATGAAGCGGCTGTTCCGCTGGGCCGCGTTGCTGCTCAGTACCGCCTTGTCGGACTCGCAAGGTGTGGCCTTGTCGGCCACGGCCATTGTGCGCGGCCGTCTGATGGAGCTGTTGGCCGAGGCCGGCAACCGGCCGCAGGAAGAGCGCGACACCGCCTTTGTGGTCGGCATGTTCTCGCTGCTGGACGTGATCCTGCGTGTGCCTATGGCGCAGGCCTTGAATCTGCTGCCGCTGCCGGACGACATCATCAACGCCATCGAGCACCAAACCGGCCCCTATGGCGAGATGCTGCGCCTGACCCTGGCCTGCGAAAACGCCGACGACCACGCTTTTGCCAGCGCCGCACATGCCCTGGGGCTGAACAACCAGCAGATCAACATGGCCCATATGGAGGCCTTGCTCTGGGCCGACAACCTGCCATTGGAGTAAGTTTGCGCCCAGGCGCCTGTGTAGACGCGTCGGCCGGCACGGCTGCCGCTGCGTCGGCTGCAGACCACCCGGACCGCTGGCCGATTTGCCCGCTGATACCAAACCCCGTGGAGTGACTTTGGTTCTTCTTTAGAATCGAGCCACCACCCGCACCACCTCGCCAATGTCCACCATCCCAGACCAGCTTTCTTCGATGCGCCAGTCCCTTGAGGCTGAATCAGGCACCCATGCCGTGATCGCCCGCCAGGCCATCGTCGACGAAAACCGTGGTGTTTTCGGCTACGAGCTGTTCGACCGCTCCATGGCGGTGGACGCCCACACCGCCGAAAGTGATGCGGCACTGCTGTTCAACGCATTGTCGTTCTCGGATACCGAAGCGCTGGTGGGCAAAAAGCTGGTGTTCATCAACTGCACACTGGACAGCCTGGCCGGCGGCCACCTGGAGCTGGTGCATCCCGACAAAGTGGTGCTGGAGGTGCCCCCCGTGATAGGCGGCGCCGTCGAGGAGATTGAGGCGCGTGCCCTGCTGCTGGAAGAACTGCGCAAACGCGGTTTCCGCTTCGCCTTCAACCACACCGTGCTGACACGCGGCTATGCCTCGTGGCGCGCGCTGGCGTCCTTCGTCAAGCTCGACATGGTGGCCCTGAAACCCGACATGGTGCTGCCCTTTGTGCGTTTTGCGCAGGCCAACACCACGGCGCAACTCATCGCTGAGAAGGTCGAAACCGCCGAGCAGCACAAACTGCTCGCCAGCTACGGCATCAAGCTGTTCCAGGGCTACTGGTTTGCCAAACCTTCGGTGGTGAAGGCGCAGCAGATCCGCCCTTCGCAGGCCACCATACTGCAACTCATCAACCTGGTGCGCAAACAAGCCACCACGGCCGAGATTGAAGAGCTGCTGAAAAAAGACCCGGCGCTGTCGTTCAACCTGCTGCGTTTCATCAACTCGTCCGGTTTTGGGCTGAGCTGCGAAATCACCTCGTTCCGCCACGCGGTGATGATCCTCGGGCTGAAGAAGCTGTTCCGCTGGGCGGCACTGCTCATGACCACCTCACGCAACAGTGGCTCCGACCAGGCCGTGGGCCAAACCGCCGTGGTGCGTGGCCGCCTGATGGAGTTGCTCGCGGCCGAGTTGCTGTCGCCCGAAGAATGCGACAACGCCTTTGTGGTGGGTGTGTTCTCGCTGCTCGACACCATGCTGGGCGTGCCGCTGGAGAAGGCCCTCGAATCGGTGGCCCTGCCACAACCCGTGCTCGACGCCCTGCTGCACCGCCAGGGCGTGTTTGCGCCTTTCCTGGAGCTCACCGAGGCCTGCGAAAGCGGCAACGACGAAGTGTTTGCGCGCACCGCCAATGCGCTGCACCTGTCGAACAAACAGGTGAACTGGGCGCACTTGCAGGCCCTGGCCTGGGCCGAGTCGCTCACCGCCGAAGGCTGAGCAAGCCACGCCGCCGCAGTGCGGCAGCGTTGGCCACCCGGTCAATCCAGCTTGATGTTGGCCGCCTTGATGATCTTCGCATTGCTCGCCGACTCCTGCGCAATCTGCTTGGCAAAGTCAGCCTGACTGCCGCCGGTCGGCACGTTGTCGGCCGCGAGCAAACGCTCGCGCATGTCGGGCAGCGCCAAGGCCTTGTTGATCTCGGCATTCAGGCGTTGCAGCACCGGTGCCGGTGTGGCGGCTGCCGCAAAAATGCCAAACAACGACGTCATATTGGCCGCAGCGAAACCCAGTTCGGCCAGGGTCGGCACCTGCGCCATCACCTCCACCCGCGCGGGGGCGCCCACCGCCAGCGGCCGCAGCTTGCCCGACTTGATGTGCTGCACCAGCGCCGCGCTGAGGTTGGTCGAGATCAATTCAAACTGGCCGCTCAGCGCATCGGTCAACTGCTGCCCCGCGCCTTTGTACGGCACGTGGGTCAGCTCAATCCCCGCGGTGTGCTGGATCTGCTCCAGCATGATGTGCCCGACCGTGGCCAGTCCCGAGGTGGACCAGCGCACGCTGCCCGGTTTGGCTTTCGATTGCGCCACCACATCCTTGAAGTCCTTGCCCTGGAACGCAGGGGTGGCCAGCAGCACCACGGGTGAATACATCACACTCGCCACGGGCGCAATGTCTTTGGCCGGGTCGTAGGCCAGCTTGCCCAAATGCGGGTTCAGCGCCAGCGGGCTGATGGACGAAAAACCCAGGGTGTAACCGTCGGGCGCGGCCTTGGCCACGGCATCCATGCCAATGCTGCCGCCCGCGCCGGCACGGTTCTCCACCACCACCGGCGTGCCCAGCTGCGCGCTGAGTTTGTCGGCCAAGGCACGTGAGATGTTGTCGCTCACACCACCCGGTGGATAAGCCACGATGATGCGGATGTTGCGTGATGGCCAGGCTGCTTGCGCTTGGCCCAGGCCCGGCAATGTCGTCAAGGCAGCTCCGGCAGCGGCGGCAAGCCAATGGCGGCGGCGAATAGACGTGGGCAAAAAAGACATGGCAAGAATTCCAAAAAGCAAAAAGAGCAGACATTTTCAGTCATGCTGCGGCGCTGCACAGCGGCGACGCGGCATGCCCCTGCAAGCGCTTCAACCGCGCGGATGGTGCTCGGCGTGGATAGCTTTCAAACGCTCACGCGCCACGTGTGTGTAGATGGTGGTGGTGGAAATGTCGGCGTGGCCCAGCAGCATTTGCACGGCGCGCAAATCGGCGCCATGGTTGAGCAAATGGGTGGCAAACGCGTGACGCAGGGTGTGCGGTGACAAGGCCACATGAATGCCGGCCTGCAGCGCATATTTGCGCACGATGAGCCAGAACATCATGCGTGTCATGGCGCGGCCGGCCTTGCTGCCACGGTGGGTGATGAACAGGTCGTCGGTCTGCCGTCCGGCCAGCAGTGCGGGCCGGCCCTGTTCCAGGTAGCGCTGCAGCCAGGCGCGCGCCACATCACCAAACGGCACCAGACGCTCCTTGCTGCCCTTGCCCATAGTGCGCAGCACACCCTCGCTCAAGCCCAGGTGGTAGGTCTTGATTTGCACCAGCTCGCTCACACGCAGGCCGCTGGCGTACATCAGTTCAATCATGGCGCGGTCGCGCAGGCCCAGAGTGCTGCCCACGTCAGGCGCGTTCAGCAGTGCCTCGACCTGCGGCTCGGTCAAGGTCTTGGGCACACGCAAAGCCTGGCGCGCCGGATTCATCTTCAGCGTGGGGTCGGCCTGCAGCACTCCTTCACGCAGGGCCCAGCGAAAGTAGCGTTTGAACACCGTGAGCCGCCGGTTGGCCGAGGTGGCCTTGGTGGCGCTGTGGCGCGCGGCAAAATAGGCCTGCAGGTCGCCCTCGTCGCTTTGGTCCAGCGACTTGCCCTTGGGGTCTAGCCAGCGCACGTATAGATTCAAGTCGCGCCGGTAGGCGCTCAGGGTGTTTTTCGACAAGCCTTCTTCTAGCCAAAGGGCGTCGATGAAGCGGTCAATACTGGCCAGGCTGGCCTCAATCTTCGATGGCATGCGGCAGGATAGCGCATGCCACGGGCCACACCGCCAGTGCACACAGGATCACACCACAAAACGCTCCAGCACTGCCATGTCGGGCGCAAAGCCCAGCCCCGCTGCGGTGGGGATTTGCACCTTGCCCTGCAGTGGCAGCGGTGTACCGCCCAAGGCCAAGTCGGCATGCGGCTGAATGTACAAATGCTCGAACAAGGGTTCGGGCAAAGGTGCACCCGGAATCACTGCCAGCAGATGCAGCGTGGCGAAGTAGCCGGGGCCGAAGTAAGGCGAATGCGGCATGGGTGTGAGGCCATGCTGGCCCGCGAGCTGCACCACAGCCAAAAACTCCGTGACGCCCCCGACCTTGGTCACCGAGGGCTGTGGGTAGGCCACCGCACCGGCCTCCAGCATGCGCGCGAACTCATGGCGCGTGCACGCATTTTCACCAGCACCCACCGGGAAACGGCGGTTGATGTTCGCCTGCGCGGCAATCGCCTCGGGCGGAAACACCGGCTCTTCCACCCACGCCAGCTCTGCCTCTTGCAGCACCGGCAGCCGCTCCAATGCGCCGGCTTCGGTCCAACTGCAGTTCACATCGACCGACATGTGAATCCCCGGCCCACATGCCCGGCGCCCGGCGCGAATCACCTCGGGGTCGACCTCGTGCAGCTTGACGTGCCGGTAGCCCTGCTCCATGGCCTGGCGGCAATACTTGTCGACCAGCGCCACATCGCCATACCGCGTGAGACTGGCGTAAGCCGACACCTCGGTGCGCTGCGCGGGCCCCCACATGGCGCTCAAGGGCTTGCCCTGCGCCTGGGCCGCGATGTCCCAGAGCGCAATGTCGAACCCAGAGATGGCGAACATGGTGATGCCGTAGCGCCCAAAGATGTGCAGCTTGCGCTGCAGCTCCAGGCTCAACTCTTCGGGTGTGGCGGGCAAGTCCCGGCCTTGCAGCAAGGGCGCCACCATGGTGCGTGCAGCCGTCGCCACGGCTTGACGGCAGGAGTACGCAAAACACTCGCCCCAGCCAACGATGCCGCTATCGGTCTCCAGCCGCACCAAGACAAATTCGAGCGTATGCCAGCGTGTGGGCGTCACACCCATGCCCGTGCCGCCGTCTTCAAACGGCACCACGGCCTCGATGATGTCAATCTTCTGAATTTTCATGCTGCTGCCTGGTTTGGATGCTGAAAATGTACGTTCAAGCACCCACGGTGCCCATTAGGGAATGGCATTAAACCCACCCACTGCTGGCCTCGCTAACATCGTCCAAACTGTGCAACAGAGTGCAGCGCTTGCTGCGTGCTCATCACCCTCGAAAAGGCGAAGAAACATGAAGGCCGAAGAACGCGAAAGCCTGCTGAAGCTGTTAAGAGCACGCTTTGAGAAAAACATGCAACGCCATCAAGGCCTTGCCTGGAGCGATGTCGAGGCCCGCCTGCTGGCCAGCCCGGGCAAGCTGCAATCGCTGCAAGAGATGGAAAAAACCGGCGGTGAACCCGACGTGCTGGGCGCAGCCGCCAAGGGCGGTGAAGTGCTCTTCTGCGACTGCGCTGCGGAAAGCCCGCAGGGGCGCAGAAGCCTTTGCTACGACGCCGAAGCCTTGCACGCGCGCAAGGAAAACAAACCAGCGGGCAGCGCCATCGACCTGGCCACCGCCATGGGCGTCACACTGCTCAGCGAAGCGCAATACCGCGAACTACAGACATTCGGCGAATTCGACACCAAGACCTCGAGCTGGGTGGCAACACCGCCGGAAATGCGCAAACTCGGCGGAGCGCTGTTTTGCGACCGCCGCTACGGCCAGGTCTTCGTCTACCACAACGGCGTGCAGTCGTACTACGCCGCGCGCGGGTTTCGGGGGGCGTTGAAGGTCTGAGCCCAGGTGGGCGACAACCGCCCCTCAATGCGAGGTCAGCTTCACATTCTTCAACAACCAGGCCGCGCGGGAACCGCCGCCGACCAGCGCTGCCGTGGCCCAGAACAGCCCCGCCACACCCACTGCTGCGCTGGCCACACCAAACACCATGGGCATGAGCACACTGGACGCGTTGATGGTCATCAGGCGCAGGCCCAGCGCTTCGCCATGGCGGTGGGCCGGGGTGATCTGGTGCAGCGTGCTCATCACCATGGGCTGTACCGAGCCCAGCGTCAAACCAAGCAAGATGGAACAGATACCCATAGCCCAGGCCGTGGACAACAAGGGGTAAACGGTGAACAACACCGCAGCCGCCCACATCGCGCCACAGATCACCGCCCATTCGCGCAGGCGCTCGGCCAGCAGCGGCATGGCCAGGCGCACCAAGGCGGCGGCAATGGCAAAGCCGCCCAGAATCGTGCCTATGGTTGAGGCCGACAGCCCACGTTCATGACCGATGATGGGTACCACAAAGGTATGCACGTCCCAGCATGACGACAAGAACCAGTTCACCAGCAGCAGACGGCGTAACACCGGGTCGGCGAGCAAATCCCAGGGGGTGGTTTTGACGGCATTCGGTGCCACCTCCAGGGGCGGCAGTTCTTTCACCTTATGCACCAACCACCAGGTGAGCAAGGGCAGCGTCGCCATCACTGCAAAAGCCCAGCGGTACCCGGCGATGGCGTTAGGCGTACTGCCCGCAAAATCGATCATCAAGCCCGCCAGAAACGGGCCCATGAAGTTCGACACCGCTGGCCCCACGGCCAGCCAACTGAACACCTGTTTAAGGCGCGTGGCGCCCTCGGCCGCACGGCCCACGTGGCGCTGCAGCGAGATCACCGCCAGGCCCGCAGCACCGCCGGTGAGCAAGGCGCTGACACACAACACACCATAGACCGGAAACACCGCGCCGAGTGCGGCACCAACCACGGCCAGAGCCACGCTGATGAACACCGGGCGACGCAAACCATGGCGGTCCGCATAACGCCCCGCGGGCAAGGCCAGGAACACCTGTGTCAAAGCAAACAGCGCCAGCAGGAAACCCACGGCCAGCGCGCTATAACCTTCACGCAGGGCCAGCAAAGGCGCAGCCAACCGCACACCCGTCATACATGCGTGCAGACAGATCTGCGCGGCGATGAGGCGGGCGAAGGCGGCGTTCAAGGCAGCAACTCTTCGCTATCGTCTGCCGCGTTGAGGTTCGGCAGCAGTTGTTGTGCATCAGCCTCGGGCAGTGCTTCCACCACCTTGAGCGCGCGGCGCATCTGGCGCGTTCGGGTGTCGGCCTTGTCGAGGGTGTCTGTGGCTTTTTGCATTTGCTCACGCATGCGCGCCACCCATTCACCGTAGCGCTCGAACTCGGTCTTGACCGCACCCAGCACCTTCCACACGTCCGAAGCTTGTTGCTCCAGCGCCAGGGTGCGAAAGCCCATGTGCAGGCTGTTGAGCATGGCCAGCAAGGTGGTTGGCCCCGCCAAGGTGACACGGTAGTTGCGTTGCAGGCTGTCCATCAAGCCGGGGCGGCGCAGCACTTCGGCGTAAAGGCTTTCAATCGGCAGAAAGAGAATCGCGAAATCGGTGGTATGCGGCGGTGCGAGGTAACTCTCCGAGATCGACTTGGCCTCGGCCATGATGCGTGTGTGCAAGGCCTTTGCGGCGGCTTCCACGCCCGCCACATCGGCGCGGTCGTGCGCAGCCAGCAGGCGTTCGTAGTCGTCGCGCGGGAACTTGGCGTCGATCGGCAGCCAGACCGGCTCACTTTCGCCCTTGCGCCCCGGAAAACGCACCGCGAAGTCGACACGTTGGTTGCTGCGCGGTTTGGTCTCGATCTGGCGGCCGTATTGCTCGGGCGTGAGCACTTGTTCGAGCAGCGCCTCCAGCTGCACTTCGCCAAACATGCCACGTGTCTTGACGTTGGTGAGCACACGTTGCAAGTCGCCCACACCTTGTGCCAGGGTCTGCATTTCGCCCAGGCCCTTGTGCACTTGCTCCAGACGTTCGGCCACCTGCTTAAAGCTTTCGCCAAGGCGGGCTTCAAGCGTGTTCTGCAGTTTTTCGTCCACCGTCTGGCGCATCTCGTCGAGCTTGGTGGCATTGCTCTGCTGCAGTTGCGCCAGCTGGGTCTCCAGCGTGGCACGCACTTCGCTCAGACGGCGTGCGTTGGACTCACTCAAGCCCTGGATCTGTGTGGTAAGGGTATCGCCCAAGGTTTTTTGCAGCAGCGTGAGTTGCTGCGAGAACGCATCGAGCTGTGCGTTCTGCGTGCGCACAAACTCGGCGTTCTGCTGCACCAGCGACTGCTGGAACGTCGCCAGGCTGGTGCTTTGCTCCTGCCGCGCGGCCCTTGCGGTTTCGCTCATCTCGCGGCGCAACTCTCGCTCCAGGCGTTCCAGGCGCTCATGACCCGTGGTCACGTTCTGGTGGATGTTTTGCAGCAAGCCTGCCAGGCGCGCCATCTCGGCCCCGGCCGCAGCGCCATCACCTTGGCGCAGCCAGACGATCAGCAACACCAGCAGGTTCAAACAGCCTACTGCCAACACCAACCACAACGGGATTTCGGTCATTTAGCTAGGTTTTTTGCAGCTAGCTCCGCAGCGTTCAAAGGCGTCACCGGCTTGTTTTGCTCCAGATAGCCGATCAGGTTGTCAGAGGCGAGGTTGGCCATGGCCAGGCGCGTGGGCACGGTGGCGCTGGCGATGTGCGGCGTGAGCACCACGTTGGGCACGGTGAGCAGGTCCGGGTGCACCTTGGGCTCACCTTCAAACACGTCCAGCCCGGCTGCAGCGATGCGCCGCTCGCGCAGCGCCACGGCGAGGGCCGCGTCGTCCACAATGCCGCCGCGTGCAATGTTGATGAGGTTGGCCGTGGGTTTCATCAGCGCCAACTCCGCCGCACCAATGGTGTGGTGCGAGGCGGCGGAATACGGCACCACCAGGACCACGTGGTCGGCCGTACGCAGCAACTCTTCCTTGCCCACGTAGCGGGCTTTGCAAGCGGCTTCTAGCGAGGCATCAAGCTTGGAGCGGTTGTGGTAGATCACGTTCATGCCAAAGCCGTGCGCGCCACGCTTGGCAATGCCCTGGCCAATGCGGCCCATACCTATGATGCCCAAGGTGCTGCCATGGATGTCGGAGCCGGCAAACATGTCGAAACTCCACTTGGTCCACTGGCCTGCACGCAGGTAGTGCTCGCTCTCGGTGACGCGGCGGGCCGTGGCCATCAGCAGGGCGAAGCCGAAGTCGGCGGTGGTTTCGGTCAACACGTCGGGGGCGTTGGTGGCCAGCACACCAGCGGCGCTCATGGCGGCCACGTCGAAGTTGTTGTAACCCACGGCCATGTTGGCGCAGATCTTGAGGTCCGGGCAAGCGGCCAGCACGTCGGCATCGATACGTTCGCTGCCCGTGGTGAAAACACCCACTTTGCCCTGCAAACGTGCGATCAACTCGGGCTTGCCCAACAGCTTGTCGGCTTGGTTGCTGTCTACCTCGAAATGTTTTTCGAGTCGCGCAATGACTTCAGGGAAGATGGCGCGGGCCACCAGGATCTTTGGCTTGGGCATGGGGTAGGTCTCCTCCGGTATGACGACAACGTTACGTTAGCGTTAACGCTTTGCACACCATTTTTCCACGTCTGGAGAACCCCACGCTGCTGCTGCGGTACCGAGCCCGGAAAATAATTTATCGGGCTCTGAAATAAATTCAGTTCAAAACCAGATCCAGGTCATGAGCACAAACAGCGGAACCAACACACACAGCGCCCAGCCCACATAGCCAAAGAAGCTGGGCATATGCACCCCACGCTCTTCGGCAATCGCCTTGACCATGAGGTTGGGTGCATTGCCGATGTAGCTGTTGGCCCCCATGAACACCGCACCCGCCGAGATCGCCGCCAGCGTCGGGGCCAGTGTGGTCATCAGGACTTGTGCATCTCCACCGGCCGTATTAAAGAACACCAGGTAGGTGGGTGCGTTGTCGAGGAAAGAACTCAACAGGCCGGTCGCCCAAAAATAAGCCGCCGGGTTGGGCGTGCCATCGGGCCGCGTCACGGCGGCGATGATGGCGGAAAACGGGCCGTCCATACCGGCTTTGAGCATGGCAATCACCGGGATGATGGTCAAGAAGATGCCGGCAAACAACTTGGCCACCTCCTGCATCGGCGCCCAGCCGAACTGGTTGTCTTCATGCACCTGGGCTGCGGTGATTTTGAGCGACACCAGGGTGATCAGGATCAGCGCCACATCGCGCACCAGACCGGGCAGGCCGACATGCGCGCCGGCGATCTCAAAACCGACCGGCGACTTCCAGATGCCGCTGAGCAGCACAAAAAACACCACACCCGCGAGCAGCAGAAAGTTTAGCTTGCCATCAAAGCCCAGGCCATGGGTATCGGGCGTGGGGTCGCGTGGCAGCAGGCCGCCTTTGCGGAAGTGCCAGCTGTCGAGTGCATAAAAAATGGCCAGCAGCGAACCCACCAGGAACAAGGTCTCGGGAAAGATGTGGCTCACCGTCCAGAAAAAGCTCACGCCTTTCAAAAAGCCCAGGAACAAAGGCGGATCACCCAGCGGCGTGAGCGAGCCACCGGCGTTGGAGACGATGAAGATAAAAAACACCACCACGTGCGCCTTGTAGGGCCGGTTGTCGTTGGCGCGCACCAGCGGGCGAATCAGCAGCATGGAGGCCCCGGTGGTGCCCATCACGCTGGCCAGCAACGCCCCCGAGGCCAGGATGGCGGTATTCAACGCCGGGCTCCCATGCAGGTTGCCACGCACAAAAATGCCGCCGGCCACGGTGTAGAGCGCGGTCAACAGAATGATGAACGGAATGTACTCGGCCACCAGCGCGTGCACCGCAGCACTGGCCGCCAGGCCGGGCCCATAAAGCGCGGCAAATGGCACGATGAACAGCAAGGCCCATGCTGCCGCTATCTTGCCGAAGTGCTGGTGCCAGAAATGCGGCGCCAGCAAGGGCCACAGCGCGATCGACAACAAGATACCGGCAAACGGCACGCCCCATAGGGCGCTGAGTTGTGCACCATTGATCTCGGCTGCAAAACCCATGGCCGGCAAAAACAGCCCGGCCCCGAGCGCCAGCATTTGGCTAGTGATCCGCATACACCTTCCCCACCCTTTCGTTGTTTTGATCTGTTCTGAGCCTGGCCGTGCGGATCCGTCAGGCCGCGCGCCTCAGGCCGGTGTCTTGATGTCGAACACCTGGCGCAGGTAGGCCAGGTACTTCTCGTCCTCACACATGTTCTTGGAGGGTGTGTCCGACAGTTTTGCCACCGGCTGGCCGTTGCAGCGCGTCATCTTGATGACGATTTGCAGCGGCACATGTTGCGGCGCATCACCCAGGTCGTTGGTCAGGTTGGTGCCGATACCGAATGCCAGGAGACAGCGCCCATGGAACTGGCGGAACAATTCAATGGTACGTGGCACGGTTAAACCATCACTGAAGATGAGTGTTTTGGTGCGCGGATCGACTCGGTTGTTGCGGTAGTGTGCGATCAGGCGCTCACCCCAGGCGAACGGATCACCGCTGTCATGGCGCGCGCCATCAAACAGCTTGCAGAAATACATGTCGTAGTCGCGCAAAAACGCGTCCATGCCATAGACGTCGCTGAGCGCTATGCCCAGGTCGCCCCGGTATTCCTTGGCCCAGGATTCAAAGCCGAACACCTGGCTGTCGCGCAGGCGTGGCCCCAGCGCCTGGCAGGCCTGCAGGTACTCGTGGGCCATGGTGCCCAGCGGCGTCAAACCCAGCTTCATGGCAAACAACACATTGCTGGTGCCGGCAAACTGGCCGCTGGCACCCGAGCCCAGCTTGGTCATCAACAGGCGCAGCACTTCTTCGTGCCAGGCCTTGCTGAAGCGGCGGCGTGTGCCGTAATCGGCGATCTTCAGCTCTTGCAGACCATCGGCCTGCAATTGGTCGACCTTGACTTGCAGACGGCGACGGCCCTCGTCGAACTGCGCCACCTGTTGTGTGTTGCGGAAGTACACCTCGTTGATGATCGCCAGCACCGGGATCTCGAACATGATGGTATGCAGCCAGGGCCCGCGAATGACGATCTCGATCTCGCCGGTAGGCAAAGAGCTGACGTGGATGTACTTTTCGTTGAGCCGGAACAGCCCCAGAAAATCGACAAAGTCGCTCTTGATGAAGCGCATGGAGCGCAGGTAGTCGAGCTCGGCGTCCTGAAACTGCAGGCTGCACAACCCACGAATTTCTTCGCGGATCTCGTTCACATACAACGCCAATTGCACGCCGGGATTGCGGCACTTGAACTTGTACTCCACCTGGGCGCCAGGAAACTGGTGCAGCACCGCCTGCATCATGGAGAACTTGTAGAGGTCGGTGTCGAGCAAACTGGTGATGATCATGTTTGGCGCATTGCACACCGCCCGTCTCTGCGGCATGTGCAGTAATTGAATTAAAAGTTCAACTGCCATTGTGGCACCACCCGGCACAGTGCATGTTTGAAGAGACTTGCGGCATACGTCAGCCATCGACTACAGCGCTTGCCTGGCGCCGTCCTACCGCGCAAGGCCTTCAAGCGGCCTAAAGTCAGATCACGCAGGCAGCTTTTCCTGCATGAGGAGCATCACATGAACCAAGACCAACTTCAGGGGAACTGGCTTCAATTCAAGGGCAAGGTGAAGGAGCAATGGGGCAAGCTGACAGACGACGATCTCGATGTCTGCGCTGGCCGGCGCGACCAATTGTTGGGGCTGATTCAGCAGCGCCACGGGCTACAAAAGGATGAAGCCGAACGCCAGGTGATGGATTGGCAAAAGCGCAATCCCAGCTTCTTCTTTGAGAAATCTTGACGGGCGGCAGGCCCCCTCTAGCGGCCGGACTGGTTGCACCTGAGCCGGGCGTTTCAGGCGGGATCAGTGGCTGTGCTGACTTGTTCTGGCGAAGACCGCCTACGAGCGCAAACCAGCCAGTCCGCCCAAGCCCGGCTGGCCAGAACAATCGCAGCATTCAGACTATCGTTGCGCGCAATCCGCGCCTCGGCCTGCTGCGCCGAAATACCCCAGGCGCGCTGATGCCGCAACGCCAACCGCGCCATTGCGGTTTGCATGGGCACATCCCAAAACCAACAGGCATCCAGCAGGGGCTGCACCGCCCAGCCATCACCCCGGTGCAATAAATACAGGCCCTCGACCAATACCAGGCGTACCTGGGGCGGCACCGCCAAGGCATCTTCGACCGGGTCACCCACGCCATGTTCAAAGCCGGGCCAGAACACCGTGTGCCGGTCAAAGCCTGCGCGCAACAAAGCCAGCCTGGCCTGCAGGCCCACGGGGTCAAAAGTCCAAGGTGCGCCACGACGCGCCAGCGCAGCGGCTGGGTCTGCCGCCTGTGCCAGGGTGGCGCGGCTCAGGTGAAAACCATCCATGCCCAACACCTGCGCAACACCTGCGCCCAGGTGTGTATTCACCGCGTCCACCCAAGCCTGGGCGATGGTCGTTTTGCCGGACCCGGGCAAACCCGCCAAACCCACCAGCACGCGTTGCTGCGGGCGGCTGGCGAGCAAACCCAAAAGCCGCTGCAGCGCTGCATCTTCGCGCGGAGCTGGTTGGAATTTGTCGGCAGACATGCTGCTGGCGATAGCTTGCTACAAGCTGCGGGTGCTGATGACACCGGGCCTGTTGGCGTAGCGCACACGTGCATCCAGCGCCTCCACCACCACCTGGGCGCTACGCCGGTAGACATTGGTTTTGAGCCATTCACATTCGGCGTCCAGCTCGGCTGCACTGCCCAGGCGCGTATGCCACACCTTGGCCGCGGCATCCCAGCGATAACCACGCACACGCAAAGCATCTTTGGCATCAAAAGGTGCGCCGGTGGCCTGCAGGCGATAACGCAGTTGGCTGGCCGCCGCCAGCAGCAGCGCCAGGCCGTTGGGTGGCACGGCGGGAACGTCAGGCGGTGCGTCGGCGAGCTGCGCATCGGCAGGCACATCGGCTTGCAACACCGCCAGCAAGGCGTGGCAATCGGTCTCGGCGCGGTGGGCGTCGTAGAACCAGCCGTGCGCCAAGGCCAGCGATTCGAGCTTGGACGAACCGTGGCCGAGTTTTTTCCAGTTGATATCGACAAACGAGCAGGCCCAGTCCTTTTCGGCAAAGGCTGGCAGACGGGCTTCAACAAACGGCCGGTCGAAGCCGGCGTTGTGTGCCACCACCAGGTCCACGTCGTCGAGCAGCGTGGCGATCAAGGCTTCGTCGAGTTGCTGGCCCGCGACCATGCTGCTGTTGATGCCGGTGATTTTTTGCACCTCGGGCGGAATCGGCTGGCCGGGGTCTTCCAGGCCGTCATAGACCTGCACCATGCCCACGGGCTGGCCGGTGCGCCGGTCCACGTCCACACGCAGCAGCGCCAGTTCCATGATGCGTGCCGTGTTGTGGTCCAGGCCAGTGGTCTCGGTATCCAGCACCAGCACGCGCGCAATGTCCTCGCGGGCTACAGGCGCGGTACCGGGCCACTGCAGCGTGGGCTGCAGGCGGCGCAACACGCGGTAGTCGGGGCTGGCTTCCAACTGGCGGGCCAGGGCTTCGAGTGATGGTGCTTCGGCACCTGCCACTGCTGCGGCCGTAGGCAACACGGCAAGCGGCTCGGTTGCAGGCGAAGCGGCAGGCGCGGGCGCAAGCGCTTCGGCCATTGGTGTTGGCATGGGCTCAGGCATAGGCGCAGCCACGGGCGCGGGTGCTGCCACAGGCGCGCGTGGTACCGAGGACACAGCCGTCGGCATGTCAAAAAACAAGCCCATCTGTTGGGACGCGGCATCGTCGGCCGCCGCTTGGGCCTTGGCCGATCGGCCGCGTGTGGGTTTGGGTTTTGGCGTCATCTCGGGAGGTTTGTAACAAAAATAGCCGCAGCGCCCTACAGCCTTGCGACAACAGCTACGATTTTAGTAGTGAACCTGCCCTTGCATGGCGCGGGCTTGCGCCCCCGGGCTCAAAAATTCTCGGTGTCCACCTCGGCCGTGCCTTGCGGCGCGTAACGCGGGCCGACCACGGCCTTGACGTTGAAGATATCTTCCAGCTGGGCCATGTGCTCGGGCGCGAGCCTGACGCGCTCGGCGCCCAGGTCTTCCTGCAAGTGCGGCAGGCTGGTGGTGCCGGGAATGGGAATGATGTGTGGTGCCTTGTGCAGCAACCAGGCCAAAGCCAGTTGCGCCTGGGTGCAGCCAAGGCTCTGTGCCAGTGCCTTGAAGGGTGCCAGCAGCTTCAGGTTGGTGGCATAGGTGTCGGGCGCAAAACGCGGCATGGGGCGGCGAATGTCCTTGGCGTCCAGCGTAGCAACATCGGTCAGCGTACCCGTGAGGTAGGCGCGCGCCAGCGGGCTGAAGGCGACAAAGCTGGCACCGAGTTCGCGGCAGGCCTCGAGCACGGCGATCTCGGGGTTGCGCGTCCACAGCGAATACTCGGTTTGCACGGCCGCAATCGGGTGCACCGCATGTGCTTTGCGCAGCGTGTCGGCCGAGACTTCGCTCAAGCCTATGGCCTGCACATAACCCTTGCGCACCAGCTCGCTCAGGGCGCCTACGCTGTCCTCGATCGGCACCTGTTTGTCCCAGCGGTGCAGGTAGTACAGGTCGATGACATCGGTGCCCAGGCGGCGCAGGCTGTCTTCGCAGTTCTTGCGCACGGTGTCGGGGCGGCCGTCGATGACGCGGCGCACCACGCCGTCTTCACCCCGCACACCCGCCATGCCACCTTTGCTGCACAACGTGAACTTGCGGCGGTGCGGCTTCATCACCTTGCCCACCAGCTCTTCGTTGGCACCAAAGCCGTAGAGCGCGGCGGTGTCGAACAGCGTCACGCCGGCATCGAGTGCCGACAGCAATACCCGTTCGCCCTGCTCCGCCGATACCGGCGCGCCATAGGCGTGGCTCAGGTTCATGCAACCCAGGCCTATGGCCGAAACTTGAAACGGGCCCAATGTTCTGTTGTTCATGGAAAAATTTCTTGTGTAGTCAATGTGTTTGTGTGGCCGAATGGGCCGTGCGTGCCGCCACCTCGGGTGTGGTCACCGGACCGGTGCCACTGAAGCGTTCCAGCGCCAGGTAAATCACCGGCGTGATGAACAAGGTGATGGCTTGTGAAAACACCAGCCCGCCCACCACCGCCAGCCCCAGGGGCTGGCGCAACTCGGCACCAGCGCCCAGACCCAGGGCAATCGGCAGTGCACCCATCAACGCGGCCATGGTGGTCATCATGATAGGCCGAAAACGCAGCAAACACGCCTTGCGTATCGCCTCGGCAGGCGACAAAGCTTCATGGCGCTGCGCCTCCAGCGCGAAGTCGATCATCATGATGGCGTTTTTCTTGACAATGCCTATGAGCAGCACCACACCAATGGTGGCGATCAGCGTCAGGTCCTGGCCAAACATCATCAGCGTGGCCAGGGCGCCCACCGCCGCCGACGGCAGGCCCGCCAGTATGGTGATGGGGTGGATATAACTCTCGTACAGCACGCCCAGCAGCACGTAGATGACCAGCAGCGCCGCAATCACCAGCACCAGTTGGCTGCCCTGCGAGCTTTGGAACACCGCCGCATCGCCGCCATAGCTGGTGATGATGGACGATGGCAACTCTATGGCCTTGCTGGCCGCGTCGATCTTCGCCGTGGCGTCGCCCAGCGCCGCGCCGGGCGCGAGGTTGAACGACACCGTCACCGCCTGCAACTGGCCCACGTGGTTGATGGCCGTGGCCCCCACGGTGCGTGTCACGGTGGTGAAGCTGGACATGGGCACCAGTGCGCCGGTGTTGGCACGCACGTAAATGCCGTTCAGCGCGCGTTCGTCCTGCTTGGCCTCGGGCGCCACTTCCATGATGACTTCGTAGCTGTCGGTGGGCAGGTAGATGGTGGACACCTGGCGCTCGCCAAAGGCGCTGAACAACGCGGTGCGTATGGAGTCTATGGACACCCCCAGGGTGTTGGCGGCGTCGCGGTCTATCTTCAGCTGGGCGATCAGGCCGCGCATCTGCGCATCGCTGGTCACGTCGCGGAAAGCCGGATCACTGCGCAATTTGGCCTGCAGCTTGCTGGCCCACTCGTTGAGTTCATCGGCCTTGATGCTTTGCAAAATGTACTGGTACTGCGCCTTGCTCTGGCGCCCGCCGAGTTGCAGGTTCTGCACCGGCCGCATGAACACATTGATGCCGGCCACCCCGCGCAGCTTCTTGCGCAGCCCCTCGACCACCTCCTTCATCTTAGGGCGTTCGTTTTGCGGCTTGAGGGTAATGAACATACGCCCGGTGTTTTGTGAACCGTTGCCACCGTTGAACGAACTCACGGCCGCCACGCTGGGATCGGCACGCACCACGGCCGCTGCCGCCTCTTGTAGCTTGACCATGGCCGGGAACGAGATGTCTTCCGAAGCTTCGGTGGTCACCTGGATCTGCCCAATATCTTCTTCCGGGAAGAAACCCTTGGGGATGATCATGGCCAGCCAGATGGTCAGCACAAAGGTGATGGCCGCCACTCCCAGCACCGCCATGCGGTGACGCAGGGCCAGGTCAAGTGCACGCGTGTAGCCGGCCAGCACGGCGTTGAAGCCAACCTCGAACGAATGCACGATGCGGCCCGGTGGTTTCTTGTGGGTTTCGTCGCTGAGGAAGCGGCTGGCCAGCATGGGCACCAAGGTCAGCGAGACAAACGCCGAAACCACAATCGACAAGCCCACTACTACGGCGAACTCATGGAACAGCAGGCCGATCACGCCCGGCATGAAGAAGATGGGGATGAACACCGCGATCAACGAAGTGGACATGGAGACGATGGTGAAACCCACCGCGCGCGAGCCCTTGAGCGCGGCTTGGAACGGGTCTTCGCCCTCTTCCACCAGGCGGATGATTTCTTCCAGCACCACGATGGCATCGTCGACCACCAGGCCCACGGCCAGCGTCAGGCCCAGCAGCGAGATGTTGTCCAGGCTGTACGACAAGCCCCACAACAAGGCCACAGCGCCGACCAGCGACACCGGCAGCGACAAGGCCGGAATCACCGTGGCCACAAAGCGGCGCAAGAACAGGAAGATCACCAGCACCACCAGCACGATGGTGCCCAAGAGTGTGAGCGACACATCGTGCAAGGCCTCGCGCACCGACTTAGAGCGGTCGTTCACCGGCGTCATCTGCACCGACTGCGGCATCTGCGCCTGCAGGTTGGGCAGCGCGGCCAGCAGCGCATCCACCACCTTCACGGTGTTGGCGCCGGGCTGGCGTTGCACCGCCAGGGTGATGGAGTTTTCGCCGTTCAGCGTGGCCCAGCTCTTGACGGTTTCCAGGCTGTCTTCGACCTTGGCCACGTCACGCAGGCGCACGGTATTGCCGCCCTTGTTGCTGACGATCAGCTCGGCAAAGTCGGCCGCGTTGCGCAGTTGCCGGTTGGCTTGCAGCACCAGCGTCTGGCTAGGGCCTTCAAACGTGCCTACCGGCGTGTTGACGTTGGCCGTGCGCAAAACGCTGCTCAGCTCGTCCAGCCCGATGTTGCGCACCGCCAGGGCCTGCGGGTTGATGCGCACACGCACGGCGTAACGCTTGGAGCCAAAGATGTTGACCTGGGCCACACCGTCTATGGTGGAGAACGTGGGCGAGATCAGGTGTTCGGCAAAGTCCTGCAGGTCGGCCGGCGTGAGTGATGGCGAGGTCAGCGCCACCAGCAGAATCGGTGCGTCCGCCGGGTTGACCTTGCGGTAGGACGGCGGGTTGGTCATGTCGGTGGGCAGCGAGCGTTGCGCACGCAGCAAGGCCGCCTGCACGTCCACCGCTGCCGCATCGATGTTGCGGTTCTGGTCGAACTCCAGCGTCAGCGAAGTCGAGCCCAGCGTGCTGGTGGAGCTGATGGTTTTGAGCCCCGGCACGGTCTGGAATTGTTTTTCCAGAATCAGCGCCACCGAGCTGGCCATGGTCTCGGGGCTGGCCCCGGGCAGCGAGGCCGACACATTGATCACCGGCGTGTCGTAACTCGGCAAAGCGGCCACGGGAATGCTGCGGTAACCAATCACCCCGGCCAACACAATCGCCAGGTTGAGCAGCACCGTCATCACCGGACGGCGGATGAAGATCTCGGAGAAGTTCATGGTGCGGCGGGTTTGCTGGTGTCAGCGCCGGATGCATTCGCAGCGGCGGGAGTTTTTTGGGCGTCTTTGTCTGCGGTGGCCGCACGTTCCACCAAACGCACACCGGGGCGCACGTTTTGTTTGCCGTCCACCACCACCACGTCGCCCGCCGCAATGCCGCTCACGGCGGCATCCAGTCCTTGAGCATATTCCACCTTCACGGGCTTGGACACAGCCACGCCGTCCACCAGCGTGTAGAGCACGGTGCCGCGAGCACCTTGTATCAGTGCCGCCTCGGGCACGATCACCGCGCCCTTGAGCACGTTGATGGTTTGCGACACCTGGACAAACGCCCCCGGCCAGAGCTTGTTGTCGGCATTGTCGAACACCGCCTTGGCCTTCACCGAGCCCGAACTGGCATCCACCAGGTTGTCGACAAACTGCAACCGGCCCTGGAAGCTGCCGCCGCCGTCGGCCAGCTTCGCCGTGACCGCCGCACCGCCGCCCTTGAGGGCCCCCAGCGCATCGGTCAGGTTGCGCTGCGGCAGGCTATAGGCCACGCCGATGGGGCTCAGTTGGGTGATGGTGACCAGGGGCGTCACATTCGCCTGCACCACACTGCCCGGGTACACCACCACCTGCCCGGCACGCCCGGCGTGGGGTGCGGTGATGCGGTCGTATGACAGCGACACCATGGCCGCATCGATGGCCGCCTGGTCGGCGTTGATGGTCGCTGCCAGGGCATCGACCTGCGCTTGTGAGGTGTCCACCGCGCCTTGCGAGACAAACTTCTGCGCAAACAAATCCTGGCTGCGCGCCAACTGGCGGCGCGCATCGGCCAGGGCGGCGTTGTCCTTGGCGAGTTGCGCGCGCGCCTTGGCCAGGTTGGCTTCGTCGGTGCGCGCATCGAGTGTGAACATCAGTTCACCGGCTTTGACGAACTGCCCTTCCTTGATCAGCACCTTGACCACCACGCTGGTGACCTGGGCCTTCACGTCCACGCTGGTGAGTGGCGTCACGGTGCCGGTGGCCGTCAGCAGCACCGGCAGGTCACGCTGCTGAGCGCGCACCGTGCTCACGCTGACCGGGGCAGCGCCAGCGGCCGGTGCCGAAGCCGGTTTGGCGGCCGCCTCGGGCGCGGCGCCAGAGGGTTTGTCGGAGCAGCCGGCTAGGCCGAGCAAGCCCAGCGCCAGCAGCCCGGCAAGAAGATTAAAACGGTTGAAACAAGAAAGAGCGGTCTTCATGATGGCACGGCGTCGGAACGGAGCCCAGTTGGGGTTTTGGAATGAGGGTTGGATTGAAAAGTGCGCGAGAGCACGGCCAGCCCGGCTTGCAGGGTTTGCAGTTCCGTGGGCGAGCAGGCCGAAAGAATGTCTTCCAGATGGCCTTGCGCACCGAGCTGGATTTGCTCAAGCTGGGCCAGCCCGGCGGGTGTGGCCTGAAGTTGCGAGCGGCGCCGGTCATCGGAAGCCGTGGCGGGCAGCACCAGTTCTGCGCGCACCAGCCGGTCCACCATGGCGGAAGCCGTGGGCATGGTCACGCCCAAAAACGCCGCCACCTCGCCCACCGCGCAAGCCGGCGTACGCGCGATGAAGTTGAGGCAGCGAAACTGCGGCACGGAGAGGTTGGCGCCAGCACCGAGGCGCATGGCACTGCGAATGGTGTCCATGACCACAGGCACCACTTCCATCACCATGGCGGCGTGTTCTTCCACAACGATGGGTGGAGCACAAGGTTTTGGCACAGAAGGCCCCCGAAAAAACAAACCAAAGACGTGGCACGCCCGGCCACAACCAGCAGACGTGCAAGGCCGACAATTGCTTAGCTCAGCTAAGTGAAATCATAGAGCGAGCCGCCACCCGGTTTTGTGATGAAGCAGCTGTGTTATGCATGCCGCCGGTAAAGTTATGCAAATATTTGCGGCCCTGAGCCTGCCAGGTATGCCGTGAAAGCTATCAAATAAATAGCGCACCAGTCCGCATGGCCGGTCACCGTGGCATAGGCTGAGGCCCTTTTCCAACACCTGCTTGAAGCGCCGACGCTGGCGCCGCAAAATGACACGGGACGCGATGCGCTGGTGCAGGCACCATCGATTGCGCCGCAGCGAAACCACGGCACCCCACGCCCTATGCAGGTCCACACGACATCCAGCACGCATGACCATGCGACGCCAAAAGCGCCGTCCTACAACCGAAGGGATTTTTAATGCTTCTCGCTTTCAATGCCCGAGTCCTTGCCCCCGTAGCGCTTGCCGCCTCATTGCTGTTGAGCGGCTGCGCCTCCGGCCCCAGTGCCCGCGCCGATTACGACCGCTCGGTCGACTTCAGCACATTCAAGACCTTCACCTTTGCCAAGCCACTGGGCACAGACAAAAACGGCTACCAAAGCATAGTCTCGCAAAACCTGATGGCCGCCACACAACGTGAACTCGAAGCCCGCGGACTGCGGCTGGCCGCAAGCGACGCCCAGTTGCTGGTGAACTTCAACGGCCGCCTGACACAGAAGCTGCAGGTCGACACCGTGCCCGTGGGTTGGGGTATGCAAGGCGGCTACTACGGCTACCGCACCGGCATGTATGGCGGCTGGGCCAGGTACAACGACCAGACCATTGCCACACCGTACACCGAGGGCACGCTGAACATCGACGTGGTGGATGCCGCAGCCAAGAAGATGGTGTGGGAAGGTGTGGTCACCGACACCGTGACGGAAGCCGATCTGAACAACGTGCAAGTCCCCATCAACGCGGCGGTGGCGGCGGCGTTCAAGAAGTTCCCCATCCAACCACCGGCGCCCAAACCGGCGGGGACGGCCGCACCCACCGGTGGTGGCGGCTACTAGGCGTACTGCGCAAGCACTACGCAAAAAAAGGGGCTGACCGCGTGATGCGGTCAGCCCCTTTTTTATTCAGCGCTTGAGCCGGCTCAAGCCGCGTTCAACTGCTGCTCCAGATCGTGCAGCACCTGGTAACAAGGCAATACGCTGGCCACGCTGGAATTCGGCTCGCGGCCTTCGCGGATGGCGGCGAAGAACTCGCGGTCTTGCAGCTCGATGCCGTTCATGCTGACGTCGACCTTGGACACGTCGATCTTCTCTTCCTTGCCGTTAACCAGGTCGTCGTAACGCGCAATGTAGGTCGCGCTATCACCGATATAGCGGAAGAAGGTGCCCAGCGGGCCGTCGTTGTTGAACGACAGCGACAAGGTGCAGATGGCACCGTTGGCGGCCTTGAGCTGGATGCTCATGTCCATGGCGATGCCCAGCGTCGGGTGGATAGGACCTTGCACCGCATTCGCCTTGACGATGGGACTGCCGGCTTGGTAAGCAAACAGATCCACCGTGTGCGCAGCGTGGTGCCACAGCAGGTGGTCGGTCCAGCTGCGTGCCTGGCCCAGCGCGTTCATGTTGGTGCGGCGGAAGAAGTAGGTCTGCACATCCATTTGCTGGATGTTGAACTCGCCAGCCTTGATTTTGTTGTGCACATACTGGTGGCTGGGGTTGAAGCGGCGGGTGTGGCCTACCATGGCCACCAGGCCGGAAGTCTTGGCTTGTGCAGCAACCGCCTGGCCGTCTTTCAACACATCACACAGCGGGATCTCCACTTGCACGTGTTTGCCGGCCTTCAGGCAAGCCATGGTTTGCTCGGCGTGCATCTGCGTGGGCGTGCACAGGATCACGGCGTCGACTTCCTTCAGCGCCAGCGAATCTTCGAGGTTGGTGGTGACGTGGCCGATGCCGTATTTGGCGGCGACTTCCTTGGTCTTTTCCAGATCACGGCTGATCAGCGAGACAACTTCCACGCCGTCGATGTTCTTGATGCCGTCCAGGTGCTTGATGCCGAACGCGCCGGCACCGGCGAGAGCTACTTTGATGGGTTTCATGATTATTCCTCGAGGATGAGATGGCCGACAGCCGTGTTGCTGGCTGGCACATGGTAGAAGCGGTGTTTGACCTTGGGTGCGGCGCCGCCGGCCAGGTCGCCCATGGCGCCGCGCGCGATCAGCCACATCACCAGTTCAATGCCTTCGCTGCCGGCTTCACGCACGTAGTCGATGTGCGGGATCTTGGCTGCACCTTCGGGGTCGGCGATCATCTGGTCGAGGAAGGCGTTGTCCCACTCGCGGTTGATCAGGCCGGCACGTGGGCCTTGCAACTGGTGGCTCATGCCGCCCGTGCCCCAGATGTGCACGTTCAGGTCTTCATCAAAACTTTCCACCGCCTTGCGGATGGCCTTGCCCAGGTTCAGGCAACGCTGGCCCGAAGGCACGGGGTACTGCACCACGTTCACGGCGAATGGAATGACCGGGCAAGGCCACTTGAAGTCGCTTTGTGGCGGCTGGCCACACATCAGCGACAGCGGCACGGTCAGGCCATGGTCCACGTCCATCTTGTTGACGATGGTCAGGTCAAAGTCCTGCTGTATCACCGACTGCGCAATATGCGAAGCCAGTTCCGCATGGCCCTGCACCACGGGCACGGGGCGCGGGCCCCAGCCTTCGTCGGCGGGTTGATAAGAGTCTGCAGTACCTATGGCAAATGTCGGGATCATGTCCAGGCTGAAGGCCGTGGCGTGGTCGTTGAAGACCAGGAAGATCACGTCGGGCTTGTTGTCCTTCATCCACTGCTTGCCGTACTCATAACCTTGGAAGACCGGCTTCCAATAGTCTTCCTGGGTCTTGCCCAGATCAAGTGCGGCGCCTATGGCGGGCACGTGCGAGGTGAAAACGCTGGCGGTAATTTTGGCCATTTTGTTATTCCTTATTTCTGCGCGGCGCGGCCTGCGCTGCCCTGGGGCTGACGATCTGCCTGCGCGTCGCCATGCTCACCAATGACGCGATTGCCTTCGGCCGAGCGGCCGCCGTGCACCATCATGTTGCGGTATTCCTCTTCCGTCATGCCGGTCATGGAGCCGGCCATCTGCTGGAAGCTCTTGCCGTCGGTGGCGCCGATCTTGGCCAGGAAGTAGATGTTGCCGCCAGCCGCGATGCAGCGGTTCAGATCGCGGGCCAAAACGGCCTGCTTCTGCTCTTCGGTCATGGCCCACTCGTCGAGGTAGGCACGTTCGTTTGCCTTGAAGCGCGCACGGTTCTCGGCCTTCATCAGCGACATGCAGAACTGGTTCAGGTGGTAGCCCTTGCGGCTTTGTTCGGCATCAAAAATGGTCGTGCCAGGCACGTCCAGATAGTTTTTGTTCAGCGACATTTTTACTTTTCCTCAGGCCAGTACAGACGCATGGGATTGTCCACCAAGAGCTTTTGTTGCAACTCAGGCGTGGTGGCAATGTGCGGAATGAAGTCGACCAGCAGGCCGTCATCGGGCATGTGATCCTTGAGGTTGGGGTGTGGCCAGTCGGTGCCCCACAACACGCGGTCGGGGAACTGCTCGACGATGCGGCGCGCAAATGGGATCACGTCCTGGTAGGCGTTCTGCTCGCCGTTCAAGGCCTTGGGGCCGGTCACGCTCAGGCGCTCGGGGCAGCTCACCTTGGACCAGACGTTTTTGTGTTCACGCATGAACTTCTCGAACAGCGCGAACTCGGGGCCATCCACGGGCTTGCTCACATCGGGGCGGCCCATGTGGTCGACCACCACGGTGGTGGGCAGTGCGGTGAAGAAGTCCCACAGTTCGGGCAGATCCACCGCTTCAAAGTAGATCACCACGTGCCAGCCCAGGGGGGCGATGCGCGAGGCGATTTCCAGCAGTTCGTCCTTGGGTGTGAAATCAACCAGGCGCTTGACAAAATTGAAGCGCACCCCGCGCACGCCGGCAGCGTGCATGGCCTGCAGTTCTTCATCGGTGACGCTGCGCTTGACCGTGGCCACACCACGCGCCTTGCCGTTGGAGTTGACCAGCGCATCGACCATGGCGCGGTTGTCGGCGCCGTGGCAGGTGGCTTGCACCACCACGTTGCGCGCAAAACCCAGGTGGTCACGCAGCGCGTAGAGCTGCTGCTTGGACGCATCACATGGCGTGTACTTGCGCTCTGGGGCGTAGGGGAACTCGGCGCCGGGGCCGAAGACATGGCAATGTGCGTCTACCGCGCCTGCGGGCAGCTTGAATTTCGGCTTGGCCGGGCCGTTGTACCAGTCCAGCCAGCCGGGGGTTTTGGTGAATGCGGGCGTATCCATTTAAAAGAAGTCCTGTCTCATTGATAAGCATGCAGCGCAGTTTTCATGTGGAATCTGCGGTGCCTTGAATGTGCCCGGGGCTGGGCTGGCTGTCGTTGATGCAGGGCAAAGACTGCCCTGCTTTTCATCAACGATGACGATGGTCGATGACTTAATCGATGTACTTCAGGCCGGCCTTTTCCAGCGGGCCACGCATGTTGTACATGTCCAGGCCGAGCACGCCGCCAGCGAGTTTGGCGCGTTTTTCGGTTTCCAGGTTTTCGCGCGCTTCAGCGGCATCGGCCACCTGCTGTGCCACGGCGGCGGGCACCACCACCACACCGTCGATGTCGGCAATGATCACGTCACCGGGGTTGACGCTCGCACCGGCGCAGACCACGGGAATGTTCACCGAACCCAGCGTGGCCTTGATCGTGCCCTTGGCATTGATGGCGCGGCTGAACACCGGGAAGTCCATGGCGGTGAGGTCTTTCACGTCGCGCACACCGCCGTCGATGATCAGGCCCTTGGCACCGCGCGCCTGGAACGAGGTCGCCAGCAGGTCACCAAAAAAGCCGTCTTCGTTGTCGGTGGTGCAAGCCGCCACCACCACGTCGCCGGGCTGCAATTGCTCGGCCACGACGTGCATCATCCAGTTGTCGCCGGGCTGCAGCAACACCGTCACCGCCGTGCCGCAAATCGCCGCTTCGTTGTAGATGGGGCGCATATAGGGCTTCATCAGGCCCACGCGGCCCATGGCCTCGTGGATGGTGGCCACGCCGAAGCGCGAGAGTTTTTCAACGGCGGCCTTGTCGGCACGCACGATGTTGCGCTTGACGATGCCCAGGTTGTTCATGGGAGTGCTCATGTTCGGTCTCCTGATAGTGAATGTGTTGGCTTACAGGCCCTTGGCCTTGAGGATGGCGTCCAGGCGCGGGAACACGCGGCGCGTGTTGCCTTCGTAGATCTGGTAACGATCGCCGTCGCTCAGTATCTTGCTGGCTTCGATGTAGCGCTTGGTGTCGTCGTAGTAGTTGCCGGTCTCGGGGTCAATGCCGCGCACGGCGCCAATCATTTCCGAGGCGAACAGCACGTTCTTCACCGGAATCACGGTGTTCAGCAGGTCTATGCCGGGCTGGTGGTAGACGCAGGTGTCGAAGAAGATGTTGTTCAGCAAGTGGTCTTGCAGCAGCGGCTTCTTCAGCTCTTGCGCCAGGCCACGGAAACGGCCCCAGTGGTAAGGCACGGCGCCGCCGCCATGCGGAATCAGGAAACGCAGCGTGGGGAATTCCTTGAACAGATCGGACGTCAGGCACTGCATGAAGGCCGTGGTGTCGGCGTTCAGGTAGTGTGCGCCGGTGGTGTGGAAAGCCGGATTGCAGCTGGTGCTGACGTGGATCATCGCGGGGATGTCGTACTCCACCATCTTCTCGTAGATGGGGAACCAGGCCTTGTCGGACAGCGGAGGCGACTGCCAGTGGCCGCCGCTAGGATCGGGGTTCAGGTTGATGCCGACGTTGCCGTATTCCTTGATGCACTTTTCCAGCTCGGGAATGCAGGTCGCAGGGTCGACACCGGGCGACTGCGGCAACATGGCCACGGGCACAAAGTTGTCGGGGAACAGTTGCGAGACGCGGTAACAGAGTTCGTTGCAGATCGCCGCCCAGGTGGACGACACGTTGAAGTCGCCGATGTGGTGTGCCATGAAGCTGGCGCGTGGCGAGAACAAGGTCAGGTCGCTGCCGCGCTCGCGCATCAGACGCAATTGATTGGTTTCAATCGACTCGCGCAGTTCGTCGTCGCTGATCTTCAGGTCGGCCACTTTGGGCATCACGGCCGGATCCTTGATGCCGGCAATCTGTTGGTTGCGCCAGGTTTCCAGCGCCTTGGGCGCGGTGGTGTAGTGGCCGTGGCAATCGATGATCATGGTGTCTCCAGTTCAGCTTGCAGTATGTAAAAACGACTTCAAAAAATCCAGTCAATGTGCGGCCGCGCCACGCGCGGAAGCACCGCTCCCACCCTGGGTGTGCGGCGCTTCAGGGTGCGCCCACTGCTTGACCAGAAGGGCCGCAGCAGCGATCAAACCCGGAATCGCCACCACCGCAAAAATGCTGGCAAAACCCATCTGGTGCGCGGTCAGTTGCGCCACCAGGAAAGAGCCCGCAATGCCGCCAAAGCGGCCAATGCCCAGCATCCACGACACGCCGGTAGCCCGGCCCTGTGTGGGGTAGAACGCAGCGGCCAAGGCAGGCAAGGAAGACTGTGCGGTGTTCATGATGGCACCAGCCACAAAGACCATCAAGATCAACATGCCATCATCACCGATCAACTGGCCGACCAGGAACACGGCCAGCGCGGTGAGCGCAAAACCCAATGCAATCACACGGTTGGCGTTGAAGCGGTCCATCAGCCAGCCAAAGGCAATGGCGCCCACACCACCCAGCGGGAACAAGGCCGACACCAGCGTGGCCTTTTGTGGCGACATGCCGGCTTCCTTGAACAGGATGGGCATCCAGTTGATCAACGCATAAAAGATCACCAGGCCCATGAAGTAGGCCAGCCAGAGCATCAGCGAGCCGGTGCGGTAACGCGGGCTCAACACCACACCCAGGCCACTCTTGGCCGCAACGTCGGCGCGGGCTTCGGTCAGCACAAAACTGCTGGCATCGGCCACCGTGGCCGAGATGCGCGCCAGGATGCGGCGAATACGCTCCACCGGCTGGCCCTTGGCCACCATGTAGCGCACCGACTCGGGCAGCGTAAACAACATCACCACAAACAAGATCAGCGGCACCACACCACCCAGGTGCAGCACACTGCGCCAGCCCCATTGCGGAATCATCCAGGCCGCCAAAAAGCCGCCGAATGCCGCCCCCAGCGGAAAGCCGCAGAACATGGCATTGGTCAACATGGCGCGCTGGCGGTCCGGGCAGAACTCGCTGGTCAGCGTGACCGCGTTGGGCATGGCAGCACCCAGGCCAAGACCGGTGATGAAGCGCAGCACGGTCAGTTCCGTCAAGCTGTTGACGTAGCCAGAGGCCAGGCAGGCCGCACCAAACACAAACACCGAGGCCAGCAGCACGGTACGGCGGCCCAGGCGGTCGGCCAACGGGCCGGCGCTCAGGGCGCCACCGGCCAGGCCAAACAGCGCCGCGCTCAGCACCGGCGCCAACGCGGGTTTGCTGACGCCCCATTCGCCCACGAGCGAAGGCGCGATGTAGCCTATGGCCGCGGTGTCGAAACCATCGAGCAGCACCACCATGAAACACAGGCCGAAGATCAGCCATTGGTAGCCGGAGAAACCATGGGTGTTGAGAAACACCTGCACATCGGTAGGGGAAGTGGTCTTGGCCGACTTCATTGCGCGCCCCCGAAAGCGGTCAAAAACAGTGGCGCGCGGCCAAACAAGACGGCCACGGCAAAGCACGGACCGAGAGAAAAAGAGGCTGATTGCATGAACGGAAATTCTAGGGATAGCCCTGATACAGCGCCCACGGCAATGCCACTATCTACTAGAACAAATTTAGATAGCTGATAATTGGATATCAAAAACTTAGCAAGCTTCGCGCCAAGGGCCTGCCCTTGATTGCCGACTCAAAAGCCCATGGACCTGAAGCAGATTGAATCCTTTGTGCGTGTGGCCGAGCTGGGCAGCTTCACCCGCGCGGCCACGGCACTGGGCATTCCACAGCCGCTGCTGAGCCGGCACGTGCGTATGCTCGAAGTCGAGCTGCGGCAAAACCTGCTGCTGCGCAACGGCCGCGGCGCCACGCCCACCGAGGCTGGCAAGGTGCTGCTGGAGCATGGCCGCGGCATACTGCACCAGGTGCAGCGTGTGCGTGATGAACTGGGCCGCCTGCGCGGCGCGCTGGAGGGCCGGGTTGCCATCGGCCTGCCGCCTAGTGTGGCCAAGGTGTTGACGGTGCCACTGACACGTGAATTCCGCGTGCGGCTGCCGCAGGCGGCGCTGTCCATCACGGAGAGTTTGTCGCTGGCCATGCAGGATTCGCTGGTCAGCGGCCGGCTCGACATCGCCCTGCTCTACAACCCCGTGGCGACACCGGGCGTGGAATGTATGCCGCTGCTGGAAGAACCGCTGTTTCTGGTGCAGCGGCGTGACGACAGCTGCGCCGTGGCCGATGCTGGCGGTATCAGCCTGCGTGCCCTGGCGGCCTTGCCGCTGGTCATTCCGACGCGGCCCAACGCCATCCGCACCATGGTTGAATCGGAGTTGGCCAATATAGGCTGCGAGCCCAGGATTGCGCTGGAGATCGACGGCGTGCCGGCCATCCTGGATCTGGTGGCCGACGGCGCCGGCAGCGCGGTGTTGTCCATGAATGCGGTCATCACCTCGGGCCAGGCGGACACCTACATCACCCGCCCCATACACGAACCGGCGCTGAAGAGCCAGTTGTGCATCGCCGTCAGCGCCCAGCGCCCGACCACCGCCACCCAGCGCGCAATGCTGGAGCTGATACAGGAACTGGTGCCCGCCTGGTTGGCGCCGCGCGCCGGCTAGGCCTCGCACACCCGCCAAAAACAAGCGGCCTAACGCCAGGCGCTGCCAACCTGGATGTAGCCGGCATTACCCTCTGGTCCGCGCGCGAAGTCCAGGCCCACCCAGATCCCGAGCTTGCGGGCGATCAGGTAACGCGCCCCTACCCCCTTGCTGACGGCAGAACCTACATCACCGAACTCGGAGTTGCGGCCCCAGGCACGGCCGGCCCCGATGAAGCCTACGGCCGCCCAGCGCGGTGTGAAGTCCCAGCGCACTTCGGTCTCCACCACCGTAGTGTTCTGGTCTTGGTAACGCGCGGCCGGAATGCCGCGCATGTCGATGAAGGGCAGCATGTAGAACGGCACTTGCCCGCGTGCGCTGCGGCCATCCAGGCGCCCCGCCAGCACCACCGATTTGCCCACCGGCCAATAGGAAAACACATGGCCGCGGTAGCTTTGGAAGGTGGTGGCACTGCCCCAGTCGGGGTCGTAGAACATGGCATCCACAGCACCGGTCCAGCCGCTGCTGGGGGTGAAGATGTTGTCGCGCGAATCGTGCTCCAGCGTCACCCCCAGGCCCGAGGCCTTGTGTGTGGCGTCGTTCGGTTGCAGCTTGGCATTGGGCTTGCCGCTGATGTCGAGTTTGCTGCTCAGGTCGAGATAGATCCAGCGCAGCCCGAACCAGTTGTCGGTGTGGCCCAAGCGGCGCAGCACCTGCTGGCTCGACACCCAGCCGTCGAGTGAATAATCAATGCCCCTGGAGCCGTTGACTCCGCCGCCCGAACCACCGATGCCGTAATAGGCCAGGTTGACGTTGGCCCGGCCAATGCCACCGCGGTATTTATAGCGGCCCTCGTCAAAACTCACCATGCCGCCGGCAAAAGCCGCCTTGGTGCCGTTCTCGGTTGCGGCAGCGCCAAACACCCAGATGTCGGGCGGAATGTTCAAGCCCGTCTCCTTGGCTTTCTGCGCCGTCTCCGCCATGGAATTGCGCAAGAACATGAAGGCGACGCCGCCGCCGTAACCCACGGCGGGCTCGGTGATCACGATGGGAATGGGCAGAAAACCCTTGCGCTCGACCAGCCAGTCGGACATATCGAACTGGCCGTCCTCGGCGTCGGTAAACCCTTCCAGCATGGCCCATGCGGGCTGGCACAACCCGCCAAGCAGCCACAACAACACAGCAGCGCCAGCCGATGCGCGCAATCGATTCATGGAGTCTCTCCCTTCAGGTCAACGGCGACATCGACAGTTTTCATGCTTGGCTCATCGGCGCCGGAACCCGCCGCCGTGGAAGCCACCGCCATGAAAGCCGCCACCACCGCCACCAAATGTGTGGTTCATGCCACGCGAGGAATTGCGCAGCCCTTCGGCACGCTCGTCGCCCATTTGCCTGGCGCTACGGTCCTGGTCCAGGTGCGCCGGTTGTTGGGGACTGGAACCCAAGCCGCCCGTGGCCTCCCGCGTGGCCTGCCCTTGTGCAGCACCTGGCACACCTTGCCAGCCGCCGTCCGGGGTGAACTTCTGCCAGCCCTCGCCGGTGTTGCGGTAGACGTTGCCGTCTTTGCCCGCATAAACGTCGTCGCCAACGTGGCCCACATGGCCGCCATCGGCCCCGGTGGCGCCACCGAAGCGCGTCACTTCCCCGGTGTTCTGGTTGTAGAAGGCGCCACGGCTTCCCGAAACCTGGTTGCCATTAAAGGCATTGCCCACGGTGCCGCGCTCACCCACGATGGCACTGCCACCGGGGCCCACCGCACCGCCGCGTGCACCGGCGGCATAGTTGCCGCTGTAGATATTGCCCACCGCGCCGCGCTGGCCGGCCGAAGCAATGCCTGTGCGCGAGTTGTAGGAGGCGCCTACCTGGCCAGCCCATTCGTTGCCGGTCCAGGCGTTGAAACCACCACCCACACGCGTCACACTGGCGCGGTTACCCCACTGCGAATAGATATTGCCCGAATAACCCGCCCAGCCGCCCGGCCCCCAGGCCACGGCACCGCCGCCTGAGCCCCAGGCCACGCCCCAGGCCGGATAAGCCCATGGTCCCCAATACGGATACGGGCCCCAACCCCAACCCCAGGCAACTGTCGCCGCGCCCCAGAACCAACCAAAACCAAAACCCACGGCCCAACCGCTCCAGGGGGTGTAGGTCACGGCTGCGGCGTAACCATAGGTAGGCGAGGCGCCATACCAGACCGCCCCGGTCCAAGGGTCGTAAACATAGCCGGTGCCATAGACCACCACCCCCGTCAGCGGATCGATATAGGTGCCTTGGTAACCGGGTGTGAAGCCCACGTAGACGGTCCCGTTATGGACCGAATAAATGGTCACGAAGGTCACGTAATACAGCGCTGAGCTTGGCGGAATGGTGTAGATGGCTGCGGGCACAGAAGTCGCCACGACCCATGGTCCGCGCACGGCGGCGGCGGTAAACCATACACCGTTCTGCAACGCATAAAAGCCGCTAGCCCCCACACGGATGATGGGCGTGGCGGTGTTGGCCACGTATTCCAGGCTGGTGCCAGCAATGGACTGGAGCATGGGCTCACCATCAAAACGCGGCGGTGTGAGCTGGGTGCCTTCAATCTTCACCGCAGCGGTTTGTGGCACGGTCACGGCCACGGCGGCCTCGCGCGCCTGAGGGGTGCCGGCCACCGAGGCCAACACGTTCTCCACCGCACTGTCATCGGGTATCTTGGCAAAGTCGGCCGGCAAGGTATTGGCCGCCACAAACTGCCACGGACCTTGCTCATTCGGCGCCTTGAACCAGCGACCCGACACCAGGATGTAGGTCTGGTTTTCTTTGATGGATTTGAAGATACGCCCGGTGGTGTTCTCCACATACAGCAGCTCGGTGCCGGCAATCGGCACGTAGCGTGGCTCACCTTCGGTCACCAGCAACTCGGTGGGTGTGCTGGTGGTATAGACCACCGGCACCAGTTGCTTGAGTGATGGTGCGGCCTTGTCGGCGGCAATCTGGCCCGTCAGCGGGTCGATCAAATGTGCGTCCGAGCTTTGTTTGAACGCCGCCGCCAGGCTGGTGGCCGGGTTCTCCAGCACCGTCCACGGGCCAGCCAATGTGGTGGCCTGCATCCAGCCGTCAAACACCTTGAGGTAGTGGGTGCCGGTGCTGTCGCGCAGCACCAGCGGGCGGGTATTGATCACACGTTCATAGGGCAGGCCCTGCAGCGCCCGGTACACCGGCGCGCCGTCTATGCTGACCAGCAGCGCCGGCGAGCGCGAGAACACAAACCGTGGCGGCTCATTGCGCAGCGGGTGGCGTTCACCGGCTTTCACCGCGCCGGAGATCGCCATCTGCGCCTCCAGCCGATCGAGTGCGATGCTGCGCGATTTGCCGTTCATGTCCGCGGCAATTGCATCGGCCCAGCGCTTGGCGTCGGCCGCCGAAACCGAAGGAAAGTCGGCCCTCTGTATCACCGCCTGGTCTATGGTGACCACGCGTGTGCCCTTGTCGACCAGGGTGCGCGCATCCAGCGTGAGGATGCCGAAATGGGTCGACGGCTTTTCTTTGCCCACCTGCACCTGCACCGCCAGGCGAGCATTGAGGCTGATGCCGTCCCAGGCGTCGAGTTGGGGCGCGTAAATGGTGAGCGTGGTGTTGCCCAGCGCCAGGCTGCGCGGCCATGGCGCCTCGCCACCAATCGAGGCAGTGGCGGCGCTGCTGGAAGCATTGGCGCCGCTGGCGGTGGCCGCAATTGCAATGCTGCCTGCAGCCGCTGCAGCGGCCAGGCCCGTGGCAGCACACACGACCCGAAAGAAACGCAAAGTTTGCAATGTTTTTTTCATGTAGCCCTCGGCTGAACAATCGCCATCAATCTTCCGATGGCTCAGGATTGGCACCCGCAGGTGCAATTCTTGACAGCAGCTGTCGCGTGTGTATTCACGTCCGCCCCAGGTGTGACATGACACGCGGCCTCGCCTGCGACCACGGTACGCCGTTCACCACCTGTCAGCATGTGAGGTGATCACAATGGCAACGCCAACGTGTTGTTATGGGCCGGTGCGCACCACCCGCGCGCCGTTACCCGAGCCATCAATACGCACTCTGTCGCCCACACGCAAGTTCGGGTCTGCGGCCTGTGTAATGCCTACGGCCACACCATCGTTGAGTTGCACGATGATGTGCTGGCCCGGCTGCTTCACTTGGTTCTTTTCGACCTGGGCACCGGCCACACCGCCGGCCAGCGCGCCCGCCACCGTCGCCACATCACGCCCAGTGCCGCCGCCAAACTGATGGCCCAATACACCACCGGCCACGCCGCCAATCACCGCGCCCAAACCCAGATGGGCTTCACTTTCAATCTGCACGGCGTCAATACGGTTGATACGCCCGTAGCGCACCTGCGCCTCGCCCGCCGCCGGGCCGGGCTGCGCACAGGCCACCAGCAGCGCCGTCAAGGCCAAGCCACACCCCCACTGCAACATCCTCTGAATCAACATGTCATGCATCCCTCTTGCAAAGACCGCCAATAAAAAACAGCAATGCCAGCTGATCGCCAGGCGCAAGCCTGGTTACTTCGCGCCCGCGCCGAACGGGATCACCACCGCCGCATAGACGTTCCAACCCTCAGGCCGGTTGGCCGCGTTGAACTCCCAATAAGCTTTGAGGTTGACGTACCACTTGCGCCCACCCACGGGGAAGAAGTAACCCACTTGTGGCCCTATGGCCGCCACACGGGACTTGAAGTCACCCAGCGTGGCGCCAGAGCCGCTGTCACCTGTGAGCTGGTTGTAGAAATAGCCCACCAGACCAACATGGGTCTGCGGCGTCACAAAATGCGAGGCGGCCCAGTCCAGGTGGGCGTCCACACCATTTTTGTAATCGGTATCCGAGTTCTTGAAGTTGTAGGTAAAGCCCAGCACCGCAGAAAACTCGTTGCCCTCCTTGGGGTTCAGGTAGGTGTAGCCACCACCCGCATCGAGCGACCAATGGTTGAGCCCAATGTTTGCCAGCCGCCCCTTTTGATAGGCCCCCACCGGGACGCCCATCATGCTGTAGACCATGGTGTTGTGCACACCCTGGTTCCACTTCAGCGAAGCCGTGGGGTACAGATCAGAACCGCCGCTGACAGATTCGCTGGTGCCGCCGCCCAACGCGCCGCCGTTCGGTCCGCTCAAGGTCGCATTCACACCGGTCTTCTCATGACCCACGGCGAAACCCATGCCCACGGCGGCTTGTGCACCAGCCACAGGCTCTTTGAAGGTGTATGTGGGTACGGCAAACAGCAGTGTGGCCTTGGCGTCCAATCCACGAGTCACTTTGCCGCCGTTGAGAAAATACTTGTCACTGCCAGCACTGGGTTGCGTGTGATAAAGCATCAGCGGCATAGACCAACCGGGCTCGGCGGGCGCTGCCGCAAAACTGCCCTGCTGCCCCGGAAGCCAGAAGCTCACGCCGCCTTCGTCTGCGAAAGCCGCCGGGGCGACAAGCATGCAGGCGGCCGCGGCGAGGATACGTCTCTTCATCTACGGATTCCTTTTGGACTGGCCAGCGCCGCCCACTCCAGGCCACACGCCGACACACGATTCACAAGGCTGACCCATCACTATACGAATCTCTGCAGAGCGGCTGGCGAAGTCATGGCTAGCGCTGCGGCAACCCTAAGCCTACCTCAGCCGCATGTACAGGGACAAAGGAATTTACATCCCTGAAAACAGAACGCAAATAAATGGCATAAAGGCAACACTAGCCCGACTGCAAAAGCAGGCAGGAATAAACAGCCAAGACACCTACGTCCGTCAGAGGCATGTGTTTAAGCAAGGCAGCGATGGAGGGCACATGGAAACTGCCGCCACTGACACCGGTTACGGCAGCGAAGTAAAACCGGTCAATCAAAAGGATGTGTCATGCATAAGCTGTTCTCGACCAGCTCGGCCACGCTGCTCACCTGCCTGCCACTGATGGCAGTGGCACAGGCCCACCCCAGCGGCGACGACATGAATGCCGCCAACAACCCGCTGACGCCGACCATTGGGGCCAATCTCCAGGACCAGTATGTGGGCCGCTCCTATGGTCTTGGCGACGCAGACAGCAACGCCTTGCTGTTTCGCGGCACTTTGCCCCACAAGCTGTTTGGCATGCCGCAAATTCTGCGTGCCACCATGCCGATGGTCACCACGGCCGATACCCCTTTGGCCGGTGGCCGCTACACCGGCGCGGGTGATCTCAACCTGTTCGACGTGTTTCATTTCAAGGCGGGTGGTGTGGAAGTCGGCGTTGGCCCGCAGTTGACGATTCCCAGCGCCAGCCGCGATCAAACCGGCACCGGAAAATGGCATGGTGCCGCAAAAATGGGGGCTGCTGGGTGGCTTGATCACCTGGCAAAAATCATTTGCCGGCGATAGCGACCGCCCGTCACAAAACACCGCACAAGCCCAGCCCTTTGTGATCTACAACTTGCCTGCGGGCTGGTATTTGCGCAGCTCGGGCACGACCAGCTTCAACCTGCGCAACGGTGACTACGCCATCCCCCTGGGCCTGGGTGCCGGCAAGATCTGGAAATCAGGCGGCACTACCTATAACTTGTTCGCGGAACCCCAATGGACAGTGGCACACGAAGGGCTTGGCCAGCCGAAATTTCAGGTATTCATGGGACTGAATTTGCAGTTCCCGCTCTAGCGGCTCGCCGTGTTGCATCGATTAAACGATATGCATCCACAGCATTGATTGTTGGTGCAATACAACTGGACACTTCTTTTTCTCAGCGCTAGGATGACTTAGCACTTTTCAGTTTCGCCGCGCATGTTTATCCACTTTGCTGAGCCTTCGCGCGGCCCATAGCCTTCACGTACAAGCAAGCCGCCACGCGGTAGCCATCGGTAGTTTTCACAAGACATTGGCGCAACCCACTTTGCGGGTTGCCATGTGGTCAGTACACGGCGACCAGAGACCCGCTCTTACCGGCCCCGCCAGCCTGACCAAACCGAAGCAGAAGGCGCCAAAGCCGGCGCAGATCAGGGGCGTGTTTCATCCTTTGGATGGGCAGGCAAATCTTTGGCAGTTGGTAGCGAAACAATAGAGGAGTTGTTCCATGGCAAATGCGATACCGAAAGCACGCCGCTATGCAAGCTTGATGCTTGCGGCGGCCGTGAGTTGTTGTACGTTGGCGTTATCGCCCGCCGTGCACGCCCAAGCGGCGAAGAAACCCAACATCCTGGTGATCTTTGGTGATGACGTGGGGCAAACCAACATCAGCGCGTATGCCGATGGCGTGGTGGGCTACAAGACGCCCAACATCGACCGCATTGCCAAGGAAGGCATGAAGTTCACCGACTACTACGCGGAGAACAGTTGTACCGCCGGCCGCTCCAGCTTCATTACGGGCCAATCGCCCAAACGCACGGGCCTGTCAAAGGTGGGGGCGCCTGGTGCACCCGTGGGCCTGCAAGCACGCGACATCACGATTGCAGAAGCCCTCAAGCCCTTGGGCTACGCCACCGGCCAGTTCGGCAAGAACCACCTGGGCGACAAAGACGAATACCTGCCCACCAAACACGGCTTCGACGAATTTTTTGGCAACCTGTACCACCTGAATGCCGAAGAAGAACCCGAGCGCCCTTATTGGCCAAAAGACAAGAACGACCCGTTCGTCAAGAACTTCTCGCCGCGTGGTGTGTTACACGCCATGGCCGACGGCAAGATCGAAGACTCTGGCCCGTTGACGAAAAAGCGCATGGAAACGATTGACGACGAAACCACCAGCGCCGCCATTGAATTCATGAAGAAACAAGTCAGTGCTGACAAGCCCTTCTTCACCTGGATGAACTTCACACGTATGCACATCTTCACCCATGTGCGGGAGTCCATGCGTGGCCAGGCTGGCATGCCTGGCAACGAATACGCCGACGGCATGATCGAGATGGACAACAACGTTGGCAAGATTCTCAAGGCCGTAGAGGACATGAAGATTGCCGACAACACCATCGTCGTCTTCACCACCGACAATGGGCCGAACCAGTTCTCCTGGCCCGATGCCGCCACCACACCGTTCCGCAGCGAAAAAGACACCAACTGGGAAGGTGCGTTCCGTGTACCGGCCATGGTGCGCTGGCCCGGAAAAATCAAGGCTGGTGAAGTCAGCACCGAGATGTTCTCTGGCATGGATTGGTTCCCCACACTGTTGGCTGCTGCGGGTGACACCACCATCAAAGACCGGTTACTCAAAGGCACGACGATTGGCAGCAAGAATGGCAAGGTGCACCTCGACGGCTACAACCAACTCGATCTGCTGACCGGCAAGTCGCAGAAAGGAGCGCGTGAAGAGTTCTACTACTTTGACGACGATGCCAAACTTGTCGCCATGCGCTACCAGGACTGGAAGATTGTTTTCTGCGAACAACGCGCCCCAGGCGGCATGCAGGTGTGGGCCAATCCCTTCACCTGTTTGCGCTTGCCCAAGATCTTCAACCTGCGTATGGATCCGTACGAACGAGCGGATGTGGTGTCTGACCAGTATTACGACTGGCTGGCAAAAAATGCCTACATCACGGAAATCGGCACACTGAAGGCAACCGTCTTCCTGGAAACCTTTATCGAGTATCCGCCCAGCCAGTTGCCTGCAAGCTTCAGCGTCGACCAGGTGGAAGACCGGGTCAACAAGATCATCGAACAGAAAATGAACGCGCAAAAAAAGTGATGCTGCGCAATTTGAAGTGACACAGGTGGGGGCGCTGAAACGCAAGTCCAGACGCCCCCGCCTTGCAGAACACATGCCCAGCGTGTGTTCTGCAAGGCGCATATCTGCAGCCAATGGGCGCACCGCCCCTGGCGCTTTCAAACCAACTCACTGGAAGACAGCCCTCTGCCCATGACCGTGGCCACCGCACCCCGCAGAAAAATCTCCGGCGAAACCGCGCCGTCCAGCCCTCCCGACCATGCGGCCATCCCCCGCGCCACCTCCATGGCATGGCCCGCCCTGCTGCTCTTTGCCTCCGGCCTGGCCGCGCTGGTCTACCAGGTGTTGTGGATCAAACAGCTATCGCTGGTGGTTGGTGTGGAGGTACACGCCGTGGCTGTGGGTATCAGCGCCTTCTTCGGTGGCTTGGCCCTGGGCGGCTGGCTGTTTGGCAAATACGCCGACCAGATGCGGCGCCCCTACCTGCTGTGTGCGGGCTTGGAAGCCGGCATCGCGCTGCTGGCTGTTGCGGCGACCTTTGCCCTTGGAGCATCGGCCGCGCCGTTTGCCTGGCTGGAAGAACATGCAAGCCTGGCCGCCTGGGTGCTGCCTATTGTGCTGGTGGCCCTGCCCGCGTGTTTGATGGGTGGCACGCTGCCAGTGCTCACGCGCGCGCTGGCGCCACAGGCGGACGCGCTGGGCGCAGCCGGTGGGCGGCTGTATGCGGCCAATACCGCAGGCGCCATTGCCGGCGCTCTGCTTGCCGCCTTCCTGCTGATTCCCGTTTTTGGCATACGTGGCAGTGCGCTGGTCGCGGCAGCCTTGAACCTGCTGATCGCCCTCGGCGCCTGGGCCGCTGCGCGGCGCGTGGCTGAAAACACGCTGCCACCAGTGTCGGCTGCCGGCACTGAAACCGCCGCTGGGACTGCAGCCCCAGCACCCCGCCCGGCGCGTGCCCGCCTGGCACTTGGTTTGTACGCCGTGGCCGGCGGGCTGGCCCTGGGCTACGAGGTGGTGTGGTCACAAGCCATTGTGCAGTTCATGAGTACACGCAGCGTGGCGTTTGCCATCGTGCTGGCCACTTATCTGGCGGGCCTGATGATAGGCAGCGCCTGGCAGGCACGCCGTGCGGATCAGATGCGTGACCCTTGGGGTGTATTTGGCCTGTTGATCGCCGCCGCCGGGCTGAGCGCCCTGTTGCTCATCGCCGGCCTGGGCGAATGGCTGCTCGAAGGCCAGGCGGCCGCTGCGTCGGCTGTCTTTTCTGCCACCGGCAGCGCCTTCGCAGCGATGTCGGCCCGCTTCACCGTCGCAGCGCTGTGCATTGTGTTTCTGCCCACGCTACTGCTAGGCGCCGCCTTTCCGCTGGCGGTACGGCTCACGGCCAAGGCCTCACGCGTAGGCCACGACGTGGGCAGCATCGTCGCCCTCAACACGGCGGGCGGCATCATAGGCACACTGCTGACCGGCTTTGTGCTTGTGCCTTTGCTGGGGCTGGTGCACAGCTTGGCGGCGTTGGCGGTGGCGGCAGCGGCCGTGGGCACCGTCGCCGCCTGGCAGGTGCGCAGCACGGCACCGCTGATGCGCTGGGCAACCCTGGCCGTCGCTGGTGTGGCGCTGCTCGCCGCCTGGGCAACACCGACCGACCGGCTGGCAACCCTGCTGGTTGCAGCGCGCGGCGGCACCCTGCTCAGCTACGAGGAAAGCCAGGGCGGCACGGTGGCGGTCGTGCAGCAGCAAGCCCAGGGCCACAGCTTCAAGCGGCTCTACATCCAAGGGGTTTCCAACTCGGGCGACTCCATGACCTCGCAGCGCTACATGCGGCTGCAGGCGCTGTTGCCGCTGATCATCCACCGTGAAGAACCTCGCTCGGCCCTGGTCATAGGTTTGGGCACGGGCATTACCGCAGGCTCGCTGCTGGCCTGGCCGGGGCTGGAGCAGCGCGTAGTGGCCGAGTTGCTGCCCGCCGTGGTGCGCGCCGCACGGCAGTTTGACGGCAATCTCGGCGTGGCCGGTTTGACCGGCGACGGGCGCATAGACATCCGTGTACGTGATGGTCGGCGTGAGCTGTTGCGGAATGTCGAACGCTACGACGTGGTGACACTTGAGCCACCACCACCGTCTGCGGCAGGTGTTGTCAACCTCTATTCCAGCGACTTCTACCGCCTGGCCGCCGCACGCCTGCAGCCTGGTGGCATCGTGGCGCAATGGCTGCCCTTGCCGACACAGAACCTGGAAGACAGTCAGGCGCTGGTGCGCAGTTTTCTGGATGTGTTTCCCCACGCCAGCTTGTGGAGCACCGAGCTGCACGAGATGCTGCTGGTGGGCTCGCTGGCGCCGCTGGTGCTGGATGCGCCGCGCATGAAGGCGCGTTTTGCGCAGCCCGAGGTCAGAAAGATTCTGCGCGAAGTAGGCATAGATTCGGCGGCCTCGCTGATGGCCACCTATGTCGCCGACCGCGCCGGGCTGGAGCGTTTTGCAGGTGACGCCAAGGCCGTGACCGACGACCGCCCCGGCATCGAATACGCATCCTGGGTACGGCGCGACGCCTTTCCGCAAACGCTGGATGCGCTTTACGCTCAATTGAGCGAGCCGCCACTGGAGGGCGCGGATGCAGCCTTCATCACCGACGTGAAGGCCGAACGCGAACGCCTCATCACCTTCTACAGCGCCGGCCTGCATGCCTATGAGGGCAACCGCGACGCCTGGACCGCGACCATACGCCGAGTGCTGGCTGCCGACAACCGCAACCCCTACTACCGCTGGTTTGTCGGCAACGGCACGCCACCACCGCCCGAACGCTGAAAGGAAGCAAGAATGTCCAGCCGCGACGATATCCTCGCTCTGCAAAAGCAGATGGCTAGCGCCATCATTGGCCAGGAAGCCATGATAGAGCGGCTGCTGCTGGGCCTGCTGGCCGACGGCCATCTGCTGGTGGAAGGCCTGCCAGGCCTGGCGAAAACACGCGCCATCAAAAGCCTGGCGAAACACCTCGATGCCAAACTCTCGCGCATACAGTTCACGCCCGATTTGCTGCCGGCCGATATCACCGGCTCCGAAGTCTATTTCAGCGAAGGCGGCAAGGGCGAATTCCGCTTCCAACAGGGGCCGCTGTTTGCCAACCTGATCCTGGCCGATGAAGTCAACCGCTCTCCCGCCAAGGTGCAGGCCGCATTGCTAGAGGCGATGGAGGAACGCCAGATCACGGTGGGCGGCAACACCCACAAGTTGCCCACGCTGTTCCTGGTGATGGCCACACAAAACCCTATCGAACAGGAAGGCACTTACCCCTTGCCCGAAGCGCAGATGGACCGCTTTCTGATGCACATCAACGTGGGTTATCCGCAAGGCGCTGCCGAGGGCGAAATCGTGCGATTGGCGCGCACCGAAGAATATGGCGCCGATGCCAGCAAGCCTGGCGGCAGCGCGCTAGCTTCGCTGGTGGTATCGCCCGATGCCATCTTCGCCGCACGTGCCGAGATCCATGGCGTACAAGTGAGCGAAGCGGTCGAAAACTACATCGTCGCCCTGGTCAACGCCACACGTGAGCCCAAGGCGCTGGACGAACAGCTCGCCAGTTGGATACAGGTGGGTGTGAGCCCGCGTGGCTCGATAGGGCTGGACAAAGTGGCGCGCGCCCACGCCTGGCTACAAGGGCGCGCTTTTGTTACACCGGAAGACGTGCAGGCGGTGGTGCACGAGGTGTTTCGCCACCGGCTGATCCTGTCTTACGAGGCACATGCGGCCCAGGTCAGCGCGGACAGCGTGATCGACCGCTTGCTCGCCAAAGTGGCCGTCGCCTAGCAGACATCAACCGGCAGCACCCCATGCGGCTCCATCTGGCAAGCCTCGCACGCAGCGGCAAACACCAAGCCGCAGGCTTGGGACCTGCGCCCGCCAACGCCCCGCGCGCGGGCGCTAGCGTACGCCCGGGCGTGTACGTCGATGCCGCTGCGCTCGCCAAGCTCGAATCCGCCGCACGTGATTTCGGCCTGCTGCCACGCCAGCCCGTGCACAGCCTGCTCTCGGGCCGCCACGCCTCCAAGGTGCGCGGCCGCGGCCTGGCCTTTGAAGAGTTGCGCCCTTACCTGTTTGGCGACGACATCCGCAACATGGACTGGCGCGTGACCGCGCGCACCGGTGTGCCACACGTGCGCGTCTACACCGAAGAAAAGGACCGCCCCGTACTGCTGCTGGTCGACCAGCGCATGAACATGTTTTTCGGCACTCGCCGCGCCATGAAGTCGGTGGCCGCCGCCGAGGTGGCCGCGCTGGTGGCCTGGCGCATGCTGGCCGATGGCGACCGCATAGGGGCGCTGGTCTTCGGCGACGACGAAATGACGGAACTGCGGCCACAACGCAGTCGCGACGCGGTGCTGCATCTGCTGGGCGAAGTGGCCCGGCACAACCAGGCGCTGCACGCGCAAGCCGCAGCGGTACGCGGTTCCGGCCAGTTGAACCAGGCCTTGCTACACGCCGCCCACCTGGCGCACCACGACCACCTGGTGGTGGTGGTCAGCGACTTTGAAGGCCGCGACGACCGCACCCGTGACCTGCTGTTGCAACTCAGCGCGCACAACGACTTGCTCGCGGTGCTGGTGCACGACCCTTTTCTCAGCAACTTGCCAACCTCCGGTGAACTGGTGGTGAGCAACGGCGAATTACAAGTGGAGCTGGGCCTGGGCCGCGACAAAATCCGCGAAGGCATTGCCGACTTTGTGGACGCGCAAAAGAGCGAACTGTTTGCCTGGCAACATGGCATTGGTGTGCCGCTGCTACCGGTGTCCGCCGCCGAAGACAGCGCCGCCCAACTGCGGCATCTGCTGGGGCGCTTGACGCCTGCAGCACAAAGGGGGCGGCGATGAGCACGCCCCTGCCAGGGGCGCAGAACGCAGCGCCCGCGCTCAGCCCCAAAGCCAGCGAGGCCCTCAGCGCGCTGAAAGATGTGATTGCACCGCCAGAAGTGCCATGGACGCCGCAAACGCCCGCCTGGGCCGTGCTCGGGGTGGTTCTGCTGCTCGCGCTGCTGTGGCTGGCCTGGCGCGCGTTGCGACGCTACCGCGCCAACCGTTACCGGCGCGAAGCCCTGGCCGAGTTGCAGCGGCTCGAACCCCAATGGGACGCCGGCGACCAGCCACGCACCCAAGCCTTGCTGGCGCTGGCCGCACTGCTCAAGCGCACGGCGCTGGCGGCCTGGCCGCGCGAAGAAGTGGCGGCCTTGAGTGGCGAAGCCTGGAGTCATTTTCTGCGCACCCACGCGGGATCGGCCAAAACCTCGGCGCCGACACTGGACAAATTGCTCATAGACACCGAGTACCGCGGCAGTGCCGCACTGGCAAACCTGTCGAGCAGCGACGCACGCGCGCTGGCACAGGCCTGCCGCCAATGGATCACCAGCCACCGTGTACCAGCTTGACCTTCCCTGGATGTTGGCCTTGTTGCCGCTGCCTTTGCTGGTGTGGTGGCTGCTGGCCGCGTACCGCGAGTCCAGCGCCTCGGTGCGCCTGCCGTTCTTTCATGAAATTGCCGACGCCGCGGGCCTGGAACCTTCTCAAGGCGCGGTGGTGCCACGGCGCAACTGGCTGCAATGGCTACTCGCACCGCTGGCCTGGGCCCTGGTGGTGCTGGCATTGGCGCGGCCGCAGTTTGTCGAGCCGCCGCTGGAGCGGGTGCTGCCCGCACGCGACCTGCTGCTGGCGCTGGACCTCTCGCAATCGATGGACAGCAACGACTTCAGAAGCCCCAGCGGTGCACGCGAAACCCGGGTGCGCGCAGTGCAGCAGGTGGTGCGCGAATTTGTGGCGCAACGCAAGGGCGACCGCATAGGCCTGGTGGTGTTTGGCGAAGCGCCCTACCCGCTCGCCCCGTTCACCATGGACCACGAACTGGTCATCACCCTCATCGACGGTGTGTTGCCCGGCATGGCGGGCCCACGCACCGCGCTGGGTGACGCGCTGGGCCTGGCCATCAAGATGTTTGATGAAAGCAAGGCCCAGCAAAAAGTGTTGATCGCACTGACCGATGGCAACGATACCGCCAGCAAGATGCCGCCCGCACGCGCCGCCGAAATCGCCAGGGACCGTGGTGTGGTGGTGCATACCGTGGGCATTGGCGACGCCAACGCCACCGGCGAAGACAAGGTGGACCTGGAAACACTGCGCACCGTGGCCAGCACCACCGGCGGCACTTTTCACTTCGGTGGCGACCAAAAGCAGTTGCAGGAGATTTACGCCGCGCTCGACAAGATCACGCCCGAGAACCAGAAGGTGTTGTCATGGCGACCAAAGATAGAACTCTTCATGTGGCCGCTGGGTGCGGCGGTTGGCCTGGTGTTGGGGTACCACGTCCTGATGCTGCTCTACACCATGTGGCGGCGTTTGTGGCGCGGCTTGCACGCGTCAAAAGGCACATCACCCGCAGCGGCCACAACGACTGAGCGGAGCGCCTGATGAATGACCTCATGGCGCAGTTGTTGGACCCGCTGAGCCCCATGCTGGAGCAGTTTCACTTTCTGCGCCCGATGTGGCTGCTGGTGCTGGTGCCGGCGCTCGCCATGCTGCTGATGTTTGTCTGGCGCGATGACGTGCGCCGCCGCTGGCAGGGCAGGATTGCGCCGCACCTGCTCGACGCGCTGGTGGTCGACCGGCGCCGCCGTTGGCGCATTCAACCCGTGCACCTCACCGTGGCCATGCTCGCACTCGGCGCCGTCGCTTTGGCGGGCCCGACCTGGCGGCAAGAGCTGCCGCCGTTTCTGGAAGAAAAAGCACCGCTGGCGATTGCCATTGACCTGGGCCGCAGCATGGATGCAATTGACGTGAGCCCGACGCGGCTGGAGCGCGCCAAGCTCAAGGTGAAGGCCTTGCTCGACCGGCGCGACGGCGCCCGCACCGCCCTTTACGCCTACGCCGGCTCCACCCATCTGGTGATGCCACTGACCGACGACGCCAAGCTGCTGCAGACCTTTGTGGACGCCTTGCAGACACGCATCATGCCGGCCCAGGGCAAAGACACGGCACTGGCGCTGAAGAGCATTTCCGATGCACTCGCCAAAGAAGACACCCCCGGCACGATTCTGTTCATCACCGATGGTGTGGAGCCCGCAGCCATCGCCGCCTTCAAAGCCCAGGCCGCGGCCGACGGCGCCCTGCCGGTGGTGCTCGCCGTGGGCACTACGCAAGGCGGACCGGTGCGGCAAGTGGCAGCAGACGGCAGCAGTGACGGCGGTGGTTTTGTGCAAGGCCCGGGCGGCCAGCGCTTGTTCACACGGCTCGACATGGCTGCACTGAACCGGCTGAAAAGCGAGGCCGACATTCCACTGGCCACACTCACCCCAGACAGCGACGACGATGTGCGCTGGGTGCAACGGCATGTGCAATCACACCTGGCGCAAAAGCAGGCCGAGGCGCATGCGCGCTGGAAGGACGAAGGCTGGTGGCTGTGTATTCCGATTGCCTTGCTCAGCGCGCTGTGGTTCCGCAAAGGCTGGACCATCCGCTGGGCCACAGGCTTGTTGCTGGCCTGGGGTTTGGCCGCGCAGCCATCAGACAGCCTGGCGGCGGAGCCAGCAGCGCCGGCAGCCTCCGCCGCAGTATCAGCCAGCCCTGCACAAGGATGGAAACAATGGTGGCTGGACTTGTGGCTCACCCGCGACCAACAAGGCCGCCTGGCGTTTGACCGTGGCGACTACGCACGCGCAGCGGCGCAGTTCGACGACCCGCTGTGGCGCGGCATCGCGCTCTACCGCGCAGCTCGCTACCCGGATGCGGTGCAAAGTTTTGCGCTCATCGATTCGGCAGCGAGCAACTTCAACCAGGGTAATGCGCTGGCCCACCAAGGCCAGTTTGTGGCCGCCGTTCAGCGCTACAACCAGGCCCTGGTGCAACGCCCACACTGGCCCGAGGCGGCGGCCAACCTGGCGCTGGTGCAGGGCTTGATTGCGCCCGACAAAAAGCAAGACAAAAACGACGACGACCAGGAAAAAAAGCCGAACAAGGGAGATGAAATCAAGTTTGACGGCAAGGACGACAAAGGTAAACAGCAAACGCTGGTCGCCACCCGGCAATCGGCCGACACCTGGATGCGCGCCATACAGACCAGCCCTACCGATTTGTTGGCTCGCCAGTTCCAGTTGCAGCACCAGCAGCACAACACGGCATCACCTGCGGCCCCGGCTGCGCCACGCAAATGATGCGCCTGGGCCTCTTCTGCTGGTTGTTTTTTTGCATGGCGGTCGCCCACGCTGCCGGACCGCTGGCGCGGGTACATGTACTCGGCAAACAGCCGGCATTGGTCAACCAGCAGATTCGCTTCGAGGTGGAAATCCTCGCGCCCAATTACTTCACCTCGGCGCCGCAGTTTCCTAACATTCAGATCCCCGGCGCCATCGTCACCATGCCCGATGAAAGTGGCCAGAATGCGGTGGAGAAGATAGGCACTGAGACCTACGCGAGCATCACCAAGACCTATGTGTTTGCAGCGCAGCAAGCGGGCGACTTCGTGCTGCCGCCGCTGGTGGTGAAGTTCACCTACGGCGGCGACGAAGGCAAACCGATGCAGGGCCAGGTGAAATTGCCGCCCACCAAGATCAGCGCCAAGATACCCGAGGGTGCGGCCGCCACGCCGGGTGGCGCAGTGCAGCCGGTGGCCAAGGTCACCATCCAACAAAGCTTCGACCGCGCGCCGGCCGGCAAGGCATTTGAACTGCAGGCCGGCGACGCCTTGGTGCGCACGGTCAACACCTATGCCGAGCTGACGCAATCCATGATGATCCCGCCGCCGAAGATCGACGCCCCAACAGGCGTACGTGTGTTCGCCGCCGACCCCAAACTCAACGACATCACCAAAGACCGCGTGGGCTTGGTCGGCGGGCAGCGCACCGACAAGATCACCTACGTGTTTGAGAAGACCGGCAGCTACACCCTGCCCGCCGTGGATGTCGGCTGGTTCAATGCTGCAACCAACAAATCAGAAACCGCTGAAGCACCCGCCGTCACGGTGATGGTGGCGGCGCGCACCGCGGGTGACGCGATTGCGCCCGAGCAGGCCCCTGCCCCGGTCGTGCAGCAAAAACCCGACCCGTTCTGGCGGCACATTCGCTGGACGCAGTGGCTGGAGTCGGCGCTGGCGCTGGTGGCGCTGGCATTTGCCGCGCGCTGGCTGGCACCTCGGATGCGCGCCTGGCGCGAAGCCGCACGCCAGCGCCGGGCGGCCTATGCCAGCAGCGAACCTGCCTTGTTTGAAGCGGTGGTGCAGGCATTTCATGGCGGCAAACCTGCGGCGGCTTATGCAGCGGTGATGGTCTGGTCGCGCCAAGCTTTGGGCGCCAGCGTCGCGGCCTGGAGCGGGCAAATGCAGGACAGCGAACTCACAAACCAGTGGCGCGACTTTGAGGCAGGTTTGTTCAGCCACGCCGCGCCCACCGAGGCGGCATGGCAGGGCGATGCGCTGCTCAACGCCTTGCGCGCCACACGCAAGCGCTGGCTGGCGTCTTCGCAAGCCCGGGCCGAAAAAGGCAATGGACTGCCCACACTCAACCCCGGCGTGGCATCGCGCGGGTGAACAGACAGCTCAGCATGGCAGCGGCGCTACCATAGCCCAACACCATTGTTTGGCCGTTGCGGCTGTTGAGACCCCTATGTTGATCGTTTTGGGCGGCCTGCCCGGCACCGGCAAAACCAGCATCGCACGCGAAATCTTGCTGCGCTGCGCGGCCGCCTATGTGCGCATAGACGAAATTGAGCAAGCGCTAAAAGCCGCGCAAGTTCTGGCTGGGGACGTGGGGCCTGCGGGTTATCTGGTGGCTTATGCGCTGGCGCGCTCCAACCTGCAACTCGGGCAGACTGTGCTGGTGGATGGCGTGAACCCATTGGCCGTGACGCGCGAAGCCTGGCGGGCGGTGGCGGCCGACACGGCCAGTGTGTTGCTGGAAGTTGAAATCATCTGCTCAGACGCCGCCGAACACCGGCGCCGCGTGGAGCACCGCACGGCCGACATCGTGGGCCATGTGCTGCCCACGTGGACGGCGGTCAGCACACATGACTACACGCCCTGGACCACACCACGCCTGGTCATAGACACCGCAACGACCAGCGCCAGCGATGCGGCCTCATTGATTCTGCGCCAGCGGCATTAGCCCACGCTGCTCCACATCGGCCCCGCGCCGCAGAAATACAAATACCACCACGGCGGTGAGTACCGTGATGGCCGCGAGCACCAGCATCAGCGTGGCGAAAGCGGCGTCGTAGGCGCGCAGCACCGTTGCCAAAGCCTGCCCCGGCAACAAAGCCGCTGCAGCCTGCAGGTTGCCAGCCGCCAACTCTTGCGCGGCCAGCGCGGCGGCGGGCGCGTATGCCCCGGCGCCTGCCAACTGCTGTGCCGTTAACGCCGACAGCAGCGCGCCCACCAGAGCCAAGGCCAAGCCCTCGCCCGCCACGCGGGTGGTGCTGAAGATACCCGTGGCCATGCCCGCGCGCTCACTCGGCACCACGCTCACGGCCAGGCCATCCATCAAACCCCACGGCAGGCTGATGCCTACGCCTATCAAGGCCATGGGCAGCAGTGCCCGCGAGCCGCCGCCAACCTGCGACAGCCACACCAGCCCGGCAGCAGCCATCAACAAACCGGCACCGCAAATGCTGGCGGGCGCAAAGCGGCGCGCCAGCCAACCGGCCACCAGGGGCAAGACCACCAAGGGTGCCGACAAGGCCATCATCCAGCGCCCGGCTTCGCCCACCGGCACACCCTCGACACCGATGAAGCGAATCGGCAGCAAAACCAACAGCACCACGTAGGCATAGGCCGGCGCGGCGGCGAGCAACTGCACGCCGACAAAACGCGGGTAGCGAAACAGCGTGAGGTCTAGCATGGGCCGCTGAGCCCGGCGCTCGATGCGCACAAACAGCGCGAGCAATGTCAACGCGCCGAGCAGCATCCACAACGTGCCGGGGTGCGCCCAGCCGAGCGCCGGGGCCTCCAGCACGCCGCAGGTGAACAGCGTCAACGCGGCTGTGAAGCTGATGGCGCCCGGCCAATCGAGTGCCTGCGCCTGCGGGTCACGCGACTCGTGCATGCTGCACCGCGCCAGCGCCCAGGAGACGACGGCGCAGGCGATCACCAGCACAAAAATGGCACGCCAGCCAAACGCCGCCGTGAGGCCGCCAGCGGCGATGGGGCCCAGCGTCAAGCCCAGGCCGAAGCTCGTGCCCAACAGGCTGAAGGCCTGCAGCCGCGCTCGCCCCGCAAACTCCTGGGCCAGGGCTGAGGCGCCTCCGGCAAAGATCGCCGCACCGGCAACGCCCTGCACTGCACGCAACAGGTCGAACAGCAGCAGGCTGGGCGCAGCCACCAGTGCGGTTGACGCCCCCACAAACAGCAGCAGCCCGGCCATGAAGAGGCGCCGCCGGCCATGCCGGTCGGCCAGGGCGCCGGCCACCATCAAGCAACTGCCAAAGGCCAGCATAAAGGCGTTGGTGACCCAGGCCAGCGCCACCGGCGAGCCGCCCAGCGCTTGCGCAATGTCGCGCAGCGCCACGGCCGGGCCGGTGAAGGTCATGGGCATGGCGGCGGAAGCCAGGCACACGCCAGCGAGCACTTTGCGTTGCCGCAGCCGCTCGCCCGGGGTTGAAACTTGAAACGTTTGGCTCATCGCGGAATGCCCCGAAAAAAGAAGTGGTGACGATAAGCGCGCTTTAATAAAGAATAAACAGGCTTTAAATCCGCTTAATCAGGACAAATTTTCTTTAATCAAACCTCACCTGTATGGACAAACTCCACGGCCTGATGGCCTTTGTGAAAACCGCCGACCTCGGCAGCTTTGCCACTGCGGGGCGGGTGCTGGAGATTTCTCCCTCGGCCGTGGGCAAAGCCGTGGCGCGGCTGGAGCAGCAGTTGGGCGTGCGGCTTTTTCAACGCAGCACGCGCCGCCTGCAGCTCACCGAAGAAGGCCGGTTGTTCCACGAGCGCTGCCGCCGCATCCTCGACGACCTGGACGATGCGCAATCCATGCTGTCGCAAGCGCGAGAAACGCCGCGCGGCAAATTGCGGGTCAGTGCACCTATCGTGGCCTACCATTTTTTGCTGCCGCTGGTGCCCGAGTTCGTGGCGCGCTACCCCAAGATCGAGCTGGACTTCGATTTCAATGACCGCATCGTGGAGCTGATTGAAGAAGGTGTGGACGTGGCCATTCGCACCGGTGACCTGCCCGACTCCAGCCTGGTGGCGCGGCCGCTGCGCCACTACCGGCAACGCATCTGCGCATCTCCGGCGTATTTCAAAACCCACGGCACACCAGCCACACCACGCGCGCTGGAGCAACACGCGGCGCTGCGGTTTCGCTTTCCCAACTCGGGCAAGTTGCTCGAATGGCCGTTGCCGCGCGCCGCCAGCGAGCCCGAGCTGCGGCTGCGCACAGCACTCACTTGCAACAACATGGAAGCCCTGCGCGGCGCCACGCTGCGCGGCCTGGGCATTGCATGTATGCCCGACTTTCTGGTGGACGATGCGGTGGCCGACGGCCGCCTGCTGAGCCTGTTTGAAGACCAGCTAGGGATTGCCGGGCAGTTTCAAGCGATATGGCCTTCGAGCCGGCATTTGTCACCCAAGGTGCGGGTGTTTGTGGACCACCTGAGCCAAGCCTTGCGCTAAGCCTTCATCTATCGCTTGTTTTCGACCAGATTCGGCAGAGCCTTGAGACGTTTCCCCAGCGCCGACAATTCTTTGGTGGCCACTTCCAAGGCTTGCCCCAACCAAGGCTCCGCGCCGCTGGCGGCACGCCCCAAAATCGCCAGGCGGCTTTGGTCGCGCGAGGCCAGCAGGCGGCGAAACACCACGCCCTCGGGTGCCTGTATGGCCAGCGAAGCCGGCACGATGGCCACGCCCAAACCACAGGCCACCAAGGCCAGCACGCTGGAGAACTGGCTGGCCTCGTGGCGGATGTCGGGCGTGAAGCCGGCCTCTTCGCACAAGGCGGCCGTACGGTCGAAGTAGTCGGCCATGCGGTGCCGCGCAAAGGCGACAAACTGCACCTGGGCGGCTTGTATCAGGGCAATCGGCGCACGGGTTTTGGCCAGCGTGTGGGCAACCGGTAGCGCCAGGCAAAAAGGGTCGTCGATCACGGCCAGCAGTTGGGGTTGCGGGGCGCCGGGTTGGCGTGCCAGCGCCGCGCTGCCAGGGCGCGCAAAGCCCAGGTCGATTTCATCGTTGCGCAGACCCTGCATTTGCTGCGAGGTGATCATCTCGCGCGCCTGCACACGAATGCCAGCGCCGCCCTCCAGCGCGCGCAGGCGCTGCAAAAAGCCGGGCAGCAATACGTGCAGCGACGACGGCACCATGCCCAGCCGCAGCACCGCACCCGCGCCGGCCTGGGTTTCACGCGCACGCGTGGCGGCCTCCTGGGTACGCGCCAGAATGGCCCGCGCATCGCGCAGAAATGATTCGCCCGCCACGGTGAGCCGCACACCACGCGGCAAGCGCTGCAGCAGCGGCACGCCCACCTCTTCTTCCAACTGGCGCAACTGGGCCGAAAGCGGCGGCTGGGCCATGAAGAGCTTCTCGGCCGCGCGGGTCACGCTGCCCAGCTCGGCGGTGGTGACGAAGTAGCGCAGGTGTCGTAGTTCCATGGCGGCAATTTACTATATTTTTAAAGTATGGCTTTGATACAAATCCAGTCTTTTACATATCGCAGAGCAAGCCCGACACTGGCGCCGCTTTCACCATCAACTCCTCTGCCCCAGCACCCACCATGCAAGCCCTACGCAAAATCCAAACCGGTCCAGGCCTGAGCCTGCAAGACTGCCCCTCGCCTGCAGCGCCGCCGCCCGGCGAGGTATTGCTGCGCGTGCGCTCGGCCGGTGTATGTGGCACCGATCTGCACATTGATGAATGGACCAGCAGCTACCACTTTCTGGCCCCCGCATTGCCCGTGACCGTGGGCCACGAATTCAGCGGCGAGGTGCACACGCTGGGCGCTGGTGTGACCAGTGTGCAAGCCGGGCAACTGGTGGCCGTGCGCCCGTCCGTGACCTGCGGCGAATGTGCGGCTTGCAGTGCGGGCAACTTTGACGGCTGCGTCAAGCGCCGTGGCATTGGTGTGATGCGCGACGGCGGTTTTGCACCCTGGACCTTGGTGCCCGCACGTAATTGCGTGCCCGTTCCAGCCGGTGTGGACGCGGAAATCGCCGCCCTGACCGAGCCACTGACGGTCAGCCATGAAGCCGTGCGCACCGCCGACGTGAAGCCGGGCGACCGCGTGCTGGTGCTGGGCCCGGGCAACATCGGCCAGGGCATTGCCTTGTTTGCCCGCGCCGCCGGTGCGCGCCAGGTGGTGGTGGCAGGCCACGGCGACCCGGCGCGGCTGGACGTGCTGCGCAAGATGGGCTTCAGCGATTTGATCGACTTCGCCTCCGAGGGCATGGCCAAGGGCTTGGCGCCCTACCTGGAAGAAGGCCTGTTCGACGTGGTGATCGAAGCCACTGGCGCCGCGGCCGTGATCGCCCCCGCGTTGGCCGCATTAAAGGTGCATGGTGTCCTGGTGATCACCGGCATCCACGCCGCCCCCGTGCCCATTGACCTCACCGCGCTGGTGCGCAAACACCAGCAGATCCGCGCCTCGTACCGCGCACCGGAAGCGGCCTGGCCTTTGGTGGTGAACTACATGCGCGACCACCAGGAAACCCTGCGCCACATGATCACGCACCGCCTGCCGCTGGAAAACGCCTATGCCGGCTTTGCCTTGTCGCGCAACAAAACGGCGACCAAGGTGATGATTCAGCCGGGTCTGGCAAGCTCCGCAGCGACATCATGAGCGGCGCATTTCTGGTGCTGTGGAACAGCATCAGCAGCCTGGCACTACAACCCGAATATGAAGGCTGGCACACGTTTGAACATGTGCCGGAACGCGTCGGCCTGCCGGGCTTCATCGCAGCGCGCCGCTACCGCAGTGCCGAGCCCTCGGGCCAACATCCGCCGCAATACTTCACCTGTTATTGGCTGGAAGACATAGCCGCACTCAACACAGCGCGCTACCGCGAGGTGTTTGCCAAGCCCACGGCATGGTCGGCGCGCATGCGCAGCGAGTTGCGTGACTTCTTTCGCCTGCCCTGTGTGTTGCGCGGCAGCGTGGGGGTGTCTAGCGCCAGCCATTTGGCCACGCTGCACTTGCGCGCTGCAGGTGCCGGCCTGGATGGCCTTGCCCCCGCCATCGACGCGGCGCTGGCCGCGCTGTACGCCCAAGGCGGCGTGGTGAGCGCGCAGTGGGGCAGCTTGCAGGAGGCGGCAGATTTTCAGATCCCGATCACACAAGAGGCCACACTCGGCACCGCCTCACAACCCGGCCAGGATGTGGTGCTGATGCTGCATGGCCTGGACCAGGCCATGCTGGTGGCCGCCAGCAACCGGCTGCTGAGCACCGTGCAGGCGTTGGCAGTACCGGTCTCGGCCCCCGCATTTTTTAGCTTGTTGAGCGAGGTGCGCCAAACCGATCTGGCGCATCCGCTAACGGAGCGGCAGCCGCCGTGGCCAGACCTTTTCGCCAGATTCAACTGATCGCCAAAAATACACTTAGCAGGAGACACCGTATGACCCCCTATCAATTTAAAACCACCCGCCGCAGCTTCACGGCCTTGGCCGCCGGCTTGCTGGCCGTGGCCGCTGGCTCAACACACGCCCAGGGCAACGACTGGCCGACCAAGCCCCTGCGCATCATAGTCGGCTACCCCGCCGGCTCCTCACCCGACATGCAGGCACGCCTGCTGCTCGACCCGCTGGCAAAGGCGCTGGGCCAGCCCGTCATCGTGGAAAACAAACCCGGCGCCAGCGGCAACATCGGTGCCGATGCCTTGGCCAAGGCGGAAGACGGCCACACCATAGGCGTGATTGGCAACGGCCCGCTCACCAGTTCCAAGTTCCTCTACGCCAAACTGCCCTACGACACCACCAGAGACTTTGCGCCTATCGCCCTGATAGGCAGCGCCCCGCTGGTGTGGGTGGCCACCAACAGCAGCGCGGCGCAAACGCCCGCCGAGTACATCAAAGCCACACAAGCCGCCGGCAGCAAGTTGGCCTACGGCTCGATAGGCTCGGGTTCGGGCGGCCACCTGGCGATGGAGTTGATCAAGGACACGCTGAAGATAGATCCATTACACGTGCCTTTCACCGGCGGACCGGCCATCCTGAACGCCATGCTCGGCGGCCAGGTGCAGATGACGCTGTTGCCCAACTCAACCGTTGCGCCAATGGTGCAGGCGGGCAAGCTGCGCGCCATCGGTGTGAGTTCGGCCGCGCGCAGCCCGCTGGCGCCCGAGTTGCCGTCCATGCAGGAGCTGGGTGCGCCCGGCATCAACATCGAGGTGTGGAATGCGGTGATGGCCCCCGCCAAGATGCCGGCCGCACACCAAGCCAAATTGAACGCCGCCCTGAGCAAAATCCTGAGCACGGCGGACATCAAGCAAAAGCTGTTTGCGCAAGGCTGGAAGGTGGAAGACACCAGCCAGGCCGCACTGGCCCAACGTATTCAGGCCGACACCAAGCTGTATGGCGACCTGATCCACAAAAAAGACATCAAGCTGGAGTGATGTCGCCGGTCGGTGGAAACATCAAAGTTGATAGCTGCTTGCGATAGAGCGATGGGCGCCAGCGGCACTTTATCCATAAGCCTTAGACTGACACCTCAAGGCGCCAGCATGGCCTCCAGCAACCATGTGGCGGCCGGCCCCAGCGGACGTTGGCGCGACCACACGGCGTCTACCGGCACACGCCGCGGCCAGCCCCGTGCATCGAGCGCACGCAACTCGTTGCGCGCAAAGTGCGGCACCATCCAGCGCGGCACGGCGGCCCAGCCTATGCCCATGGCGGCCATCTCCAGCAGCATCAGGTAACTCGGCGCAGACCAGACCCGCCGGCCCACGGCGGGGCGGGCGGCATCCGCCGACTGATGGATCTGGGCCAGGCGCAGTTCGCGGTGCTGTGCCAGGGTTTGCGGGCTGATGTCCTTCATGCTCGCCAAAGGGTGGCTGCTGGCGGCGTAAAGCGCAATCTCTGATTGTTCGGCAATGGTCGAGGCGCCGATGTCCGGCGGATACACCGGCTGCGCCGCCACCACGCCGATTTGTGCACGGCCGCTTTGCACCAAGGCCACCAGGTCGCCGTGTTCGGCGATCAGGCATTCAAACTCCAGATCGGGGAAACGTTTTTCAAACGCCAGCAAGGTGTCTTCAAAACGCTCAGACTGGTAGGTGTCGGACCACACCACGCTGAGCCTGGCTTCCTGCCCGCCCGCGAGCAGGCGCGCGGCGCGGTCGAGTTGGTCACTCGCGGCCAGTATGCCTTGCACCAAACCCAAGGCCACCCGGCCATCGGGCGTCAACGTCGGTTTGCGGCTGCTGCGGTCAAACAGGGTCAGGCCCAGGTCCACCTCCAGATTCGCCACGGCGGCACTCACGGTTGATTGGCTTTTGCCCAAGCGACGCGCAGCAGCGGAAAAAGAACCTTGGGTGGCGGCCTCGACGAAGGCTTGCAGGGCTTCCGGGGAATAACGCATGGGCAGACAACCTTGATCTATCGGAAAAACAGATATTAATCAGTTTTTAGATATTCATAAAACCGATAAAAATACAGCCATGTCTGCAAGCAATCTGAACTCTTCTGCCGTGAATCCTGCAACCGCCAACGCACTGAAAAAGTCGCTGGCCGAGCGTTTTTTTCAAGCTCTGTTGTTTGAGCTGATTGCCGTGGTGCTGTGCGCCGTGGTGGGCGCCTGGTTGCTGGGTTATTCGTTGGTGCACATGGGTGCTCTGACCATCATGATCTCGCTATGCGCCATGTTCTGGAACATGGTATTCAACGCCCTCTTTGACCGCGCGCAAACACGTTTTGGCTTCAAGCGTGGCGTGACGGCGCGCGTCATACACGCCGTGATGTTTGAGCTCGGTCTGATTGCCGCCGTAGTGCCCTTGGCGGCCTGGTGGCTCGCTATAGGCTTGTGGGAGGCGTTCGTGCTGGACATAGGCATTGCGCTGTTCTTCCTGCCCTACACCTTCGCCTACAACTGGGCCTACGACACACTGCGCGCCCGCTTCATGCGCCGCCGGGCGGGGCAACCTGCCCCGTCCGCCATGGCAGATGCAGCCGCTACTTCAACTGCACGGCCCCAGACACGTTGACTTGCACCAGCGTCTTGCCGGCCTCTACCGGCACAGGCGCGCTGGCAGCGTAAGACGCCTTGGCCTCCATTGCCATCGCACGTACACGCGGCTGAAAGCCCTGGTCATTGGCATTCACCGATACCTCACGCAAGGTGTAGCCAGAAAAGCCAAAGCCGCGTGCAATCTCGCCGGCTTTGGCTTTGAAGCTGTCGATGGCTTGGGTTTGCGCTTCGGTCTCCACCTGGGCACGTTTCTCACGGCTGAGCCCAAAGTCGACATTGCTCAAAGTCATGGTCTGCACCCGGCCGGCCGCAGCCGTGATGCGGGTGAAGTCGCGCCCCTCCAGCACCAGCCCCACACTGCCCTGCCAGCCGGTCAATTTGCCATCTTTGTTATAGCGGGGAGAAAGGTTGAAGTTGCCGGTACGCACGTCCATCTGGCCCGGTTGCGCCGTCGATTTGACTTCACTCAGTGCGGCATCTAGCGCCTGTTTGAGTTGCGTCTGCACACTGTTGGCATCGGCACCATCGCGTGTTGTAGCGAGTGAAATGCTCAGCAAGTCCTGCTGCACTTCAACCGTGCCATTGGCCGACAACTGCACCACGTTTTGTGGTGTTGGCTGGGCGACGGAATTCTGCGCAACGGCAGCACCGGAGGCCGCAAGCGCAATACAAGCCGTCAGCAACTTCAGCGTATGGGGGCGGTTGGTTCTCAAAAAATACCCTTTCGTTTAAACCTGCAATCAGGCAGCCCCACGGTACACCATAGAAACCAAACAAACGACAGGATCACCCGTACCGCATCAGGGTTCTGATCAAGGTACAGGGCAATAGCTGCGGACCCCCATGCGGCGGCGTCAAAGTACCCCGACCTGATCAAGTGGAGCGCCAGGAATGCCGCTTGGGGTATTGGACTCCGCTCAAATACAAGACGGCGACATGGTGCGTACCGCGAAGCGAGCCAAACCACAATATTGGTTGCAAATTGAGGACAGGAATTTCTTCATGTTTTTTCAATAAAAACACAAATAAAATCAATTGCTTAGCCATCCCTCAGAGGGTGAAATTGCACGTTGTGCAAGATATGTAACATACTGTCAGAACGAGACGTTTTCCGACAAAACCAGCTGCCAAGGCGTTGCAGAATCGGGCTTGTTACAAATTACGTGAAGCTGACTTATGAACCAAACGGCCACCCGACCAGACAAAATTTTGGTCGTAGATGACGACTCCCGCATCCGCGATCTGCTGCGCCGCTACCTGATGCAGGAAGGTTTTGAAGTGATGTTGGCGGAGGATGGCAAGGCACTGAGTCGCATCATGCTGCGCGACACGCCCGATCTCATCGTGCTTGACCTGATGATGCCGGGCGAAGATGGTTTAAGCATTTGCCGCCGCTTGCGTGCCGCAAATGACCGCACGCCCATCATCATGCTCACCGCCAAGGGCGAAGACATAGACCGCATCGTGGGCCTCGAAGTAGGCGCTGACGACTATCTTGGCAAACCCTTTAATCCGCGCGAACTGCTGGCCCGCATTCACGCTGTTTTGCGCCGCCGCCCCGTCAAGGAAGCGCCAGGTGCTCCGTCGATCGACAACGAAATCATTACTTTTGGTCCATTTGCTTTTGATCTCGGATCCCGTACGCTGAACCGCAATGGTGAAGAACTACCGTTGACCACGGGCGAGTTCGCCATGTTGAAAGCCTTGGTGCGCCATCCACGCCAACCGCTGTCGCGTGAAAAGCTCGCCCTGCTTGCGCGAGGTCGCGAATTCGAGCCGTTCGACCGCAGTTTGGATGTGCAGGTTTCGCGCTTGCGTAAACTTGTCGAAGTTGACGCTGCAGCCCCACGTTATATCCAGACCGTTTGGGGCGTTGGTTATGTGTTTGTGCCGGACGGCGCAAACTGAATCTTTTTCTCCACCCACTAAGTTTTGACGCCGTTGCCTAAAGCCTCCGATCTATTTGACGCGACCAGCCCGGCGCCTCTGCAAAAGCACCCGCCGAAGTCCCATCTGTCACGTCAAATCGTCGTCGTCAGTCTGTTTTGGCGCACGTTTTTTCTTTTGGCCTTGCTGCTGATGGGCAGCATGTTGGCGTGGCTGCTCACACTACGGGCCCTGGAGTTCACACCCCGCGCCATCCAAACTGCACAGCAGATCGCGTCACTGGTCAATTTGAGCCGTGCGGCGTTGATGCATTCGGACAGCATCGCCCGCATCTCGCTGATCAAAACCATGGCCGAGCAAGACGGTGTTCGCATCCTGCCGCGTGAACCGTCAGACCAGTATTTGCCGCTGGACGACGATGCGCTAAGCCAGCGTGTCGCCGCTGAGCTATTGCAACAATTGGGGCCCGACACCGTCGTGGCGCGTAGCGTCAACGAAAAGCCTGGGCTATGGATAGGCTTCATCATCAACGGCGATGCCAACTGGTTGCACCTTGACCGGGAACGCTTCAACCCTGGGGGCGGCAAAACCTGGCTCATCTGGTTGCTCACCACGGGCGCGCTCTCTCTGGCAGGAGCAGCACTCATTGCCCGACTCATCAATCGCCCGCTCAAGCGGCTTTCATTTGCGACCAGCCGTGTCCGTGAAGGTGATTTTGACGCTAGCCACCTCGACGAGCGTGGCGTCACAGGAGAAATCCGCGAGGTAAATATCGGCTTTAACCGCATGGCACAGAAGCTGGCCAAAATTGAACAAGACCGGGTGGTGATGCTGGCGGGCATTTCGCATGACTTGCGCACCCCGTTGGCGCGTTTACGCCTGGAAACCGAGATGAGTGTGGCCGACGACGACGCCCGTGAACATATGGTCGCCGACATCGCCCAGCTTGATGCCATCATCGACAAGTTCTTGGACTATGCGCGCCCGGAACACGTTCAGTTGAAGCCCGTCTCACTGAACAACGTCGTGGACGCCTGCCTCTACTCCATCCGCGACGACGACGACATGCGTATCCAGGTCAGCATGAGCGACAACATCATGGTGATGGCCGAAGAGGTTGAACTCACACGCGTGATTGCCAATTTGCTGGAAAACGCCCGCCGCTACGGCAAAACTCCGGATACCGGCGTCACCCAGGTCGACATTGCCACCAAGCTGCTCGACGACTGGGTGCTGATCAAGGTGCGTGACCACGGTGTAGGCGTGGACCCACTGCAGTTGGCCAATCTTTCAAAACCTTTTTTCCGTGGCGACACCGCTCGCACGGCAGCGACCGGCGCGGGCTTGGGTTTGTCTATCGTGGAGAAAACCATTCAGCGCATGGGAGGCGAATTTGAACTGGCCAACACCAGTTCGGGTGGTCTCGCTGCCCACATGAAACTGCAGCGCGCGCACGCCAGCAATGGTCGCCCGGCTAGAGCCGCTGCCCGGCGCAGTTCATCGGCAACATCAGCTTAAAAACAAGCGCGGATTCAATCGGCAAAGAGAAGCACCGCGGCACGCGCTTCCATGCTCTGCCCTTGGCCGACCGGGCCGAGTTTCTCGGCCGTTTTGGCTTTGACATTGACCTGATCAACCGCAAGCCCCAAAGCTTGCGCAATGCCGGCCCGCATGGCCGGAATATGCGGCATCAACTTTGGCGCCTGCGCGATCACCGTGCTGTCGATGTTGCCAATGCGGTAACCTTTGGCTTGCACACGTCGGGCGGCCTCCACCAGCAACTTCATGGAATCTGCGCCATAAAACTGCGCGTCGGTGTCGGAGAAATGGGTGCCTATGTCCCCCAGGGCGGCAGCACCGAACAAGGCATCGGTGATGGCATGCAGCAACACGTCGGCATCCGAATGGCCCAACAAGCCTGTCACATGGGGAATTTCCACACCACCAACGATGAGCTTGCGTCCGGGCACCAAAGCGTGGACGTCCCAGCCTTCACCAATTCTGATATTCATCATTTAGTCCTTAGTTCTTTGATCGGCCACGGCTTTCCAATACGGCTTCGGCCAAAGCGAAGTCTTCTGGATAGGTGACCTTGAAGTTTTGAGCACTGCCCGCCACCAATTTGGGCGCAAAACCTTGCGCCTCCAGCGCACTGGCTTCATCGGTGATGCCGGCCATGCCAGTGCTTGCTGCCGCCTGCAGTGCGTGCGACAACATGCCGATGCGAAACATCTGCGGCGTCTGCGCCAGCCACTTGTCAGCACGAGGCAAAGTGCTGTCGACGCGCCCTGCGCGCTCGCCCTGGCCTTCACTCTTGAGGGTGTCGGGCAAGGGCAAAGCCAGCAGCCCACCCACGGGGTCGCCCAAACAAGCATCTATCAATTTGTCTATCTGTGCGGGCGTGACCAAGCAACGCGCGGCATCGTGTACCAGCACCCAATCGTCACCGCAGGCGCCCAATTCAAACAAGTCGTGCAAGCCGTTGGCGACCGTCTGCGCGCGACTGGCGCCGCCAGTGTGCGACACGACACATGGTGCCGAGGCGTCCTCAAAAAAAGAATCATCGGACGCCACCACCACCAGGATGTCCGCCACGCGCGGCACGCCGGCAAAGGCTGCGAGGGTATGGAGCACCAGCGGCTGCCCGGCAATGGGTTGATATTGTTTAGGAACAATACTTGGCGCAGCAGGATCCAACGCGCGGCTGCCCACGCCAGCACAGGGAATCAAGACAAACAAACGTGGAGTTTTGGCGGGAGTAGAACTAGACATTGGGCGCCATTCTAAAATCCCAACACGACCAGCCCCCTAGCGTACCCTTCACGGACCTCAAAGGCACGTGTGCAACGGGCAGAACCCCAGCGTTGAACGCCACAGACACAGCCCAAACGCCCGCCTTCTGCCCCCGAAACAGCCCATGGACTTACCCAAACTCGTACCCGGCAAACGCTACACCCTGCCCAGCCCGCCAGGCTCGGCCGACGCCTTGCTCCTGGCCCAATTGGCCACGCGTGACAAGGCACAGCGCCGCCTCACCGCCATCTTCTGTGCCAACGCCACCGATGCCCAGCGTTTGCTCGACGAGTTGGTGTTGTTTGCCCCCGAACTGCATTGCGCCCTGTTCCCCGATTGGGAAACCCTGCCGTACGACACCTTCTCGCCGCACCAGGACCTGATCAGCGAACGCCTGGCCACACTCTGGCGCTTGTCTATCCATGGGGGCCAGCGCGACAAGGACACCGGCGTCGACGTGGTCATCATCCCCGCCACCACCGCGCTGTACCGGCTGGCGCCACCGAGCTTTTTGGCGGGTTACACCTTCCACTTCAAGGTCAAGCAAAAGCTGGATGAGGCCAAACTCAAGGCGCAACTCACGCTGGCGGGCTACAACCACGTGTCACAAGTGGTCAGCCCCGGGGAATATGCGGTGCGCGGCGGTTTGATCGACCTGTTCCCCATGGGCTCGCTGGTGCCTTACCGTGTCGATCTGTTCGACGATGAAATCGACAGCATCCGCACCTTCGATCCCGACACCCAGCGCAGCCTGTACCCGGTGCCCGAAGTGCGCTTGCTGCCGGGCCGCGAATTCCCCATGGACGACGACGCCCGTGCCAAGTTTCGCAACCGCTGGCGCGAATTGCTGGATGGCGACCCGACCAAGAGCCGCGTCTACAAAGACATGGGCAACGGCGTGGCCACCGCCGGTATCGAGTACTACCTGCCGCTGTTTTTCGACCAAGCCGCCACCGTGTTCGATTACCTGGGCGAACAAGCCACGCTGGTGATGCACGGCGAGCTGGAACCGGCCTTCCAACGCTTCTTGCAAGACACCAAAGACCGCTACCGTTTGATCCAGGGCGACCCGGACCGGCCGGCCTTGCCGCCCGAAGCGCTGTTCCTCGGCACGGAACAGTTTTACGGCCACGCCAACCATTATCCCCAACTGGCCCTGCGCCCCGCGCCCGCGCCTGCCGCAGGCGACACACGCCAGCCCAGCGACTTTGCCGAGTTCGACGTGTTGCCCGTGCTCTCGGTGGTGCGCGGCGCCGAAGACCCGCTGACACGCCTCAAAGCGCATTTAAGCCAAACGCCGCACCGCGTCTTGCTGCTCGCCGAAAGCGCGGGCCGGCAGGAAAGCCTGCTCGACTTTCTGCGCGCCAGCCAGGTCAACCCGCCGGCGTTCGACTCGCTGGCCGAGTTCCAGCACAGCACCGAGAAGATTGGCATCACCAAGGCCGCGCTGACCGTCGGTTTTGGCTGGACGGAAGCCGGCATCGACTTCGTTTCTGAGACCGAACTCTTCGCTGCCGGCCCGACCACGCGCCGCCGCAAGAAGCAGGAACAGGTCAGCGACGTTGAAGCGCTGATCAAGGACCTGAGCGAGCTGAATGTGGGTGACCCGGTGGTGCACTCGGCACACGGCATTGGCCGCTACAAGGGTTTGATCCACCTGAACCTTACGCAAGAGAAGAACCCTGACGGCAGCCCCGCGCTGCAAGAATTCCTGCACCTGGAATATGCCGACAAGGCCACGCTCTACGTGCCCGTGAGCCAGTTGCAGCAAATCAGCCGCTACACCGGCGTCAGCGCCGACGAAGCGCCGCTGCACCGCCTGGGCAGCAGTCAGTGGGAAAAAGCCAAACGCCGCGCCGCCGAGCAGGTGCGTGACTCGGCCGCCGAACTGCTGAACATCTACGCCCGCCGCGCCGCGCGCGAAGGCTTCCCGTTCCGCTATTCGCCGGGCGACTACGAAACCTTTGCCAACGATTTTGGCTTTGACGAGACCGCCGATCAGCGTGCCGCCATCCATGCGGTCATCCAGGACATGATCAGCCCGCGCCCGATGGACCGTCTGGTCTGCGGCGACGTGGGTTTTGGCAAGACCGAAGTGGCCTTGCGTGCCGCCTTCATTGCCGTCACAGGTGGCAAACAGGTGGCGTTTTTGGCACCAACCACGCTGCTGGCCGAGCAACACTACCAAACGCTGACCGACCGCTTCAGCAAGTGGCCGGTGAAGATCGCCGAGATGAGCCGCTTCCGCTCGGCCAAGGAAATCACCGCCGCCATGAAAGGTGTGGCCGATGGCAGCGTCGACATTGTGGTCGGCACACACAAGCTGTTGAGCCAGAAGACCGAATTCAAAGACCTGGGCCTGTTGATCATCGACGAGGAACACCGCTTTGGTGTGCGCCACAAAGAGGCCATGAAGGCCATGCGCGCCGAGGTCGATGTCCTGACGCTGACCGCCACGCCGATTCCGCGCACCTTGGGCATGGCGCTCGAAGGCCTGCGCGACTTGAGCGTGATTGCCACCGCACCACAACGCCGCCTGGCCATCAAGACCTTTGTACGCAGCGAAAACAACGGCGTGATCCGCGAAGCGGTGATGCGCGAGTTGAAGCGCGGCGGCCAGGTTTATTTCCTGCACAACGAAGTCGAGACGATTGAAAACCGCCGGCAAAAGCTCGAAGAACTGCTGCCTGAGGCACGCATCGCCGTAGCCCACGGCCAAATGCCCGAACGCCAATTGGAGAGTGTGATGCGCGACTTTGTGGCGCAGCGCACCAATCTGCTGCTGTGCTCGACCATCATCGAGACCGGCATCGATGTGCCCACGGCCAACACCATTGTGATGAGCCGTGCCGACAAATTTGGCCTGGCGCAACTGCACCAGTTGCGTGGCCGCGTAGGCCGCAGCCACCACCAGGCCTACGCCTACCTGATGGTGCCCGACCTGGAGGGCCTGACCAAACACGCCAGCCAGCGGCTAGACGCCATCCAGCAGATGGAAGAGCTTGGCTCCGGTTTTTACCTGGCCATGCACGACCTGGAGATTCGCGGCGCCGGCGAGGTTCTGGGCGAGAACCAAAGCGGCAACATGCTCGAAGTCGGCTTCCAGCTCTACAACGAAATGCTCAGCGAAGCCGTGCGCAGCCTGAAGGCTGGCATAGAGCCTGACCTGCTGAGCCCACTGAACGTCACGACCGAGATCAACCTGCACGCCCCGGCACTGCTGCCCGACGACTATTGCGGCGACGTGCACCTGCGCCTGAGCTTCTACAAAAAGCTCGCCACGGCCAACAACAGCGACCAACTCGACAGCCTGCTTGAAGAAATTGTCGACCGCTTCGGCAAGCTGCCGCCGCAAGCGCAAACCCTCATCGACGTGCACCGCCTGCGGGTGCTGGCCAAGCCCTATGGCGTGGTGAAGGTGGATGCTGCGCCGGGTTTGATCAACATCACCTTCCGCCCGAATCCGCCGTTTGAACCCATGCGCATCATCGAGATGATCCAGAAGAACAAACACATCAAGCTCGCGGGCAACGACAAGCTGCGCATCGAGCGCGCGTTAGCCGAGCCCAAAGACCGGGCGCAGATGGTGCGCGATGTGTTGCGCGGGCTGGGGCCGGTCAAAGTTGAAAAGCCACCAAGCGCCGACAAAGCCAGCAAAACGCTCTCAAGCTGAACCTGATAGATCGAATAAAGACATGCCAAACACACAAGCTCAAGAAATCTCCCCCGGCCTGGTGATCCAGGGCTTTACGCCGCCCTTGCGTTTACGCGACTTCGGCCTCATTGCCTTCGACATGGACTCCACCCTCATCAACATCGAGTGCATAGATGAAATTGCCGATGCCGTGGGCCTGAAAGCCGAAGTGGCCGCCATCACCGAAGCCACCATGCGCGGCGAAATTGCCGACTTCAAGGAAAGCCTGCGCCGCCGGGTGGCGCTGCTCAAAGGTGTGAGTGTCAGCAGCATGGAACAGGTGTACCGCGAGCGCCTGCAACTCAACCCGGGCGCCGCCAGGTTGGTGGAAACCTGCCAAGCCGCCGGCCTGAAAGTGTTGTTGGTGAGCGGCGGCTTTACATTCTTTACGGACCGCCTGCGCGACCTGCTGAAGATCAACTTCACGCGCTCGAACGTGCTGGAAGCGGAAAACGGCGTGTTGACCGGCCGCGTGGTGGACCAGGCCTGGGGCGACATCTGCGACGGCGCCGAAAAACGCAAAATGTTGTTGGAAACCTGCAACGCTCTGGGCCTCACGCCCCAGCAGGCGATTGCCATGGGCGACGGCGCCAACGACCTGCCAATGATGGGTGCAGCCGGTCTTTCCGTGGCCTACCACGCCAAACCCAAGGTACGTGAACAGGCCATGATAGCCATCAACACCGGTGGACTGGACCGCTTGCTAGAAGTCCTGCACTAATAGCAGGTAATTGATTCCCGCAGGTCAACACGGAACGCCTATCATCGTTATCAGATCAGAAGGATTAAACACAAAAGAATCGTCAGCAAGACCAGTCGGGCCCGAGACAGCCGGAACGTATCCATCCTCACAAAGGAGAGTGTTATGACCATCTTCGCGCGTTACCAAAGCCGCTACGAGGCGGCCCAGGAAGAAGAAATGTCTATCCAGGAGTACCTGGATCTGTGCAAGCGGGACCGAGCGGCGTACGCCAGTGTGGCCGAGCGCATGCTCATGGCCATTGGCGAGCCCGAAATTGTCGACACCCGCACCGAGCCCAGGCTGTCGCGCATCTTTGCCAACAAGATGCTGAAGATCTACCCCGCCTTCCGTGACCTGTATGGCATGGAGGAGGTGATAGAAAGCATAGTCTCCTACTTCCGCCACGCCGCGCAGGGGCTGGAAGAAAAGAAACAGATTCTCTACCTGCTAGGCCCGGTCGGCGGCGGCAAGTCTTCACTCGCCGAGAAACTCAAGAGCCTGATTGAGCGTGTGCCCTTCTACGCCATCAAAGGTTCGCCGGTACACGAGTCGCCGCTGGGCCTGTTCAACCCCGCCGAAGACGCAAAGCTGCTTGAGCAGGACTACGGCATTCCGCCTCGTTACCTCAACACCATCATGAGCCCTTGGGCCGTGAAGCGGCTGCAGGAGTTTGGCGGCGACATCACCAAGTTCCGCGTGGTCAAACTACGGCCTTCCGTGCTGTCGCAGGTGGCGGTTTCCAAGACCGAGCCGGGCGACGAAAACAACCAGGACATCTCGTCGCTGGTTGGCAAGATAGACATCCGCAAACTCGAGACCTATTCGCAGAACGATCCGGACGCTTATTCGTATTCGGGCGGCCTGTGCCTGGCCAACCGTGGCGTGCTGGAGTTTGTCGAAATGTTCAAGGCGCCGATCAAGGTGCTACACCCCTTGCTCACCGCCACACAGGAAGGCAATTACAAAGGTACGGAGGGCTTTGGCGCGATTCCTTTCGATGGGCTGATCCTGGCCCACTCGAACGAGGCCGAGTGGCAGGCGTTCAAGAACAACCGCAACAACGAAGCCTTTCTCGACCGGATCTACATCGTCAAGGTGCCGTATTCGCTGCGCGTGTCGGACGAGATCCACATCTATGAAAAGCTGGTGAGCAATTCCTCGCTGGCTGCGGCCCCCTGCGCACCCGATACCTTGCGCATGTTGGCCCAGTTCTCGGTGCTGTCGCGCCTGAAGGAACCAGAGAACTCGAGCATCTTCTCCAAGATGCGCGTCTACGACGGTGAAAACCTCAAAGACACCGACCCCAAGGCCAAGAGTTTCCAGGAGTACCGCGACTTTGCGGGGGTGGACGAAGGCATGCTTGGCCTGTCGACCCGCTTCGCCTTCAAGATCCTGTCGCGCGTGTTCAACTTCGACCACCGCGAAGTCGCGGCCAACCCGGTGCATTTGATGTATGTGCTGGAGCAGCAGATTGAGCAGGAGCAATACGCGCCGGAGATGGAAGAAAAGTACCTGCGGTTCATCAAGGAGTTTTTATCGCCGCGTTATGCCGAGTTCATAGGCAAGGAGATTCAGACTTCGTACCTTGAGAGCTACTCGGAATACGGCCAGAACATCTTTGACCGCTATGTGATCTACGCCGATTTCTGGATCCAGGACCAGGAGTTCCGCGACCCCAACACCGGCGAAATTCTCGACCGCGCCGCACTCAACGACGAGCTGGAAAAAATCGAAAAACCCGCCGGCATCTCCAACCCCAAAGACTTCCGCAACGAGGTCGTCAACTTCGTGCTGCGCGCCCGTGCCCGGCAGGACGGGCAGAACCCGAGCTGGACTTCGTACGAAAAACTGCGCTCGGTGATCGAGAAGAAGATGTTCTCCAACACCGAAGAGCTGCTGCCGGTGATCTCGTTCAACACCAAGGCCAGCAACGAAGAACAAAAGAAGCATCAAGACTTCGTCAACCGCATGATCACCAAGGGCTACACCGAGAAGCAGGTGCGCTTGCTCTGCGAATGGTATTTGCGGGTCCGTAAATCGTCTTAAACCGTGTTGACGACCTTTTTAAAGGGGTTTCTGCATGACGGTGCGCATCGTAGATCGTAGGTTCGACAGCAAACATAAAAGCTCGGTCAACCGCAGCCGCTTCATCCAGCGCTTCAAAGGGCAGATACGCAAAGCGGTGGCCGATGCTGTGAACAAGCGCGGCGTGCGCGATCTCGACAGCGGCGAAAAGATCGGCATCTCCGGCAAAGACATTGGTGAGCCGCAGTTTGAACATGGCCGTGGCGGCGTATGGGAAACCGTGCGGCCGGGCAACGACCGCTTCAACCGCGGAGACCAGGTGGACCGCCCCCCCGGCGGCGGTGCGGGTGGCACCGGCAAAGGCGAGGCCAGCCAAGATGGCGAGGGGCTGGACGAATTCGTTTTCACCCTCAGCAAAGATGAGTTCCTAGACATCTTCTTTGATGAGATGGAGCTGCCCCACCTGGTGAAGCAGCAGCTCGCGCGTATTGACCAGTACCGGCGCATCCGTGCTGGCTACGTGCAGACCGGCGTCCCCACCAACATCAACCTGGGCCGCACCATGCGTGGTGCTGCAGGCCGGCGTGTGGCCATTGCCGGGCCTTATGGCGCGCAGTTGCGCGAGCTTGAAGCCAAGCTCAAGGAGCTGCTGGAAACCCTGGCCGAAGACCACCCCGAGGTGCAACAAGCGCGCCGCGACATCGCCCACCTGCGCGCCAGGATAGAAGCCGTGCCGTTTGTCGACACCTTCGACCTGCGCTACAACAACCGCGTGCGCATTCCGCAGCCCACCACCCAGGCGGTGATGTTCTGCCTGTTGGACGTGTCGGGCTCCATGGACGAAGGCCGCAAGAACGTGGCCAAGCGTTTCTTCATGCTGCTGTACCTGTTCCTGACGCGCAACTACGAGCGCATCGAGGTGGTGTTCATCCGCCACCACACACTCGCCACCGAAGTCGATGAAGACGACTTCTTCACTTCGCGCGAAACCGGCGGCACGGTGGTGTCCAGCGCGCTCACCCTGATGCACGAAATCGTCACCGCGCGCTACCCCAGCAGCCTGTGGAACATCTACGCCGCGCAGGCGTCGGATGGCGACAACTGGCACGACGATTCACCCAAGTGCCGCGCGCTGCTGGAGCAATCCATATTGCCGCTGATGCAGTACTTTGCCTACATAGAGATCACCGACGGTCCGCCGCAAAACCTGTGGGAGGAATACGCCCAGATCAAAAGCAGCCACAACGATAAATTTGCGATGGAGCGCATCGCCACCGTGGCCGATATCTACCCTGTGTTTCGCGAGCTGTTCAAACGCCGCGCCTAAACACACCCACGCGACCGCTCCCACCGAAAGCGCGCCATGCCTCAATCGACGGACAAACCCTCGGCCAGTTCCATTGCTCCAGCAGAACCACAACCCGCCGTGGCGGCTGGAGAATCCGCGAAGCCCCCCACGGCAACACCTTCGCAAGCCGCCAACCCGAACTACCCGCTGCCCGCCGGCTCGGAGTGGACGTTTGAAGCCATAGAGGCCTACGACGAAGCCATTGGCCGCGTCGCCAAACGCTACCGGCTGGACTGCTACCCACACCTGCTGGAACTCATCAGCGCCGAGCAGATGATGGATGCCTACGCCTCCATAGGCATGCCGGTGTACTACCACCATTGGTCTTTCGGCAAACATTTCCTGTCGACTGAAAATCGCTACAAGCGCGGCCAGATGGGCCTGGCCTATGAGATCGTGATCAACTCCGATCCGTGTATTGCCTACCTCATGGACGAGAACACCTTGCCCATGCAGGCGCTGGTAATCGCCCATGCGGCCTACGGCCACAACTCGTTTTTCAAAGGCAACCACCTGTTCCGCCAGTGGACCAGCGCCGACGCCATCATCGACTACCTGGTGTTCGCCAAAAACTACATCGCCGACTGCGAGGAACGTCATGGCGTGGAAGCGGTGGAACGTTTGCTCGACGCCTGCCACGCCTTGGTCAACCTCGGCGTCGACCGCTACAAGCGCTCGCCCCGGCTGTCGCTGGAAAAGGAAACCCTGCGCCAGGCCGAACGTGCGGAGTACCTGCAGGCGCAGGTGAACGACCTGTGGCGCACCTTGCCGCCACGCGCCGAAACCGAGGCCAGCGAGCGCCGGGTCGAAAAACGCTTTCCCGCGGAGCCCGAAGAAAACCTGCTCTACTTCATAGAGAAACACGCCCCACTGCTAGAAGCCTGGCAACGAGAAGTGGTGCGCATCGTGCGCAAAATCGGCCAATACTTCTACCCTCAGCGCCAAACCCAGGTGATGAACGAGGGCTGGGCCACCTTCTGGCACTACACCCTGCTCAACACCTTGTACGACGAAGGTGCGCTGAGCGACGGTTTCATGATGGAGTTTCTGCAGTCGCACACCAATGTGGTCTACCAGCCGCCGTACAACAGCCGCTACTACTCCGGCATCAACCCCTATGCCCTGGGCTTTGCCATGTGGCGCGACATCCGCCGCATCTGCGAAGAGCCGACCGAAGAAGACCGCGAATGGTTCCCCGATATCGCCGGCTCCAATTGGCGCGACACATTTGACTTTGCCATGCAAAACTTCAAGGACGAAAGTTTCATCGCACAGTATCTGTCGCCGAAGTTGATTCGCGAATTCCGCCTGTTCTCGGTGCTCGACGACGATGCCCGCGCCAAGCTCGAAGTGCGCATGATCCACGACGACATGGGCTACCGCGCCATACGCCAGCAGTTGGCCGAGCAATACGACCTGGGCAGCCGCGAGCCCAACATCCAGGTGTGGAACGTCGACCTGCGCGGCGACCGCTCGCTCACACTGCGCCACTTCGCCCATCAACGCCGCCCCTTGGGCGACACCAGTGCCACGGTGATGAAACACCTGGCCTACCTGTGGGGCTTTACCGTACGCCTGGAGCGCGAAAACGCCCAGGGCAAGATGGAACTGGTGGCCGAGCACCGCAACGAAAAACGCCGCCGCAGCGACGAATAGGCCTGCACGGCAAGCCTGCAAGCGGATCTTGGCGGTCCGAATTGGCGTCGCGAAGGTGCCAAAAGTGACGCTGCATCACAACGGTCGCTGTCGCGTGGACCTGTTGCCTGGACATTCCAATACAACTATATAAACTGTATATACCGTTTATTGATTATTTTCCGGAGTTTTCCATGATCCCAGTTCGCACCCGAACCGGCAGCGCGCCACGCTCTCTGGTCAGCATTCTGGCCATGCGTCTGCGCGGGCTGCTCAAGCCATCGCACCAGCCGGTCGCGCCCGGTCGAGCAGGCATGTTTGCGGGCTCGCTGCTGTCACGCGACCCTGACTGAGCGCTTGTGCCTCTGACCAGCAGCCTTCAAATGCTCTCAATAAAAGAGCAAGCTGCGCTTAGCAAATAAGCGCCGAAGGCATTTTTCCTACCCAGCCAAGAAGATCAACGGCGGCCGCAAGCTCATCCGCCCGTGCGCAACACCTGCGGCTGGCCCGCCGCCACGGCAAACTGCGCCAAGGTGCTCACGCCTGCATCGGGCCGCGCCACGTCGTCGAGCACACGCAAACGCACCTGCAACTGCTGTGGTGTGAATTCAGCCACGCCGTAACCCCGCCGCTCAGCCTCGGCAAACACGAAGTGCGGGTTGTACTTCAGCACCCGTTGCGCCCTGACGTCGGTGCCGCCCAGCGAGGTGAGGCTGGTACCGCAGAACTCCACACCCAGGCGCTTGCTGCGCGGATCGGCGTAGTCGGCCAACACATGGCCCACCCAGTTTTCGTGCACGTCGCCGCCCAGCAGCACCGGGTTGGCGGCGCCACTGCGTTGCAGACTTTGCGTGAGGCGGCTGCGTGCCGCGGCATAACCGTCCCAACCGTCGTTCCACCAGCGGGCCTCGGGCGCGGGGCGCAGGCGGCGCGCACCAAACAGGCTTTGCTGGCCTATCACGGTCCAGGTGGTTTGGCCTGTGCTTTGCGTGGCCAAATGTGCATCCAGCCATTGCTCCTGGGCCACGCCCAGCAGGGTGCGTGCGGGGTTGTCCCAGGCCGGGCAGCCTTGTGGGTCCAGCGCACTGGAGCCGGTTGCGCCATCGGCATTGCAGGCTTGTGGGTCCTTGTATTGGCGTGCATCCAGCAGCGCAAGATTGGCCAGCCGGCCAAACGCCGTGGCGCCATACAGGCGCATCTCCGCGCCCTGCGCCAACCCGGCGAGCGAACGCGTCAACACCGCCGCACGCAAGGGTTGGTGTTCGTAATACGCCTGATAGGCGGCGCTACGGCGGGCCGCGAAGTCGGCCACTGGTGTGCCGCTGCGCCCCTGCTGCAGACCGGCGTAGTCGTTTTGCACTTCGTGGTCGTCCCAGGTCAACAGCCACGGGCAGGCCGCGTGCATGGCCTGCAGGTCGGGATCTTGTTTGTACGCGGCGTAACGCGCGCGATAACCAGCCAAGGTCTTGGCAGGGTGTAGTACCTCGGGCTGCGCTTGGGAAAAGCCGCGCACCACCGCGTTCTGGCTGGTGGTCTCGTAGATGTAGTCGCCCAAAAAAAGCACCAGATCCAGGTCTTCGGCCAGCATGTGGCGGTAAGCCGAAAAGTAGCCTTGCTCCCAGCGCTGGCACGAGGCATAGGCCAGGCGCAGGCGGGCGACATTGGCCCCGGGTGCTGGCAGCGTGCGGCAGCGGCCCACGGCGCTCACCGCATCACCGGCCATGAAGCGGTAGTGGTACCAGCGGTCCGGCGCCAGGCCGTTCACCTCCACATGCACGCTGTGCGCCAGCGCCGCCACCGCCGCCACACGCCCCTGCTGCACCGGTTGCTGAAACTGCGCGTCGTGTGCCACTTCCCAGCGCACCTCTAGTGCGTCGTGCAGGTCTTGCGCCAAGGGGCCGAGCAGGCGTGTCCAGAGCACGATGCCGCTCGCAGTCGGTGCACCGCTGGCCACGCCCAGGGCGAAGGGGTTGGCCTGCCACACGGGCCGTGTCTGCGCGTGTGTCGGCAGCCACAAGCCGCTGGCCAGGGCCGGCACACACTGCAGCCATTCACGTCGATTCAATCCTGCTCGCGGCATGTTCATTTGCTACAAAATTCGCAGCTTCCCAGGCATATGGCACAAACCACAAAGGCAGTTTGAATGCCAGTCTTCAAGGCAGCACATAGTCGAACACATAAAGATGCCGGCCTTCGGTGATGTTGATCACCAGCCTGCCCGTCAGGCCCACCAATTCGGCGGTGGCGGAATCGGGCACCACCGTCACGGACTGCTGCGGCACCCCACGCGTCATGCTGGAGTTGTGCTGCAGCACAAACGAGCCGCTGCGCCCATGCAGCGTGCCCGTGACCAACTCCATCGCCACATAACCGGCAGAGCCCTGCGTGGCGCTGCGAAAAGCCAGCATTTCGCCTTGGCTGGTGGCGACCAGATCACCGCTGAATTTTTTATCCAGGGACATACGGCCCAGACCGGTTTTGCCTGCCACTTCACTCAGGGGCGCGGGGCTGAGGACGACTTCAAAAGCGCCCTGTGCCTGTTTTGTGCTGGTCATGTCGCAGCTTTCAAAAAGTTGAATTCAAAGACTATCCGCCCGCGCGCTTCACCTTGAACCCTTGGGCTTGCAAGAGCTTCATCACTGGTTCGCAGTGATCCCCCTGCACTTCGATCACGCCGTCTTTGACTGTGCCGCCGCTGCCGCACGCAGACTTGAGCTTTTTGCCAAGTGCCTGCAGTTCCTCGGCGTTGAGCGGCACACCTTTGACCAGCGTGACAGCCTTGCCACCACGCCCCTTGGTTTCGCGCGACACACGCACAATGCCGTCGCCGGCCGGCACCGCCTGGGCGGCCGCAATCGCCTTGCATTGGCAGGAAGCCATGGGCTGGCGACAGTCGGGGCACATGCGGCCGTTGTCGGTGGAATAGACCAGGCCGCTCAGGCTGCTCAAGCCCGCCAAACCTGTAGATGACTTTGCCTTCAAGACTCAAACTTTCTTCAATCGAGGATGCAGAGGATAAGCCGGGTCGGTAAAGCCCGGCGTAGACGGATGGCCAGCAGGCACCAGTGAATCCACCAGCGCCTCGTCTTCGGCGGTCCATTGGTAAGACACTGCCGGGCTGTAACTTTGCCATTGCGCCAAGGTGCGCGGCCCGGCAATCACCGAACTGACGGCGGCGTTGGCCAGCACCCAGGCGGTGGCGAACTGGGCCACCGTGATGCCGCGCGCTTCGGCGTGTAGCTTCAGCTGCTGCGTGATCTGCAGCGACTCTTCGCGAAACTCGGTTTGTGCCATGCGTTTGTCGCCACGGCCTGCACGCGTGTCGCTGGCGGGCGCCTGGCCGGGCAGGTATTTGCCGGTGAGCACACCCCGTGCAATCGGGCTGTACGAGGTCACACCAATGCCGTAGTGCGCACACGCAGGCAGGATTTCCACCTCGGGCATGCGGTTGAGCAGGTTGTAATACGGCTGGCACACCACTGGGCCGGGCATGCCCAATGCAGCGGCCATACGCACCATCTCGGCTATGCGCCAACCGCGAAAGTTCGATACACCCCAGTAGCGGATCTTGCCCGCGCGCAGCATGGCATCGAGCGCACGCAGCGGTTCTTCCAGATCCATGCCGTTGAAATCGCGGTGCATGTAGAGGATGTCGACGTAATCGGTCTGCAGACGATGCAGACTGGCGTCGATCTCATGCAACATCCAGCTGCGGCTGTAGTGGCCTTGGTTGGGGCGCGTGTCGCCGCTGCCGGCCATGCTGTTGCCCAGCTTGGTGGCCAACACCCAGTCGTGCCGCTGCGCTTTGATGAGCCCGCCCAGCATGCGCTCGGAGGCCCCATGGGTGTAGACGTCCGCGGTATCGATGTAGTTGATGCCCTGGGCATGTGCATCGGCGACGATGGCGGCCGCTTCGTCCTGGGCGGTCTGGTCGCCAAACATCATGGTGCCAAGGCACAAGGCCGAAACTTGCAGATTGCTTTTGCCGAGCGCGCGGTATTGCATGGGCAGACTCCGTTTTGCTAGTTGGATTGAGACTGAAACGGCAGCCAGTTTCGCGCAATTTGCGGGCTTTCACAGCGCCCGACGCAGAAACACCCCTGCGCACCAAGCGGCAACCCATTGAGAACATTGTGTTGCGTTGCCGCCTCCCGTCGACCCGGTGCCCACACCCGTGCCGGGATTTGCCATGCCGGGTAAAGTCGCGTCTTTCAGAACGACAGACGTCAAGGACAACGCTATGGCAAAAACCAGTGAATGGGCGGGCAAGGTCTTGGCCATCATCAAAAGTGGCAACACCAATGCCGCCGTGGCGCAAATCAAGGTCGCACCCACCGTCAAAGACCTGCAGGCACTGCAGATGGCCATGGTCACCGGCAAGCTGGTGGGCCGTTGGCGCGACGTGGATCGCGCGGTAGAGGATAATCTGGTGCTGCTCTCGGCACCGAGACTGCACCGCTCGCCTTGAGTCGGCCCTCCTCTTTTTCTCCACACTCTCCCCATGCCCTTTTCCTCTCTCGGCCTGACGCCGGCGCTGGTACTTGCCGCCGCCGCGCGTGGCTACAACACACCCACAGCGATCCAGCGGCAGGCCATTCCCGCAGTGCTGCGCGGCGCCGACGTGTTGGCCACGGCCCAGACCGGCTCAGGCAAAACCGCTGCCTTCGCTTTGCCGCTGCTGCAAATGTTGCAGCCAGCGCCACGCTCGGCCGACCCCAATGCCTCCATCAGGCCGAAGATCCGCGTCGTGCGCACGCTGGTGCTGGTGCCCACGCGCGAGCTGGCCGCACAAGTAGGCGAGGTGCTGCATGGCCTGGCACAGCAGTTGCCACACCCCACCAAGGTCGCCATGCTGTTTGGTGGTGTCTCCATCAACCCGCAAATGATGGCGCTGCGTGGCAGCGCCGATGTGGTGGTGGCCACGCCCGGCCGTCTGCTCGATCTGGTGGAGCACAACGCCCTGCGCCTGGGTGAGGTGCAGCATCTGGTGCTGGACGAGGCCGACCGCATGTTGGACCTCGGTTTCGCCGAAGAATTAAAACGCGTATTGGCGCTGCTGCCGGCCAAACGCCAGACCTTGTTCTTCTCGGCCACCTTTGCGCCCGAAGTGGAAACGCTGGCGCGTGGCCTGCTGAACGAGCCCGTGCGTATCGCGATTGAAAACACACCAGAACAAGCGCCAGACATCAGCCAACGCGCCATCGAGGTGGACGACGCCCGCCGCACGCAGCTGCTGCGCCACTTGATCAAAGAAAACGGCTGGAGCAGCGTGCTGGTGTTTGTCGCCACGCAATATGCCGCCGAACACGTGGCCGAAAAACTCTACAAAGCCGGCATTTACGCCACCGCTTTCCATGGCAGCCTGAGCCAGGGCGCGCGTAAACAGGTGCTCGCCGAACTCAAGGAAAAACGCTGGGAAGTGGTGGTCAGCACCGACCTGGCCGCACGCGGCATCGACGTCGCACACCTGCCGGTGGTGGTGAACTTTGACCTGCCGCGCTCGGCTACCGACTATGTGCACCGCATAGGCCGCACCGGCCGCGCGGGCGCCAGCGGCATTGCAGTGAGCTTCGTCAACGCCGCCAGCGAAGCCCACTTCCGGCTGATTGAAAAACACCAGCGCCAACGTGTGCCACGCGAGCAGATCGCCGGATTTGAACCTACGGCAACGCTGGCGCCTGTCGCCCCTTCGCTGACCGATCCGCATGGCACCGGCGGCATCAAGGGCAAGCGCCCAAGCAAAAAAGACAAGCTGCGCGCAGCCGCTGCGGCCGCAGGCAAACCGTCCTGAAGATCAGTCTTCCGCGTCGTCGCTGTCGTCCAGGCTGTTGGCCAGGACGCCACCGGCGGCAGGATCACGTGGTCGACGCTTGGCCGGACGGGCCAGAATTTCCAGGTAGTGCTGGCTTGCGCCTTCCTGGAAGGCGGCATCGAGTGCGCCGATCAACTCGGCCACATGCACACTCACCGCGCTGCCGGCATCGGCGCCGCTGCGGCAATCAAAGTCCCAGTAATCGCTGCCCTCTGGCAGCTCGTGGCGGCGCTCGCGTTTCAGATACTTGCGCACCTCGTTTTTCACCGCGTCCAGCACCCGGTCAGGGTTCTTGCCTTCGGGGCGGAGTTGGAAGGTCTTGCGCATAGGGGTACTTTCAAACGGGAAACAGGGAAACGGGAAAACGGAGGCGGAGTATGGCACCAATGCGGCGCGTGTCACCCCGCCCGGCCAAGATGCCCCTCAACAGCCTGCACCTTGGCAAAGCCTGCCTGGGGCAGCGGCTCAATCCGGCTTGAAGTCGGCCTCAAACTTGTTGGCGTCTTCCGGCAACTCAAAGCTGGCCATCTGGCCCATCTTCATGTCCGACAGGCGGCAGGCCGCAAACAAGGTGAACTTGCCCTTGAGGTTAAAGCTGGGCAGGTCGATCAAGTCATAGGGGTAAGGCACAAACACCTTGTGTGCGAACACCTCCAGGTACTCGTTGCGCGGCGAGGGGAAGAGTTTGTACTCTCGGGTTTCAATGGCGCGGCCATTCATGCTGGGTTCACTTTCATGGATTCAACGCTGACCGACAAGCCACACACACACACAGTCGCTACATATTTCGCAGCAGCTTGCGCTTATTCAGCAGGCGTTAGAGGCCTATTTCTCAAACAATCAGAGCGCAGCAGCCAGACGGGCCACACCCTCTTCGATCTTGGCGACATCGGCCGTGGCAAACGACAGGCGCAGTGTGGAGTGGTCGGGGTTGGCCGCATAAAACGGCGCGCCGGGCACAAAGGCCACGCCCTTTTCAATCGCGCGTTTGGCCAGCACCGCACCATCGTCCACCTTGCCGTGGGCGCCGGTGAGGCTGGCCCAGAAGAACAGACCACCACCGGGCTGGGTGAAGGTGATGGCGTCGCCCAGCTCTTTCTTTAAGGCCCGGCCCATGGTGCGGGCGCGCTCGGCATACACCTGGCGCACCTTGGCCAGCGTGCCGGGCATACGGCCGGCCTTGAGGTACTGCGCAGCGGTCGCCTGGGCAAAGGTGCTGGTATGCGCGTCGCTGAACTGTTTACACATGGTGGCCTTGGCCAGCAGTTCTTCGGGGCCAATCATCCAGCCCACACGCAGGCCGGGGCTCAGCACCTTGCTCAGACTGCCGCAGTGCGCCAACCATTGGCGGCTGCCGGGCACACCGGCGCTCAAGGCCAGCAGGCTGGGCGGTGGTGCTTCGTCGAAATACAGGTCGCCATAAGGATCGTCTTCCATCACCAGGGTCTGGTACTGCACGGCCAGCTCCAGCACCTTCTTGCGCCGCGCCATCGACAGGGTGGCACCGCTGGGGTTGCCAAAGGTCGGGATGAGGTAGACGAACTTGGGCTTGTGCTCGGCGATCAAGGCCTCCAGCACATCGGTGCGCACACCGTCGGCATCGATGGGGGCCGAGATGATTTCTGCGCCATACAGGCGGAAGCACTGGATGGTGGCCAGGAAGGTCGGGCCTTCCACAATCACCTTGTCGCCCGGGCCGATCATGGTTTTGCCCAGCAGGTCCAGCGCCTGCTGGCTGCCGGTGGTGACGATCAAGCCCTCGGGCTTCACGTCGGCCGCCCCCTTGTGCGCCATGAAGCTGGCGATCTGCTCGCGCAGCGGGTTATAGCCTTCGGTGGCGCCGTATTGCAGCGCGCTGCCGGGGTCCTGGCTCAGCGCCAGTTGGCTGGCTTCGCGTATACCTTCCACGTCGAACATCGCGCTGTCCGGAAAGCCGCCCGCAAAACTGATGATGCCGGGCTTGCCCAGCAGCTTGAAGAGTTCGCGTATGGCGGAGGTTTCAACGTTGTTGAGGCGGTCGGCAAACGGCAGAGATGGTGGCAAAGACATGGCGTTGGCTGGCTTGAAGCAAGGTGAAGCGAGAAGACGCCCATTCTCGCCCATCTCGCAGGACCGCAGCCAAACGGGCCAAAGGACTACATCCGGGCCCGCAGCGGCGAGGCCCAATAAGTGCATGAGCCTAGACAAAATTCGCACCGGCCAAGCGCCTGGCCCGCTGTCGCGCGAGCAGTTCCACGAACGCTTCACCGGGCACTTTTGCGACCCGGCGTTTGCGGGCGAAAAAGAGGCCATTGCACGGCTTGAGGCCATCGCCTGGGAGGCGCTGAAAGAAGGCCGCAAGGCGCCCCTGACCAAACCGGCGGGCCGGGGATTCAAAGACCCCAGCTACGAAATTTCAGTGGAATGGCTGGAAACCCGCAAACGCCTGAAAGCCGCGCAAAAACGCTGGAGCGACAGCGATGCCCCCTCCCGCGTGTTGCTGGTCTGCGGCAGCGCGCGCAACGATGGCACCTGCCCCGGCGAAATCTCCAAGACCTGGCGCTTCACTGAAATGGCCAAGCGTGTGGTCGAACGTGCTGGCATGCAAGCCGATGTACTCGACCTGAGCCTGGTCACGTCCGAATACGGTGTCAACATCTACCCCTGCAAGGGTTGTGCATCCAGCACCATGCCACTGTGCCATTGGCCCTGTAGTTGTTATCCGAATCATGCGCTGAATCAAGCTGACGACTGGATGGCCGAGATTTATGAACGCTGGGTGGCGGCCCACGGCGTGGTCATCCTGGCGCCCACCTATTGGTACCAGTCGCCCGGCCCGCTGAAACAAATGATAGACCGCCTGGTCTGCGCCGATGGCGGCAACCCCGACCCGACCAGCACCCATGGCAAACATCTGCTGGAAGCCAAACAAATCGAACAACGCGGCTGGCATTACCCCAAACACCTGGCCGGCCGCGCCTATGGCGTGGTGGTGCATGGTGATGTGGCGGGCATAGAGGTCCACCGGCGCAACCTCACCGACTGGCTTGACTGGATGGGACTGATAGACAGCGGCAACGCCGCCAAGCTGGACCGCTACATCGGTTACTACGAGCCTTACTACAACGCCCACGAAACGCTGGACAAGGACAAGGCTGTGCAGGAAGAGGTGCGCAACGTGGCGCGCGCCGTGGTGCAAGCCGTGAAAGATTTGCGCGCCGGAAAGCTAAACCCGCCAGACCGGCATCTGAAGAAACCACGCACCAAATAGGCAGTTTTAAAGCCGCTCCCACATCCCCTCCCAAACCACCCAACCCTTGAAGGACTCACCATGAGCGAAAAATCAGCCAGCGTCATCTGGAACGGCTCGGGCAAAAGCGGCACCGGCCAGATCAGCACCGAAACCGGCGCCCTGATGGACTATCCCTACGGCTTTGCCAGCCGTTTTGGCGACGACCGGCGTGGCACCAACCCCGAAGAGATTCTGGGCGCGGCACATGCGGCCTGCTTCACCATGGCGTTTTCCTTCGCCTGTGAAAAAGCCGGCTTCCCCACGTCCACCATAGACACCCGCGCCCAGGTGCGGCTGACGCCGCAGGGTGAAGGTTTTGTGATCGACCGCATTGCACTGACCATGAAGGCCAGCGTGCCCGGCCTGGAAGAAGCGCGCTTCCAGGAAATCGCTGCGGCCGCCAAACGCGACTGCCCGCTTTCCAAGGCCCTGGCCAGCGTGCCGGAGATCAGCCTGCAAGCCACGCTGGAAGCGGCGAAGTCTTGAGGCAACACCTGCCGGCGCCGGCTCAGTAGTGCAGCTTGGGATACCAGTCGGTGCCGCGTCCCTCGGGCGTGAGGTCCAGCATGGACCAGAGCGACGCAATGTCTGGCGCATCCCGCGGGTCCTGGCCCGGGTCGGCCATGTCCTGGGTCATCTCGCTGGCCCAGAACAGCCGCACCTGGTCACCATCGCGCTGGAACACCGTCAAAGCCGGGTATTCGCTGCCATCGGGCCGCAGAATGCCCAGGTCCAGCGCGTAGTCGTCGCCCACGGTCTGCACAAAGTTCAGGTCGCGCCAGCCGCGCTGCTGCGCAAATGCGTATTGCCGCTCCACCGGCGAGCGCCCCAGAATCTTCAGCGCCACACGTTGTTTGATGTCCGCCGCATTGCCGTTCACCGCACCAAGCCAGTTGGTGCACATGGGGCAAGGCCGCTCACGTTGCGGGCCATACATCCAGAAGTAACTCACCAGGGTTTGTTTGTCGCCAAACAAATCCAGCAGCCCAACCTCAAACGCCTGTTCGTCCTTGAAGCGATAGTTTTTGCTGATGATGGGCCCGGGCGGCAGCGCGCGGCGCTGTTCAACCACGCGTGTCATATGGCGGCGGAATTCGATCTCCTCGGCCAGCAGCGCTTCACGTGCGGCCTGGTATTCGGCCGATGCACCGGGGAACGGTGTTTTCGCTTTGCTGGCGAGTATGGTGGCCGAGGCGAGATCTTGGTCCATAACGCTGCTCCAGACGAATTCCATTAGGCATTACACAAAACCCAGCAGCCCCGCAACCCGGGCCTGAGGGCGCCTCAATGTGGGCGGTTTTTGCCGTCCACCGGCGACTCGGTGTGCATGACACACTTCCAGTCACCATTGCTCTTGATCCAGGTCGAGCTGTCGTGCATCTCCTGGAAAACACTCTCGCCCTCGCTCTGGCCACGCGGCGCCAGGCCCTGCTTAACGCGGTAGCTGAGCACGGCAGTGGTCTCATTGGGAAACAAGACCTGTGTATCTTTCAGCTCAAATGAAGTCACCACCATGGCCCCCTGCTCGGCCATCTTGCGGTAGGCCGCGTGGTCAAATTTCAGAGCACCATGGGCACTCACCATCAGGGCGGGGCTGCTCAGCAAACCGATAGCAGTGTCGGTATCTTGCGCCACCATGGACTGCCAGAACCGGGTCTCCAAGTCGAGCAGCGTTTTACTTGAATTGTTTGTATGCGCCATTTCAATTCTCCAAGGCTGAATTGAAATATTCGTCGGCCATGCACAAAACCGCCGCGAGACAAGGCGCACACAGCGTGTAGGGCAGGGCTGACATGCTCGGACGCTCGCCGCCCCGCGGGGTCATCAAGAAGCGCCGAGCGCGCGCTGCGTGGGTTTGCTCAATACCTTGGCGGCTGGCACAGGGACAACAACTGCGGCCGCGTGTGATCGTGCCGGGGCATGCAAAGCTGGCTCGCCACCGGCCAGTTTGAACACCGCCACAACCTGCACCAGCTCCTGTGCCTGGGTGCGCAGGCTGGACGCCGCGGCGGCCATTTGCTCCACCAGCGCAGCATTTTGCTGGGTGGCCTGGTCCATCTGCGTGACCGCTTCACCCACTTGCGAAACACCCTCGCTCTGCTCGGCGCTCGCCACCGAAATTTCGCCCATGATCTCGGTCACGCGGCTGATCGATTCCACCACTTCCGTCATGGTGGTGCCGGCTTGGTCGACCAAGGCCGTGCCCTGTTCCACCCGCTCCACGCTGGCGCTGATCAGGCTCTTGATTTCTTTGGCGGCCTCGGCGCTGCGACCGGCGAGCGAACGCACTTCCGACGCCACCACCGCAAAACCACGCCCCTGCTCGCCCGCACGCGCCGCTTCCACGGCAGCGTTCAGCGCCAGGATGTTGGTCTGGAACGCAATACCGTCGATCACACTGATGATGTCGGAGATCTTGCGGCTGGACTCGTTGATGCCCTTCATGGTCTGCACCACTTCGCCCACCACCGTGCCGCCCTTGACCGCCACCGTGGAAGCATTCATCGCCAGCTGGTTCGCCTGGCGCGCGCTGCTGGCGTTCTGTTTGACGGTGGAGCCCAGTTGTTCCATGCTGGCGGCGGTTTGTTCCAGCGCGCTGGCCTGCTGTTCGGTACGCGCCGACAAATCGTTGTTGCCTTGAGCGATTTCAGCGCTGGCCGTAGCAACCCCCTCGGAGCCATGGCGCACATTGGCCACCACACCCGCCAGGTTGCCACGCATACGTTCCATGGCATGCAGCAGTTGCGCCGGTTCGTCGGTTCCATCCACCCGCATGGCAACGGTCAAATCGCCATCGGCAAATTCATTCGCAGCAGACACGGCAACGGCCAGTGGGCGTGTGATCGAGCGTGTGAGCAACAGCGCCAATACCGCACCGAGCAGGATCGCCACCACACCCAACGCAAGCAAGCGGGTTTTGCCCGTCGCCGCATTCTCGGCAATGGCCGTGTTCATGTCGTCAATCGTTTTACGCTGGTAATCCAGCACAGCCTTCAAGGCTTCAATATAGGCGGGGCCGGCCACGGCAAACTGCGTGTCGTGTATGCGATTCGCCTCTTCGGCATTGCCGGCACGTTTGGCGGCCATCATAGGGTCACGCGCGCCCAGATAAGCCGTACGTGCGGCGTTGAACTTCTCCAGCAACGGCCCCTCGCCTGGGTCTTTGGGGAAAGCCGCCAGCGCCTTGACGATTTCGTTGCCGCGTGTGGTGTTGGCCTTGACCTCATCGGTAAAGATGGCCTCCAAGGCCGGATCCGCGCTCTTGGCAATGGCTTTGCCACGCGTCACCCCTACGGCCACGTTGCGCAATTGTTCGTCCAACAACCGCTCCTTGGCCAGCGGCGTGTCCATCATTTCCTTCACGGCGGCAGAGGTGCTGTCCAGCCGCCAGATGCTGACCAGGAGCATTAGCGCCAACAGCGCCAGGATCACCGCAAAGCTGGCCCCAAGCCGAGTGCCGACACGCAGATTGTTGAGCTTCATCCAGGATCCTTAGGTATTGCAAATCAAAATAACGACAACAAAAATACGTGAACGGCCGCAACAGGCCCTTGTTCTGCGCGCAATATAGCGGTCCCGTCGCACAACCACGGCCGGAGTTGGCGGGCTTTTCAAGTGCTACTCCGGCAGACAAAATCGGCAGCTCAGCAAACGGCTTGTTGGCTGACAGGCGATACCCCAAGCCGCCGACAACCGCGCCCGCCCAGGCGCGCCATGCTCGGCAGCAAACTGCTGACTGCGCGAAACAAACAACACTCCACCCTGACGCCCAAATCACCCGTGCCGTCCGTCAACCCACTGCAGGCAGCCATTTTTTCGGCACACCGAAAAATCTGCCAGGAGACCGCCATGAGCCCGTTCACCCCAGCCACTGTCACGGATTCGCAACGCCAGCACACGCTGCTGCCACGCGCGCTGATCGCCACCAGCCTGGCGCTGGCCTGCGTCGCCGCGACCGCCCAATCGGCAGCCGGCATAGGCCCCGCGCCGCAACTGCCGGAACCGCAGAAACAATGGATTCCCACGGTCAATGTGGCCACGGCCGTGGGCTGGCCCGAGGGCGGGAAACCGAGCGCCAGTGCAGGCTTGAATGTGGAGGCCTTTGCCAGCGGGCTGGACCATCCGCGTTGGGTCTACGTGCTGCCGAATGGCGATGTCCTGGTGGCAGAAACCAATGCGCCGCAGCGCCCAAGAGACGGCAAAGGCTTCAAGGCCTGGGTCACCGGCCTGTTCATGAAGCGCGCCGGGGCCAAGGTGCCCAGCCCCGACCGCATCACGCTGCTGCGCGACACCAATGGCGACGGTGTGGCCGATCAACGCAGCGTTTTTGCGTCCGGCCTGCATTCACCATTTGGCATGGCGCTGGTGGGCGACAAGTTGTACATCGCCAACACCGATGCGGTGGTGAGTTATGACTACAAGCCCGGCCAGACCCAGGTGGAAGGCCCGGCCACACGCCTGACCGACCTGCCCGGTGGCGCCATCAACCACCATTGGACCAAGAGCCTGATCGCCAGTGCAGACGGCAAAAAGCTCTATGCCGGCATAGGCTCCAACAGCAACGTGGCCGAAAACGGCATTGCCGCCGAAGAACAGCGCGCGGCCATTCTGGAGATCGACGTGCAAAGCGGCGAAAAGCGGGTTTATGCCTCGGGCCTGCGCAACCCTGTGGGCATGGCCTGGGAGCCGAACAGCCAGATGTTGTGGGTCGCGGTCAATGAACGCGACGAGTTGGGCGACGACCTGGTGCCCGACTACATGACCTCGGTGCGCGACGGCGGCTTTTACGGCTGGCCCTACAGCTACTACGGCCAGCACGTTGATACACGTGTGGAACCACCCCGCCCCGACCTCGTCGCCAAGGCGCTGGTGCCCGACTACGCGCTGGGCGCACACACCGCCTCTCTGGGCCTGGCCTCGGCCGATGGCAACAAGCTTGGCCCCAGCTTCGCACACGGCATGTTTGTGGGCCAACATGGCTCGTGGAACCGTAGGGAGCACAGCGGCTACAAGGTGATCTTTGTGCCGTTTGACGGTGCCCAGCCCAAGGCTCAACCCATCGATGTGCTCACGGGCTTTTTAAACGACAAAGACCAGGCCATGGGCCGCCCCGTGGGTGTGGCACTCGACAAAGGTGGCGCACTGCTGGTGGCCGATGACGTGGGCAATGTCATCTGGCGCGTCAGCCCAGGTCGTTAAGCCACGCGGCAGACATGGTTTAATCCCCAGAAGATGCACCTCCTATCGATACACCGCAGCTTTGCCGTTCTGTGTTGCGTGTTGATATTTTCGGGCTGCGCGCAGTTGCCGCCGCGCGAAGTCGAGGCGCTGAAAACCCAGCCCATAGACACCTCGCAGACCCGCCTGGCGCGTACGTTTGCGCCCGCCGTGCAGGCCCACCCGCAACGCAGCGGTGTGCACCTGATAGAAAATGGCCGCGACGCTTTTGCCATCCGGGTGCTGCTGGCTGAAGCCGCCGAGCGCACGCTCGATGTGCAGTACTACATCTGGCGCGATGATGTTTCCGGCGGCTTGATGCTGGACGCGCTGAGCCGCGCCGCAGAACGCGGCGTGCGGGTGCGTTTGCTGTTGGACGACCTGGGGACCAGCGGCCTGGACGAAAAACTCGCTGCCCTGGACGCCCACCCGCTGATCGAAGTGCGTTTGTTCAACCCGTTCCCGCAACGCGGCGCCAAGTACCTGGGCTTTTTGACAGACTTCAGCCGTTTGAACCGGCGCATGCACAGCAAGTCGTTCACGGTTGACCACCAGGCCACCGTGGTGGGCGGCCGCAACGTCGCCGACGCTTATTTCGGCGCCACCACCGAGACCCTGTTTGTTGATCTGGATGTGCTCGCTATAGGCCCTGTGGCACAAAAAGTGGATGAAGCTTTTGAGCGTTTTTGGGATAGCGCCTCCGCCTACCCCATTGCCCAGCTGCGCCCGCAGACAACGCCGCCGCCAGCGCCTGCAGTTTCGCTGGCGCCACTGGTCACGCAAATGCAAAACCCCGACCTCACAGCCGAGGCGCGCGCCTATCTGCAAGCCGTCACACAGTCGACTTTTGTGGCCTCCCTGCTCGCGCAGAAGATAGACCTGGAGTGGGCGCCAGTGCAGTTGGTCAGCGACGAGCCTGAGAAGGTGGTGGGCGGGGAGAGCCAGGCTTCGCTGCTGCACAACCGCATGGCGCGCATCGTTGGAAAACCCAAGAGCGAGTTTTATCTGGTGTCGCCGTACTTCGTGCCCACGCAGAGTGGTTACGACTGGTTTGCCGGCCTTCGCAAGAGCGGCGTCAAGGTCAAGGTGCTGACCAATGCACTCGAATCAACCGATGTCACCGCCGTGCATGCGGGGTATGCGCGCTGGCGGCGTCCCCTGCTCGAAGCGGGTGTAGAACTGTATGAAACCCGCCGCGCGCAAATCGACACCGATCTGGAAAAAGACAAGAAGCCACAGCGTTCGCAACGTTCCCAGGGTTCGGGCATAGGCCTGAGTTCGGGTGAAAGCCTGCACGCCAAGACCTTTGCGGTAGACCGCCAGACCTTGTTCGTCGGCTCGTTCAACTTTGATCCACGCTCGGTGCGGCTCAACACCGAAATCGGCCTGCTGATCCAAAGTCCGCACCTGGCCGGCATGCTAGCCAAAACCTTTGACGAACAGGTCGCCCAGCAGTCCTACGCGCCGCGCGTGGCGCCCGACGGGCACATCGAGTGGTTTGACGAAGGCAGCGGCCCACCGGGGCAGCCCGTGGTGTTTGAACACGAGCCCAACGTGGGTTTCTGGCGCAGCCTCTACGTGCGTTTTCTGCAACTGCTGCCGATCGACTCCCTGCTCTGAAGCCGTGTTGATGCGGGTGCTCGCCGGCAGCACAATCCAACCATCACGTCCGCCCCGTTATCACGAACAGGAGCCGCCATGTCGTCCCTAGAAGTCAGAGAGTTCCCCGCCCTGCGCCTGGCCAGCATGCGCTACACCGGCACGTTTTTTGGTCCCGGCATTGCCATGACCTGGGCGCGTTTTGGCAGTTGGGCCGGTGCACGCGGGCTGATGCTGCCCGAGGTGCGAATGCTGGGCATCAGCCTGGACAACCCACAGCTCACCCCAGCCGCCTTATGCCGCTATGACTGCGCCATCGTGGTCGATGAAAGCTTCCAGCCCGACGCCGAAGTCGAGATCCAAACCTTCCCTGGTGGGCGCTACGCCTGTGTGCCGTTCAAGGGCACGGCCATGGAAATGGGCGCAGCGTGGATGAAACTGTTCAGCCAGGATTTGCCCCAGGCCGGCTTAAGCGCCGTGGCGGCGCTGCCATTTGAGCTTTACACCGGACTGCACACGGTGGACCCGGCCACCGGGCGCATCACCTGCCTGTTGTGTGCAGGTGTTGCGCCGAAGTAGGCACGCTCAATAGCCCGCAGCCAAGCCATCACGCCGTGGGTCGCTGGCGGCCTGGTAACCCTCGACCTTGGGGTCACCCATGCGCCAGATGAACTGGCCAGCGCCGAAGTCCTGGTACGAGTCGTTGATGACTTCCATGCGGTGGCCACGCTCGGCCAGGCCTTGCACGGTAGCCTTGTCCATGCCGGCTTCGACATTGATCTCCAGCCCGGCGTTGAAGCGCCAGCGCGGTGCGTCACACGCGGCTTGTGGGTTTTGTTGGTAATCGAGCATACGCACCAGGGTTTGCATATGGCCTTGTGGCTGCATGTTGCCGCCCATCACGCCAAAACTCATCACCGGCTGGCCGTCCTTGGTCAGGAACGCCGGAATGATGGTGTGGAACGGCCGCTTGCCCGGTGCCACCAGGTTGGCAGTGTTCGCACCCTCGGGGTTGACGTTGAAACCCGCGCCACGGTTTTGCAGGCTGATGCCGAACTCGGGCTCCACACAACCCGAGCCAAAGCCCATGAAGTTGCTCTGGATGAAGCTGACCATCATGCCGTTTTCATCGGCAGCGGTCAGGTAGATGGTGCCACCCTTGACCGGGTTGCCGGCGCCAAAGTCCTGTGCGCGGCGCATGTCGATGAGCTTGGCACGGCTGGCCAGGTAGGCCGGGTCGAGCAGCGCTTCGGGCGGAAACGCCATGGCCTTGCTTTCGGCCACATAACGGTACACGTCGGCAAACGCCAGCTTCATGGCTTCGATCTGCAAATGCTGTGAATCCACACCATCGACCGCGTGGCTTGGCATGTCGAAGTTTTGCAGGATGCCCAGCGCGATCAGCGCCGCAATGCCTTGGCCGTTGGGCGGGATTTCGTGCAGCGTGTGCGAGCGGTAGTCTTGCGTCAGTGTCTTGACCCATTCAGGCTGGTAGCTGGCCAGGTCTTGCAGCGTCATGCTGCCGCCCTGCTCATTGGAGAAACGCACAATCGCCTCGGCAATTTCGCCGCGGTAGAACGACTCGCCACCACTTTGCGCAATCGAGCGCAGCGCGCGCGCAGCCGCCGGAAAACGAAACAACTCACCCACTTGGGGCGCACGGCCCCAGGGCAGAAAGGCCTGGGCAAAACCAGGCAGCGACCCCAGTTCCGGCGTGGCTGCCGCCCACTTCTGCTGCACCACCACCGGCATCAAATAGCCACGCTCGGCGATGTCGATGGCGGGCGCCATCAGGTCGGCAAACGGCAGCTTGCCGAAGCGCTTGCTCAGCGCCTGCCAGCTGGCCACGGCACCGGGCACGGTCACGCTGTCGATGCCACGCTTGGGCGGGGTGTCGGCCGCGCCGTATTTCTTCTTGAAGTATTCGGGCGTCCAGGCTTGCGGCGCGGTGCCGCTGGCGTTCAGGCCGTGCATCTCCTTGCCGTCCCACAAGATGCAAAACGCATCGCTGCCCAGGCCGTTGCTCACGGGCTCAACAATGGTCATGACGGCAGCGGTCGCCACAGCAGCGTCGACGGCGTTGCCACCTTGCTGCAATATGCGCAGCCCGGCTTGTGCGGCCAAGGGATGCGAGGTGGAAACGACGTTGCGCGCAAACACCGGCAGGCGCACCGAGGTGTAGGGAGTGGCGGGATTAAATTTCATATGGGCAGAATTCCGTGAAAGTATTTGTTCGTGTTATTCGGAAGTGATCTTGCGCGAGACGATGATGTCGCGCCACTTGCTGCTGTCGCGCGCCACCATCTGGGCCAGCTGCGCCGGCGTGCTGCCCACGGGTTCAATGCCCAGTTGCGTCAGCTTGGTTTTGACTTCGGGGTCGGCCAAGGCTTCGTTGACTGCGGTGTTCACACGCGTGACGATCGCAGGCGGCAAACCCTTGGGGCCGTACAGGCCGAACCAGGTGTTCGACTCGTAGCCCGGCAACACTTCGGCAATGGCTGGTAACTCTGGTGCCATGGACGTGCGTTTGGCCGAGGTGACGGCCAGTGCACGCAGGCGGCCATCGCGCACATGCGGCAGGCCGGTGGGCAGCGCGTCGAACAACACGTCGACCTTGCCGCTGACCAGATCGGGAATCGCCAGCGCCGTGCCCTTGTACGGGATGTGCACCATGAACACGTTCGCCTGCGACTTGAAAAGCTCGGCCGTCAGCTGCACGATGGTGCCGTTGCCGCTGGAGGCGTAGTTGAGCTTGCCGGGATTGGCCTTGGCGTAGGCGATGAACTCTTTCAGCGTTTTCGCCGGGCTGCTGTTGGGCACCAGCATGATGCTCGGGGCGTTGCCCACGTGCGAGATCGGCGCGAAGTCGTTGACTGCGTCATAAGGCAGCTTGGCGCTGAGATTCGGGCCTATGGAGTGAGTGCTGGACGTGGCCAGCAACAGCGTGTAGCCGTCAGCCGGAGCTTTGGCCGCTACGTCAGAACCAATGGCGCCGCCCGCGCCGGGGCGGTTTTCCACCACCAGCGTGGTGCCCAGTTTTTCGCCCATTTTTTGCGACAACACACGCGCAAAGATGTCGGTGGCGCCGCCGGCTGGAAACGGTACCACCAGGCGCACGGGCTTGCTGGGGTAGTTCTGGGCCAGGGCGAGTGTGCCGGTCAAGGCCAAGACGCCGGCAAACAAAACTTGGGGAACAAAGCGGCGGGAGAGTTTCATAAACAGGTCTTTCGGTGCGAACCAGGGCAAAAGCTTTTGAAGGTGCCGCCACCGCCAGCGTAAAGCCCGGCGACAGGCAGCAGCCTTGAACACCCGATTGTCAGCAGTGCCGCCGCTGCTGGAAAGCGAAAAATGTTTTACGATGCCTAAAGAAAATCTTTAGTCGCCAAGCACCAAACAGATGAATTTCTTTCTCGACCCGCCCCGCTTCGGTGCATATTCGAAAGCCCGGCATGAGTAGCGTGCGTCTGCTGCGCACCTTTATTGCCGTCGCCAGCGAGGGCTCGTTTGCTGCCGCCGCCCAGCGGGTGGCGCTGACGCAGGCCGCGGTCGGCCAGCAAATGCGTGCCCTGGAGGGTGAACTCAAGCGCCCGCTGTTCGAGCGCGACGGCAAAACCGTGCAACTCAACCAGGCTGGCCGCGAGCTGCTGCCGCAGGCCCGGCAGATGGTCGAGCTCTACAGCCAGATGCAAACCGGCGGTCTGGCCGGCGGCGCCATGGCCGGCACCTTGCACCTGGGCGCGGTGGTGTCGGCGCTGCGGCCCCTGCTGCTGTCCACACTCGCGCTGAAACGCCGCTACCCGGCGCTGGACCTGCATGTGGGCGCCGCCAAGTCGGGCGACCTGGTGGCGCGTGTGGCGGCGGGCGAGTTGGATGCGGCCATCGCCGTGCACCACCCCGGCGAGGAGCGCACCCGCAGCGACCTGGTGTGGACGCTGCTCTACACCGAACCCATGGTGCTGCTGGCGCACCGCAAAATGGCCGGAGACGATGTGCGCTCGCTGGTGCAAAGCCAGCCCTTCATCCGCTTCGACCGCAGCGAACACACCGGCCAACTGGTGGACCGCACGCTGCGCCGCCTGCGCGCCACACCACAGGAGTTTCTGGAACTGAACGCCATTGAAACCATGGTGGAGCTGGTACGCGCCGGTCTGGGTGTGGCCCTGCTGCCGCAGTTGCGCGCCAGTCGCTGGGGCTCGGACCCCAAGCTGCGGCTGTTACCCATTGACGCCGCCGAAGAGGCCCGGCAGGTAATGCTGGTGCAGCCGCGCACCAGCGCCAAGGCGAGTTTGATTGGTGCCGTGGCAGAGGCATTTGCCCGCCACGTCAAATAAGCAGCGTCCGTTTACTCTGCGACGATGCCTACGCGGTGGGCCAGCGCGCGGTAACGCGCAATCTCGGTTTCCATTTGCGACCGCAGCATGTCCGGGCCGCCGGTCAATGGCTCCATGGCCTGGGTGCGCAACTGGATTTGCATTTCGGGGTCGGCCATCACGGCGGCGATCTCCCTGGTCAAACGCTGCAGCACGGGCGCCGGTGTGCGCGCGGGTGCGGCCACGGCGTACCAGGCGTCGAACACGGCCTCGGGCAGCTTTTGTTCGATGACAGTAGACACATCGGGCAGCAGGCTGGAGCGTACGCTGCCCACAATCGCCAGGGCACGCAGGCGGCCTGAGCGGATTTGCGGCGCGGCCGTGGCCACGGTGTCGATGCCGAACTGGATTTCACCGCTGATCAGCGCCGTCAACGCCTGGCTGCTGCCTTTGTAGGGCACGTCTTGCAGCTTGACGCCTGCGGCCAGGCCAAACAAGGCACCCGCCAAATGCGGTGCCGAGCCCGAGCCGAAGGTGGAATAGTTCAGGCTGCCGGGCTTGGCTCGGGCCGCAGCAGTCAGGTCTGCCAAGTTGTGGAACGGCGAGTTGGCGGGCACCACCAGCACCAGCGGTGCACGCGCCACCATGGCCACGGGGGCCAGGTCTTTGATGGGGTCGTACGGCAGCTTGGCGCGCAAGGCGGCGTTGACGGAATAACTGGTCGAGCCAGAGATCAACAGCGTGTAGCCGTCCGCATCAGCCTTGGCCACGGTGTCGGTGCCGATGATGGTGGAGGCGCCGGGTTTGTTGTCGATCACCACCGGCTGGCCCAAACGCGTCGCAAGCTTTTGGCCTATGGCGCGGGCCACCAAGTCGGTGCCGCCGCCCGGTGGGAACGGCACGACCAGCTTGATCGGCTTGGAGGGCCAAACGTCAGCCGCCACGGCCGGGCATGCCGCCAGCATAGCCACGCCCGAGAGCGCAACGGCAGAAAGTAGTTTTCCAAATTTCATCGGGGAACTTTCAGAGGAGATCGTAGGGGAGGATGGGGAGAGGGGAATAGGTTTGGCTTCAAGCGGCAGCAGTCTTGGCCCAAGGTGCGCCGGGCTCGCCCAAGTCCCAGAACAGGCCCGCCATGATGGCCAGGCCTTCGCGTGCAATGGGTGCCAGCAGATGTTCATTGGGCGCGTGTTGCGCGCAGGCCGGGTAGGAATGCGGCACCCACAAGGTGGGCAGACCCAGCAGGTCGGCAAACACGTCGTTCGGCAAGGAGCCCGCCAGGTTGGGCAGCGTGACCGGCACCTTGCCACTGCTGCGCAAGATGGACGCCTGCGCCCAGCCCACCCAGGGGTTGCCCAGGTCGAGACGCGTGGCGGCGCCAGCCAACGTGGTTTCCAGCTCAATGTCGTTGAAGCCATGCGTATCCAGGTGTGCGCGCACAATCTCGATCAACTTTTGCCACGGCGTGCCCACCACAAAACGCAGTTGGCAAAACGCCACCGCGTCGGGCGGCACCGCATTGATGGGCCGCTTGGGCGTGCCCGACTCCATGGCCAGAATTTCAATGGTGTTCCAGCCCATCAACTGCTCGGCCGGCGTAAGGCCGGGTTCGCCCCAGCCAGCGTCTATGGCCGGGTCGTCGGTATCGCCACCAATCTGCACATGGGCCAAGGCCTGGCGCACCGCAGCGGGCAATTCGGCCGGGCGCAAGGCGTCGACCAGAATGCGGCCGCGCGCATCGACCAAGCTGGTCAATGCATGCGCCAGCACCGTGGCCGGGTTGCGCAACACGCCGCCCCAGTTGCCCGAGTGGTAGGCCTTGTCGCGGGCGCGCAGGCGCAGCGAAAAGTTGACCGCGCCGCGCGAGCCGAGAAACAGCGTGGGCCGCTCGGCGTGTACACGCGGGCCATCGCAGGCGATCATCAGGTCGGCGCGCAGCAGCTCGCGGTACTGTTCACACACCGCGTGCAGCCCCGGCGATGCCGCTTCTTCGCCCATCTCCAGCAGCAGCGTGAAGTTGTAACCCAGACGGCCGCCACGCGCGGCAATCACCTGCTCCAGTGCGCCCAGGCTGATGGTGTGTTGGCCCTTGTTGTCGGCCGTGCCGCGGCCATACCAGCGCTCGCCTTCCACCGTCAAATCCCAAGGCGCCAAACCTTCGCGCCAGCGCCCTTCCTGGCCGCTGACCACGTCGCCATGGCCGTAGCTCAACAGCGTGGGCAGCGCGGGGTCTTCAATACGGCGCGCCACCAAGAACGGGCCGGCACCGGCCACGGGGTTGGGCAAGACCTGGCACACAAAGCCCAGCGGCTCGAGCGCGGGTTGCATTTCTTCCATCAGGTAGACCGCCAGTTCATCCGCCGTGGCGCCGCCATCACTCTCGGTGCGCAGGGCCACGCGGCGCTGCAGGGTTTTGAAATAGTGGCCGGCCTCAAACCAGGTTTGGGTCGCCTCCAGGCAATCGGAACGTTGCATTTGGGAGTGTCATCAAGGGGTAATGCACGGACTGTATTTGTCGCAGAGCCTTACTACAATCAGAGATATTGCAAGCCACCATTGCCATTATGGCAAATATAGGGCTCCTCTGCATAAATTAGCGCGAGGGCTGGTAGTGCGGATCGGGATGGGCTGCTAGACGCTGTTTGCAGCCAATAGCCGTAGCTATTGGCAAAAAGCGCAACGCCGCAGACCGCCCGAGTCCGTGCTGCCATGCACCGTGTTGATTTATGCAGAGGAGCCCTAACCCCATGAAACTCTCGTTGTTCAGCACCGCCGTGCGCTACTTTCTGGAAGTGGCACAAACCGGCTCGGTCAGCCAGGCCGCACTGCAGTTGCACGTGGCGGGCTCGGCTGTGAGCCGGCAGATCAGCAAACTGGAAGAGGCTTTTGCCTGCCCGCTGTTCGAGCGCCGCGCGCGCGGCATGGCACTGACCGAAGCCGGCGAACGCCTGATGGCCTTTGTGCGCACCGGCAGCGAAGACGCGGAACGTGTGGTCGAGCAGGTGCGCGGCCTGGCCGGGCAAAAGGCACAGTCCGTGCGCCTGGCCTGCACCGAGGGTTTTGCCACCGGTTTTATTCCGCAGGTGATAGAAGCCTTTCGCGAACAATGGCCCCTGGCACGCATAGAGCTGAGTGTGGACTCACCCGACGACGTGAGCCGCCGCCTGATGCAGGGCGAGGTGGAGTTGGCGCTGAAATACTCTGTGGCCCCCGAACCCGGCACACTGGTGCAACACGCCGCCCCGGCGCCGGTGTACGCCTTGATGCGCCCATCCCACCCGTTGGCGCGGCAGCGTGTGGTGAGTGTGGCCGATGTGGTGGCCTACCCGCTGTGTTTAAGCCAACGCGGCATGACCGGGCGCCAACTGTTCGACCTGGTCTGCAGCCAGCAGGGGCGCCAATACCGCGCGGCGGTGGTCAGCAATTTTTCCTCGGCGCTGCTGCCCGGCGTGGGCACGCTGGACATCGTGCTGTCGGGTTACCTGACAGCGGCCCACCTGATGCGCGAGGGCCGCCTGGTGGCCGTGCCGTTTACCGAGCTGAATCTGCAGCAACGCGTGCTGCAGGTGTTGTCGCTGCAGGGCCATACCCTGAGCGACACCGCCGAGAAGTTTTTGCAGCATTTGGTGGCCAGCATACGCGCCAGCGGCAATGGCATGGCGCCCGCGCGACGCCGCACCGCCCGGTCTTTCAGCACGCCCGCGGTTCAGCGCGACAATGCGGCGGCCAGGAAATCCAAAAAACGCGCCCCATGAAAAAAGAAAACATCGAGCCCTTCTTCGCCACGCTGAAAGCCGCCAACCCGCAGCCCAACACCGAGTTGGAATACACCAGCGTGTTCGAGCTGCTGACCGCCGTGTTGCTCTCGGCCCAGGCCACCGACGTGGGTGTAAACAAGGCCACACGCCGCCTCTACCCGGTGGCCAACACGCCACAGGCCATACTGGCACTGGGCCTGGAAGGGCTGGAGTCCTACATCAAAACCATTGGCCTGTACCACAGCAAAGCCAAGCACCTGCTGCAAACCTGCCAGATGCTGGTGGAGCAACACGGCGGTCAGGTGCCGCGCACGCGTGAGGCGCTGGAGGCCCTGCCCGGCGTGGGCCGCAAGACCGCCAACGTGGTGTTGAACGTGGCCTTTGGCGAGCCCACCATGGCGGTGGACACCCACATCTTCCGCGTCGGCAACCGCACCGGTCTGGCACCCGGCAAAACACCCTTGGCGGTGGAGCTGCAATTGATGAAGCGCATTCCACCGGCCTATCTGGTGGACGCGCACCACTGGCTGATCCTGCACGGCCGCTACATCTGTCAGGCGCGCAAACCACGTTGCTGGGAATGTGCGGTGAGCCGCTACTGCGACTTCACGCCAAAAACCACGGCCTAGTCCGCAACGGCAGAAGCCACAAGATACGGCGCAATGTTGGCCATTGCCCGTTCAACGTAAACCTCTTTCTCGCCCACCGGCGCCACGTAGTGCATGGCGCTGCGCGCCGCGTCTTCCCCCGCCAAACGCGCAATCACCCAGGCCGCCAGATACTGCGACGCCAGGCAACCACCGGCCGTGGCCACATTGCCATTGGCCGTGAACGGTTGGTTGAGCACCGCCACACCGGCCTCTTCCACCCAGGGCTTGGTGGTCAGGTCGGTGCAAGCCGGCACACCGTTCAACAAACCAAGCTTGGCCAGCACCAGGGCGCCCGAACACTGCGCGCCAAGCAACTGCCGTGCGGGGTCCAACTGCAATTGCGCCATCAGAGCCGAATCGGCCACCACCGCGCGGGTTTGCATGCCACTGCCGATGATCACGGCATCCGCATCGCGGGCCTCGCGCAAAGACACCTGCGCTTCCAGCACCACGCCGTTCATGGAACACACGCGCGCGCTGGGGCTGGCGATGGATACCCGCCAGCCCGGCGTTTTGATGCGGTTGAGCAGGCCTAGTGCGATCAGCGAGTCGAGTTCGTTAAAGCCTTCAAAGGTGAGGATGGCGATGTGCATGGTGCGTGGCTTGTGTTCAAGGAATCAATCTGGGGGGAATGCCATCGTAGGCGCACCGATCAATACAATCAAATAATTGTCATGGATACATTCACCATCACCTCAGCTCATGCCCTCGCCCCGCTACAAACAACTGGTTGACAGCTTGGCCGCCAATATCCGCGCCGGGCAGCTGGCGCCCGGCACGCGCCTGCCGACCCACCGGCAACTCGCCACCCGGGAAGGCTTGGCATTGGTCACGGCCACGCGGGTCTACACCGAGTTAGCGGCCATGGGCCTGGTGAGTGGCGAAGCCGGTCGCGGCACCTTTGTGCGCGAGACCGCTTTGCCACCTGGCATGGGCATAGACCAGCAGGCTGCAGCCGCGGGCATGGTCGACTTGAACTTCAACTACCCGTCGCTGCCCGGCCAAGCCGAGTTGCTGCGCGACGGCCTGCGCCAGTTGGCGGCCTCGGGTGATCTCGAAGCACTGTTGCGCTACCAGCCACACGGCGGGCGCATGCACGAACGGGCCACTGTGGCCCGCCATCTCGCCCTGCGTGGCTTGCAGGTCACGGCCGAGCAGGTGTTGATCGTCAGCGGCGCACAACATGGGCTGGCGGCCGCTGTGATGGCGCACCTCCAGCCCGGTGATGTGGTGGCCGTGGATGCACTCACCTACCCCGGCTTCAAGGTATTGGCACAAGCCCATCGCCTGGAGTTGGCGCCTATCCCCGCCACGCCGCAGGGCCCCGACCTGGACGCCTTGGAGCGCCTGTGCAAGACCCGCCGCGTGCGCGCCATCTACAGCATGCCCACGCTGCACAACCCGCTGGGCTGGGTGATGCGCCTGGGCCAGCGGCGCCGTCTGGTGGCCATTGCGCGGCAACACGGGCAGCTCATCATCGAAGACGCCGCCTACGCTTTTCTGGCCGAAGATGCGCCCGCCCCGTTGGCGGCCCTGGCGCCTGAGGCCACGGTCTACGTGTCGGGCCTTTCTAAAAGTGTCGCCACCGGCTTGCGTGTGGGATTTGTGGCTGCGCCTTTGGCATGGGTGGCACCGCTGGAGCGCGCCATCCGCGCCACCACCTGGAACACACCAGGCGTGATGACCGCACTGGCCAGCACCTGGCTGGAAGACGGCACGGTGGAACGCCTGGAACAACACAAGCGCCAGGACGCCACGCAGCGGCAAGCCATCGCCAGCGAAGTCCTTAGAGGCATGCCCTTGCAGCGCCACCCGGCCTCTTATTTCGTCTGGCTGCCCTTGCCCGAAGAGGTACGCGCCGACCAACTGGCCCAGGCGCTGATGCATGAGCGCATTGCCGTGTCCACGGCTGAACCTTTCGCCACCTCAGCACAAGTGCCACATGCCATCCGACTGGCCTTGGGTTCGGTGGCGCCGGATGCGCTGCGCGAGGCCCTGCAAAAAGTCAAAACGACCATCCAAGCCCAGGCTTGCTGAACCGGCAGTGCTCCGCTTCAAGCACTTTTCTCAGACACACCCGCCGAGGCAAAGCTGGCCATCTCGCGCAGCATCACACAGGCCGATTGCAGCAGCGGCCAGGCCAACGCCGCGCCCGAGCCCTCACCCAGGCGCAGGCCCATGCTCAGCAATGGCGTGGCTTGCAGATGCTGCAGCAGCCGCAGGTGACCAGCCTCGGCCGACTGGTGCGCAAACACACAACGCTGCAACACATATGGCTGCAATGCATGCGCCACGGCGATGACGGCGGTGGTGATGAAGCCATCGACCACAATCACACGACGCTGGTCGGCGGCCTCCAGCACGGCGCCTAGCATGGTGGCCATCTCAAAGCCGCCAAAGGCTTGCAGCACATCGAGCGGTGCGGCCACGTCGGCATGCAAGGCCAAGACCTCACGCAGGATGTCGACCTTGCGGCGCACACCGTCTGCGGCCAGGCCCGTGCCCGAGCCAGTGCACTCGGCAATGTCCAGCCCCGTCAGCCGCGCCTGGATCAGCGATGCGGCCGAGGTGTTGCCAATGCCCATTTCGCCGAGCAGCAGCGCGTTGCCGGGCAACTGCCGCACCAGCTCTCGGCCATTGGTGATGCCCTGTTCCAGCTGCGCGCGCGTCATCGCCGTGCCTTGTGAGGCATCGGCCGTGCCGGGGCCAAGCTTGCGCACCCACAGGCTGGCACGCGGCGCATCACCCTGGCGCACAAAGTCGTGGCGCACACCACAATCCACCACCGTCAGGTTCAAGCCGTGTTGCCGCGCCAGCACACTCACACACGCGCCACCGGCCAGGAAGTTCTCCACCATCTGCCAGGTCACATCACTGGGGTAGGCAGAAACACCGCGTGCGGCCAGGCCGTGGTCAGCGGCGAAAACCACCAGTTGTGCCTGATCCAGGGCCGGAGACTCGGTGCCCAATATCTGCCCTAGGCGCAGGGCCAGGCTTTCCAACGCGCCGAGAGCGCCAAGGGGTTTGGTCTTTTGGTCGAGCTTGGTTTGCAGGGCCTGTGTCAGCTTGGGGTCGGCTATGTCGGCAAGGCTGGGAATGAGTTCGGGCATGAATGCTGCTTTCTGGGAGAAATCGATTATCCCCTCTGAAATCGCCCCCTGACTCTATCGGGACAAGCCCTTTCTGGACGCGGATCAGACAACACTAGAATGGGCGCGCAAGGATTCGTATACACCGTTTCACAAGAACGTTCTCGACCGATTCCCGACGACTCCCGACCTCACAACAAGGATTCAACATGAAAAAAGCCCTCTTGATCTTGGCTCTGCAAGCCGTCGCCGCCACCGCCTTTGCGCAAGGCAAAGACCTGAAGGTCGCCATCGACCCGACCTACGAGCCCTTCACCTTCAAGACCGCTGACGGCAAACCCGCTGGTTTTGACGTGGACATCGCCTCCGCCCTGTGCGAGCAGATCAAGCGCAAATGTGTGTTCGTCGAGCAGGTGTGGGACAGCATGATCCCCGGCCTGCAGGCCAAGAAATACGACGTGATCATCAGCTCCATGTCGATCACCGAAGACCGCCTGCGCGCCGTCGATTTCACCGACAAGTATTACAAGACGCCGAGCAAGATCGTGGTGCGCAACGACATCAAGTACACCGATGCGGCTTCGCTCAAGGGCAAGAAGATCGGCGTGCTCAAGGGCAGCACCCAGGAGAAATACGCCAATGGCGAACTCAAGCCCGCAGGTGTGATCGTCACCCCCTACGAAGCGCAAGACCAGGTGTACCTGGACATCAAGTCCGGCCGTCTGGACGGCACCGTGGCCGACATCGTCGAAGTCAACGGCGGTTTCCTGAGCAAGCCCGAAGGCAAGGACTACAGCGCCGTGGGCGAACCCTTGCTGATCCCCAAGTACTTCGGTGCTGGCGTGGGTGTGGCCATGCGCAAGGGCGACGCCGCTTTGAAGGGTGAGTTGAATGCGGCCATCAAGGCCATTCGTGACAACGGCACCTACAAAAAGCTCAACGACAAGTACTTCAAGTTCGACGTCTACGGTCAGTAAGCGGTATTCGAACCAGGCTTGGCAGTTTCAGCATGAGTGGTTATTACAGCTCCATCCTCCAGGGGGCGTTGTTGACGGTGGGGGTGTCGCTGTGTGCGATGCTGGTGGCGGTATGCCTGGGCATTGTTGGTGCCTGGGCCAAGCTATCGGGCAGCAAGTTGCTGGTGGCCGTGGGCACGGCCTACACCACCATCATCCGCGGCATTCCTGATCTGGTGCTGATGCTGCTGGTGTTCTACGGCGGCAGCATCGCCGTCAACACCTTGCTAGAAATGGCGGGCAGTGAAGCCACACTAGACATCAACCCATTCGCTGCCGGTGTGGTCACGCTGGGCTTTATTTATGGCGCCTATATGACGGAGACGTTTCGCGGCGCCATGTTGGCCATTCCACACGGGCAGACCGAAGCCGCTGCGGCCTACGGCATGACGCCGCGCCAAACCTTTGTGCGCATCACCGCGCCGCAGATGGTGCGTTACGCCCTGCCCGGCTTCACCAACAACTGGCTGGTGATGATCAAGGCCACGGCCTTGATCAGCCTGATTGGCCTGCAGGAAATGACCTATCTGGCGAAACAAGCCAGTGCGGCCACACGCTCGCCGTTTGCATTCTTCCTGTTCACAGCGGCGCTGTTCCTGGTCTACACCTGGGTGTCCTTGGTGGTACTGCGTCGCTTGAATGCGAAGTACAGCCTGGGCAACAAACGCGTGAGCTTCTAAGCCAGGCCGACCGGCACAAGACCAATATGAATTGGGAAGTCATCTTTACCCCCGACAGCCTGGCGCTTTATGGCGAGGGCATCGTCACCACACTGGCGCTGCTGCTGGCCTCACTCGCCGCAGGTGGCGTGCTTGCTGTCATTTTTGCGCTGGCATTAACCAGCCACAGTGTGCTGCTGCAACGCATCGTGGGGGCCTACACCTTTGTGATCCGTGGCACACCGCTGCTGATCCAGGTCTACCTGATCTATTACGGCCTAGCGCAACTTGAATGGATTCAGGCGCGCTGGGATGACGTCTGGCCCTGGGTCTATTTCAAGAATTCGTTTTTCTGCGCGCTGCTGGCCTTCACGCTGAACACCGCCGGCTACACCGCCGAAATGCTGGCCGGTTCGATACGCGAAACCAACCCCGGTGAAGTCGAGGCCGCCCAGGCCATGGGCATGAGCCGCTGGCAGGTGCTGCTGCGCGTGGTCTTGCCCAGCGCCATGCGCCGCACGCTGCCGGCCTACAGCAACGAAGTCGTGATGATGCTGCAAAGCACCAGCCTGGCCAGCGCCGTGCCCGGTCTGCTGGATGTCACGGCTGCCGCCAGCCGCATCTACTCCGACTTTTATCTGCCGTTTGAAGCCTATCTGGCGGCCGCCGCCATCTACCTCGTTTTCACGTTCTGCCTCATCGGGCTGTTTCGCCTTGCCGAGCGCCGCTTCCTGGCCTACCTTGGGCCCCGCAAGAACTGAGCATCCTTCATGCAACGCAAAGACCATTCCCTGCTGAGCCCGAGCCTGGGCAGCTTCAAGACACTCACCAGCTTTCACTTTGGCCAAGCCGGTGTTGGCCAAAAAATCTACATCCAGGCGAGCTTGCATGCCGAAGAATTGCCCGGCATGCTGGCCGCGCACCATTTGCTGCGTTTGCTGGAAGCGGCCGATACACAAGGCGCCATAAAGGGCGAAATCATTGTGGTGCCGGTGGCCAACCCGATTGGTTTGGCGCAGCGACTAGACCACCGCTCTATGGGCCGTTTTGAACTCGGCACCTCGGAGAACTTCAACCGCAACTTCCCTGATCTGGCCACCGCCGTGTTGCCCGCAGTGCGGGGCAAGCTCGGCGCCAACCCGGCCGACAACACCCGGCTGATCCGTGCCGCTGCCGCGCAACATATTGCGCAATGGCAGCCGCAAACCGAGTTGGAGAGCCAGCGCAAGATTCTGACCGGCCTGGCGTTTGATGCCGACGTGGTGCTAGACCTGCATTGCGACTTTGAAGCCGCCGTACACCTCTACACCGAAACCCCATGCTGGCCGGTGATTGAACCGCTGAGCCATCTGCTGCAAGCCAAGGCCGTGCTGCTGGCGCTCGACTCGGGTGGTTTATCGTTCGACGAAGCCATGTCGGGCCCGTGGTGGCGCCTGGCCAAGGCACTGGAGGCCGAAGTGCCCGCAGGCGCCATTGCGCAAGCCTGCGCCAGTGTGACGGTGGAACTGCGTGGCGAAGGCGATGTCACACACGACCTGGCCAAGAGTGATGCACAAGCCTTGTTCGGCTACCTGCAGCATCTGGGCGTGGTTGCGGGCACACCGCCTGCCCTGCCGGCTGCGGCTTGTGAGGCCACACCCTTGGCCGGTTCCCAAACCGTGAACGCGCCGGTGCCGGGTGTGGTGGCCTTTGCCGCTTTGCCGGGCCAACACTTGCGTGTGGGCGACCTGGTGGCGGAAATCATAGACCCGATACAGAACACCGTGTACGCCGCGCGCTCCGAGGTCGACGGTGTTTTGTTTGCACGCATTTGCAAACGTTACGTCACCGCGGGCGAAAAGCTCGGCAACATCGCCGGCAAGACGCCCTTCCGCACCGGCAATCTGCTCGGTGCTTGATCCCTTTGTTTTGAAGCCTCCCATGACCAGCCCCACGCTCAAACTTCAGGCGGACGACATCCACAAGCGCTTTGGCAGCAACGAGGTGCTCAAAGGTGTGTCGCTGCAGGCCCATGCGGGCGATGTGATCAGCATCATCGGCAGTTCGGGCTCGGGCAAGAGCACTTTTCTGCGCTGCCTGAATCTGCTGGAAAAACCCAACCAGGGGCGCATCACCGTGGCCGGTGAAGAGCTGAAACTGGTGCCTGCCAAAAACGGCGAACTCCACGCCGTGGAGCAAAAGCAGTTGCAGCGCCTGCGCAGCAAACTGGCCATGGTGTTCCAGCACTTCAACCTCTGGGCCCACATGACGGTGCAGCAAAACATCATCGAAGCACCTATGCATGTGCTGGGTATCAGCAAAGACGAGGCCGTGGCGCGCGCCCACAAGTATCTGGCCCTGGTCGACCTCAAACAAAAGGCCGACAGCTACCCCGCCCACATGAGCGGCGGCCAGCAGCAACGTGTGGCCATCGCGCGTGCGCTGGCGATGGAGCCCGAGGTGATGCTGTTTGATGAACCCACCAGCGCCCTCGACCCGGAACTGGTGTCCGAAGTGCTGAAGGTCATGCGCACCCTGGCGCAAGAAGGCCGCACCATGGTGGTGGTCACCCACGAAATGGGCTTTGCGCGCGAGGTCGCCAACCACCTGATCTTCCTGCACAAGGGCCGCATCGAAGAACAAGGGGTTCCGTCCGAAGTCTTGGCCAATCCAAAAAGTGTGCGGCTGGGGCAGTTTTTGTCGGGCAACCTGAAATAACGCTGGCCTGCGTCGGCAACTGCGATGTTGCAAACGCCAGGCCGACCTCGTTTTTCAACTGCCATGACCGCTGCCGGTCATGATTCGGGACAACATGGCTGATAAAACTGCAATCATCCTGGGCGCGTCCGGTTCGGTGGGCCAGGCCCTGCTCGCCGAAGTTGTGCGCAACGGCGGCTTTGGCCGGATTCTGCTGCTCACACGAAGACCGCTGCATGGGCCATGGGGTACCCAGGTCGAAGAACTGCTGGTGCCGGACATGCAGCCGGAACCCCTGTTCCAGGCTGTGCGCGACAGCTTGGCCGGGCTTACAGGCGAGGTCGTCGGTTTCAGTGTCCTGGGTGTGGGTGCGGGCACGGCCAAACTGACATTGGAGCAGCACCGCGCAGTCGACGTGTTGTTGAATGCCGCATTTGCCCGCGGCCTGCGGGCGTCAGGCAAGGTGCAACACCTGGCCTTCATGTCGGCTGTAGGGGCCGATGCACAAGCCAGGACAAGCGGCTCCGGTGCCGCAGGCATGCCGCGTTATGCACGTGTCAAGGGAGAGGCAGAAGCGGCCGTGCTGCGGGAAGGTCCGGCCGTGGTGAGCATCTTTAGACCGGCGATGATCATTGGCTCAGTGCATACACCCCGGCTGCTCGCGGCGGCTCTGCCGCTGTTCACCTGGCTGACGCCAGCCAAGTTCCGCTCTATACACACCACGGAAATTGCCCAAGCCATGGTCGCTTGCGCCCTGCGCCCGCCGGCACAAAGTGCCATCTTCCACTATCCCGAAATGATGGCACTCGTTGCCGGTCGATAGTCAGCCAGCGTCCATCATCAGCAGCTCAGGTCTTTCTCCAGAACGGGCTAACTTCGGCCAGGCGTGTCAGCGCCAGGTTGCAGGCCGCGATTTTGCCGGCCTGCCCGGCAGTCAGCCAACCGACGGCAAACCAGGCATTGGGATCCGTGGCGGCCACCTTGCGCAGGGCCTCCACGGCCACCGTGTCGTCATTCAACGCACCCAGGGCCTCCTGTGCCGGCGCCAACTGTTCGACAAAACGTTTTGCCGCTTTGTCACCGAACAAGGGCCCGACAAACTCGCTCAGATAACGCAGCCGCTTGAGCCTCTTGCGCACCCGGTGCTGCGCATCTGCGGCCAGACCTTCAAACCCTTGGCCATCACGCACGATTTGCCGAAACAGTTTGTCCAGCCGCTTGCGCAGTGTCGCGATCGGAGATGCCTGCCGGACATCTGCCTCCCCTGACGGCGGCACCTCGGACGAAGCAAAACCCACCAAGCCCACCAGTGCAGTTTGAAAAGCCTCGGCGCGTAAAACTTCAGCCACACATGGCAGGGCGGCAGAGGGCTGTGGCCAAGCCATCGCCGGCGCCCCGGCGTGGCGCAGTTTGGGCAGCAGCTCGTCCAGCATCAGGTGCTGCTCACGGTGCGCGCCCAATACACGGAAGGCCTGTGTCAGCGCGGGTGCATTCAGGCTCTCGAAGTCCGAGCCCTGGTCCATACCGCCCGCAGCTTTTGCCGGCCGGGCCAGATCCTCCAGTGCACGCAGCGCCGTGCGCAGGCGCCGCAGCCCTATGCGCAATTGATGCACCGTCTCCGGGTCTTCGTTGCCGCTGGCCACTTCACCGGCGTTTGGCAACACCTGGGCCAGGCAGGCCGAGAGAACCCTGCGCTGCACCAGGGCCGCCGACAGCCCCTCTTCCTTCACATCCGAGAAGTCGGGTGGCTGTGCCTTGACCGCCGTTGCCGCCACACCGGACATCAAGCGTTCACCACGCTCGGCCTTGGACAAGGTGCTCAACCACAAACCATGGCGCTGCGACCATCGGGCCGCCAGCGAGACCAGATCCGCCAGCTCACCCTCTACGAGTTCCAGCTCCAACTCACACACCAGGGACTCGCGGTACTGGCCTGCGGCCTGATCTCCGGCCTTGGACATCACTTTGCCAACGTCCAGGGCCAGTTCAAGCTTGGTTTGGCCCAACTGTTGAATACATGACAGGCGGGAAATGTCGGTGGCAAACGTCTCCACCAGCGAAGCCCCGTCCTGCTTGAGGATTTTGGCTATGCGTTTGCCCACGCGGGTACCCGCATGGCGCTGCACATCCGGCGCCATAGACGCACCGCTGTGCTCGGGCTGCAGTGCAAAGTTGTGTTCCAGGCGGTGCAACAGACCTTTGGCCGGAACCATGGCCTTGGCTGTTTGCACCCAGCCAGCACCTTCCTGGCGCAGGCGCAAGACGACACCATGTTGACCAAGTGCGCCGCCAGGTGTATCGAAATAACGCGCCCGCAACGGCGTGTACCTGGCGCCACCCGCCAACATGTCGGCTTCAAGCGCTGGCAAGCGGGCCTGGGGGATTTGAAACTTGAATTCGATTTCCATGGCTATGCCTTCAGAACCTGTTCAATGTCTTTTCGGGGATCAAGCAGCCCCCCTCAAGACTAGGCTTTTCCGATCAAGCTGGCCAGCACACCCGGGGCAAAGTGCCGCTCTATGTAGTCGGCCAGTCCGTCGAACACCTGGTCGGGGGAGCTGGCCTGCGCGCCAAACAAGGCGGCCAACACCGCGGCATCTTCAAACATGCCATGTAAATAAAGGCCCAGCACATTGCCTGCCGTGTTGCACCAGCCCAGGTTGTGCGGCAGCACCGGCACCGCCCAATCTCCGGCCAGGGCCATGGCTTGCTGCTGCTGGGTTTGGCCATGGTGGATTTCGTAGCCCGCCACCGGCACCCCCGCCAACGACGCCCAGGGGCTGCTGGATGCAAAGCCGGGCAAAAACTGGCTCTGGGTGCGCTGCACGGTTTTATCGGGATCGAATACCGTCACCAGGGGCAGCAAGCCCAGGCCCGCAGCATTGCCATCGATGCCATGCAAATCGACCAGCGCTTCGCCCAGCATCTGCAAGCCGCCGCAAATGCCCAGCACCGCGCCACCACGCGCCGCGTGCTCGCAGATGGCGCGGTCCAAACCTTGTTGGCGCAACCACTGCAGGTCGCCGCTAGTGTGTTTTGAACCCGGCAGAACCACCCAGTCCGCTGCCGCCAGGTCGGCGGGGCTGCGCGCCCACACCAGACGCAGGCCGGGAATGTTTTTCAGGGCCTGGAATTCGTCGAGGTTGCTGATGCGCGGATACGCCACCACGGCCACCGTGCGCTGCAGCATGCCGGCCTGGCCGGTGCTGCGGTCATCGAACACGCCGTCCTCTTCGGGCAAGCCGTGTTCACGCCACATCGGCAAGGTCGCCACCGTGGGCACACCGGTCAGGCCTTGCAGCATCTCGGGCGCGGGCGCCAGCAAGGCGGCGTCGCCCCTGAACTTGTTCAACACAAAACCCTTGATGCAGGCGCGCTCTTCGGGCGGCAACAGCGCCCAGGTGCCGTAGAGGTGGGCAAACGCGCCGCCGCGGTCAATGTCCGACACCAGCAGGCATTCGGCCTGGCTGTGCATAGCCACACGCATGTTCACGATGTCGCTGGCATGCAAGTTGATCTCGGCCGGCGAGCCCGCGCCCTCTATCACCACCACGTCATATTGGCTGCGCAGTGTGTCCAGCGCCTGCGCCACCACCGGCCAGACCTTCTGGCTGCGGCCGCGCCAGTCCATCCCCGTCAGTTCAGCGTTGACCTGGCCCATCAGCACCACCTGGCTATGGGTGTCGCGCTCGGGCTTCAACAGCAATGGGTTCATGGCCACCGTGGGCTCCACACCTGCGGCCAACGCCTGGAAATACTGGGCGCTGCCGATCTCGCCGCCAACCACCACCCGCGCGTTGTTGCTCATGTTCTGCGCCTTGAACGGCGCCACCGTCAGCCCTTGACGCGCATACCAGCGACAGAGTGCGGTGGTCAGCCAGCTTTTGCCGGCGCCGCTGGTGGTACCCAGCACCATGACACAGCGCGCAGGCCTGGATGAGGGTCGCGGCGTGTTCATGCGCAACACCACGGGTGGGCTCGAAAGATACAGCTAAAAGAGTCAGTCACGGAATGAGGGGAATGAGGGGGTTGACGAGAAGAGGTGTTAAAAATGGCTTTTCCGCGCTTTGCGCGCCGCACCAACTAGCGGCATGATCCAGGCTTGTCGCCGCATCGTCGGCCAGTGTGCTGATGTGTTGACAGATGTGTGTACATGAGCATACAACAGACGTTCTTTTTCCGGCCCAGGGGGTAAACTGAAATCGCCCAAAAGGATGTATTGATGGCCTCTGCCACCCCGTCTCCTTCCTCGGTTGATTCCCTGGTTCAGTCCGTGGGAGCAGACGCGGACGCGGTTGTGTCCATGAATGCACAGTACCGCGTGACACGCTTTGACCATGGGGCAGAAGACCTTTGGGGCATGAGCCAGGCCGACGTGCTCGGCACACCGGTCAAAGAGCTGCTACACCCATTGCTGCAGCGCAGCAATCCACCCGATACCGGCCACCTGATGGAACACAGCCAGGAATTGCCGATTCTGCGCAAGGACGGGCAAACCCGCTGGGTCAGTTTGACCCTGGTACGCCCACCGGCGGCGGAGACAACTGACCCTGACAACCCCGAAGCCACACGCTATATTGCGCTGCTCAAGGCTCTCCCCCCCGGTCCCACCCGCCCGCACCCGCTGCTGCAACTGGCCCGCGCCATAGACGCCAGCGACCACGCCATCTTCGTGGCATCTCCCGACGGACGTATCGTCTTCATCAACCGCGGCGTGACCCGCATGCTGGGCTACAGCATAGAAGAAATCGAGGGCCAACTGGTGCCCTGGGTACTGGCCAGCACCCACACCGACTCGGTCGCATTAAACGCGGTGGAAGCCTATGTGCGGTCCTGCAGCCAGCGCATCGACGGCGCGGCACAGGGACACCATGCCGAGTTGTTGATCCATACCCGCAACGGTAGGCCCCTGTGGGTTTCGTTGGCCCTGAACCCGGTGTTTGATGAAGTCGGCCAACTCGTCAACATCCTGACGGCCCTGACCGACATCACGCTCACCAAAATGCATGAGGTGCTGCAAAACAAGGTGTTGGCCGCCACGGTGCTGGAACGCCCGATCAGCGAAGTGTTGACGCTGATGTGCAGCGAGATCGAACGTATTGCCCCCGAAGTCGTTGCCACCGTGCTGGGCGTTGACGCCGAGGGCCATTTGCGCCCGCTGGCCGGGCCCAGCATGCCGGAGGCGGTTTCTGCCGCACTCGACGGGCTGCAGATCAGCCCGGTGTGTGGTTCGTGTGGCACCGCGGCCTGGCGCGGCGAGCCGGTGCTGGTCACCGACATCGCCAACGACCCGCTCTGGGCCGACTACAAAGCACTGGTGCTGCCTCTAGGGCTGCGTGCCTGCTGGTCCAGCCCCATCAAGGGCGGTGACGGCAAAGTGCGCGGCACGTTTGCCTTCTACTACCGCGAATCACGCGGCCCCAGCCCCTTCCATGAGCGTTTGGTGGACATCAGCCTTCACCTCAGTGCACTTGTCCTGGAGCGCGAAGAAGCCCGCTCGCGCCTGCACCAACTGGCGTTTTTTGATGCGCTCACCGGTTTGCCCAACCGCGATTCGCTGCGCGCCCATGCCACCCGCGTGGCCTTGGATCTGCGCAGCTCCAACGCCCCCATGGCCCTGCTGCACCTGGACCTGAATCGTTTCAAAAACATCAATGACACCCATGGACAGGCGGCGGGCGACAGCTTGTTGCGCGAAGTGGCGCAGCGCATCAAAACCGCCATTGGAGAAGGCCATGCCGTGGGCCGCCTGGGTGGCAACGAGTTTTTGGTGGTGGCGCCCTATCTGGGCAGCCAGGCGGCAGCGCAATTGGCCGAGCGTTTGCTGGCCGCACTGGGCCAGCCGGTGTGGGTGGGCACACAACAGGTATCACCCAGCGTGGCCATAGGCATTGCCATGTCGCCCGAAGACGGTGCCGACTTCGACTGTCTCTCCCGCCATGCCGACATGGCCATGCACCAGGCCAAGTCGGCGCGGCAAAGCGCTTTTCGCTTCTTCAGCGCCGAAATCAACCAACAGGTGCAGGAACACGCCATGTTGGAAGCCGACCTGCGCCTGGCCTTGCAGCAGGATGGCCTGCATCTGCACTACCAACCCAAGGTCAGCCCCAGTGGCGCCCGGTTGATGGGGGTGGAGGCGCTGCTGCGTTGGCAGCACCCGCAGTTGGGCGCTGTGCCCCCCATGCGTTTTGTCGCCCTGGCCGAGGAATGCGGGCTGATAGGCACGCTGAGTGCCTGGGTACTGGCGCACGCCTGCCGCCAAATGGCCGATTGGCGGCAACGTCGTATCCCGGTACCGAACATCGCAGTCAACCTATCGGTGAGCAATTTTCGCGATGCCACCCTGCCCACGCAGGTGGCCGCACTGCTGCAACAACACCAGTTGCACCCCAGCGACCTGACGCTGGAGATGACCGAGTCGGTGATGCTGGACGACCACCCCCAGGTGCTCGCGACCGTGCATGCCGTGCGTGCCCTGGGCGTGCATTTGTCGCTGGACGACTTCGGCACCGGCTACTCCAGCCTGGCCAACCTGCACCGGCTGCCCATACAGGAGCTCAAACTCGATCGCAGCTTTGTGCAAGACCTGGAACACAACCCGGTGGCGCGCGCGCTCACCACCTCGGTGCTGCGCATAGGTGAAAGTCTGAATCTCCAGGTGGTGGCCGAAGGCGTTGAGACCGAAGAGCAGCGGGCCTTCTTGGCGGAGCGGGGCTGCTCCACCTTACAAGGTTATCTGTTCGCCCGCCCTCTGGCGCCCGCCGCACTTGAAACCTGGCTTTCCGAGAGAAACATTCGATCTTGAACAAAAGGAAAAGACCCAACGCCAGCTACGCCCGGGCGTGTTACTTCCCGCGCGTGGTGGGCCTGCTTTTGGGCGCGCTGGCCGTGGGCAGCGTGTTGTGGCCCATGGGCTACGGCTGGTGGGTATGGGCAGGCCTGGGGCTGCATGCGCTGGTGTGGCCACACGCCGCATGGCGCTGGGCACGTGGTTCGGCCAACTCGGTGCGTGCCGAGTGCCGCAACCTTTTGGTCGACCACTTTCTCACCGGCATCTGGTTTGCCGCCATGGCCTTTGCCTTGGTCCCCACGGCACTGATCTTCACCCTGCTGGGCATGGACAGCATGATCGCCGCAGGGCGCAGGCAATTCCAGCGCGGCTGCATCAGCACGCTGGCCGGCATTACCCTGGGCATTCTGCTTTTCGGCTTGCAATGGCAGCCCAACGCGAGCGCACTGCAAGTGGCAGCCAGTTTGCCGCTGCTGATCCTGCACCCCATCTCGGTGGGCCATATCCTGTTCCGCGCCTTGAGCCAGCTCAAGCGCCAGCGCGAAGAACTGGCGCACCTGAGCCAGCACGATGGCCTGACCGGATTGTTCAACCGGCGCCATTGGGAGGCGCTGGTGAAAACCGAGTTTGCGCGTTTTCGGCGCACCGGCCAGATCTCCACCCTGGTGCTGATCGATCTGGACCACTTCAAGGCCATCAACGACGCCTATGGCCATGCCACGGGCGACGCGGTGCTGCGCAACTTCGCCGAACGCCTGCGTGCCGCATTGCGCAGCATCGACATGCCGGGTCGCTACGGGGGTGAAGAGTTTGGCATTCTGCTGCCCAACACCGCGCCCAAGGAGGCCGGTGAATTGATGCGCAGGCTACAGGCCAATATGCGCAAGCAACCGCTCTACGAGAAGTTGCCCGTCACCGCCAGCTTCGGCTTGGCCGGTATCACGCCCGATGTGCCCAACCACGAGGCCTGGATGCGTTTATGCGACCAGATGCTCTACCGCGCCAAGGACCGTGGCCGCGATTGCGTGGTGACCGCAGGCGACAGCCGCCCCTCCCCTCTTGCGACACAAATGCACGAACCTGGCCTGCGCAACGACATGCCGGTGATTGCGCGGGTGTTGTCTGGCCTGAGCCTGGGGCATATCGCGGCCGCGCTGTTTGACCCGTCCGACCGCTTGGTCTGGGCGAACGACGTCTTCCTGCAGTTGTATGCGGTGCAACCCGAGTCGCGCAGCTTCTGCGCCATCATCGAATCGTGTTACGAGCGCAAACTCGGGCCACGGATCACCACCAAAGACCTGCCAGGCTGGATAGAAGCCGCCGACACCAAGCGCCGCAGCATGCCGCAACGCTGCTTTGCCATCGACACGGTAGACGGCCGCTATTTCCGTGTGGATGAAGTGTCTTTCCACGACGGCTGGCTGCTCGACTGGTGGACCGAAGTCTCGCGCGAACAGGCGCTATTGCTCAGCCCAGCGCTGACTCAGGGCGGCAGCCGCAGCCAACCTTTGGAGCTGACGCCGATGTCGGTGCTGGCGGACCTCGCAGACCTTGCCGAGGCCAGCCTTGCGCCGCCCGGCCGGGTTACAGCACGCCAGCCGCTCGCGGCCACGCCTGCGCCAGCACGTCCTGCGCCGGCGGCGGCAACACCGCCAGACGCACCCGCCCCGGCAAGCCAAAAGAAGCCGCATCGCGCAATTTGACACCAAAGCCGCGCAGCGCTGCCAGGCGCTCGGGCATGGCAGTTGCGCTGGCGCCCAGGCTTTCATCAGCGCCCGGCATGGGCTGTGGCTGGGCGACAAAAAAATTGGCGTGGCTTGGCACACACAGCCACCCCATCGCCTCACACAAAGCCCATTGCCGCAGCTTCCATTCGCGCAGGGTGTCCAGGCTATGCGCCAACCACTGTTGAACGCTGGATGTGGTCCAGGCCTGCAACAGGCTCACCCCATGCGAGCCCACGGGCCATGAGGGGCACAGGCGGCCCAGGCCGGAAACCGCGGCCAGGCCCTCGGGTGAGTTCGGGGCAATCGCATAAGCGGCGCGCACCCCCGTCAAACCCAAGGCCTTGTTGGGCGTGAGCAACTGCCACACGCTGTCGAGTTGCGTGGCCGTCAGCGCCGGCTGGCCGCTGAGGCGCAACGGCGCATAGGCGCGGTCCAGAACCCACACCGGGCCGGCCGGCATCGCGGCCTGGGATGGAAAAACGAACGGCAACCCGGCCCACTCCAGATGGTCTTGCCCCAGCGGGCTGGAAGGATCGCAAGCCCAGGCCAGCTGCGCCTGCGCCGGCTGCACCACGGTCGCCAGATCCCAAGCCTGGGCAGCAGCCGCGTAATCACCATAAGCATGCTGCGGCATCCAGACACGGCGTGCACCCTGCTGCACCATCCACGCGGTGAAGCGAAAAATGAACTCGCTGGCACTGGCCGCCAGCACCAGCCGCGCGGGGGCCACACCATGCCACGCGGCCAGGCGTTCACGCAAGGCCGGGTAGGCCGGATCGGGATAACGCGCAGCATCGGTCTGCTGCAGCGCTGCCACCACCTCGGGACATGGGCCCACCGCATTGCTGTTGGTGGAAAAATCAAACTGCGCAGCGCCTGCAGCATCCACACCGCCGTGCAGACGCGTTGGCACAGCAGCGGCAGCGCTTGGTGTCAAACCCATCAAAACCCCAGTAAAAAGAGCAGGCCAGCCGCACACACCAGCTGCGCCCACACCACGTTTTGCGCCAGATCGCGGGCGCGAAAAGTATCTTCGGGCAGAGGTGCAGCGCCCTGCGCATACAGCACATAAACACCTGGCTTGCGCAGCGCCACGCCCAGCAACAAAGCCATGGCCGCCATTGGCCAGCCACTATTGGGTGATGGTGTTTTGCGGGCCTCGACCCAGCAGCTTCGCCAGGCAAAGGCGTGGCGATCTTTGGTCACCAGCCACATCAGCAAAGCGGTCCAACGCGCTGGCCACCACGACAACACATCGTCGGCCCGCGCCGCCCATTTGCCGGCCCATTCCCACAAGCGGCCAGCGCGTGGACCACGGTAGCCCCACATGGCGTCGGCGGTGTTGGCGAAGCGGTACAACACCGCGCCGGGCAAACCCAGCAGCACAAACCAGCACAGGGGCGCGAGCACCGAGTCGTTGAGGTTTTCCGCCAGCGATTCGATGGCCGACTCGCGCACGGCTGTGGCATCGAGTGTGCTCACGTCACGGCTCACCAGCCCGCCCAGGCGGTGTCGACCGGCTTCCAGCGAAGCCTCCAGCGCCACCTCTACCGCCAGAACTTCGTCGCGCAGCATGCGCCAGGCCAACATGGGCTTGAGCAAAATACCCAGCAGCGTACCGCCCAGCAATACCGCAAGCCCGGGCGAAACCTGCTGCAGCCCCGCCCACAACACCGACTGCAGGCCCCACGCCGCTATTGAAAAAAGAGCTGCCCCGGCACACCAGAAAAGCGCCCCAAGCATAAAAGGCTTGAATCTTTGCGAAGCCGCACCGGGTGCGTCTAGCAGCGGAGCGGCCATACGCCCGGCCCAGGCCAGCCAGTTGCCCATCCACACCACGGGGTGCCAGCGCACGGGTGGCTCACCCCACAACAAGTCCAGCGCCAGTGCAACCAGCACCGCCCAGGCTAGCGCTGCGGCAAGCCACGGGGCATCCAGCGCCAGGACAAACAACATGCGGGGCGATCAGTCCTGTCAGTCTTCGATGCCGCGCTGTGCGGGTACACCGGCCTTGAAGGCGTGTTTCACCAGCGTCATCTCGGTCACGGTGTCGGCCAGTTCTATGATTTCCGGCGGGCAGCGCCGGCCGGTGAGCACCACGTGCACGTCTTTCGGGCGCGTGCGCAGCGTCTCCAGCACCGGCGCCAAAGGCAACCAGCCGTAGATCAGCGGATAGGTGATCTCGTCTAGCACCACCATGAAATGCGCGCCCGACAAAATCGCCGCGCGCGCCTTCTCCCAGCCCTGGCGCGCCAGCTCGGCCGAGTGTTCATGGTCCTTGCTTTTCCAGCTGAAACCGTCACCCAGGCCTTCGATAGGAATACCCAGTTGCTCGAACATGCGGTGTTCGCCAAAACGTGCGCTCGGCACCTTCATGAACTGGTAAATCTTCACCGCCTTGGCGCGGCCATGGGCCCGCAGCGCCAGGCCAAACGCGGCCGTGCTTTTGCCCTTGCCGTCGCCGGTATGCACGATGACCAAACCACGGCGCTCGCCCTCGGGTTTGCTGTAGCCCTTTTCAGTGGGCGCGGACTCGATTTCCATGCTGTTCACTTTCAGTTTGTTGGCTGCAGGCGCGGCAAGGCCAGCCACATGCCGTCCAGTTGGCGCACCTGTATACGTTGGTCAAACACTTGCTCTAGGGCCTGGTGTGTGGCAGGTGCGGTGCACGCACCCTGGTGCACCACGCGGCCCTGTGCCATCACCACCAGCGCATCGGCCTGCAGCGCGGTCGACAACTCGTGCAACACACTCACCACCGTGCAACCGCTGGCCACCAGGGCCTGCACGGTTTGCAGCCAGTCGGTCTGATGTGGCGGATCGAGGTTGGCCAGCGGTTCGTCCATCAGCAACACCTGGGCCTGCACGGCGATCGCACGCGCCAGCAACACACGTTGCCGTTCGCCGCCCGACAACTGCGACAGCGGCCGGTGGCGCCAGTCCCAGGCCTGTGTGCTGCGCAACGCCTGCTCCACCGCAGCGTGGTCGGCGGCGCTGGGCGCTGCCATCCAGGCCTGGTGCGGCAGGCGGCCCAGCATGGCGATGTCATAACTGTTGAGATCGTCGCCCGCGCCTTCGTTCTGGCCCAGCCAGGCCAGGCGACGTGCGCGCTCGCGCGCAGGCCACTGCGCCAGCGGCTTGCCCAGTAATTGCACCTCACCTTGCTGGCTGCCGTGTGGCCACAGGCCCGCCAGCAGTTTCAGCAGCGTGGATTTGCCCGCGCCATTGGGGCCGACGATGCTGGTCCAGCGCCCTGCTGGCAAAGCCAGGTCTATGCTGTGCAGGATTTGCGCCGAACCAATACGCGCACCGAGATTGCGCGCCTGCAAAGCGGTGCCGGCAGTGTTCATGCAAAGCCCCCGTCGCGCGAACGGCGGTGCATGCGCCACAGCAGATAACTGCCACCGATGGCCGCCGTGAGCACCCCCACCGGCAACTCTTGCGGCGCCAGCAGCCAGCGCGCCAACACGTCGGCCGCGAGCAGCAACACACCGCCCATCAGGCCCGAGAGCTGGATGTGGCGCGCGTGTGTCACCCGCACGATGGAGCGCACCAGGTGCGGCGCGGCCAGGCCAACAAACGCAATCAAACCGGTCTGCGCCACGGCAGCGCCCGTGGCCAAGGCGATGACCCCAATCAAGCCCGCGCGCATGGGCACCAGCGGCAAACCCAGGCTGCGCGCGCTGGCTTCGCCCAGGGTCAGGCCGTCGAGTGCACGTGCCAGGCCCCAGGCCGCAGCCGCGCAAACTCCCCAGGCGCAGGCCATCAGCACACAGGCGTTCCAGCCCACAAAACTGGTGCTGCCCAAGGTAAACGCCTGCATGGCCTGCAGGATGTCGGGCGAAGCCAGCTCCACCAGGTCACGCGCGGCACCCAGCACCACACCCACAATCACCCCGGCCAGCAACAGGCGCAGGCTGTGCTGCACACCACGCGCCAGCAGCAGCGTGAGCAGCACCGCACCAGCGGCGCCGAAAAACGCCATGCCGGTGATGCCCACCAGGGCGAACCACTGCGCAGCTACAGGCGACACCCCCAACCAGGCCATTGCCAGTGCGCCACCCAAGGCCGCGCCCGAGGCGCTGCCCAGCAGATAGGGATCGGCCAAGGGGTTGCGAAACAGGCCTTGCGCCACGGCGCCCGCCAGCCCCAACAAGGCACCGGCAAGCCACGCGCCCACCGTGCGCGGCAGGCGAATGTCCCAGACAATTTGCCAGGCCACGGGGTCGATGGCCATGCCGCGCAGGCTCTCGAAACCGGTGCTGCCCACACTCGCGCCCAGCATCACCAGCACGCCAGTCAGCAGCAGCAACGACAGGCCCAGCAGCACCGCGCGGCGCGCACCGGCATCGTGGTTTAAGGCGTCTCTACGCGGTGAAGCCTTCATGGATGCGCGCTACCTTTGTCGGCCAAACAGCGCGCCATGATGCGCGCCGCCTCGGCCATGCGTGGGCCGGGGCGCACCACCACGTCGGACTCGTCCGGGCCGAACACACACACATGTTTGTCGCGCACCGCCTTGAGGTTGGACCAACCGGGGTAAGGCACCATGGCCTGCATGCTGCGGTTGCCTATCATGATGAGATCCGGGTTGGCACGCACCACGTATTCGGGGTTCAAACGCGGAAACGGCCCCAGCGCGGCCGGCACCACGTTGCGTGCACCCAGGCGTTGCAGCAACTCACCAATAAACGAGGCTTCACCCGCCGCATACGGCCCTCGGCTGACTTCAAAATAAACCCGTTGGTTGCGCGCGGCGGCGGGCAAGGACTGCGCGGCCGCCTGCACCCCGGCATCGATCTCGCGCCACAAACGCTCGGCACCTTGCGCAGCTGGCACATCCAGCACTTCGCCCAGCGTACCGAGAACCCGCCGCACATCGGCCTGGCTTTTAGGCTCCAGCGCCACCACCTTCACGCCCAGCGCCTCCAGCCGGTCGCTGGCGCGCGAACTGACGGACAACAGCACCACATCGGGCTTCAGCGCCACGATGGCTTCGATGTTCGGGTCAATGCCGCCGCCCACCTGGGGCAAGGCACGCACGGCTGCGGGCCAGTTGGAGTAGCGGTCCACCCCCACCAGCCGCTGGCATTGCTCGAGCGCACAGACACTTTCGGTCAGCGAGGGCAACAGGCTGACAATGCGTTGTGGCGGCTGCGCCAAAGACACAACCCGGCCCCGGCCATCGGTGATGTCGAACGCCTGGGCCAGGCTGCTGGCCAGCAAACCAAGCGCCAAAGCCGCGCGCCAGAGAACAAGGGTCATGCGCCGCCTTTCAAGCTCAACGGCAGGCCCGCCGCCATCAGCGTGACGCGGCCGCAGGCTTGGGCCATGGCCTGGTTGAGCACCCCCAGCGCATCAACAAATACCCGCACCTCGCGGCCCAGCGGAATCACCCCCAGGCCGATCTCGTTGCCCACCAGCACCACGGGGCCGGGCGCGTCCTGGATCGCTTCCAAAAAGAGAGCACGTTGCGCCAGGTACTCGGGCGGCAGAGGCCGTTTTTCCTCAAGCGCAACCTCGGCAGCGTCCAGCGGCATCAGCCAGTTGGTCAGCCACATGGTGAGGCAGTCTATGACCACCAAGGTGTCGGCGCGTGTCTGTTGGACCAAGGCATGGGCCAGGTCGCGCGGTTCCTCCAGCGTAAGCATGCCCGGCACACGTTGTGCGCGGTCCTGCTGGTGGCGCGCAATGCGCTCACGCATCTCTTCGTCCCAGGCTTGTGCCGTGGCGATGAGCACGGCACGGTGGCTGGGCGACTGGGCAAGCCAGGTGCGGGCCAGTTCTTCAGCACGGCGCGACTTGCCGCTTTTTTGCCCGCCGAGGATCAACTCACTCTGCGCGATCAAGGCCTGGGTCATGCCGCATCTCCGCCGAACAGGCGCGCAGTGGCGACCGGGTTGGAGGCAAACCAGGCGTGGAAATAACTCGCGCGTAATGCGCCCTGCTGGTACACGGCTTCGCCAGCGTCAGCCTTGGCTTCAAGGCCTGGGCGCTCGGGCCGCGCAGTGCGGGCCACCACCGCTGCGGAACTCGAAGTGGTGGAGTAATGAAAGGTGTGGCCGCGCAACACAGCGCCATCGACGTCGCCATCGAGCGTGAGTTGCTGCGGCCCCAGCGCGGCCAGTCGGCGCTGCATCGTCACCCGGCCAGGCAACAAGCCCCACAGCGCACGCTGTTGCCCATCGGCCAGGGTGATAGATTCAAACAGCGCCATCATGCCGCCACATTCTGCCCACACCGGCCGACCTTGGGCGAGGTGGGCACGCAAGCTCTCGGCCATGCCTTGGTTGGCGCCGATCTGCTCAGTATGTAATTCGGGGTAGCCGCCGGTGAGCCACACGGCATCACATGCGGGCAAACACACATCGGCCAGCGGCGAGAAGAACACCAGCCGGGCGCCGAGCTGCTCCAAGGTTTGCAGGTTGGCGGCGTAGATGAAGCAAAACGCCACATCGCGCGCCACAGCGATGGTGCGGCCGGCGAGCAGTGGTTTGGCGAGCGCCGCCGTTGCTGCGGGCGCAGGAAAACAAACCGCCCAGCGTTGCAGATCCTGTAAAGACATCTGGCCCAGCGGCGTGCTGGCCAAGGCGTCGGCAGCGGCGTCCAGGCGCTGCAGGCCATCGGCCAACTCATGCGCGGCGACCAGGCCGAGGTGGCGCTCGGGTAACAAGCCTTTGGGGGCCGCGTTGCCGGGAGTCTGCAGGCTGACACGTGGCATGGCGCCAAGCCAATCGTCGGCATCACTCAAGCCCTCGCGCAGCATGTCGGCATGGCGCGCACCGGCCACGCGGTTGGCCAGCACACCCGCCCAAGGCAAGGTCGGCCGGTAGTGGCGCAGGCCATGGGCGATGGCGCCAAAGGTGCCGGCCATGGCCGAGGCATCGACCACCGCCAGCACCGGGATGCCGAAGCGTTGCGCCAGGTCACCCACGCTGGGCTTGCCGTCAAACAGGCCCATCACACCTTCGACAATGATGAGGTCTGCGGCCTGCCCGTCCGGTGAGGCGGCGTCAAACAAACGCTGCTGGCAATCGGCCTCGCCCGTCATCCACAAATCAAGCTGCTGCACCGGCGCAGCACTGGCCAGTTGCAGCCAGTGCGGGTCGAGAAAGTCGGGCCCACACTTGAACACACACACGCGCCGCCCCTGGCGTACATGCAGGCGTGCCAGTGCCGCGGCGACCGTGGTTTTGCCCTGCCCCGAGGCTGGAGCGGCGACCACGATGGCCGGGCAAGATACCGGGGAAGACACGGGGAAAGACGCCGAGGAACGGGCCGGGCGGGCAGCGGCTTCAGCAGCAGCCATCACTTACTGCGGCGCCCATTTCAGGCCGACGTACAGGGTGCGGCCGGGCGTGGCGTAGGTGCGGGCGGTCTGGTAGTCCTTGTCGCCCAGGTTGTCGACACGCGCCAGCAGGCTCAAATCACGGCCGATACGGGTGCTGGCCGAGAGGTTGATCAAACCGTAGCCACCGAGCACGTTGTTGTTGGCGGCATCGTCGAAGCGTGCGCCCGAGGCCTGCAGCTCCGCGCCCAGCGTCCAGCCGGCCAGGGTGGTGTCGGCGCCAAGGCTGGCGTGGCGGCGGGCACGGCGGGCCAGGTCTTTGCCGGTTTGTTCATCCGTGGGGTTCTGCAAGTCCACGGAGGCGCGCAGATTGACACCGGCCAGCGCATGGCTGCCGCTGAACGTCACGCCTTGGTACTGGGCCTGGGCCACAGCTTCGTAACAACCAAAGCTGGAGACACAGGCCCCGGCACCGTTGACGAAGGTGATCAGGTTGTCCACCTTGTTGCGGTAAACCACCGCACCGATGCTGCTGGCACCAGCGGTGTAGCGCAGGCCGGCTTCCAGGTTGCGGCTGGTCTCGGGCTGCAGGTCGGCCTTGCCGTATTCGCTATAGCGCTGGTACAGCGTGGGGGCGCGAAACGCCGTGGCGGCAGACGCCGTGGCGCGCCAGTGGGGGGTGATCGCATAACCGTAAGCGGCACTGCCGGTGGACTTGCCACCAAAGCCGCTGTCGTCGTCGTAACGCGCATTAAGCTGCAGGCTGTGTGCACCTTGGTTGTAGCCATAACCCAGCGCTACACCGTTCTGCGAGCTGGTGCGCGTGTTGCTGCTGACCGAGGTGTTGTCGAGTGCGTTTTCACGCCGCTCCAGCGTGGCCGTCAACAAATGGGCGCCAAGCCGCCATTCGTTCAGGAACACATAGCCGCGCAAATTGGTCTTGGTCTGGTAGAACGAAGGATTGGTTTCATAGTGCTGCACGCTGTCGGTCACGCTTATGCGTGTCGAATACGCGTCGGTCCACTGCGCGTTCCAGTTCAAGCCGCTGGCCGAAAGGCGGTTTGTGCTGTGGTCGTCGACGGGTGCTGCAGGGTTGTAGCTGAAGTCGTCGTACTGCGCGTCCATGTCGCTGCCAAGCCAGGTCGCATCCAGGCTATGGCGGCTGTTGATCTTCAGGCCTACACGCGCATTGCCCGAGGTGCTGCGGTAGCCGTCGTCGTCGGGGTTGCGCTTGCCATCGCTGGTTTTGCGCAGGTATTGCGGCTGGATGTTGTAGCCGTCGCTGATCTCGCGCGCCACACCAAAGGAGTAGTCGATGGCGTTGTCCGCCCCGCTTGCCCCGGTACTTCCGCTGACACCGGCTTCGATCTTGCCCAGGCGCTTGCTGCCCACGCCCACACCCACGTAAGGCGCGGGCTTGCCCTCGCCCTTGCGTGTGAACAACTGGATCACGCCGCCAATGGCGTCCGAGCCATACACCGCGGCCGCCGGGCCACGCAGCACCTCGATGCGCTCGATCTGCGCCAGCGGAATGCTTTCCCAGCTGGCCCCGCCGCTGCCCGATTGCACGTCCAGCCGCACGCCGTCCAGGTACACGGCCGTGTGCTGTGAATTGCCCCCCCGAATGAACACACTGGTTGGGCTGCCGATACCACCCGAACGCGAGACCTCCACGCCCGGCAAACGCGCCAGCACGTCGGCCACGCCGGTGGCGCCGCTGCGCTCTATCGTGGCGCGGTCGACGATGGACACATCGGACACCAGATCGGTCAGGGGTTGCGCCACACGCGTGGCGGTGACCACGGTCTCAGGCAAGGCGGTTTGGGCGAGCGCGGGCATGGCCATGGACACGGCGAACGGCAGCATAACCAGACGACCGCAGCATGCGCCAGAGAGAATTTTTTTCATGATCACCAACAGACTGGAAGGCTCTCACCGGCGTCCCCGCCAGTGCTTGAGCGTGCACGGCCACAAACTGCGCGAGGCAAGCTTGTGGCCACTGTGTTGGCCGGTATCCGGGCTGAGCAGAAAACTCGCATCGCCTTCCCAAGCGTGTGTTCGAAAACGCTCAGTGGCCTTGTGATGAAAGCTGGGTGGTTCAAACGCATTGGCGTTCTACAACCCGTCTGCTGGACCGTTGCGGGGGCAGCGCAGGCCAGGAAAAAAGTGTTCCCCTCCTGCTTCCCGTTGAACTGCGGCTTGTGAACCAAGCCGCGAGCACCAACGGCGCGGATTTTACAGGTGGAAGCACGGCCGCCGACCTACAATAACGCCCCATATGGCCCAACCCACCCAAATCGAACAGATCGCCGAGCGCACCGAGCGGCTTCTGGTGCGCTACCACGAGTTGCAACGCACCAACGCACTGCTGACGGAACAAGTCGCCCTGCTGAGCCACGAGCGTGAATCGCTGAAGTCACGCCTGGCCGCGGCGCGTGCGCGCATCGATGCCTTGCTTGAACGGCTCCCTGAAATCTCCAGCCCACCCGTGGTGCGGCCTGCTCCACGGAGCGATGCATCATGAGCAACATGAACCAACTCGAAGTCCAGATCATGGGCCAGAGTTATCTGCTGGCCTGCCCCGAAGAAGGCGCCTCACGTTTGCAGCAAGCGGTGGCCAAGGTGGACGCCGCGATGTGCGCCATACGCGACGCCGGCAAAGTCAAGGCACGCGACCGCATCGCCGTGCTTGCCGCGCTGAATCTGGCCTTCGACCAACCGGAGCGCGCCGCCACGGAAACGGCTCCCGCCACTGCCGACGAAGCCGCTGGCAGCGACGAGCACCTGGCCTCGCTTTTGGCGCGTCTGGATGAGGCCCTGGGCGACGACGGTCGACTGATCTGAAGCGCGTTTTTGCCGCTGATCGGCTGACTGCGTAAAGTGCAGCGCGTCACTTGTGAAAGTGGCAAAAGCAGGCTTTAGAATAGAGTCGTCTGCGATCCCGTCGGGCTTTATATTTCCTTGAACCAATGCTCATTGAGCCCGGGCCTGGAATATCACCTCGCAAGCGTGATCATCTCGCGTTAGATGAACCCAATGTGCGGTTGACCTAGCCCACCTGAACCCCGGTTCAGGATGCGGGTCCGGTGGCCTTCGCAGACACCTTATTCCTTTCGTACCAAGATCAAGCGTGTACCTTGTCGATTTCGCTGGCCGTACTCAAGTACTGCCAGCGTTTCATCTTCGCGTTCACGGCTGATATGGGCACGAATTGCTGCCGAAGCGCTGTGGCAGCTTCCCACCAGATTTTTTTGAACAAGCCGGATGCTCCTGGACCCGACGCTGATTCTTGAACTCGCCCTGCTCGGTCTGAGCACCGGTTTTTTGGCCGGTCTGCTGGGCATTGGCGGCGGCATGCTGATGGTGCCGTTCATCACCTTCATCATGGGCACACGCGGCGTGGGCACGGACCTGGCCGTGAAGATGGCCATTGCCACGTCCATGGCCACCATCATGTTCACTTCCATCTCCAGTGTGCGTGCACACCACCAGCGCGGCGCCGTGCGTTGGGATATCGTGCGCCGCCTGGCACCCGGCATTGTGCTGGGCAGCATGATAGGCAGCCTGGGTGTTTTTGCGGTGCTCAAGGGCTCTTCGCTGTCGCTGCTGTTCGCCGCCTTTGTGGCGTTCTCGGCCACACAGATGTTTCTCGACAAAAAGCCCGCGCCCTCACGCCAGATGCCCGGCCCGGCCGGCCAGTGGACGGCGGGCGGCGTCATAGGCTTCATGTCGGGTCTGGTCGGTGCCGGTGGTGGCTTCATCAGCGTGCCGTTCATGACCTGGTGCAACATCAGCATCCACAACGCTGTGGCCACCAGCGCGGCACTGGGCTTTCCTATCGCCGTGGCGAATGTGGTGGGTTATGTGATCAGCGGCACGTCGGTGGCCAACCCGCCCGCAGGTTCGCTGGGCTACATCTGGCTGCCGGCACTCGGCGTGATTGCGTTATGCAGCGTGTTGACGGCGCCGCTGGGCGCCAAAGCCGCACATACCCTGCCGGTGAAGAAACTCAAGCGGGTGTTTGCCAGCGTGTTGTACCTGCTCGGCGCCTACATGTTGTGGCGCGGCCTGAGCAGCTGACCAAACTCTTCTGGCGTCGCGACTGCGTCTTGTCGTACTGATTTCCCTCAAGGGGCGTACGACCTGCGACTCAGCGCCGCGCCAGAACCGCTTCGCTGAGTTTTGTTTGCGGCTCTCTTACTCTTATTAATCCAGCAGTACCACCGCACCTTCGCGCTCTGCTGCGCGGGCCATGGCGGTTTCCAGGTCTTCTGCGGCCACACCAGGCGAACACAGAAAACCCTGGAACTGGTCGCAATTCAAACGCAGCAGCGTGGCACGCTGGGCCTTGGTTTCCACACCTTCGGCAATCACCGTCAAATTCAATGCACGGCCCATCTGGATGATGGCGCTGACAATCGCGTGGTCGTCACCATCGTCGGGCAAGCCGCGAATAAACGAGCGGTCTATCTTCAGCTTGTGGATAGGGAACTTCTTTAGGTAGGCCAGGCTGGAGTAGCCGGTGCCAAAGTCGTCGATCGCCAGCGTCACACCCAGGGCCGCCAGCGCTTCCAGCCGCGCCAGCGCTTCGGCCGCGTCCTGCACCAGAATCGATTCGGTCAACTCCAGTTCCAGCAACTCGGGCCGCAAGCCCACGGCCTGCAACACGCTGGCCACCTGCTCAACAAAATCGGTCTGCTGAAACTGCAGCGCCGAAACGTTGACCGACACCATCATGGGCCGGCCGGCCTCCTGCCACACCGCGGCCTGACGCACGGCTTCGGCCAGCACCCACGCACCCAGCGTGACGATGTAGCCACTCTCTTCGGCCAGCGGAATGAAGTCGCCCGGCGACACATGGCCCAGCACCGGATCAAACCAGCGTATGAGTGCCTCCACACCGATGACGCGGCCATTGTCCAGGCTCACCTGCGGCTGGTAATGCAGGCGGAACAAGCCGGTATCCATGGCCACCCGCATGGCGTGGTCCATCTTCATACGCGACAACAGCTCGATGTTCATCTGCCGCTGGTAGAAGCAGAAGTTGTTGCGGCCGCGGTCTTTCACGCGGTACATGGCGGTATCGGCGCACTTGATGAGTTCGTCCAGCGTGGCGCCATCGTTCGGATACATGGCCACACCTATGCTGCAGCTCACCGAGAACTGCAACTCGTCCACCGCAAACGGCCGCGACAGGCTCTCCAGCACACGCCGCGCCACACGTTCGGCAGCGGCTGCATCGGCCAGGTGCAGGTGCATCACAAATTCGTCGCCGCCCAGGCGGCACAAGGTGTCGACCTCGCGCAGGCAGTGGCCCAAACGCTCCGCCACCTGGATCAGCACCCGGTCGCCAAACTGGTGGCCCAGCGAATCGTTGATGTTCTTGAAGCGGTCCAGATCGAGGAACATCACCGCAAACTCGCCGCCACCGCGTGCCGCCATGCGCAATGCATACTCGATATGCTGGCTCAGCATCAGCCGGTTCGGCAGACCGGTCAGGGCGTCGGTGTAGGCCAGTTGTTCTATGCGTTTCTGGCTGGCCTTCTCTTGGGTCAAGTCCTTGAAGAAGCCAATGCTTTGCATGACCTCACCCTGGTCGGTGCGCAGCGCCACCCAGGACAATTTGACTGCGCATTCGGAACCGTCGCGGCGCACGTGGGTGGTCTCGCCCTGCCAATAACCATCCTCGACCCAACTCTCTTTCAGGCGCGCGAGGAAATCGGCGTCGTGCAAACTCGTGAACAAGTTTTGCGCCTCTTGACCCAGCACATCCGCTTCGGCCAAACCCGTCAGGCTCAGGCAACCGGGGTTCACCGCCACGATGCGATGGTCGGGGCCGGCAATAAAAATCGCGTCCAGGCTGGATTCAAAAACCTTGGCAGCCAGGCGCAGGCTGGATTCCGATGCCACACGCTGGGTGATGTCGCGGAACGAATACACCCGGCCAATGGCGCGGCCCTGGTTGTGCTGCGGCAGCGACACCCGTTCGATCAGGCGGCCATCACGCAGCACCAGCAGGTCGGAGCTTTCCGTCAGCGGCGACAGCGACAAGCCCTCCAGGCGCTGGCGGTAGGCCTCGGGATCGAGTGTGGATTCGGCCATGTGCGAGACCAGCGCGTCGTCGTCGCGACGCAGCAGCATGGTCTCGGGCATTTCCCACATCTCGGCAAAGCGGCGGTTGCAGGCGGTGGTGTTGCCGTGCAGATCACACACCAAAATACCATCGGCCGTGGCCTCCAGCGTGGCCTGCATTTCCGCCAGCACCAGCTCCAATTCGTCTTCCATGCGGCGGTGCTGGCTGCGGTCACGCAGGCACACCACAAACGCGGAACTGCCATCGGACAAGGTGGTCAGCGTGACACGGCGCTCGACTTGCCTAGGCTCTTGCTGCGCAGTGAGAAGCTTGGTCTCCGAGTGGATGCCATCGGCGTGCCCGGTGGCCGCCTCTTCCCAGAAAAACTGGTCTTCGAGTGCCACCATGAAGTCCGTTACCACCCGGCCGACCAGGCTCAAGCGGCCGGCACCGAGCAGTTGCACCGCGGCGTCGTTGACCGCCAGGATATGCAGCGTGCCGGGCTCCACCACACACACAGCATCCAGCATCGCCTCGATGAGGCTCCCCAACGCCGGCAGGGTCACGCCTGGCTTCCCAAACGGTCCAGGCCGCCACTGCGCTCGACGTAGTAACAAACACGCGGACGCAAGGCCAGGTATTCACGTACCGAGGCCGACAGTTGCGCCGGCTTCAGGCTGCGCCGTATGCCCAGATCGGGGCGTTGTTCCAGATCGACGATCAGCGCTTCGGCGCGTGGCACATTCTGGTCATGCAGGATCACACGCGGCTTCAGTGGCCGGGCGGAGTTCACCGAAACCACCACACCATAGGCATCGTTGACCAATTGCACAACCGAACCCGGCGGGTACACCCCCATCAGGCGGATAAAAGCGCCCAGGGTGGCGGTGTCGAACCGGGATTTCATCTGGGCGAAGATCATCGAAAGGGCTTCGTGCGGCGTGATCGCATTCACCAGGCGCGCAGGATTGCACAGGTTGTCGTAAAGATTCACCAGTGCAAGAATCTTGCCCGCCTGCGACATCTGCTCGCCGCGCAGCCCTTGCGGAAAGCCCGAGCCATCGACCAACTCGTGGTGTTGCGCCATGCCCAGCAGCACCTCGGGCGCCAAGCCCATACGTTTGCCCAGCGCCACACCAAAGGCCACGTGCTCGCGGTATCCAATGCGCTCGCTGGCGGAAAACTTTTCGTCCATGGCGCGCAGCCGCTCGGGCACCTGCGTCTTGCCAATGTCGTGCAACACCGCGGCCATACCCAGCGACTGCAGCTCGGTGGCGGGCAATGCCAGCGCCTTGCCCAGCAGCAACGAAACCACCATCACATTGACGGGATGCTCGGAACTGCGGTCGCCCATGGTTTCGGACAACAGGCGAATCGCCGAATCACCGGCGCCCAAAACCTCGGCCACGCAGCTTTGCACCAGCTCGGCAGCTTGGTCGGCGGCGGATTTCGGCTGCTCTCCGACCGCAGCAGCCAGACGGCGGAAGCGCACCATGGCTTCACCAAACTTGCGCTCGCAGCGCTCCAGGCTGCGTTGCTGGTTGGCCAGTTGCTCACGGCGCTGGCTGCGCAACCACTCTACTTCCTGCATACGCGTCACGGTAGGCGTTGCGGCGGCAGCGATCGCAGGTTCAGGGACTTCGGCACCAATGGATGCCGGCGCCTCATCGGGCGCGACTGTCATGCCCGGGGGCAGTTGCTCCTGCAGAGCCGCAAAGTCGCTTTCGCTGGCGGGGTCGCTTTGGCCGGGGTAATAACGCAGCCGGCTCAAGCCGAGTGAGCGGATCGCACCAATTTGCTCGTGTGAAGCGATCTTGAAGCTGCCCTTCGGAAACGGATGTTCCATCCACCCAAGGTCGAGCTGTATGTACATGCCACGCCGAAGTTGGCCGATATCAATCCAAACTGATTGGTGCACATCCATAAAATAAGATGCAATTTGGGCGTTGTGGCATCAAAAGATTATGCCGCGAATCAAAGACATCTTGTTACCAATTTGACCCGAGTGTCGCTTAGGCGTCAATTCTTTGGCCCTGCAAGGGTCTTCGCTTACACCACGCGCGAAAACCTTTCACGTCCCTCACCCCGCGCTAATTGCAAATAACGATCAAAAACCATGGCGATGGTACGCACTAAATACCAGCCAATGGCGGTGACGCGGATAGCGCCCTGGTCTGCAAGATTCATTTCCAGCAAACCATCGCGCTCAAATTCAGCCAGCACCGCGAGTTCAGGCTCAAAGTAACGCCGAAAGTCAATGAAATGCGCTGTGGCAATTGATTCAAATTGCACCTCACCCTGGCACATGAACGCCATGATCACACTCTGGCGCACCAAATCGTCGCGCGACAACAGCAACCCACGTGCAATCGGCAGTTGGCCCTGGTCTATACAGCTGCGGTAATGCGCCCAATCCCGCGCGTTCTCCGTAAACAGCGCGCCCATACGGCCAATCGCCGACACCCCCAGTCCAAGCAAATCGCAATGGGCTTGTGTGCTGTAACCTTGAAAGTTGCGGTGCAGCCGGCCTTGCCGCTTGGCCACGGCCAGGGCATCACCAGGCAAGGCCAGGTGGTCCATTCCCACATGCACATAACCCGCCTGCACCAGGCTGTCCAAGGCCAGACGCAGCAGCCCCAGCTTGTCATCCAGCACGGGCAGTTCGCTCTGGGCGATGCGGCGCTGCGGCTTGAAGCGCTCGGGCAGATGGGCATAGGCATACAGCGCCAGCCGGTCCGGGCGCAGTTGCCGCACCTGCTCCAGGGTGCGCGCAAACGAGGCTGCGGTCTGCCGCGGCAAGCCATAGATCAAATCGATGTTGATGGACTTGAAACCCTGCGCCCTGGCCGCCGCGACCAGGGCAAACACCTCTTCGGCGGCCTGCACCCGGTGCACGGCTTGTTGCACCGCAGGGTCGAAATCCTGCACACCAAAACTCAGCCGGTTAAAACCCAGCGCGGCCAGGTTGGCCAGGCGCTGGGGTGTCACCGTGCGCGGATCCACCTCGATGGAGAACTCGCCATCGGGTGCTAAGCGAAAGTTGTCGCGCAACAGCTGCATGAGCTGCGCCAATTGCTCGTCGCTCAAAAAAGTGGGCGTGCCGCCGCCCAGATGCAATTGGCTCACGGCCTGTCCCGGCCCCAGGTGCGCCACCTGCAGGGCGACTTCGCGCGTCAGATAGTCAAGATACTCCTGGGCACGGTCGCGTTGTCGCGTCACGATTTTGTTGCAGGCACAAAAGTAACAAAGCGACTCGCAAAAAGGGATATGCACATACAGCGACAGCGGATGCACCAGCCCCGCGTTGGCATGCTCGCGCCGTTGAGCCAACGCGGCAATAAAGCCGGCTGGCTGAAAACCATCGACAAAGCGGTCGGCCGTGGGGTATGAGGTGTAGCGCGGACCTGGCTGATCCATGCGGCGCAATACCTCGGGTGTGATCATGCTCATGGGACAACACTCGGTTCAAGCAAAAGGTCACGCCGAACAAACCTCAAGAAATGCCACGTATGCTTCTCTGCGCCGGCGACGCGCGAAAAAAACCAAGGCCTAGAGGAAATGGCGACGTATAGACCGTATGCACACAATGTGCCGCGACACAAGCGGCAACTTATTGACCCATATCAGTGCCGCAGCATTGGGAATGCCGCAAAATTTGATTTATGTCATCCCACCCCGCACTTGGCCACCATAGAACGCCCCAACCGCTGCCAGGCGCCATACAGATCGCCTGCTCCAATTGCAATCTGCGCGAACTGTGCATGCCCGCTCAGCTCACGGCCGAAGAACTGGTGCGCATAGACGATGTGGTGGCCTCGCGCCGCACGGTCAAACGCGGCACGACCTTGTTTCACCAGGGCGACAGCTTTGCCTCGCTTTATGCCATACGCCTGGGCGTGTTCAAAACCGTCGTCGCCTCCGAGGACGGCCGCGAACAGGTCACCGGCTTTCAGATGGCCGGTGAAATCATGGGCATGGACGGCATCGTCAACGAAGTGCACAGCTGTACCGCCGTGGCGCTGGAAGATGCCGAGGTGTGTGTAATGCCTTTCGACCGCCTGGGCGAACTCTCACGCGAGGTGAACGCTCTGCAACATCACGTGCACCGCATCATGAGCCGCGAAATCGTGCGTGAACATGGCGTCTTGCTGCTGCTCGGCAGCATGCGTGCCGAAGAACGTGTGGCGGCCTTTTTGCTGAACCTGGCCAAGCGGCTGCATGCGCGGGGTTTCTCGCAATCCGAACTGGTGCTGCGCATGACACGCGAAGAGATCGGCAGCTACCTGGGCCTGAAACTCGAAACGGTCAGCCGCACCTTCTCCAAATTGGTCGACAACGGGCTGATTGAAGTCAAACAGCGGCACGTGCGTATTCTGGATGCGGACAAGCTGAACCGGCTGGTCAACCTGCAAGGCTGTGCATCCTAAGCGCAGGCTAGCGCTACCAATTCAATAGCATCTTGCGCTTTTCCACCAAGCGCCAAAGGCATTTTTTCTTCAAGCACGGCCAGCAGCGCCATGTAAAGCTACACACCGTGGGCAACAGCGCCGCAGCGAAGATGGCTCAGCGCTCCTAGAATATTTTTCTCGCCACTCTGCCCAGTAAGAGCCTGTTCAAAATCCATTGGGGCCTCAATAGATTTTGAACAGGCTTTAAGCGCTCAGACCATGCCTCTGCAAGCCGACACCGCGCCCACGCTGCGTAGCCTCTTTTTCGCCTTCTCCAAAATCGGCCTGACCAGCTTCGGCGGCGGCCTCAGCGGCTGGATGCTGCGCGAGTTTGTGCAGCGCCGCGCCTGGCTCACGCAGCAGGAATTCTTGAGCGGCCTGGCCTTGGCGCAGGCGTTCCCCGGTATCAACGTCGTCAACCTGTCGATCTGGATTGGCTTTCAACTGCTGGGCGGCGCCGGCGCGGTGGTCGCGGCCTGCGGCATCGTGTTGCCACCCATGGTGGTGGCCTTGACCTTGGCGAGTGTGTTCTCTCACGTGGCCGATGTACGCGGTGTGCATGTGGTGCTGGCCGGCATTGCGGCAGCAGCGGTGGGGCTGTCGCTGCAAACCGGCTTGCGTGCGGCCTTGCATGCCGCCAAAGGCTGGGCGCGCAGCTTGATTTTGCTGGCCACGTTTGCCGCCATCTTCTTCTGGCGCCTGCCGCTGCTGTGGGTGGTGGGGGTGATGGCACCGCTGTCCATCACGCTGGCATGGCGGCGTATACGTGCTGAGGCAGCAGCCGAGGCCAGCACGCCATGAACCTGCAGCTATTGAGCAGCCTGCTGGCGGTGTTTGCGCCACTGTCGTTCCTGACGGTGGGCGGTGGCCAAAGCATCGTGGCCGACATTCACCGCCAGTCGGTCAACGTGCAGGGCTGGATGAGCGACGCACAGTTTCTCGACCTGTACGCACTGTCACGCATCACCCCCGGGCCCGGCGCCTTGTTGGTCACCTTGGTGGGTTGGCAGGTGGCCGGCATCTGGGGCGCGTTACTCACTTCGGTGGCGATTTTTTTGCCAAGCTCGGTGTTGGTCTATGCCCTGGCGCATGTCTGGTCGCGTTACCGGGGCAAACCGCTGGTACGCGCCATTGAATCCGGCCTGGCGCCGGTGGCAGCAGGTTTGATTTTGGCCGCGTCGTGCACGGTGTTGCGTGCGGCCGAAGGCGGCGTTTGGGCCTGGTCGGTGGCGGCCCTCTCCACCATCGCTTTGGCGGCATGGAAGCGGCTCAGCCCGCTGCTGGTACTCGCCCTCGGTGGGCTGGTATTTTGGGTGGCGCTGCGTTGACGTTTTCTAGCGCGCCATGACCTGTATCAACCAGGGTCATCACTGGGCTCGCAAATTTGCTGTTGCTGCGTATGATGCTTTTTGTCACGCAAGCCCGCGTGTCTAGACCCAAGGAGGACACACCATGTACAAACGCATTCTGGTGGCAACCGACGGCTCCGAGCTGTCCGACAAGGCCGTGCAAAGCGCCATCGCGCTGGCCGCAGACCTGAAGGCCGAACTCATCGCGCTGAAGGTCGTGCCCTACTATCCGCAAAGCTACTTTGAAGGTGCAGCACCCATAGACACCCGCGCCATCGCCGATGTCGAAAAGAAATGGCAGGAGTCGGCACAACAAGTGGTGGGCGCCGTGGTCACGGCAGGCGCCGAGCGCGGAGTCACGGTGCAAGGGCTCACGGCCAAGTCAGACCTGGTCTCCGAGACCGTGATCAAAACCGCCACCGCCCAGAACTGCGACTTGATTGTGATGGCCTCACACGGGCGCAACGGCTTGAAGCGTTTGCTGCTGGGCAGCGAGACGCAGCACGTGCTGACGCATTCGCACATTCCGGTGCTGGTGCTGCGGCCCTAGGCTCAGGTCACGGCCAGGCGTATCCACTCGCCGCCATCATCTTGCGCCAGGCGCACTGCGGCTTGCACGATGGCGGCAGCATCGGCTCCGCCCACACTGAGATAACGACGGCCAGGCGGCGCAAAGGCCCGCAGCAATTCTGGCGTGGCGCGTTCGCCACGCGTCAGCGCCAGAATCGGCCCGTGGGTGGCGAGCAACAAACGCTCAAAACGGCTGTTGATCTGCGGGCGCAGGCCCTGCAGCCACAAGCGCTCGTTGGTTATGCCATCTTCCACCAGCGCGCCCCAATCGTCCACGCGCCACAGCTCGACACCCAGCGCATGCGAACGCTCCAACAAGGCGGCTGTGCGCAAGGCTTCGTCCACCAAATTGGCCTCGCACAGCCACTGCATGTGTGTGCCACAACCCTCGACTGTGGCACTGCGCAGCCGCTGCATGACGCGGCTCAGCCGTTGCGGAACAGAAAGCTGTAGGCGTTGAGCGCGGGCACACCGCCCAGGTGGGCGTACAGCACTTTCGAGCCCGCAGGAAACTCGCCCAAACGCACCTTCTCTATCATGCCGTGCATGGACTTGCCTTCGTACACCGGGTCGGTGAGCATGCCTTCCATGCGCGCACACAGGCGAATAGCGTCCAAGGTGCCCTCGTTTGGCAGGCCATATTCGGGCCCGCCAAAACGCGTGTCCAGCACCACGTCCTTGGCGCTGATGTCGCGGTTCAGCTCCACCAGATGGGCCGTGTGTTTGGCGATGCGCAGCACCTGGTCAAAGGTCTGCTGCGGCTTGGCCGAAGCGTCGATGCCGATCACGCGGTCGGCCCGGCCATCGGCCGCAAAACCCACCACCATGCCGGCCTGTGTGCTGCCGGTGACGGCGCAGACCACGATGTAGTCGAACTTGAAACCCAGCTCGGCTTCCTGTTGCCGCACCTCTTCGGCAAAGGCCACAAAGCCCAGCCCGCCTTTTGGATGCTCGGAGCAACCGGCCGGAATCGGGAATGGTTTGCCGCCCGCCTGGCGCACACTCTGCATCGCGTCTTCCCAGCTTTTGCGTATGCCAATGTCGAAGCCCGCCGCATCCAGGCGCACATCGGCGCCCATGATGCGCGACATCTCGATGTTGCCCACACGGTCGTAGACCGCGTCGGAGTAGTTGACCCAGTTCTCTTGCACCAGCACACACTTCAAGCCCAGGTGTGCCGCCACGGCCGCCACCTGGCGTGTCTGATTCGACTGTATGCCGCCTATGGACACCAGGGTGTCGTAGCCACCCTCCAGCGCTTCGGGAATCAGGTACTCCAGCTTGCGGGTCTTGTTGCCGCCAAACGCCAGTCCGCTGTTGCAGTCTTCGCGCTTGGCGTACAGCTGCACCTTGCCGCCCAAGTGTGCGCTCAGGCGTTTCAAGGGCTGAATCGGTGTCGGGCCGAAGGTCAGCGGGTAGCGTGGAAATTTTTGCAGGTTCAAGACAGTGCTCCTTGTTCAAAACATGGCTTGAATCCTAGGAGCTAGCCCTTGTTTTAGGGTTGCAAAATATGCGCCTTCAACGAAACTCAGGCGAGATTTTTTCTTCATTAAAGTACTTTTATTCCGCTTAAAAAGCCATGAGCACAACAAAATTGCCTGACAAGAATGCGCTCGACCGTACCGACCGCGCCATACTGCGCGCACTGCAGCGCGACGCCTCGGTCTCCAATGTGGCGCTGGCCGCCAAGGTGAACCTCAGCGCCCCGGCCTGCCTGCGGCGCGTGGAGCGCTTGAAGAGCCTGGGGCTGATCAAGAAGGTGGTGGCGCTGCTAGACCCGGCCGCACTCGACTGCGGCACGCTGGTGATGATTGGTGTGGTGCTGGACCGCTCCACACCCACCTCGTTTGCCGAGTTTGAAAAGGCAGTGCAAAAGGTATCGGGCTGCCAGGAGTGCCATGTGGTCACCGGCGAGTTCGACTACTTCGTGCTGCTGCGCACGCGCGACAACGACAGCTACAACCGCCTGCACGCCGAGCAACTGCTTTATCTGCCGGGCGTGCGGCAGATCCGCACCTTCATGGTGTTGAAACAAGTGTTGTCGACCACGCAGTTGCCGATCTGACACAACGAGTCGAGCGTGGTCGGCTCAAGTTCGGCGTTCTAAGGCCGAAAAGCCTCAGGAGAAAAGCCAAACATGCAGCCGAATTCATGGGCAATGGCCAAAAGCCGTTGACCCATTGAAAGCGCAGGGCAATCAACGACGCACCTCTTCATTCACATTTGCTTGGCAACACACACCGCGTCATCCTTTCAAGGCCCAGCCCCAACACCCTGCCATGCAACGCCATACATCGATGTGTGCGTTTCACCCTTGGCCCAATCCCCACTTATGAACAACTTAAAAGTCTCCACCCGGCTGTCGTTTCTGATCGCGTTGCTGTCCTTGCTGCTCATAGGCATAGGTTTGCTGGGCCTCTACGGCACCCAGCAATCGAACGAAGGTTTGCGCACCGTCTACCAAGACCGCACGGTGCCGCTGAAGCAACTGGCCGACATCAACTACATCATCAACCGCAACCGCGCCTTGGTGATGGAAATGCTGATCCGGCCCGAGAACACCACCATAGAGCGCAACAGCAAGGAACTGCGCGACAACGTACAAAAGAACCTGGCCGTCTGGAAAGACTACATGGCGACCACGCTGACACCCGAAGAAGAGCGCCTGGCCAAGGCCTTCAACGAAGCCGCCACGGCGTTTTCACGCGGCGGCATTGGCCCGACGGCCGAGGCGCTGCGCAAGGGCGACCTGGATGAAGCGCAGACGCTGTACCAGACCAAGGTCGCGGCGCAAGCCGCAGGTGTGCAGCAGTCCATCGATGCGCTGATGAAGCTGCAGACCGATGTGGCCGAGGATGAATATCAAAAGGCGGTGTCGCGTTACGAGAGCATTCGCAATACCGCCATCGCCTGCATTCTGTTGGGCGTGGCGGTAGCCGTGGCGTTCGGCGTGGTGCTGGTCCAGGGCATCTCGCGTGCGTTGGCGCATGCAACTGCGGTATCTGCCGCCGTGGCGCGCGGCGACCTCACCAGCCGCATAGACACCAGTGGCCGTGATGAGGTCAGCCAGGTGCTACAAAGTCTGGCCGAGATGCAGGCCAACCTGTCGACCATCGTCAGCCGTGTACGCCTGGGCTCGGATGCCGTGTCCACCGCCAGTGAAGAAATCGCCCAGGGCAACCACGACCTGTCGGCGCGCACCGAAAACCAGGCCAGCGCGCTGGAAGAAACCGCGGCGAGCATGGAGGAACTGAGCGCCACCGTGAAACAAAACGCCGACAACGCGCTACAGGCCAACCAGCTCGCCAAGGGCAGCTCGACCGTGGCGCTGCAGGGCGGCAGCGTGATGAGCGAAGTGGTCGAGACCATGCGTGGCATCAGCGATTCGAGCAAGAAGATTGCCGACATCATCAACGTGATCGACGGTATTGCCTTCCAGACCAACATCCTGGCCTTGAACGCCGCGGTGGAAGCCGCACGCGCGGGTGAACAAGGGCGTGGCTTTGCCGTGGTGGCCAGTGAAGTGCGCAGCCTGGCCAGCCGCAGTGCCGGTGCCGCCAAGGAGATCAAGGCGCTGATCAACGACAGCGTGGGCCGCGTGGACCACGGCAATGCCCTGGTGGACCGCGCAGGCAGCACCATGCAAGAGATGGTGACCAGCATACGCGGCGTGACCGACCTGATGAGTGAGATCAGCGCCGCCAGCACCGAACAAAGCCTGGGTGTCTCGCAGATCGGTGATGCCGTGACACAGATGGATCAGGTGACGCAGCAGAACGCGGCACTGGTGGAACAAATGGCCGCCGCCGCAAGCAGCTTGCGCAGCCAATCGCAAGAACTGGTGAACACGGTGGCGGTGTTCAAGTTGTCGCCTCAGTAGCCTCGACAGCGGCTCCAGCCGAGGCGCGCTCCTGGGCAAACCGCGGCGGCGCAAACACACACACGGGTGGCACAGCTTGGGTCCACAAGCGCACCTCCACCTGTGCCGACTGCGCCGCGCAGCCCTGCGATAAACGCGAGCTGCCCTCATCCGGCGTGACCATGTTGGGGTTGCCGTGCACGTCCAGGCGGCCGGGTGTGCTGGCATTTAACGGGTCGACCAAAGAGTCGTGTAAAGGGTCGTACCAGGCGCCCGTGGCAATTTGCACCACACCACGCGCCACGTCTTCACTGAGCCGCGCACCGGCGAGAAACGCGCCCAGGTGGTTAAACACCTGCACCACGTCACCGGCGTTGATGCCACGTTCTGCGGCATCGGCCGGGTGCAGGGTCAGCGGCTCGCGCCCGGCGATCTTGCTTTGCATACTGACGCTGCCGTGGTCGTACTGGCTGTGCAGGCGGGTGAGGGGTTGGTTAGACACCAGGTGCAGGGCGTGTGTTGGCACCGGTGCCTGCAACCAAACCGGGTGGCCCGGGCAATCGTCGTAGCCAAACGCGGCGATGGTGGCGCTGTAGATCTCGATACGCCCCGAAGGTGTGGGCAGCGGGTGCGCCAGCGGGTCGGCACGGAAGTCCTGCAGCAACACCGTGGGCCGCTCCGGCAAGGGAATTTCAAACAAGCCCTCGCGCCAAAAATCTTCAAACGCGGGCAACGCAATGCCAGCCGCTTGGGCGCGTGTGCGTGAGCCCTCAAACAAGTGTGCCAGCCACTGCTGCGGGTTGCGCCCTTCCGTGAAGCGGCGACCAAAGCCCAGGCGCTGGGCCAGGTCGGAAAAGATCTGGTAGTCGTCGCGCGCCTGCGCCACCGGGGGCTGCACGGCCTTCATGGCGACCATGAAGCGGTCGCTCGCAGCACTGCCAATGTCGTCACGCTCCATGGGGGTGGTGGCCGGCAAGACGATGTCGGCGTGGCGCGCGGTGGCGGTCCAGAACGGCTCGTGCACAACGATGGTTTCGGGCCGTTGCCAGGCTTGCACCAGGCGATTCAAATCCTGATGGTGGTGAAATGGGTTGCCGCCCGCCCAATACACCAGCCGTGTATCGGGGTAGTGCAGCGTCTTGCCGTTGTAGTCAAATGCGGCGCCGGGCTGCAGCAGCATGTCGACCACACGCGCCACCGGAATATAGGTTTTGACAGGGTTGTCGCCCTGCGGCAAACGCGGGCCGGAAAACGCCGAGCGCCCGCTGCCGGTGTTGTTCATGCAGCCGTAGCCCAAGCCAAAGCCGCCACCCGGCAAACCCACCTGTCCCAGCATGGCCGCCAGCACCACCGTCATCCAGAACGGCTGCTCGCCATGGCGCGCGCGCTGCAAGGCATAGGCGCTGTTTACCAGCGTGCGGTGCGCCGCCATGCGCCGCGCCAACAACACGATGCTGTCGGCGGTTATGCCGGTGAGTGCCTCGGCCCAGCTCGGAGTTTTGGCTACGCCGTCGGTGTGGCCCAATACGTAAGGCGCAAAGCGCTCAAAGCCTACCGTGTGGCTGGCCAGGAACTGTGTGTCGTGTAATGCCTCGCTGATCCATACATAGGCCAACGCCAGCATCAGGGCGCTATCGGTGCCGGGGCGAATCGGCAGCCACTCGGCGCCCGCCACACCGTCGAGGTCGCTGCGCAGCGGGCTGATGTTGACGAAGTGTGTGCCGCGCGCCTGCATACGCGCCAGGGCGCTGCGCAACTGGTGGTCGCTGGCGCCACCGGGGCTGACCTGCGCGTTCTTCAGCGGCAGGCCGCCAAAGGCCACAAACAATTCGCAGTGCTCGGCCAGCACGCTCCACGCGGTGTGCTGCTGCAGCAAGGCGTCGGTGGGGCCCACCACATGTGGCAGCAACACACGACCCGCCCCCAGGCTGTAGGTGTCCACGCTGTAGGTGTAGCCACCAAAGCCATTCAAGAAGCGGTGTAATTGGCCCTGCGCATGGTGAAAGCGCCCGGCACTCGACCAGCCATAACTGCCGCCATAAATAGCGCTGTTGCCGTGCTGCTGGCGCACGCGTTGCAATTCGCTGGCCACCAGGTCCAGCGCTTCGTCCCAGCCCACTTCGACAAACGCATCCTGGCCGCGTGTGCGCGGGCTGCTGTGTGCATGGCCCGCACGTGCGGCGCGCAAATAACTTTCGCGTACCGCCGGCTTGCGCACCCGCGCGGGTGCGTGAATACCCTCGGGGATGGATTGGCCTATGGGTGACGGGTCCGCATCCCAGGGCGCGGGCTCCAGAGAACGCAGGCGCCCACCCTCGACCACCGGGCGGTAAACGCCCCAATGCGTGGATGTGTACGTGGAAGTATCGTTCGGGAGAGAGTCCGACATGCAGGTCTTACAGCTTGGCGAGCTGGTCCGCCACCGTCACCTTCTTGGGCAGAATCTGCCGCTGCGCCAACCAGTCGGCGGCGAACTGCAGGCCCTGGACGAACTTGCTGTCGTCGATGGCGTGGAAGTCGTAGCTGCGCTTCAGGCCCGCCAGCGTGTTGCGCACGTCGTCGGAGTAACCACCTTCTTTCTGGTTGATGATTTCAGCCTCTTTTGCGTTGGCCGAGGCCCATTGGCCCTCCTCCACAAAGGCCGCATTCACGGCGCGCACCAGGTCGGGGTTTTCTTCGGAGAACTTGCGCGTGGTGAGCCAGGAGCTGAAGTCGATGCCGAAGTCCAGGTCCTTGCCTTCAAAGAAGATGTCGTGGGCCTGGTACTCGGCGCGTGCAATGTCCACACCCGGGCTCCACATCGACCACGCATCCACCTTGCCCGCGCCAAATGCCGGTGCCGCGTCTGGCGGATTGAGGTAGACAAATTTCACCTGCTTGCGGTCAACCCCATGTTTTTCGAGCGCAGCCACGAGCAAAAACTCGCCCAGGCCAGAACGGTTGACCGCCACCGATTTGCCCACCAAGTCCTTGATGGATTTGATGCCCGAGGCGTCTTTGGCAATGATGGCCGTGCTGCGCGGGTTGACCACCAGGAAATTGGTGAACACCAGGGGCGATCCCGCAATGATGGCGGCCAGCGCCGGTGTGGTGCTGCCGCCAAAACTGAAGTCGGCGCTGCCGCCGGTCACCGCCTGCAAGGAGGGTGCGTGGTTGGGAAACGGCCCGACCCACTGCACCTTGATGTTGTCCTTGGCCAGGCGCTTTTCAAACTCGCCGCGTTGTTTGGCCAGCAGCGGCAAACCACCACGGCCCCAGCCCAGGCGCACGGTGTCGGTGTTGCGGCCGGTGCGTGCGGCCCAGCTTGGCATGGCGCCAGCACCGGCCAGTGCCAAAGAAGCCAAAGAACTGGTGCGCAAAAAGCCACGGCGGGACAAGGCAGACAAGGCTTGCTCAGGGGTCAGCATGAAATCGTTCTCCAAAAGAAAAATGGAAGGCCAAAAGAAAGGTGCTGTGCCCGCTTGGGGCACAGCAAATTGCGGCAGTGGACGCTAAAGCGCGGGCTCGGCGACTACACCCAGTTCTGTCAGCAGCTGGTCGCGCAGCGCCACCGCGTCCGGGTGCGAGCGGTGGGCACGCGCCTGGGCCGAGACCGGGTACTCGGCGGCGATCACGCCGTCGCGCATCACCAGCGCACGGTCGGCCAGCGCGATGGCTTCGTCCACGTCGTGCGTCACCAGCAATACACCCGGCCGGTGACGCGCCACCAGTTCCTTGACCAGTCCTTGCATGCGAATACGCGTCAGTGCATCCAGCGCGGCAAAGGGTTCGTCGAGCAGCAGCAGGCGTGGGTCTTGCACCAAGGCGCGGGCCAGGGCCACACGTTGCGCCTGGCCGCCAGACAGGTTGCGCGGCCAGTCGTCGGCACGGTCGCCCAGGCCGACTTCATCGAGTGCTGCTAGCGCAAGCGCACGACTGGCCTCGGCCTCCGGCAAGCCGAGCGCCACGTTGCGCCAGAGCGTGTCCCAGGGCAGCAGGCGGTGCTCCTGGAACACCACGGCCGGGCGCGGCGGCGCGGCCATGCTGCCGGCGTCCACCACATCCAACCCGGCCAAGGTGCGCAGCAAGGTGGTCTTGCCACAACCGCTTTCGCCCAGCAGGGCGACAAACTCGCCGCGCTGAATCGACAGATCCAGCCCGTTGATCACCGCACGCGCGCCATACACCCGCTTGAGGCCGCGCACCGATGCCGCCAGATGCTCTGCAAGCTCTGCACGCACGGCGGAACTGTGGGAGCCGCTATCTTTTTTCACTGCGTTGCTCATGCCTTGCGCCTTGCATAGTTAGGGTGCCAGGCCAGCAGGCGCCGCTCCAGCAGTCGGGTGATGCCGTCGGCGCCTATGCCGATCAAGGCGTAGACCACGATGGCCAGCACAATCACATCGGTGCGCAGGAACTCGCGTGCATCCATGGCCAAAAAGCCTATGCCGGAGGTGGTGGCAATGGTCTCGGCCACCACCAAGGCCAGCCAGGCCGTGGCCAAGGCGTAGCGCACACCGGTCAGGATGGATGGCAAGGCGCCGGGCAACACAATGCGCCGCACCAGGGTCAACGTGCTCAGGCCGGTGACGCGCCCCAGCTCCAGCAACTTGGGGTCAACCTGGCGGATGCCGAGAACGGTGTTGATGTAGATGGGAAACGAAACGCCCAAAGCCACCAGGAAGATCTTGCCGCCTTCATCGACGCCAAACCAGACGATGACCAGCGGCAACAACGCCAGGAACGGAATGGCGCGCACCATCTGCACGCTGCGGTCCAGCAGCGCTTCGGCCAGGCGTGAAAAACCGACCAATGTGCCAAGCACAAAACCGATAACGCCGCCTATGGTGAAACCGGCCGCGGCACGCAGCAGGCTCACACCCAGATCAGACAGCAGGCGCCCCTCTTCCACCAACTCTTGCGCGGTGACGAACACCTTGCTGGGCGCGGGCAATACCTGTGCCGACAGCCAGCCCGAACGTGCTGCGGCTTCCCACAACAACACCAGCAGCACGGGCGCCAGCCAGGAGATCAACCACAGGCCACGTGCGCCCAGACGGCGCGACTGTGGGCTGGCCTTGGCAAGTGATGACGAGGCTGGTGCCGATGCCAAGGGCACGGCACCAGCGGGTAAACGGGCGGTGGTGTCGCTCATGGCCGCACCAGCGTTGATGAGGCTCTGGGCTGATGCGCTGCGCTGAGCAGATCGCGAAGATGGCGGCGTGGCATGTTGAGGGTATCTCGGCAAAGAAGAAGTGCCGACAATTTCAACAGCCACAGCTTCGCCCATCAACGAAGTGTTTCGCAGTTCTATATGCGATTTATGGAGGCTTGGCCTCCGCGCCCGCGCCTACGCCTAACGGCCGGGCATTGCAGTGCCTAAGCAAACAGCCCGCTGTATTGTTGACGCAGCAGGTTCTTCTGCACCTTGCCCATGGTGTTGCGTGGCAGGCCTTCGACCACATAACACTGCTTAGGGATCTTGAAATTGGCCAGGCCCGCCTTGAGCTGCGCCAGCAGTTGCGCCGGGTCGGGTGTCGCACCCGGGCGCGCAATCACCACCGCCACGCCCACTTCGCCGAAGTCGGGGTGCGGCACACCCACCACCGCGCTCTCGGCCACGCCGGGCAGGTCATTCAGGAAGCCCTCAATCTCGGCCGGGTAGACGTTGTAGCCACCGCTGATGATCAGGTCCTTGCTGCGGCCGACGATGGTCACGTAGCCGTCGGCATCCACACGGCCCACGTCGCCGGTCTTGAAGAAGCCGTCAGCGCTGAACTCTTCGGCCGTTTTCTCGGGCATGCGCCAGTAACCCTTGAAGACGTTTGGCCCTTGCACCTGAATGCCGCCAATCTCGCCCTGCGGCACGGCTTGGCCGGCATCATCCACCACCCGCAGCGTGACGCCGGGCAATGCAAAGCCCACGGTGCCGCCACGGCGCTCGCCGTCGCTGGCGCGGCAGGGGTTGGAGGTCAGCATGGCGGTTTCGCTCATGCCGTAACGCTCCAGAATGGTGTGGCCGGTGCGGGTTTGCCAGTCTTTGAAGGTTTCGATCAGCAGCGGTGCCGAGCCCGAGATGAACAGCCGCATGTTCTGCACCGCTTCACGCGTGAGGCCGGGCTCTTGCAGCAAGCGCACGTACAAGGTGGGCACACCCATGAACACCGTGGCCTCGGGCAATTTGGCGAGCACGCCCTTGGGGTCGAAGCGGCCGAACCACAACATCTTGCTGCCGTTGAGCAACGCGCCGTGGATGGCGACAAACAAGCCATGTACGTGGAAGATGGGCAGGGCGTGGATCAACACGTCGCCGGCTTGCCAGTCCCAATAGTCCTTGAGGGTTTGCGCATTGCTCAGCAGGTTGCCGTGGCTCAGCATGGCGCCCTTGCTGCGGCCGGTGGTGCCGCTGGTGTAGAGGATGGCGGCCAAATCATCGGCGCTGCGCTGCACGGGTGTGTGTTGGTCGCTGTGGTGGGCGGCGCGCTCCAGCAGCGAGCCGCTGCGGTCGTCGTCCAGCGTGTAGACGTTTTGTGTGCCGGCCTTGAAGGCGATCTTGCTCACCCAGCCAAAGTTCTTGGCGGTGCACACCACCACCGCCGGTTCGGCATTGGTGATGAAGTATTCGATTTCGCTGGTTTGGTAGGCGGTGTTCAGCGGCAGGAACACCAGGCCTGCGCGCAGCGTGGCCAGGTACAGCGCCAGCGCTTCCACCGATTTCTCCACCTGCACCGCCACGCGCGCGCCAGGCGGCAATTGCAGCGAGGCCAGCAGGTTGGCCATCATGGCGCTGGCGCGATCTAGGTCGCTCCAGGTGTAGAGCAGGCCCTGGTCGGTTTCGATGGCGACTGCGTTCAGGTCAGCAGGAAAGGCGGCACGCAGGGCGGAAAACAGGTTGGCGTTAGGTGAACTCATAGGTCTAAGGTCAGAAAAAACAATTCAAAAAGCGACCGGGCGTTTGGCCAGGAAGGCGGTGATGCCTTCTTGATGTTCGGCGCTGCTGGCGTAATCGTATGCATGCAAATCTTCGTCCAGCGGCGGCTGCAGCGCGCGCAGGGTTTGCTTGTTCAGCCGTGCGGCAAGCGGCGCAAGCGCGGCAATGCGCTGCGCCACCGTGAGCACATGGGGCGCCACCTCTTGCGCAGGCAACACCTGGCTCAAAAAGCCACGCGCGGCCATCTGCTCGGCATCGAACACACTGGCGGCCAGCAACATGTCGCGCGCGGTGGCGTCGCCCAGCACCCGCGCCACCAGTTGCGCCTCGCGCGGCGCCATGGGAAAGCCCAGCTTGGCAATCGGTGCGCCAAACTTCGCGCCGCGCGCGGCCACACGGATGTCGCAGCAGGCGGCAATCTCCACACCCGCGCCCATACAGGCACCGTCGATCTGCGCCAGCAACGGCACGTCACAGTTCAGCATGGCCTGCAAACCGCCCCACACGTCTTCTTCGTGGAACTGGCGCAGGCTAGCCTGCTGAAAACGAAAGCTTGGGTATTCGGAGATATCGCCACCGGCGCAAAACGCCCCGCCCTCACCACGCACCACCACACAACGCCAAGCGGCATCGCGCTGCACGGCTTCAAACACTTCGCGCAGCGACAGCCACATGGCACGTGTCATGGCGCCCAGGCGGCCGGGGTGGGCGATGGTCACTACGGCCACACCTGGGAGTTGCGCAAGGGGATCGAGAGTGATGGTTCCGGGCATCGAAGTGTGGCGTGGAGTCAAAAGTGCAAGTATGCCGTTTCAGGTATCGAACTTGGCGCCAGACGCCTTCACCACCGCCGCCCAGCGCGCGATCTCGGCGTTGACGAAGGCGCCAAACTCGGCCTGGGACATGTTTGGAAAATCTGCGCCGTTGGCGGCCCAGATGGCTTTGAGTTCGTCGCTGGCGCCGGCCTTGCGCACTTCTTCAATCATGCGGGCCTGGATGTCGGCGGGTGTGCCCTTGGGCGCCCACAGGCCGTACCAGGTGGTCACGGTGTAGTCTGGCAGGCCGACTTCAGCGGCACAGGGCACGTCAGGGAATGCGGGGTTGCGCTGTTTGCCGGACACCATCAGCGCCTTGATACGCCCACCCTTGATGTGTGCTGCCGACGAACCCAGCCCGTCGAACATCATGTCCACCTGCCCCGACACCAGATCGCGCAGCGCCGGCCCGGCACCGGTGTAGGGAATGTGCGTGATGAAGGTACGCGTCTGCTGCTTGAACAGTTCGCCCGCCAAATGGTGCGAGGTACCCGTGCCGGCCGAGCCGTAATTGAGCTTTCCAGGGCTGGAGCGCACCAGGGTCATGAAGGACTTGAAGTCCGGCACACCGACGTTCTTGGGGTTGACCACCAGCACCTGCGGCACATTGGCCAGCAAGGCCATGGGCACCAGGTCTTTCTGGATGTCGTAATCGAGCTTGGGGTACATGGCCGGCGCGATGGCGTGGTGCACGGCGCCCATGAAGTAGGTGTAGCCATCGGGCGTGGCGCGTGCGGCCAGGCCGGCGCCCAACGTGCCACCGGCACCGCCCTTGTTTTCAATCACCAGTGTTTTGCCCGACTGTTTGGCGAACTGCGCCGACAGTGGGCGCGCAAACGCATCGGTGCCGCCGCCCGCGGGAAAAGGCACGATCAGCGTGACCGGCTTGGATGGCCAGGCCGACTGCGCGTGCAGCCAGGGCGTGGAAGCCGCCGCGGCACCAAAAGCTGCCCAGCGCAAGACCTTGCGTCGTTGAAATGTCGTCATGTGATTTGTCTCCTGTTGAATTTAGTTTTCTAACGCACTCGCTCACTCAAACCCTGTTACTTCAGCACCGCGCTGGCCGCCGCAGCCTTCACCAGGCTGGCCGCATCTCCGGGCAATAAAAAGCCTTCTGCCACGGCCTTTTCGGCCGAGCGCTGCAGCGCCTGCACATAACCGTCGTGGCTGCCATAACGCTCTTGCAGCGATGGCCGGGGATCGCCCGTGGCGGCACGCTCGGCAGCCGTGCGCGCAAATGGAACCATGCCGCCGACGTAATTGCAAATCTGCCCTTGGTGGAACGGCCTTGCACCGCCGGCCGTAATGTTCCAGCCCAGGTAGGTGCCCAGCGGCGCGCCCAGCAAGGCCACGGGCACACCACCGAGTTCGTTGCCATCGGCATCAACGCGTGGCGCCCACATCGGCAGCACTTGGCGTATGGGTGGCGGGGCGTTGCTGGCCACACCCGAACCATCGGTCGCGCGGAAGTCCGGGCCCCAGTCGTAGTCGAGCACCGGCATGATGAAGTCGGGCTCGGGCACGGTAGAGCGCAGCTGCGGCAGCGTGGGGAAACCAATGCCCTGCTTGGTGGCCGGGGCCAGTGTGCCGCGTGTCTCGCCGGCTCTGGCGGCCAAGGTAGGCCAGCGGCTGGCGGGCGGCGCCACGTCGCGCATCACCCAGTTGCGAAAGTGCACACGCAGCGCGTTGACGGTTTCGGTGTGTGGCACGGGGTTGGCCGGCAATATGCCGGTGCCGTAGTTGTTGCCGGGGCACATGGCGCCCGTGGTGGGCAGGCCCACGCCGGGCAGGCTGCTGTCAAAGCCGCCCGCACCGCCGCCATGGTTGGAGCTGGCGATGTAGTAGCGGCGCACGTTGGCGGGCAGCGGCAGGTCGGCCTTGCCATCGGTGCCCACCCATTCGGGCGTGAGCTTCAGCGCCCAGACTTCGGCCGAGCCAAAGTGTTCCATCACCTTGGGGCAGGTTTGAGTGGCCGTGCAACGGTCCAGAATGCCTGCCGCTGCGCCGCCGCGCAAGGCGTCGGCGGCGGGTGCCCACCATTGCGGGCCCTCGCTGCCGGCCTGGTACAACTCCAGCACACCGTCGGGCTGGGCCCAGCGGAAGTTCAGCGCAATGCGCCGCCCGGCGATGATGGGCCACAGGCCGTCGTGCAGCTTTTGGCCGGCGGCGCCACGTTCGTCCTGGTTGAAACCCAGGTGCAGCCAGCCGCGCAAAAAGTTGCCCGACTGCGACACACCACGGCCGATGCTGTGGGTCACCACACCGGCCACCGGGTTGGCCGTGCCGCTGTCGTCGGCCTTGGCGCTTTTGAAGAACTGGCCGACATCGCGCCAGGCCGCGAAACCCACGCCAAGCACATACGGGTCGGCGGCTTTGTAGACCACCTGGTAGAGCAGCGAGGCATCAAAACCGTTCTTCAAGCAGATCTGCGTGGCGTCTGGCACGCCCGGGAAGGGCGTGCTGGCGTCGCACTTTGCCCAAGCCCAGTCGCCGGGCGCGATGGTCGTTTCGCCAATCACCTCGCCGCGTGTGGACTCGGCCCGGCGCGACACCAAGCGCGCCTGCGCCGTGTCCAGGCTCATGGGTTTGTAGGGCACAGGGTTACCTTGCACGATGGGTTCTTGTGAAGCCGCACCCGCGCGGTTGACGATGCGGCCAAACACCTCGCCCGTGATGCGCGCCCCGCCCGGGCCTTTGGCCACGGGCAGTTGCAGCCAATGTGTGCCCGCCACCGAGGCAGTAGGCCGCACGGCCGTGGTGCCGGCGTTGTCGCCTTGCCAAGCGCTGTTCAAATCGATATCGCCAAAAGCACGCTCCTGCACCACGCTGGGTCGGCCGTTGCCACGGTTGGGCACTTCGTGCCACATCAACCCACTGGCCTGGCGCAGGTCCACCGGCTTGGTCAGCACAAAGGTGGCGACATAACGCAGCTTGCCGTCGGCCTCGGTGCCCAGGGCCGCATCCTGGATGATGGTATTGCCCGGCGCACGCGGGTCCAACTCGCCAAATGCGCGGCCCGCCAAACGCTCAAAAGCCATGCCGCCCGAGGCTTCAGCCGGCAGCGCAACGGTTTCGTCTATGACGATACGCGTCACGCGGGCTTGTGCGCTGGTCAGGGAAAGGGCGCAGCAAACGGCAGCAGCCAGCCGGGCCCAAAGCAACTTTCGCATGTGTTGTCTCTTTCATTTTTGATTTGCAAACACGAAAATTCCGCCCGGATGGCGATCACGCCAGCAAACGCCGCACGGGCCCAGCGCTATGGCAACAGCGCTGTCACCTCGCTCGACACCGCCACCTTGCCCTGCCAGAGCAGCGCGCGGTGGCGGTCGAGTTTCTTCAAGTCGTAGAGGTAGTTGACCATCACGCCATACGACTGTTTGATGCCTTTGTTCGAAGGGTCGGCCGCCCAGTTGAGCTGCTCCACACGTGCGCCATTGCCCAGATGGAAACGCGCCACCGGGTCTGTGGGGCGGCCGCCGGTCATCTCGCGGCCAAGGTACTGCGCGGCGGCGCGCAGCAGGAACTTGCGCACGGCGGAAGCTTCGGGCAGGTCCAGCACCTTGTCCAAGGCGCCTGAAACATGCTCCGGCGTTGGCGGCTCGAAGCCCACGGCGCGCCCCACCTCGGCCAGCTCCTTGGGCGGCAGCAGTGCCAGCACGGCTGCGCAGTTGCGCGAGAACCAGGACCGAAAGCCGGGGATGGGTGAAAGCGTGGCAAAGGTCTTCAGATGCGGAAACTCAGCCTTCAAAGTTTCCACCACGCGTTTGATCAGCGAGTCGCCAAAACTCACACCACGCAGCCCCACCTGGGTGTTGCTGATGGAATAGAAGATGGCGGTGTTGGCACGGCCGGGGTCGGCGGCGTCGGCCGATTCATCGAGCAGCGGTGTGATGCTGGCGGCGATTTTTTCGACCAGCGCCACCTCGACGAATATCAGCGGCACGCCGGGCAGGCGCGGATGGAAGAAACCGTAGCAGCGTCTATCGGAGTCGAGCCGGTTCTTCATGTCGGCCCAGCTCTTGATGTCGTGCACCGCCTCGTACTGGATCAGCTTTTCGATCAGCGACGCGGGCGAGTCCCAGGTGATGCGGCGCAGATCCAGAAAACCGACATCGAACCAGGTGGAGAACATGTACTCCATCTCCACGTCTAGCGCCTGCAGACGTTTATCACCTTTGAGAAAAGGCGTCATCTCGGCGCGCATCTCCACCAGGAAACGAATGCCATCGGGAAACACGCTGAAGCGCTGCAACAGGCGGCGGCGCGGTGACACGGTGGCGCGCCGGTACTCCACTTCGGCCAGCGCCTCGTCGGCTGTACCCACGGCCTTGGCAAACTGCGCCTGGGCTTTTTTCACCTGGGCCGGGTCGGCGACAAACTGCTCACTCATCAACAGCCACAGGTCGCGTCGGCGCTCCAGATTCGCATCGATGTACCAACCGGCCAAGGTTTGGGCACGCCGCCCGCCTTCGACCTCGCTCACGCGCTCGTCGATGATGGCGCGCAGGTCGTCCAGCGCGCGGCGCAGCAGGCGCGGCGACAAGGCCTCATCACGTTGGCGCAACTGCGCCTGCAGGCGTTCGTGGGTGGAGCGCGCGTTTACTCCTTTTTTGGGAGCAGCTTCCGCAATTGCAGCAGGCGCTGAAGGCGTTTTTTTCTCGGAACCCTGGCCCTGGGCCGGTTCCGCCGACACCTTGCGCTGAAAAAGACTGCGGGAAATCCAGTTAGGGGTATTCATCAAGCCAACCTCGACTTTTGCTGCAAGGCCAACTCGCGCAACGCTTCGCGTTGGCGCGTGAGGTGTGTGCGCATGGCCGCGTCAGCGCCCTCGCTGTCACGCGCTTTCAGGGCAGCAAACACGGCCAGGTGCTCCGCCAGGCTTTGCGCCAGCCGGCCCGGCGCATGCAACTGCTGCAGGCGCGCAAGCTTCAGTATCTTGCGCAGATCGCTGATGACCTGCGCCAGCCAGCGGTTGTCGGCCAAGGCGATGATGGCTTCATGGATGGCAAAGTTGGCGGCGTAGTAATCGTTGATGCGTTTGGCACGCGCGGCCTTCACCAGTTTGTCGTGCATGGACTCCAGGGCCAGCAATTCGGCATCGCTGGCGTTGCGCGCGGCCTCAAAGGCGCAGCGCCCTTCGAGCAAGGCAATCACCGGAAAAATCTCGTCCAGGTCTTTTTCTGTCACCTGGTTCACAAAGCAGCCCCGGCGCGGCTCGTGGCGCAACAGGCCTTCGGCGGTCAGCACCTTCAAGGCCTCGCGCAGCGGTGTGCGCGAGATGGCGAGTTTTTCGCACAGCGCCACTTCGTCCAGAAAACTGCCAGGCGCAAAGCTGCCGGAAAAAATCTCTTCGCGCAGACGGTCTGCAACATCATCGTGCAGCGAGTTGTGGACGAGGCGCATAACGAAAAAGTACTTTCCAAAAGAGCTGAGGTGAACACCGCCCCAGCGGCACTGGGGCGCCAGGGATGTTCTGCATCCCCAGGGTTTGCAAACTCCGCCGGATCGGCAAGATCCAACGGCCCATTAGCCGCCCAATAGATGCAACCTTAACCGAGAACCGGGCGCATTATTTTCCATAATTACCCGTAATTATGGATCTATCAAACACCGGTTGAAACGGGTCTCAGGGCTTTATGTGGACTTCACCCGCTTCAATAGGCAAACCCCAACTGCCAGTGAGACCAGGTTTGCAGGCAAACCGGCGCATCTCTCGAAGCGGTCAGATTGCCGCAAAGCTACTCAAGGCGCTGCGTGCGCCTCGGGCGGATGTGGAACCAGCGCTCAGGGAAGCGGCCGGTTCGCTCTCCGCCCCGGATTGCGCCCGCTCACACCACGCCGCGCGCACTTCAGGCTCAAGCGGACTTGGTCCGGGCTTGGGCGGCCTTGGTGATCGCCGCCAAGGTGCCGCGTGTGGTGATCACCTCGGGGTCGAGCACCACTTCAATCAATGTGCCCTCGGGCCGCGCCAGCGCCGCGAGCAACTCGGCCTCGAAATCCTCGCTGTCGGTGATGCGTGTGGCCGCATAACCATAGGCTTGCGCCAAGGCGACGAAGTTCGGGTTGCGCAGCTGTGTGCCGCTGACGTTTTGCGGGTACTCGCGCTCCTGGTGCATGCGTATGGTGCCAAGCATGCCGTTGTTCAGCAGCACGATGATGGTCTTGGCGCCGTATTGCACGGCGGTGGCCAACTCCTGGCCGTTCATCATGAAGTCGCCATCACCGGCGATGGTGAACGCCAGGCGCCCGGTGGCGATGGCCGCACCAATACCGGCGGGCACGCCGTAACCCATGGCGCCATTGGTCGGCGCCAACTGCGTCTTGTAGCCTTTGGCCAGGCCGTGGTGTTGGTAGAAACGGTGCATCCAGCTGGCGAAGTTGCCCGCGCCGTTGGTCACAAAGCTATCTGGCGGCAGATGGCGCTGCAGCGTCTTGATGATGGCCGGCATGTCCACCGGGCCCGGCAAGGCCTGGGGTTGCAGGTTCTCCAGGTAGTCGGCATTGGCCGCCTGTGTCCACGCCTCCCATGGCAGCTCCAGCGGCGCGGTCAACACCTCCAGCGAGCGCGCGGCGGCGTTCATGGTGGCGTTGATCGCCAGGTCGGCCTGGTAGACGCGGTTCAACTCTTCGGCGCTGGCGTGGATGTGCACCAGCTTCTGCCTCGGCTTGGGCGCTTCGATCAGCGTGTAGCCGCCGGTGGTCATCTCTCCCAGGCGCGGGCCTATGGCCAGGATCAAATCGGCCTCGCGCACCCGCGCTGCGAGTTTCGGGTTGATGCCTATGCCCACGTCACCGGCGTAGAGCGGGTGATGGTTGTCGAAGGTGTCTTGAAACCTAAACGCGTTGCCCACAGGCAGGCGCCAGTTCTCGGCGAAGCGCTGCAGCGCCTGGGCCGACTGCGGCGTCCAGCCGCTGCCACCGGCGATCACCAGCGGGCGCTGTGCCGCCAGCAACATGCTGCGCAGGCTGCGCAAGGCGCCGGGGTCGCTCCAGGCTTGCACGGCTTCTACGCGTGGCAGGGGTTCTACCGCCACCGTTTGCGTCAGCATGTCTTCGGGCAACACCAGCACCACCGGGCCGGGGCGGCCGTTCATGGCGGTGGCGAAGGCGCGGGCCACGTATTCAGGAATACGCTTGGGGTCGTCTATGCGCTCCACGCGTTTGGCAAAACCTTTGGTGCTGGGGCCAAAAAAGGCCTGGTAATCCACCTCCTGGAACACCTCGCGGTCGCGTGAGTCGCTGGCCACATCGCCGACAAACAATACCATCGGGGTGGAGTCTTGAAAGGCCGTATGCACACCAATTGAGGCATTGGTAGCGCCAGGCCCGCGTGTGACAAAACACACGCCGGGGCGGTTGCTCAGCTTGCCGTGGGCCTCGGCCATGAAGGCCGCACCGCCCTCCTGGCGGTTGATGATGAACTGGATCTGCTCGCGGTAGGCATGGAAGCCGTCAAGCACGGCAAGAAAACTTTCACCCGGCACACCAAAGGCGTGGGTCACGCCCTGCTGCACCAGGCACTGCACCAGCAGGTGGCCGGCGATCTGAGTGGTCATCGAAATCCTTGAATCGGTTGGTTTGGCTACTGGAGCGACAGCGCGCGCAAAGCCGTGCCGCATGGTTAATGAAATGCATGCATCTCAACCAGCAGGTACAAAAATATAGCCGACGCCGCGCACCGTTTTCAGCACCGAGGGTTTGGCCGGATTCGGCTCGACCTTGCGGCGCAGGCGCATGATGCGCAAATCGATGGAGCGATCAAACACCTCCCAGCGGCGGCTGCCGTGGGCTTCCATGATCTGGTCGCGCGTAAGAGGCCGGTTCGGGTGGCGCGCAAACAGCACCAGCAACTCATACTCGGCCACGGTGATCGGCACCTCAAGACCATCGGCGTTGAGCAGGCGGCGGCCCTCCACATCGAGCATGCAGCGGCCGAACCTGTAGACCTGCGCCGCAGGGTTGCCATGCCCACTTCCATGGTCATGGCCACTCCCCAAGCCAGCGCCATTCTCGGCGCCTAGCCCGTTACCCTGGCCCGCCTGCCCCAGGCCGGCGCTTGCGGCCGCAAACGGTGTGTTGCCATTCTGCGCCGCGCGCCGCTCGGCGGCCTCTGCGTCCATCACACGGGTAGTGCCCAGGCGCCGCAGCAGACTGCGCATGCGGGCCAGCAGTTCGCGCATCTCAAAAGGTTTGGTGACATAGTCGTCGGCGCCAAGCTCCAGGCCGACGATGCGGTCCACCGTGTCGCTGGCAGCGGTCAGCATCACCAGGCCGACTCGGGGATGGGTTTCGCGCAGCCAGCGCGCCAGAGACAGGCCGCTTTCACCCGGCATGTGCACGTCGATCAGCATCACGTCGGGCAGGCGCTGCGCCAACAGGACTCGCGCCTCGGCCGCATCCATTGCGGTGCGTACCTCGAACTGGTTGAACACAAAATACTTGGACAGTACGTTGCGCAACTCTGGCTCGTCGTCGACAACCAGCAATTGCGGATTCACGTTGGATTCACCGGCCATGGCGCCGCCTCCTTCCTGTGCTTGGGCCGGATTGTATGACCGCCTCAGCGAGGCATGCGCCACCATGGGTGAATCTCGGCAGGCTCGCGTCGGCTTGACAGCAACACCCACGCTGGAAAATCATAGGCATTCGCATGCTCTTTCTGCTGCCTAGACTCTCAGAACCTGCTTTCGTTCTCCGGCTCAAAACGTTTGACTGCACCATGTCCGCCCAGCCTCAGCCCGAACCCACCCAGCCTCTCGACGGCCTCTGCGGCGCGGGAGGATTTGCGGCTGTTTCAGGCGCCTGGTGGCAGGCGGCCCCGGACGGCATGTTGATGCTGGACATGCGCGGCCAGATACTCGACAGCAACCCGGCGGCCGCGCGCCTGCTGGGGCGCCCGTCTGCGCTGTTGCGCGGTCAGCCGGTTCGAGCCTTGTTTCCCGATGCCGATCCTGCTGCCTGGCACAACGAAGTGGCCACGGCAGAGGCGGCAACTTTCACCACCATACTGGCCTTCATTTCGGGCGATGGTGCTCGGCAGCAGATCGAGCTGTCGGCTTTTGCATTGCCGCCGGCTCAGGTCACCGATTCCTGCGATGTCGCGGCCTGGGGGGTAGTGCTGCGCGACACCCGCCAGCAAGGTGCGTCGCAGACGGCGCTGCGCCATTCCGAAGAGCGTTACCGAGCCGTCGTGGAACACGTCAGCGAAGGCATGTTGGTGATCCAGAACGAGGTGGTGGTGTTTGCCAATGCACGCGCAGCCGAGATTGTGCAGATGCAAGTGGCAGAGATGCAGAACATCGGCTTTCTGCACCGCGTGCACCCTGAAGACCATGCCCTGGTACTGGAGCGCCAGCGTCGTCGTCTGGCCGGAGAAGTGGTCAACAGCCACTACGAGGTGCGGCTGCTGCTGCCCGGCGGCGCCGTACGTTGGATTGCCATAGGTGTGAGTGTTGTGCCGTGGGACGGCAAGCCCGCCAGCCTTACCTTTTTTACCGACATCACGCACAACAAGGAAATGCTGGAGGCCGTACGCGCCTCCGAAGAACGCTACCGCGCGGTGCTGGAGCACGCGGGCGAAGGTGTGGTGGTGCTGCACCAGGACGATCACGTCGGTGATCACGACCGCCACCGAGCGCCCGAGAAGGTGGTCTTCGTGAACCGACGGGCATTGGAGATTTTGCGTCTGACGCGCGCCGAATTCGAACAGACCTCGCCGCGCCAGTTATTACATCCGGAAGACTTTACCCGTCTGCGCGAGCACCGCCGGCGCCCGGGCAGCGGCCTGTCGGGCCGCCTGGAACTGCGCCTGAACACGCCCGACAACAGCCTGCTGTGGATAGAGCTGGGCACGGCAGTGGTGCCTTGGTCCGAGACCCAGGCCACGATGGTGTTCTTCACTGACATCACCGAGCGCAAAACCATGATGGCGGCGTTGCACCGCTCCGAAGAACGTTACCGGGCCGTCGTGGAACACGTGGGTGAAGGCATGGTGGTGGTGCAAAACGAGCGTTTTGTATTTGTGAACGAACGCGCCACGCTGATCACTCGGATGTCACGCAGCGAGATGATGCGCCAGGGTTTCCTGGCCGCCATCCACCCGGACGACCGCCCCATGGTGCTAGAGCGGCAACGCCGCCGGCTGGCCGGTTTGGAGGTTCCCAATCGTTATGAGTTGCGCCTGCAGCACGCTGACGGCAGCATCACCTGGGTGGACATCGGTGTGACCCTGGTGCCATGGGACGGCGAAGACGCCACACTGACCTTTTTCTCGGATGTGACACAACGCAAAACACTGGAAGAGCAGTTGCGCAACACCCTGGGTGAACGCGAAACCATTCTGGAAAACTCCCTCGTGGGCATAGCCTTTTTGACTGAGCGCCAGGTGTTGCGCTGGTCCAACCGCGCCCTCTCACGCATCTTCGGCTGGAGCAGCGCACCTGGCAACAACACAGGCATTCCACCTTTGTTTCCACGTGCACCCACCACCTGGGCCGAGATGTTTTCCGACACCGAGGCTTTTGCAGCCGCACGGCACGCAATTGAGCACAGCCTGCGAAATGGCCAGGTGTTCCAGAACGAAATGCAGATGCGCCGAGCCGATGGCAGCCTGTTCTGGGCCGTGGTGTCGGCCAAGGCCGTCGACGGCAACACCCCCGAACGCGGCATCGTTGCCACGGTGCTGGACATCACGCAACGCAAAACCCTGGAAGAGGCACTGCAGCGCACCTCGTCCGAGCGCGAAGCCATCTTCAACAGTGCGCTGGTCGGCATCGTCTTCAACATTGCGCGGCGCATCCAGTGGGTCAACCACAAGTGCTCCGAAATGCTGGGTTATAGCGCGCAGGACCTGGTGGGCAAATCCACCCGGGTCTTCTACGTCAACGAAGCCAGCTACCAACACGATGGCCAGGTCACGCTGGACAATCTGCGCAACCACGGCCACTACACCTGCGAGCGTCAATTGGTACGCCGCAACGGCGAGAGCTTCTGGGTGCAACTGGCTGGCCGGTGCGTGGTCGATCGCAACCCCGACGCCGGCGTGATCTGGACACTGCTGGACATTACCGAGCGGCGTAATGCGGAGGACGGCATCCGCAATGCACTCGAGCAACAGAAAGAACTCAATGCGCTGCGCTCACGGTTTGTGTCGATGACCAGCCATGAATTCCGCACACCTTTGGCCACCATACTGTCCTCCGCCGAACTGGTGAAGACCTACGGTGCGCGCCTGCCCGAAACCGAACAACTGGAACTGCTGGGCAGCATAGAGGCCAACGTGCACCGCATGACACGCATGCTTGACCGCATGTTGTTGATTGGCCGGGCCGACGCTCAGCTGCTCGACTTCCACCCGCAGGACATCGATCTGCAGCGCTTGTGCCTGGCTTGCATAGATGACGCCCGTCGCCAACACACAGATTCGCCCAACCAGGTGGTGCTGGTCTACAAACTGCCCTCAGCCAAAGCCAGCTTTGACGAACGCTTGTTACGCCACATCCTGAACAACCTGTTATCCAACGCCATCAAATACTCACCTTCGGGCGAGCAGGTGCAGTTGCAGGTGCATGCCATAGGGCGGCACACGGTCTTCGATGTGATCGACCAGGGCATAGGCATTCCCACACACGAAATCCCGCACCTGTTCGAATCGTTTCACCGCGCCAGCAATGTCGGCAACATACAGGGCACGGGGCTGGGATTGTCGATTGTCAAGAAAGCCGTGGAGCGCCATGGCGGCAAGGTGGAGGTGCGCAGCAGCCAGCACAGCGGCAGCCATTTCACGGTCACGATTTAAGCCGGCGACTGAACAAGTCGCAGCCTCCCCTGGCGTATCCGCTTGCCTTCCTGAGGCAGAGTCAAGCACCCGGCACAACTCGCATCAAGATTTGGCCGCCACCGCGCTGATCTCCTCCAGATCGAGGTCGTGCTCCAGGGCATGCAAAGTTTCATCGTCGATTTCGCCGGCCCGGTGCAGCCGTATGAGTTCCAGACGCCCGGCGGCAATCGCGGCCAGCACCACGTTGAAATGCGCCTGCACATCGGCAGCGTAATGTTCTTCATTGCCCGAATAGTTGGCCGCGGCTGATGCCTGGCGTTGGTACTGCGCCAACAACTTGGGATGCAGCAACCCGCCGTCTTCGGCGTACGCATGGCGCTCAACCGTCGCCAACTGCGCCTGAGCCACCGCCGCCTCGGCCTGGGACCGGCTGAAGCGCGTGTGCCGTGCCTCGACTTCCTTGACCCCGAGCCAGCGAATCAGCGGCCCCAGCGTCATGCCCTGGATCAGCACGGTCGCAAAAATCACGGCAAAGGCGCTGATCAGCATGAAATCGCGGCCAGGCATGTCTTCGGGCAACGACAGCGCCACGGCCAGCGTGACAACGCCACGCATGCCGGCCCAACCCACGATGGTCGCCGACTTGAGCCCCAGAGAGGGCTTTTGTGTGAGGCCCAGCCGCTGCAGCAAGAGAAGCAGCAGATCCGATGCATAGACCCAGGCCAATCGGGCCAAGGTCATGGCCAGCACGATGAGCAGTATCGGCAGGCCCATCTGCTCGACGATGGAGCCCAGCCCGCCCATGCGCTCGACCACCCCGCGCAGCGACGAGCCAATCAAGATGAACACCAATGCTTCCAGCAAGAAGACGAAAACCGTCCAGAAACCCACGGCTCGCACCCGCACATGCGCAGAAAACACCACATGCTGAAACCAGCCACAGACCAGGCCTGTGGTGACGGTGGCGATGACACCGGACACATGCAGCATCTCACCCGCAATGTAGGCCAGCCAACAGGTCAACACCGATGCCGCGATGATCAAATACTCATCCAATAGTTTTCGCACCAGCAGCACCCACAACGCACCGATGGCCGCGCCCACCGCCACACCGCCTATCGTCAGAACAGCAAAACTGCCTACCGCGTCCAACATGCTGAACGAGCCAGAAATCGCCGCCGCCACAGCAAAGCGAAACAGCACCAGACCGGTCGCATCATTGAGCAGGCTTTCGCCTTCGAGCAGGGTGGCCAGCCGTTTCGGCAAACGCACCCGCTGCAGCACAGCTTTGGCAGACACCGCATCTGGCGGGGACACGATGGCCCCTAGCGCCGCGCAAGCGGCCCAGGGCAGCGACGGCACCAGCCAATGGGTGACCACGGCCACGACAGCGGTGGTGAAGATCACCGCACCGACGGCCAGCGAGCATATGCCCACCAGATGCCGTCTGAAATGCGCCAAAGGGGTGAACCAGGCGCCATCCATCAGCAGCGGCGGCAGAAACACCACCAGGATCAACTCAGGGTCCAGCGACACCGTTGGCGCACCGGGGATGAAGGCCAGCAGGCTGCCGCCGGCAAGCAAGGCCACAGCCGGAGGCAGGCCAAATTTGTGTGCGAGGAAATGCAGCGCGATGATGGCCACCAGCATCACCATGAGCAATTCGAAGGTTTGCACTGGATGCATAAAACGGCTTTCAAGAAGTGGGGTTGTACGAGACGAAGGCCCGTGAACACATTTGACTACATTGAACGTTCAGAAAGCGCACATTTCAACTACCCGATTGTTGCGGGCTATGTGGCGTCTGCCATCGCGCACCGCCCAGTCTAACGGTGCTGAACCCGCCCAGAAAACAGGCGCTTGGCTTCCTTAAAAATGGCCGTGATCTAGCGGTGCCAGCAAAGCGGCCAACTCGTTCTGATTGAACTTGCTCAAGCCCACACGATCTTCGCCCAATACACCGCTGGCCAGCGCCTGCTTGCGCGATTGAAGCTCCAGCATGCGCTCTTCTATGCTGCCCTGCACAAGCAGCTTGTAGACCAGCACGTTCTGCGTTTGGCCTATGCGGTGCGCACGTGCCGTGGCCTGGGCTTCGACCGCCGGATTCCACCACGGGTCCATGTGGATCACGGTATCGGCCGCGGTAAGGTTCAAGCCCAAACCACCCGCCTTCAGGCTGACCAGCAGGACCGGTTCGGCCAGCGCCTGAAAGCGCGCCACCACGGCACCGCGCTGCGCTGGCGGCGTGCGCCCGGTGAGCTTCAGCCATGGCAATTGCAGCCGTGTCAGTTCGTCGCCAATCAAGTCCAGCAGCGACGTGAACTGCGAGAACACCAACACGCGCCGGCCCTCTTCCACCAGCGTGGGCAACATGTCGCAGAGCAATTCCAGCTTGGCATGCTCCATGTTTCCCGCCAGTGCGTGGCCGCGCACCAGACGCGGGTCGCAGCAGACCTGGCGCAAGCGCAGCAAAGCGCCAAGCACGCTGATCTGTGCCCGCTCCAGCCCGCGTTTGGCCAATACACGGCGCACCACATGGTCGGCAGCCACGCGCACACTCTCGTACAACAAGCGCTGCTGGCCTTGCAGTTCCACGCGGCGCAGCACCTCGGTCAGCGGCGGCAACTCGGTCACCACCTCAGCCTTGCGGCGGCGCAAGATGAACGGGCGCACGCGCTTCGCCAAGGCGGCAGCGCGCTGCGTTTCACCACCCTCTTCAATCGGCTTGCGCCACTGGCGGTAGAAGCCGCGCACATCGCCCAAAAAGCCGGGCATCAAAAAGTCAAACTGCGCCCACAATTCTCCCAGGTGGTTTTCGAGTGGTGTGCCCGTCAAGGCCAGCCGGTGGCGCGCCTGCAGGCGGCGTACGGCGCGTGAGGCGCGGCCAGCGGCGTTCTTCACGGTTTGTGCTTCATCCAGCACCAGCAGATGGAACGGTTGCGCGGCCAGCACCCGCACGTCACGCCACAAAAGGCTGTAGGTGGTGAGCACCAGATCGGCTTGCCCCATCTGCGCGTGCACCGCTTCGCGTTGGCTGCCATGCAGCGTGAGCACACGCAAACCGGGCGCCATACGCCGCGCTTCATCCTGCCAGTTGAACAACAGCGAAGTGGGCACGATGACCAGCGCGGGGCAATCGAGCCGACCGGCGTTTTTCTCCACCAGGATATGCGCCAAGGTTTGCGCGGTTTTCCCCAGCCCCATGTCGTCCGCCAGAATGCCGGCGAGTTGTTGTTCGCGCAGGTATTGCAGCCAGGCCAGGCCCTCAAGTTGATAGGGCCGCAACGTGATCGTCAAACCCTCGGGCGCCACCACAGCACTGGGGCCACCGGCTTTGCCTAAACGCAGGGCCAGCAACTGCAAGCCGTCAGCACCTTGCAGTTGCCAGCGGCCGTGTTCACCGGCCCGTTTGGCCAAGGCTTGGGCACTTTCGCTCAGGCCCTGACGCAACGAGTCGAGGCGGAACATGTCCCAGCCCGCCAGCGGCAGCGGGCCGGCGCGACGGGTGGTGCTCAACACGTCGAGCATGGCGGCCACAATGTCTTTGATAGGCCCCGCCGGGGCTTCGATGCGACGGCCACCAGGGGCGCGCAGTTGCACCAGGTCGAGGGCATCGATGGCAGCGAGTTTGTCGGCATACAGCCAACGTGAATCGCGGCGCAGCAGATCGGCCAGCATGGGCGCCAGGTCAAGCTGCTCTCCATCAACTTCCACGCCCAGGCTCAGCAGCCAACTGCCTTCACGGCGCGCCAGGCCCAAGCCGGTCACGGGCGGCGGGGCGGGTTGCAGCGGGCCATCCACCGCTTGGCCCAGCACGGCGCCAGTGCCTGGCTCCAACACCAGGCGCCAGGCCGAAACCGGCACGCTATGGTGCGCAAAGCCGGGGCGCACCCACACCACCCAGCCCAGGGCTTGTAGTTGCGGCACAGACTCGGCCCAAAAATCGGCAAAGTAAGGTTCCTGCGCCAACGTCCAACACGTGCCCAGACTTTGCCCCAGGTCTGCCGCACGCCATTGCAAGGCCTGTGGCGGCACGGGAAAGAAGCCCATGGCGGCCATGCCGCGCTGTGCGGCTTGCTGCAGCTCAAAGCTGGCGGCGGCCAAGGGTTTGGGCACGGGGGACTCGGTTGGGTTGCCGGTGGGCGCCAACCAGTCGAGTAATGCCACGGTGACGTCAGGCCCGCGCGGGCCAGAACCGCCGCAAGCCATCATGCCCAGCAGGCCATCCCCCCGGCCCAGCGTGCGCAACTCTATGCGCGGGCGCCAGCCGCCCAGGTGAAGGCCGTCGAACGATTGGGCTACCCCTACCACCGGCGGTTTGGCGGTCTTGCTGGTGGCTGCGGGTGCGCGGGGCTTGGAAGGGCGAGGAGAGATGGGCATGGCGAAGTGCAACGATTGTCGCCCGAGCGCCCGGCCTTTCCAGTTGTCGGCCAGCAACCTGCTGCCAGCAAAGTTTCCAACGTATGCCTATAATTTTTGAGCCCCGGCCAATTTTCCGGGGCAGCGTTCTCAGGGCGAGGTGTAATTCCTCACCGGCGGTGATACCCGAAAGGGGCAAGCCCGCGAGCGCCTGGCGACATCGGCAACGGTGTGGCCGGGGTCAGCAGATCCGGTGTGACTCCGGAGCCGACGGTTAGAGCCTGTAAGCGGCCTATTTAGGGCCATCAACAGACTCTTAAAGTCCGGATGAAAGAGAGCGCGAACCATGGTTCATGGCCGGGCGCGCCTGCGCTGCTGCATGCCGGAGCCGTGCGCTCGTGCGCCCTGATTCTGGATTTGACCTTTTGAAGGACACCATGAGTCAGTCTGTTATTGCTTCCGTTCCCGCAACCTCCTCGGTTGCCAGCTCCCCCAAACCCATGCGTGTGGCCTTTGTCCACGCCAGTTGGCATGCCGACATCGTGAACCAGGCGCGTGATGCGTTTGTGGCCGAAATGGGCTTGCTGGGTGTCTCCAGCGCCTCGATTGATGTGTTCGCTTTGCCGGGCGCCTACGAGCTGCCGCTGCATGCGAAAAAACTCGCCAAGTCGGGCCAGTACGATGCTGTTGTGGCTTGTGCCCTGGTGGTCGATGGCGGCATCTATCGCCACGACTTCGTGGCCCAGACCGTGGTCCAGGCGCTGATGGATGTACAGCTGGAAACCGAAGTACCAATGTTCTCGGTGGTGCTGACGCCACACCATTTCCACGAACATGCCGAGCATCGCGACTATTTCTACAAGCACTTTCTGCTCAAGGGCAAAGAAGCCGCGCGCGCTTGTGTGGCCACGGTGGCCAGCTTGCGTCAGTTGGTGTCTAGCAGCCCGCTCAGTCGCTGACGGGGTAAGGGCCCCAGACCGCGCGATTGCGCCCCTGTTGCTTGGCCTGGTAGAGCAAGGCATCGGCGTGCTCCAGCATGCCCTGGGGCGTGTGGGTGGCGCCGGGGCGCAGTTGCACAGCACCAACACTGATGGACACCACCGGCGCCACCTTGGAGCCCGCATGTGGAATGGCTTGCGCCACCACATCCAGGCACAGGCGGTCGAGCAGGTCGTTCATGTCGGGCACCACGGGTAGCAGGAGCGCAAACTCTTCACCACCATAACGCGCAGCCAGGTCATAGGGTCGGCGTGCAAAGCTGGCCACCACCTGCGCCACCCGGCGCAGCGCCTCGTCGCCGGCGGGGTGGCCATAGTGGTCGTTGTACTGCTTGAAAAAATCGATATCAATCATCGCCAAGGACACCGGCTCTTGCCGACGCACGGCCGTTTGGCAACCCAGCACCAGGGCTTCGTCGAAGCTGCGGCGGTTGGCTATGCCGGTCAGGGCGTCATGCCCGGCCAGACGTTCGAGCGCTTTACGCTGTGCGATCAAACGCAGGTGGTTCTGTATGCGTACCTTGACGATGGCCGGCCGGATGGGCTTGAACACATAGTCCACCGCCCCCAGCAGCAGACCTTTTTCTTCGTCGCGCTCTTCAGTGGCACCGCTGATGAAGATGACACGTACGTCTTGCGCTGGCGGCGAGCTGTTCAACTTCTGCAAGACCTCGTAACCCGACATGCCGGGCATGCCCACGTCGAGCAAGACCAGGCAGATGCTGGCGTCGTCATGGATGCGTTGCAGCGCCGACGCCCCATCCTTGGCCAGCACCACCCGTGTGTCGGGGTTCAGCAGCTCCGCCAGCATGGTGCGGCTGACCCTGTCGTCGTCCACGATCAACACCGATTGTTGTTCCAGTCCGCCCACGTGTTAGGTCCTTTCACTCAGTGCCTGTACCTTCACCCTCAAAGCGTTCACCGCCTGCGCAGCCTGTTCCAGTTCCAGGTCTTCAAATTGCAATAGCGCCATCTCCGCCAGGTCCATCAGCGAGCTGCCTGCGAGTGCAGACTTCACCTCGGCCAACAAGGCAGACACGGCATAGTTGCCCTGCACGACCTGAGGCGCGATGCGTTCCAGCAAAGCGGCCACGTGTTGCAGGGTGTCGCGCGACAACGCCTGGTCTGCCGATCGCAGCGAAGCTGGGTCAAACTTTCGTTGCGTTTCGTTACAGTATTGCACTATGCCCGCCAGCACAAGGGCCAGTTCACGGCGAAAAGCTGCCACGACAGGCCGCAGTTGCGCCGCATCTCCCTGCAGTGCCAGCCGTTCCAGCGTCTGTGCCGCCTCGCCCAAATCTTCCGCGCCTAGGTAGCGCGCCGCCGACTTCACGGTGTGCGCCACCTCGCCGGCCTGCGTATACCGTGCCTGCGCCATGTCCAGCTCAAGCTGCGCATCAACGCCGGAAAAATCACGCACGAAGCCACGCAGCAAGCGTTGCACACGCTCGGGCTGATGCCCCAGACGCTCCAGCGCCAAAGACAAATCCATTCCGGGCAGATGTTTTGGCAATACCGCGCCGTGGCGGCTGAGCTTGCTGTGGTCAGCAGCCTGGCCGTCAGCCAGCGGCGCAGCCGACGGGCCGGCGAACACGGATGTTGCCGCCAACGCCCCGGCCGGCGGCATAAACCGCAGCAGTGTGCGAAACAGCTGCATTTCGTCTATGGGTTTGGTGAGATATGCATCCATCCCGGCCGCTGTGGTGGCAAGGCCACTGACCACTTGATCCTGCGCCGTGAGTGCAATCACCGGCAAACGCGCCCAGCGCCGGTTGCGCCGGATTTCGCGGGTGGCGGCCAGACCATCCATGAGCGGCATTTGAATGTCCATCAGCACGGCATCGAAATCGGCCACCTCCAGACAGGCAATGGCCTCGATACCGTCAGCGGCGGTTTCCACCACCATCCGTGCAGAGGTCAAAAACTCGCTGACCACTTCGCGGTTGAGTTGGTTGTCGTCCACCACCAGCACACGTTTGCCCACCAGGGCGGCAAAAGCCGCTTGCAGAGGCAGCCATTGGGCCAAGGCCTCATACAAACGCGTCGCCTCTACCGGCTTGAGCAGCAGCTCGTTCATGCCCGAGGCTCGCAGGTGTTGCTGCGCGTCACTTCCGGTCTCGCCGCTCAGACCGAGAATCGGTACCCACGTAAAACGTGGATCAGCCCGCAGCTTGCGGGTGGCGGTGGCGCCGTCCATGCCGGGCATACGGCTGTCCATCAGAACAATCTCGATGTCACCGCGTTCCATACATTGGATGGCTTCTGCGCCTGAGTTGGCCAACACCACCTGCATGCCAACCTGCTGCAAAAACGCCGTGGTGACCTCTTGGCTGAGTGCGTTATCGTCCACCAGCAGCACGCGACGGTTACGCAGTTTTTCCAGGTCAAAGCCCGGGTTGGCGCTGAGCTTGGGGACATGGCTGTTCAGCCCCAACACATCGCATACCGTGTCGTAGAGCACCGATGGGGTGACGGGCTTGATGAGCACACCCGCAAGTTGCATCGCACTGGCCCGGTTGATGATGTCCTCCCCGGCGAAGGCTGTGACCATCAACACCGACGGCGCTGCCGCACGACCGTATTTTTCATAAACCTGGCGTGCCGTCTCCAGGCCGTCCATCTCCGGCATGCGCCAATCCATCAGCAGCAAGTCGTAGCGTGCTTCGTCGGGACGCATCCCTTGCAAACGCTCCAGGCAGGCGCGGCCGGAAGATACCGCATCCACGGCTAAACCAAAGCCCCGCAACATCACGGACAACACCTCGCGCGCGCTCTGGTTGTCGTCAACCACCAGCGCGCGACACTGGCCCAGCGCGGGTTGTGCGAGAGGTTTGTAGGCTGTCTCCGCGCTGTGCTCGATATGGCCCACTGGCACGATGAAGCTGAAGGTGCTGCCACGGCCGGGCTTGCTGTTGACCCAAATGCGGCCCTGCATCAACTCCACCAGTTTGCGGCAGATCGACAGCCCAAGTCCCGTGCCGCCAAAGTGGCGAGTGGTATGGCTGTCACCCTGCGAAAACGGACTGAACAAACGCAGCAACTGCTGTTCATCCAAACCGATGCCGGTGTCGCGTACCGAAAAGCGCAGCGAGCGCATGCGCCCATCCACCACCGACTCCCGCGCCACCACAACCTCGACTTCACCTTTCTCGGTGAACTTGAGCGCATTGCCCACCAGATTGATCAACACCTGGCCCAAGCGCAACGGGTCGCCCAGCAAACGTTTGGGCACATCCGGCTGCACACTGAACACCACCTCAAGCGCCTTTTCTTCGGCGCGCATGCCGGTCGCGCTGGAGACCGTTTCCAACAATGCCTCGAGTGAAAACTCGATCTGCTCCAGATTCATTTTGCCGGCCTCGATTTTCGAGAGGTCGAGCAGATCGTTGACGATGGCCAGCAACAACTTGGCAGAAATGTCGATCTTGGATAAATAGTCACGCTGCTTGGCCGACATTTGCGTTTGCATCACCAGCCGGGTAATGCCCAACACCGTATTCATGGGTGTGCGAATTTCATGGCTCATGAAGGCCAGGAACTCGCTCTTGAGCCGTTCCGCGGCTTCAGCGGCATCCTTGGCACGGCGCAAAGCCTCGGCTGATTCTCGTTCGCTGGTGACATCCCAAACCGTCCCCATCACCCGGTCCGCATGGCCATCGGCGTCTCGGTGCACCTGGGCGTACACGCGCACGTGCCGCTGGGCCCCCATCACCTGCAGGATACGCATTTCCAGATCCAGCACGACACCCTCGGCCACGGCGTGCAGCCAGCGCTCGCGCACCCGTGCGCTGTCGTCCGGATGCAGATAAGCGAGCAGGCCTTCCAGGCTGCCGTCAAATTCGGCCGGCGTGCGGTCAAAGATCAAATGGCTTTGTTTGTCCCAGCGAAAACGCTGCGAGGCCACGTCAAACTCCATGATGCCCACGCCCCCGGCCATGGTGACCAGCTCCAGGCGGTCTTTTTCTATGGACAAGGCTTCGGTCAGTTGTTTGCAGCGGCTCTCGCTGGCCGTCTGTTCCACGGCGCTGCGCTGTTCGTTCGCCGCGCAGTTGCGCAGCGCGGCATCGGCCTCGGCCAAGCCGGTACACAAGGCTTCAAACTCGCGCACCGCCGTGCGCGGCACCAGTTGCATGGCCAGCCCCTGGTTGGCCCCTAGCCGCCCGGCATTCGCCGCCAGGGCTTGCACCGGGCGGAACAGCATACGCGCCAGCCAGAGGGCGCCCAGCAAGGCAATCGCGGCGGACAGGCCGCCCCACAGCAACAGTTTGCGCAGCGGATCGCGCCAGCGGGCATTAAAGGCGTCCAGGGGCTCGCCCACCAACACCGTCCAGCCCGGCGTTCCCGCGAGACGCAGGTAAGTCAGCATGACGGGCTGCCCCTCCACACTTTCAGCTTCAAACCAGCCGCGCGCCTGCCCCGAGACTTGCACCCTGGGCCAGTAGGAGACGGCTTGCCCCAAAAACCGGTCGGCCTCGCGTGAACGCGCCAAGGTGCGGCCGTCGCCATCGACCACCGTCACCAAAAGATCTGATCTATAGCTGCTTTGGCGTTGCAATGAACGCAGCAGTTGCGCTGGTGACAACACCAGCACCAATGCGGCGTCCGGCTTTTTGTCAGCGCGGTACAACACGCCAACAGCCACTCGCAAGTTTCCGTCTTTGGGGTCGGCAAAAAGCTTGGAGACGGCCGGCTCGCCATGTTCGGCCACTTTTTTCACCAGACTGGCGGGCACACCTGAAGGCAGCAGCGTATCGGCGGGCGACTTGGGGTCAGCCGGTCCTTCAATGCTCAGGCGACCGCGCAGGAAAGTGCCGGTTTGGGAGCCACGCCTGTCCGCCAGCGGATGATCCCCCGCATGCTCCAGCGGCATGCTGGCCAAGGCGTCCAGGGTGGTGAACGCGGTGGACAACTCGCTCTCCACCGCGCTGGCGACAGCACTTGCCGTTTGCTGAAGGTGGTCAATCGCCGATGTTTGGTAGCCTACGCCAAGCCGCCAAATCGAGAGGCCTGCCGTGAATACGACAGGCAACAGGGCCACCAGCACCAGCAGCCCGAGGTAGAAACGCAAGCTTCTTTGACCGAACAGACGACGTGTGCCTACGTACATGCCCAGGGTGGAGGTGAAAGACCCCGCCCCGCCCGAAAAAACGGCTGCATGGGTATTGAAGTGTGAGCCGGTGCACTCGGCTTTTCAAAACAATACTAACGCGGATTACCTGTTTTTACATCCGCCCCGGGGCAAACACCTAAGGGGGTATTCAGTGGGATGGCGGCAGGCCAGAGAGCCCCTGCCCTCCCCGCTGAAGCTCAATGCAGCATCAGGCTGCGCTCACCCTTGCACTTGCCTGCACGTGCAGGCGGGTTGCACAAGCCGCAGACGTACTGGCGTGGGTTCTCGTACAACTCGGTGACAAACTTGCCGCCGCAGTGGCTGCAGGCTGTCATGTTGAGCATGTTGGCGTCGACAAACTTCACCAGACGCCAGGCCCGGGTGAAAGACAGCAAGGCATCAATTTCTGCGGCACTGACTTGTTCCTCGTAGAGCCGGTAGGCCTTGGTCAGGATGTCGATCGAGTCCAGCTCTATGCTCTTGGACAGATATTCGTAGATGTTCAGGAACAGCGACGAATGGATGTTCTCTTGCCACGACAGAAACCAGTCGGTGGAGAAAGGCAGTTGGCCCTTGGATGGCGACTTGCCCGACACTTCCTTGTACAAACGCAGCAGACGCTCGTAAGACAAATCCGTCTCGGACTCCAGCACCTGCATGCGGGCGCCCATACGAATCAACGCTGCGGCGCGCTCCACCTGCTGCGAATCGCGCAGCACACTCTTGATGGCCTTGATGGGGTCTTTGGCGGGATGCATGGCCGACTCCTTTTACAGCACTTCGGCAACGCGGCCGGCCATCAAGATATTGGCGTGCAGCTTGTTGGTGGCATGGTTGCCAACCTTCTTTTCGGGCAGATCGTGGTTGGTCAGCAAGCTCCACACCAGGTTGTCGTCCACACGGAAGTGGCACAGCAGCATATTGCTGGACGCCAGCTTGAAGATCTGCGCGGCTGACAGGGCCGCCAGCAGGTCTGCCGACTCTTCATTGAGACCAAGTCGAAACAGGGCCTCGGCCTTGTCCTGGCGAATCAAGCTTTGCGCAAGCATCAGGTAGGTCAGGTTGGTTTCGCGAATTTCGGCGATGATTTGATCGCTGTTCATGGGATGGTCCTTTCAGTTGGCCGGAGCTTTCCTCTTGCAGTCCACCGGGGTTTTCCGAGGGGCGGCAAAAGGTCGATCCGTTGAAATGGATTGTGAATTCGGGCCAAACAGAAATTAAGTCGGGGGAGTGATATTCGGCGCGTCTGGTTTTCAAAGCGCCGCTGTCAGCCTTTTTCCTACAGCCTGCCGCGACTGCCTGACAGCTCCTAGAGACAGATGTGCGGCACATCCACGCGGCGCGTGGATTGTGCTGTCCCGCCAACCACAAACGCCCTAGCCGGCGCCTAAGACTGGACTTGCGAGCCAGCGCAGTTGGCAAACCATAGATGAAACCTGCGCCTCAGATTCGGCGGTCAGAGGGGGAAATGGGGGTGAGCTTGCGCCATTAAAAAGTGCCGCCTAAAAGCGACACTTCAAATGCACGATAGAAAAAACGCCAGGCGTGACACAAGTGCCACGCCCGCGGTCTGGACACTCGCCTAAACCGCTCAGCCCGGCGAGAACTCGGCGACGGGATCGCGGCTCATCAAACGCGCCACGGCTTGAGCGGCGGTCAAGCGGCCGTCCAGCAGGTCAACAACACACTGGGTGATCGGCATGTCCACTCCCAGGCCGGCTGCGCGCAATGCCACGGTGCGCGCGCAATACACACCTTCTGCCACGTGGCCCAGAGAATCCACCGCTTGTTGCAGCGTCTTGCCCTGGGACAACAGCATGCCAACCTTGCGGTTCCGGCTCAGATCACCGGTGGCCGTGAGCACCAGGTCACCCAGGCCAGACAAACCCATGAAGGTCTCCACACCCGCGCCCAGGGCGACACCCAGGCGCGTCATCTCCGCCAGTCCACGGGTGATCAGGGCAGCACGTGCATTCAAGCCCAAACCCAGGCCATCACAAAGGCCGGTGGCAATCGCCAGCACGTTTTTCACGGCGCCCCCGACCTCCACACCGACCACGTCTTCGCTGGCATAAACACGCAAAGACGGCCTATGGAAGGCGCGCACCAGGGCCTCACGTACCGCAGGGTCCGCACTGGCCGCAACCAGGGCCGAAGGCTGGCCACGCGCCACCTCTAGCGCAAAGCTGGGGCCGCTGAGCACACCGAACGCAGGTTCGGCATCCCCGGGCAAGATGTCATTAGCTATCAATTCAGAAGCTGTTTCCGCAAGCACTTCATGCCCTAGCAGCCCAAAGTCTTGGGAAACCGGGGCTTCAAACCCTTTGCACAACCAAGCCACGGGCACCTGGGTTTCCAAGGCCAAGGCCAACAGCGGGCGCAGCGCGGACATGGGTGAGCCGATCACGATAAGGTCTTGCGTCGCCAACCACGGCGCCAGGCTGGCTTGCGGCTCGCTGCTGATCTGCAGCGCCGCAGGCAAGGGGATTTCGGCAAGGTAACGCTGGTTGCAGCGTTGTTGGCGCATGTCCGCTGCTTGTGCGGCATCGCGCGCCCACAAGGTCACGTCATGGCGAACTTCATGGGCATGGCTTTCGGCTGGGGCAGACGCGCTGATGGCCAGCGCGGTGCCCCAGGCACCCGCCCCCAAAACGGCAATTTTCATGGCTTCAACGGGGGCAGGTGCACTGGGCCTTGATTACTGCAGAACGGAGCTGGCAGCGCCGTCGGTGGCACCAGCGGCGGCAGCTTGCTGTTGTTGCTCGTACATGGCCTGGAAGTTGATCTCGGCCAGGTGCACAGGCGGGAAACCGGCACGTTGGATCAGGTCGGCCACGTTGCCACGCAGGTAGGGGTAGACGATTTGTGGGCAGGCGATACCCACAATCGGGCCCATTTGTTCTTGTGGCAGATTGCGGATTTCAAAAATACCGGCTTGTTTGGCTTCCACCAGGAAAACCGTCTTTTCACCGATCTTGGTCGTCACGGTGGCGCGCACGGAGATTTCAAAAATCCCTTCGGCCACAGGGTTGGCGTCCACGCCGAGTTGAATATCCACGGCGGGCTGGGTTTGTTCCAGCAGGATGGCGGGTGAATTGGGTTGTTCAAGCGACGCTTCCTTCAGGTAAACGCGTTGAATTTGGAACACGGGATCAAGTTGCTCGGCCATGGTTTTCTCTCGGATTTATTTAAAAAGGATTTGTCGCGATGCTGCCAACCTCTGGCCGACAGGGACTCAAGGATTATCACAGGCCAATGTCATGGCCTACTGACAAACACCACGTGATTTAAGAATCGCTCGTCAGGCGATAGATAGTGGTCACGCCGCCAGCAGAGGCAGCAATCCACCGCGGCCGTCCAACGCCATCAAATCGTCACAACCGCCTACGTGGGTGTCGCCGATAAAGATCTGCGGCACCGTGCGCCGCCCAGTGCTTTCCATCATCAGCTGACGTGCACCGGGATCGATATCGATGCGGATTTCTTCGATCTGCTCTACCCCTTTGTTCTTCAAGATTTGCTTGGCTCGAATGCAGTAAGGGCAAACAGCGGTGGTGTACATCTTCACGTGTTGCATGGCAGCTACTCTTTTGCGCTAGTTCAAAACGTCCAATTGGGGGCGTTCTCAGGCCTTTTCAATCGGCAGATTCGCTTCTTTCCAGGCCTTCAGGCCGCCTGCCAACACATCCACCTTCTCAAAACCCAATTTTTTTGCGATGCCGGCAGCACGTTTGGCGCGGGCGCCGCTTTGGCACACCAGGACCAGGGGCAGTGTCTTGTTCTTGGCCACGCTGGCCAGTTTTTCTTCCACCTGGCCCAAGGGCAGGTTTTTGGAGCCCACGATGTGACCGGAGGCAAACTCTTCTGCCTCACACACATCCACGACCACCGCCTTTTGGCGGTTGATCAATTGCACCACGGCGTTGGCCGGAAGCGCGCCTGCGGCGGCTGCGCCACTCAATACGGGCCACAGCAACATGCCGCCCGAGGCAATGGCCACCGAGAAGAGCATCCAGTTGTCTAATAAAAACTTCACTTTGCACCTTTTTTACAGGGCAGGCGGAGGTGCCTGCCAGCCAAGATTCTAGAATGAGCGGCTGTGCTTCCTAAAGAAGCATCCCATTTGTTAATGACTTGCGCTTTTCAGCCCATTTTCAACACCATGTACAAGCTTGTTCTGATCCGCCACGGTGAGTCCACCTGGAACCTTGAAAACCGCTTCACCGGCTGGACCGACGTTCCGCTGACCGACACCGGAATCGCCCAGGCGCAGAATGCGGGTCGCCTGCTCAAGGCCGAGGGTTACGAGTTTGACCTGGCCTACACCAGCGTGCTCAAGCGCGCCACCCATACGCTGTGGCATTGCCTGGACCAGATGGACCGTACCTGGCTGCCTGTGCAGCACAGCTGGCGCCTGAACGAGCGCCACTATGGCGCTTTGCAAGGTCTGAACAAGGCCGAAACCGCCAAGCAATACGGTGACGAGCAAGTGCTTGTCTGGCGCCGCAGCTACGACACCCCGCCACCGGCGCTGGAAGCTTCGGACACGCGCAGCGAACGCAGCGACATCCGCTACGCCGGCCTGCCCGCTGAGCAAATCCCGCTGACAGAGTGCCTGAAAGACACCGTCGCTCGTGTACTGCCCTTCTGGAACGACACCGTCGCTCCGACCATCACCAGCGGCAAACGCGTGGTGATTGCCGCCCATGGCAACTCCATTCGCGCCTTGGTGAAATACCTGGACAACATCTCGGATGACGACATCGTGGGCCTGAACATCCCCAACGGCATTCCCTTGGTCTACGAACTGGACGCACAACTCAAGCCCTTGCGTCACTACTATTTGGGCGACGCAGCCGCCGCTGCGGCTGCCGCCGCAGCCGTGGCCGCCCAAGGCCAAAAGAAGTCCTGACCCCAAAACCGAGCACTAACCAAACAAAATTTGCGGGCTTTTATGGAACTGCGCAGCCGTTGCGCGGTTCCAACATGTATATTGAGTCGAACTAGGAAAGTATCGATGGGCCAGAAACTCAAAATTGCAGGATGGGTCACCGCAGGTGCGCTGGCTGGAGCCCTGACAACAGTGTCACTGCAAACAGTGGCACGCAGTTCCATGGCTCCTTTGCCGCTGGAGGAGTTGCAGCAGCTGGCTGCGGTCTTCGGCATGGTCAAGACCGATTACGTGGAGCCCGTCGATGAGAAAAAACTCATCAGCGACGCCATCTCGGGCATGGTCGCGGGACTGGATCCTCACTCCCAATACTTCGACAAGAAGTCTTTCAAGGAATTCCGCGAAGGCACGACCGGGCGCTTTGTGGGTGTGGGCATTGAAATCACCCAGGAAGATGGCCTGGTGAAAATCGTGTCGCCGATTGAAGGCTCACCGGCTTTCCGCGCTGGACTCAAGCCCAACGACCTGATCACCAAGATCGACGACACCGCCGTCAAAGGCCTGTCGCTGAACGAAGCCGTGAAAAAGATGCGCGGCGAACCCAATACCAAGGTCGACCTGACCATCTTCCGCAAGGACGAGAGCCGCAGCTTCCCGGTCAGCATCGTGCGCGAGGAGATCCGCACCCACTCGGTGCGCGGCAAGGTGGTGGAACCCGGTTACGGCTGGATTCGCCTGACACAGTTCCAAGACCGCACGGTGGACGATTTCGCCACCAAGATCATGGAGATCTACAAACAAGAGCCCAACCTCAAGGGTTTGGTGCTTGATTTGCGCAACGACCCCGGTGGCTTGCTGGATGCGGCCGTGGCCATTTCCTCTGCCTTCCTGCCCGAAAACGTGACCGTGGTGTCGACCAACGGCCAGTTGGCAGACTCCAAGTTCACCTACAAAGCAGCGCCCGAGTATTACCTGCGCCGCGGCGGCAGCGACCCCTTGGCCCAATTGCCAGCGGCGTTGAAGTCGGTGCCATTGGTGGTACTGGTGAACGAAGGCTCGGCTTCTGCCAGCGAAATCGTGGCCGGCGCTTTGCAGGACTACAAGCGCGGCATCATCATGGGCAGCCAGACCTTCGGCAAGGGTTCGGTGCAGACCGTGCGTCCGCTGGGCCCCGATACCGGGCTGAAGATCACCACCGCACGTTACTACACGCCGACCGGCCGCTCCATCCAGGCCAAGGGCATCGTGCCCGATGTGATGGTGGACGAAACCGCCGAAGGCAGCCCGTTTGCCGCCCTGCGCATGCGTGAAGCCGATCTGGACAAACACTTGAACAGCGGCCAAGGCGAAGAGAAAAAAGACGAAGCGCGCGAAAAAGCCCGCGAGGAAGCACGCAAGCTTTTGGAAGAAGAAGCCAAGAAGCCCGTCACAGAACGCAAGCCACCCGAGTTTGGCACCGACAAAGACTTCCAACTCGCCCAAGCCATCAACAAGCTCAAGGGCCAGCCGGTGTTGATCAGCAAAACCTTGGTCGAGCGCAAGGAAGAGAAGAAGGAAAACTGATTCCGCTCTGGGCCGCCATCGGCAAAAGCCGTGACAACGGGCCTAGGTCTGTTTCACGGCTTTTTCTATGATGCCTCGAGCTTGAAATGACACCCCATGGAAGACCAACAACTGCTGCGCTATTCGCGCCACATCCTGCTCGACGAAATTGGCATTGAAGGCCAGGAACGTTTGCTGGCCGCGCATGCGCTGGTCATCGGGGCCGGCGGCTTGGGTTCCCCTGCCACACTCTATCTGGCGACCGCAGGCTTTGGCCGCATCACGGTGGTTGACCACGATACCGTGGACCTGACCAATCTGCAGCGGCAAATTGCCCACACCATGGCACGCATAGACACGCCCAAGGCCGAGTCGATACAGCAGGCGGTTGAGGCCATCAACCCCGAGGTGACGCTCACCCCAGTCACCGAGCGTGCCGATGCCGCACTGCTCGACGCGCTGCTGCCCTCAGCAGACGTGGTGCTCGACTGCAGCGACAACTTCGCCACCCGCCACGCCGTCAACGCGGCCTGTGTGCGCCACGGCGTGCCGCTGGTGTCGGGCGCGGCGATTCGTTTTGACGGACAGGTTAGTGTATTCGACCCGCGTGACGACGCGATGCCGTGTTACGCCTGCGTATTCCCGCCGCAGGCCGACTTTGAGGAAACCCGTTGCGCCACCATGGGGGTGCTGGCGCCGCTGGTGGGCATCATCGGCGCCATGCAGGCGGCCGAGGCGATCAAGCTGGTAGCGGGTGGCAGCGCGCAAAGCGCCGGCCCCTCACTGGCAGGGCGACTGCAAATGCTAGACGCGCGCCGCATGGAGTGGAGTGAAATGTATGTGCCGCGTGACCCGGCATGCCCGGTGTGCCAGCGGCGCAAGACGCACTCTGCATAAAGCGACACGCCGCATGGCAGCCCGAACCGGGCGCAACAAGCTTGTGCCAGGGTTTTGCGTGCTGCGGGGCCACAGCATTCGCAACATTCGCCCCCTGCCATCGAGCCGCAGTTGGCGCGGCGGGCCATCGGCCTCGGGGAGCACCCATAAGGTGTCGCCATCAATGACATGGCTCACCACCCCACGCCGGGAGACTTGTTCTTCTAAGGATTTTTGGCCCTTTGTGCAGCCTGGGTAAGCGCAGCACGCTATCAATCAAGAAGCAAGCTACACCACCACCCGCCATCAAGGAGGCGCAGCTGGTGCCACCGGCCAGGCGTGGCAGCAGGCATCAAAACATCCATTCGACGATGACAGGCTCGCCGGCCGCAACCGGAGTTGCCGTCTCTGGCCGAGGGCGCATCGCCACCCGCTTTAACGCCGAAGCGAAAACTGTAGCAACTGCGCTAGCATCGGACAGTTATGCGCACCAATACCATTCGCCGCCTTTTCCCCTTTCTCAACTGGCCCCGCCCGACCCGCGCATTGATGACCGGCGAAATCTGGGCCGGCATTACCGTCGGCATGATGGTGATTCCGCAAGGCGTGGCCTACGCCGCCCTGGCGGGCATGCCACTGATCACCGGGATGTATGCCTCGTTGTTGCCCTTGCTGGTGGCGGTGATGTGGAGTTCATCGGCACGTCTGTCGGTCGGCCCCACCGCCCTTTCGGCACTGTTGATAGGCACGTCTCTGGCCGGACAGGCCGCTCCCGGCAGCCCCGAGTGGGTGGCCTTGGCGGTGTGGCTGGCCTTCTTGTCGGGCTTGCTGCAATTCGGTTTGGGGCTGGGCAAATTCGGCTGGTTGTTGAACCTAGTCAGCAGTCCGGTGCTCACGGGTTTTACGCAGGCCGCTGCGATTCTGATTCTGCTGTCGCAACTACCGGGGCTGATAGGTGTTTCATCCCTGACCAACAGCAGCGCCCTGCTGCAGCCGAATCTGTGGGAAGCGGGCTTTGGCCTGGCGGGTTTGGCGGTGTTGATTTTGGGCAAGCGCTGGTTCCCGCGCTTTCCCACCCTCATGGCACTGGTGGTCGTCAGCGCCTTGCTCAGTGCGGGTGTGGGCTTTGCCAGCCACGGCGGCAAGGTCGTTGGCAGCTTGCCCCAAGGCTTGCCCAGCTTCTACTGGCCGGGCTGGCTAAGTTGGGAGCAATTCACTCATCTCGCCCTCCCCACACTGGTGATCACACTCATCAGCTTCCTGGAAACAGCCTCAAGCGCCAAGATAGACAACCAGAAAGCCGGCACCCGCTGGAACGAAAACCAGGACCTGATTGGGCAAGGCCTGGGCAAACTGGCCTCCGGATTCAGCGGCGCATTTGCCACGAGTTCATCGTTTTCGCGCTCGGCCATCACGCTTTACGCCGGCGCCAAGACCCAGTGGAGCGCGGTGGTTGCGTTTCTGCTGGTACTGGTGGTGCTGCTGTGGCTCACGCCCGGGCTTTACCACGTTCCGCAATCGATTCTGTCGGCGGTGGTGGTGGTGGCCGTGCTCAGCCTGATACAACCCAAGGTGTTCCTGCAGTTGTGGCGCATCTCGCGGGTCGAGGGTGCGATTGCACTCACCACCTTCGGCCTGACCTTGCTGACCGCTCCGCGGCTTTATTGGGGCGTGCTGGCGGGCCTGTTGCTGAGCTTGAGCCACTTCCTGATGCAGCGCCTGCACCCACGCATCATTGAAGTTGGTCTGCACCCGGACGGCAGCCTGCGTGACCGCCATCTGTGGAGCCTGCCGCCACTGGCCCCGCATCTGTATGCCTTGCGCATGGACGCCGCGCTCGACTTTGCGTCAGCACGCAGTTTCGAACGCAATGTCGCTGAAGCACTGGATGCAGCACCCGGCACCCAACACGTTTGCCTGTTTGCCCAGCCCATCAACCGCATCGATGCCACCGGCACGGAAGTCTTTGGCCAGTTGTGCACACTGCTGGCATCGCGCAACATCACGCTGCACATCAGCGGCATGAAGCTGCCGGTGGAAAAGGTGTTGCGACGCGCCAAGCTGCTGCCAGCGCAAGGATCCAAACAAACGCTGATTCGCCTGTACCGCACCGATGCCGAGGCCATCGCGGCGTTGCAGTTTCACCCAGAAGACTTCTCCATTTGAGTTTTTGCAGACACCCACCAGGCCTTTGTTCGCCTGTTAGATTTATCAGGACCATATGGGGTACTACGTATTGATCATCGGCACCACACTTCAGCGCCAATTCGCCAGTTGAGGTGCCCAGAATCAGCACATGCTGCTAGAATTTCCATATCAATTTCACCTACAACGCCGTGTCCCAACCGGAAACTTCATCGACCATCGATCTTCGCGATCTGCGTCTGGACGAAGTGCGCGCGTTGCTCCACTCTTGTGGCGCTGAAGGTTCTAGCCTTGCGCCAGAAACCGACCCCACCGGCTACCTGCAGCAACTCATTGACCAGTTGTGCGACCTGTCGTTGAAAGACCCGCTGACCGGCTTGTATAACCGGCGTTATTTCGACGCCGAGCTTGAGGCCGAGATCGACCGGGTAGCGCGCTCTGGCGAAGCCGCGCTGCTGTTGATGCTTGACATTGACCACTTCAAGAGCGTGAATGACACCTATGGACATAACGCGGGTGACCAAGTCTTGCAAGCCGTGGCTAAAACGCTGCAAAGTTGTGTCCGCCCGATGGACACCTTGGCGCGTTTTGGTGGAGAAGAATTTGCGGTGGTGCTGCCGGCATGTATGCCGACGTTTGGGCGCACCGTGGCCGAGCGGATCCGCCGGGCGATTGAAGCCACGCCGATTCAGATCTCGCCAAATGTCGATTTACGCGTCACCATCAGTGTGGGTGGCGCATTTGCACAGCAATGGATTCGATCTACCACTTCATTGTGGATAGAACGTGCCGATCAACAACTGTATGTTGCCAAATCTGCGGGGCGCAACCAGCTTTCCCTGGAAACCCAAGCCGATAGCACCGTCAGCGCCGAAGAAAAGAGTCTGTTGTTTGGCCACATGGCATCAGGCGAGCCGGCCTGGATAGAAATGACAGCCGCAGCCGCCGTTGGTGGCTCGGTACAGAGGTAATTTAATGATCGATGCGTTGAAGTCCCCGCCCGCGTCACCCGTTTTGGGTGCGACGGTGCTGGCCGTCACCAGTGGTAAGGGGGGCGTCGGAAAGACGTTCACCTCCGCCAACCTGGCCGCGGCATTGGCAAAGCGCGGCCATAACGTGCTGGTGCTGGATGCTGACCTGGGGCTTGCCAATCTGGACGTGGTGCTGAACCTGCACCCCAAAGTTACGCTGCACGATGTTTTCACTGGCCGCGCCTCGATTGATGAGGCCATTGTCAAGTCCAGCGGTGGTTTTTCCGTGCTGTTGGCCGGCTCCGGCATGGTCGAATATTCGCGTCTCACGCCTGAAGTGCGTGAGGAGTTCATGCATGTGCTGCGTGGCCTGGTGCCGCGTTACGACGTGGTGATCCTGGATACCGGCGCGGGCATCTCCGACGTGGTGCTGTTTGCCATTTCGCTCGCCTCTGAAGTTTTGGTTGTGGCCACACCCGAGCCCACCTCGTTGACCGACGCCTACGCCGCCATCAAGGTACTGGCCACCCAGCAGAAGCGCCAGCATGTACGCATGATCATCAACCAGACCGCCCGCCCCGGCGACGGTCGCGCCATTACCACGCAGTTGCAGCAGGTGCTGGACCGCTTCATGCCCGCCGGCAATGGCCGCTCCGTGCGTTTGATCCATGTGGGCGACGTTCCGTCCGACCCCGCCGTGCGCGAAGCCGTGATGCGCCGCCAATTGCTGATGACCAGCATGCCCGGTTGTTCTGCCGCTCTGGCGGTGGCCGAGTTGGCGCGCAAGCTGGACGAATCCATCATTTCCCCGCAGCAGGAAGGCGCACCGCGCAACACCCCGGCAAGCTGAAAAGGCTCCACCCGGAGCCTTTTTTCATGCGCCAACCCGGCTGGGCCAGCCCGCATAAGCCGCGTCTTCGTTCGGCAACCCCGCCTAACCCGGCGGCCGCTGGCCGGCCGGCTGCCTTTCTTGAGCGTCCGAGCCGTCGTCCAGCGGCTCACCAAAAAACACGACCTTGTTACGCCCGGCCTGCTTGGCCTGGTACATCGCCTGGTCGGCGTGCCGCGCCAGCAAAGCGCCATCGACGCCGTTTTCCGGGTAGATGGCAGCGCCGATACTCGATGAAATATGCACCGCGTGACGCCCTTCCAGCTCGAACACCTGGTTGAGCGCCGCCCGGATCTTCTCCGCCACAGCGCGCGCGTCGTGTTTGTCCTGCACGGCCCCCAGCAGCACCACGAATTCGTCTCCCCCGATACGGGCCACCGTGTCGGACACCCGCACACTGGCCAACATGCGCGCGGCAATCATCTTCAGCAAGACATCACCCATGGCGTGGCCAAAGGTGTCATTCACCGGCTTGAACTTGTCGAGGTCGATGTACAACAAGGCCAGGCGCGAGCGGCCACGGAAAGCCTGGTTGATCGACTGGCGCAGCCGGTCTTCAAACAGCGCACGGTTGGGCAGCCCGGTCAGCACATCGTGCTGCGCCATGTGGGCCATGCGGTCTTCCACCAGTTTGCGTGCGCTGATGTCGCGCACCACACCAACCACACAGGCATGGCCTTTGAAGTTGGCCGTTTTGGCCGACATGATGCCCACCATAGACTGGCCGTTCTGGCGTGTGATGGTGGTCTCCAGGTTGTCGCAATGGCCGGTGGAATGCAGCACGGTCAGAAAGTGCTGGCGGTCCTCCGGGTTGCGCCACATCGGCAGGCTCGCCAACGACTGGCCCACAACTTCATCCCGTGTGTAGCCGGTCATGGTCACAAAACCGGGGTTGATGTCTATGATCTTGTCATCCATCTGCCGGCTGATGATGATGCCGTCGGGGCTGGTTTCGAACACCAGCTCAAACCGCTCTTTGGCCTCACGCAGATCAGAGGTCATCTCACGCGCCAAGCTCAGCGCACGCGAGCGATCGGTGACCAGCAGCCAGGTCAGCCACGCCAGCAACAAGCTCAGAATGACGCCGCTGCGGGCAATCAGCGAAGAATGGTCGCGCGCGGCCAATTCCCCCACGGGTGGCGCCATACGCATGGCAAACGTCCAGGTACGTCCGGCCACGGGCAGGTATTCGACGACGTCTGTGGGCAGCAGCGCCACATCATCGGACTGGTGGCGCGCGCCATACATCAGGCTTGCACTCGAGAGCTCGATGCCATCAAACACCCGCACTTCCAGGCCCGTAGTGGGCAGGTCGTCCAGGCTGGCCATCCATTCGTCCACGGCAATCGCCGCCAACACCCAACCTTCCAGGCTGCGGCGCCTGTCGTCCACCGAACCTACGGGCGCGCCACTGCGGTACACCGGCAAGGTCAGCAAAAAACCGGCTTTTTTGTCTGGCCCGCCATCCATCAGGCGCGGCAACCGGCGGGTGATCACCGGCGTACCGCTGTCGCGGGACTGCAGCAAGGCCTCGACACGCTCCGGGTCGTCGCTTAAATCGGTGCCCAAAGCCAGGCCTTGGCCCGAACGCACCGGCACAAACTCCGCCACAGGCACGGCATAGGCGCGTTTGGCTGGGGTTGCGGCGCTGGCCTGCGGCGGTGTCACCAGAGGTGCCCAGCCCAAGCCCTGCAGGCCCGGAAACTCAGCGCCCAACCGCTGGCTGGCAATGTAATGACGCAAAGCTTCACGGCTGACCGGCCCGGGTGTCGCCGCATACAAGCCCCCCACGCCCACCAGCACTTGGGTGTAGGCCGCCACGCGCTGCTCTATGCGGCCGAGAAAGGCCCGCACATGCAGATCAACCTGCACCCGCGCGTCCAGCACGGCATTACGCCGCTCATGCAGCCAAAGCCCATAAGTCGTCCCCAGCGACGCCACAAACACCAGCAGCACAGCCCCATAGTGCCGGATCCGCGAGGAACGCCGGGACCGACTGGAATGCGCCGCGGTAAGGGGAAGGCTCAAAAATTCACCATCTTTCTGGCAAGTTCGGGAGGAAAGTATTTCTCGAAAATGCGCAGAATTGTCCCGTCTTGGCGCAGGCTGTCAATCAGCGCCCGCCAATGCTCCTGTTCCTGCGGCGACAGAGATTTCTTGGACATGCTCAAACCATGCAGCACGGCGGGGTCACCGGTTTCAATGATGTCGGCCACTGCAGCGATCGCCTGACTCTGGACTTCCAGCGTGTCGAACGGCTCGATGATCATGCCGTGGATCCGGCCCAGCGCCAGCACGCCGAACAGCGGCTCCAACTCGGTGGCATAACTGATACGACCACCGGCAGTGAGCTGGTCTACCCAGGCGTTGGTCAAAGGCCCGTAGCGAAAGCCGCGAATCAACCCGAGTTGCAAATCCGGCTTCGCCTTGAAGCCGGCCATGTCTTTGACCCCGGCATCCTTGCGCACCAGCAAATAGTATTTATTGGAAAAGTACCAGGCAAAGCTGGCGTATTTGTCGCGCTCGGCAGTGGCAATGCCAGACAACGTGAAGTCCATGGTGCCGGCCTCCAACTGGCGCCAAATACGCGCCCGCGGCATCACGGTGGTCAAAATGGTGCAGCCGCTGCGTGCAGCCATGGCATCCACCACATCTTTGTCTATGCCAGCATCGGTGCGGGCCGAATACAGCGAGCCATGCACATGCAAACCCAGCGTGTAAGGGCGTGTGCACTCAGGGCCTGCATGGGCCAGGCCGCAGACACTCCAGACGCACAAGCCGCCCATCACGCCCAACACAAGTCTGACCCGGTGGAAGAACGTAGTCCGTTTCCAGGCGTGCATCAGATCGGCCATAAGTTCAGCACATCCACTCAAAAGGGGCCAAGCTTAGTGGAAAGCCATGGCCATGGGGAGTCTTCATGCGACAGTCAGGCCACTTCGGGGCACGCGCCTACATCCGCGTCCGAAACCCTGAACCGGCAGCAGCGCCAGCCGGTCTCTCAGACCCGACCGATGATGGAGGCGGTGGCCATCAGTTCTTCCAGCAAGGCCAGCGAAACCTTGCCCGACACCGCATACGGGTCAAGCTCCGGGCGCTCGGAATACTTCAGCAGTATGGAATGGTTGAGCTTTTGCAGGTTGACCTGGCCCATGGTCCAACCGCCAAAACGCCGCTCCGAAATTTCTTCGTAGTGCAGCAAGGCCACGTCGTGGTGGCGCACATCTTTCTGGATGTGGCCATACAGCTCGCTCACCGCCATGCGCCCGCCTTCAATGGCCTGCAGGAAGATGCCGCCGCCGTAGCAAAGAATGCCGGTGATGCCGCAGGTCGGGTTGTACTGGCGCGACTGGGTGAGGATGGACTCAATAGCGGCCGGACTGCTGTCCACCGCACGACTGGCATAGAGCAAGCGAACCAACATGGCAATTACCCCCTTTGCGGAATCAGCGACAAGAACTCACGGCGCAGGCTAGGGTCTTTGAGAAACACGCCGCGCATGACCGAATTGATCATTTTGCTGTCCATGTCTTTCACGCCGCGCCAGGCCATGCAGTAGTGGGTGGCTTCCATCACCAGCGCCATGCCATCGGGCTGGGTCTTCTCCATGATGAGGTCGGCCAGTTGCACCACCGCCTCTTCCTGGATTTGCGGCCGGCCCATCACCCATTCGGCCAGGCGTGCGTATTTTGACAAACCGATGACGTTGGTATGTTCATTCGGCAACACACCTATCCAGATGCGGCCAATCACCGGGCAAAAGTGGTGCGAGCAGGCGCTGCGCACGGTGATAGGGCCGACGATCATCAACTCGTTCAAGTGCTCGGCATTGGGAAATTCGGTGATGGTGGGCACGGGCACGTAACGGCCACGGAACACCTCGTTCACATACATCTTGGCAACGCGACGCGCGGTGTTGTTGGTGTTGTGGTCGTTGGCGGTGTCTATCACCATGCTGTCGAGCACACCCTGCATCTTCACCGTGACTTCGTCGAGCATGGCGCCCAACTCACCGGGTTCGATGAATTCGGAGATGTTGTCGTTGGCATTGAAGCGCTTGCGTGCGGCCTGCAGACGCTCGCGGATCTTGACGGAGACCGGTGTGCCTTCGTCTACGGGATGTTCAGGCGGGGCGGCAGCAGGCATGTCGAGTGGCTGATTCATTTGCATCGACGGATATTACCAGCGAAAGCTTTTCTGGTCCGCCCAAGGCCTTTAAACCATTTTGCTCGCTAGCGCTTGCCCCATAAGCGCAAGCAGCTAGCAATTTAGAAGCAGGACAGGAAGAACACTCTGTCCTGCAAGCGGCATCAATAACCGACGGTGAAACGCTTGCGCGAATGCCGCGGCGTCTCCAGTTCGTCGGCGAAAGCAATGGCGTAGTCTTCCATGGACACATGACTCTGGCCGTTGACATCAAACAGCATCTGGTCGCCGCCGACACGGAACTTGCCGGTGCGCTCACCCGGATTGAACTCGGCCGAGGGCGATCCAAAGGTCCAGTCAATGTCTTTCTCGGCGTACAGCGCTTGCAGGAACACACGGCCCGCACTGGCTTCGGCTTTGTAGGCGTCGGGGAATTGCGGCGTGTCCAGCGCCGCCAAGCCAGGCGCAACCTCCAGGCTACCCGCGCCACCCACCACCATCAGGCGCGGCACACCGGCCTGCTTGGCGGCCGCCAGCAAAGTAGCGGCATCGCTGCCGCCAGCAAAACGCGTGCTGCTGATCAACACGTCATGGCCCTGAATCAGCGGCACCAGGGCGGCGGCCGACGTGGCGTCTGCCGCCTTCAGCGTGAGGCCGGCTTGGGGCGCGGCGCCATCTACCTTGCGCGCGATACCGGTGACGGTGTGGCCGCGGCTCAGCAGTTCAGCAGCGATGCGAGAGCCGGCACGGCCGGTGATACCCAGAATGACGATCTTGCTCATAGGTGTTTCCTTCAGGTTAAAAAGACTCAAACGGTTCAAGTTGCACAAAAATCGGGACCACAGGCCTGTGGCTCAGCCCCGGAGGGCTTGGCGCTGGAGGCGCCGCCGGCCAGCCGCTGCAACTCGACTTGCCAGCCGTCTGCACGCCCCAGCCACGGGCCGATGTCGAGCACGCGCGCCGTGCCATCGGGCAGCGCCAGCACAAACGTCGGAAAGCCCTGCCCGCCCACCTGCGCCAACAGGCGGCGGCTGTCGGCAAAGTGCTGCTGCGTGGCGGCGCCTTCACTTTGCGCATAGGCCGTGCGGAAGGCCTGGGCGTCCAGCCCCAAGCCGGTGGCTACGCGCACCAGCACCTCAGGCTCGGCAATGCGCAGGCCGTCCACATAATGCGCATGCTGCACCGCATGCGCCATGTCCAGGCCACGCCCGGCCAAGGCTTCTGCAGCCAGTACCGCAGTGGTCGGCGGCGCCGAGTCCATGACGGCCTGAGTGTCACGCAGCAGACCGTTGAAATAAGCCTCGCCAAACGGCTGCCCCGTGAGTTGCGCAATGCGCCGATCGTGCGGCATCACATAGTCGCGCCATTGGGAGGTGATGGCACGGCGATTGGCGCCCGCCAGCATGCCGCCGCCGTGAAACGCCACGGCCAAGCCTGTCACTTCGCGAGCCGCGTCGACCAGGGGTGCGGCCGCATAACACCAACCGCAAAGCGGGTCGAAGATGTAGTGCAGCGTGGCATGGGGGGCCACATCGGTGGTCACATCGGTCATGGTTTTAATCTCCGAAAAATCAACAGTGGCAGCGCTTTTTCTCAGATGAAATCGCTTGGCGCTGAACAGATGCCCGAGAATACGTTGCGCAAATCGAATGAAAAATGCTTATTCAATCAATTATTCGTTTCTTAGATCGGATGAATCATGGACCGCATCGTCGCCGCCCAGGTGTTTGTCGCCATCAATGAACGCGGCAGCCTGATTGGCGCCGCCGACGCGCTGGACATGTCGCGCGCCATGGTGACGCGTTACCTGGCGCAAATGGAGCAATGGGCCGGTGCGCGCCTGCTGCACCGCACCACCCGCAAGCTGGGGCTTACGGCGGCAGGCGAAGCCACGCTCGCGCGCTGCCAGCAAATGCTGGCGGTGGCCGAACAAATGCCCGTGGCCGCCGACACCGAAGCCGACGAACCCCACGGCATGCTGCGTATTGCGTGCTCGCAGTCACTGGCGCAGTCGGTGCTGGCACCGGCCGTGGCGGCTTACCTGCAGCGCCACCCACGCACCGCCATCGACCTGCAAATCGGCAACCAGACCGTGGACCTGGTGCGCGAACGCATAGACCTGGCGATACGCATCACCAACCAGCTCGACCCCAATCTGATCGCGCGCCGCCTCGGCGATTGCCCCTCGGTGATTTGCGCCTCACCCGCCTACCTGAAGAAAAACGGCACGCCACGCCGGGTGGAAGATTTGGCGCTGCACAACTGCCTGACGTATTCGTACTTTGGCAAAAGCCTGTGGGAGTTTTCGCGGCCGGATTGCGCCCACGCGCCCCCGGCCAGCGTGCCCGTCAGCGGCAACCTCAGCGCCAATGATTCGGTGGTACTGCTGGAAGCCGCCATTGCCGGCGCCGGTATCACGCTGCAGCCTATGTTCTCCGCCGTGCCGGCCCTGGCCAGCGGCACCCTGGTGCCGCTCCTGCCCGACTGGCAGGCCCAGGGCATGGGCATTCACGGCGTGTACACCTCGCGCCAGCAACTCTCGGCCACCCTGCGCACCATGCTCGATTTTCTGGTGGCCTATTTTGCGGCCCGCGATGCCAGCAAGGGTTATCAAGGGCTGGCGCCGCTGCCCTAATAACGCTTGCCGCTGACCAGCAACGCCAGCCGCATCACCAGCATGGCCACATACTCGAATACACGCTGACGCAAGGGCCGCCGGGCGTACTGCGTGGCGCTCAGCGGCGCTCCCGCTGTGCGAATCGCGTGCAACAAGCGGCGGCGCAAAATTCTGGCAAACCAGGCTTCGTCCACCACCACGTTGGCCTCGTTGGCCACCAGCAGGCTCAAAGGGTCAAGATTCGACGAACCCACGGTCGCCCAACGCCCATCGATCACAGCCACCTTGGCATGCAGAAAGCTCGGCGCGTATTCCACGATTTCCACACCGGCGGCCAGCAACACGCCATACACCGCACGGGCAGCGTGGTACTGCATGAAGTATTCGTACTGGCCCTGCAGCAACAGGCGCACCCGCACCCCACGTTGCGCGGCCAGCACCAGAGCCCGGCGCAACTTGAAGCCGGGGACAAAATAGGCGTTGGCAATCAGCACCTCGCGCCGGGCCAGGCCAATGGCGCGCAGATAGGCACTTTCGATACGCCGGCGGTGCAGCAGGTTGTCGCGCAGCAACAGGGCCGCCATGGCTTGCGCTGGTTCAGCCGCGCTGGCCTCCAGCGGCTTGGCGGCTGGCACCCCAACTCGGCGCGTGCGCCCCAGCCGTAGCGCATCACGGGCCCCAGAGCGCAAGCCGGACGCGCGCGCCAGCGCGCCGTCGACGCCAGTGCCCGTACCGGCACTCTGGCCATGGCGCGATTGGCCCAACGGGGTTTGCCGCGCCCACAGCCTAGCCATGGTCACGCCGGCATCGTCCACCAGCGGGCCGGACACCTGCACGGCGTAATCCAGCCGGGGCGCGCGCAGGCTGCCATAACTGGGGTCGAAAAAATCATCCAGGATATTGATGCCGCCGCAAAACAAGACGCGGCCATCCACCAGGCAGAGCTTGCGATGCAGGCGCCGCCAGCGCCCAGGCAGTAGCAGGGCCAACATGTTGACTGGCGAAAAAACACGCCACTGCACACCCGCCGCCACAAAGCGCCGCGTCCAGTCTGTTGGCAAAGAAGGTGTGCCCAAACCATCCACCAGGACGCAGACCTCAACCCCGCGTTGTGCCGCGCGCTCCAGGGCTTCACCCACCAAGGCGCCCGCGCCGGTGAAGTCGAAGATATAGGTTTCCAGCCGGATCTGGTGCTGGGCCGCATCCATGGCCGTCACCAGGGCGGGCACCAGTGCCTGCGCACCTTCATGCAAGATCAGGCTGTGGCCGGGGCGAGGTCGGGCGGCGGTACGGCGCATGTGGTGCTGGTGCGGCGGCTGCTCAATGCGTGGGCGGATACGGCCTCAGCGGATGCAGCCGTCGAAACGCGGCAACAGCAAAATGGCCTCGGCGTTCGACGCTGAAAAACACTGTTGTGCGGCTTGCTGGTAGGGTAGCCACTGGAAGGCGCTGTGTTCGCGTGGGGTGAGCTGAATCGACGTGCCCGCCGGCACCTTCAGGCCAAACACATGTTCGGTGTTGAGCACCACACCCGGCGCATAGCGGTAACGCCACTCGGGGTAGATTTCGTAGATGTTTTCCAGCGCCCAATCCTGCAGGCCAGCGGCCAGCGGGCTGCCGGGCCGGCAATCTATGCCGGTTTCCTCCAGCACCTCGCGCACCGCCGTCTGGGCAAACGGCTCGTCCACAAAATCCTTGCTGCCGGTGACCGACTGCCAATGTGGCACGCTGGTGTGACGCACGTCGGCCCGGCGAATCAGCAACACCTCGCGCGCCGGGGTGTGAATCACCACCAGCACCGACTGCGGAATTTTGGGCGCTTTGTGAGGGTTAGGATCGGTGGTCACGTGTGCAGCAAGTTCGATGTCGCGCTCATCTTAGCGAAGGATCACGAAAGAACGACGACCGCAGGCGCAACAGATAAACCCTTAAGACCACCCTGCACCCAGTAGGGAGTTAGGGCACAGTGCCGCCAAGACAGCGCAACAAAAGGACTAGAATCAATCACCGGGCCCAAGCAATTGCAGCCCGGTTTTTTGTTTCTGGGCCAAGCCATCACGGCTCTGGCGTGCAGAAAAAACCGGCTTCAGTCCAAGCGCTCAATCGTTTTTTTAAACCTTTGATGAAAGCCATCGGACATGGAAATCTTTGACTACGACAACGCCCTCCTCTTGCCCCGCAAATGCCGCGTGCAGAGCCGCTCAGAGTGTGATGCCGGCGTAGAACTCGGGGGCCGCAAGTTCCGCCTGCCGGTGGTGCCGGCCAACATGAAAACGGTGGTCGACGAGCCCATCTGCACCTGGATGGCGCAAAACGGCTACTTCTACGTGATGCACCGCTTCGACCTGGACAACGTGCAGTTTGTGCGCGAGATGCAGGCCAAGGGCACGTTTGCGTCGATTTCTCTCGGTGTGAAGCAACCCGACTACGAAACGGTGGACGGCCTGGTCGCTGCTGGTCTGACACCCGAATACATCACCATCGATATCGCCCACGGCCACGCCGACAGCGTGAAGAACATGATTGGCTACCTGAAGCAGCATCTGCCCAAGAGCTTCGTCATCGCGGGCAACGTGGGTACGCCCGAGGCCGTCATCGACCTGGAAAACTGGGGCGCTGACGCCACCAAGGTCGGCATCGGCCCGGGCAAGGTGTGCATCACCAAATTGAAGACCGGCTTTGGTACCGGCGGCTGGCAGTTGTCGGCCTTGAAATGGTGTGCACGCGTAGCCACCAAGCCCATCATTGCCGACGGCGGCATCCGCGACCATGGCGACATCGCCAAGAGCATACGTTTCGGTGCCACCATGGTGATGATTGGCTCCTTGTTTGCGGGCCACGAAGAGTCGCCGGGCAAGACCGTGGAAGTCAACGGCGCACTGTTCAAGGAGTATTACGGCTCGGCCAGCGACTTCAACAAGGGTGAGTACAAACACGTGGAAGGCAAACGCATCCTAGAGCCGGTGAAAGGCAAGCTGGCCAACACGCTGATCGAGATGGAACAGGACGTGCAAAGCTCCATCAGCTACGCCGGTGGCACCAAGCTGATGGACATCCGCAAGGTCAACTACGTGATCCTGGGCGGCGACAACGCGGGCGAACACCTGTTGATGTAAGCCCCGGCGCGCTCACACGCGCTCAAGCGTGTGGGCCGCCAAAAACGCCTCGACTTCGGCACGGTCGGGGCCGCGCACCACACCGCCGTTGCGCATGCATTTGAGGGCAGCGGCGGCACACGCGAACTGGATGGCCGCACGCACATCCGTTTGCCCTTCACCCAGCGCCAGGGCCAGCGCTGCGTGAAACACGTCGCCCGCGCCATTGGTGTCGACCGCCTTGATCTCGAACGAGGCAATGGTCTGCACCGCACCATCCAACTCGCCATTCGGCCCCTTGCGCAGCCAGGCCACGCCGCGCTGCCCCATGGTCACCACAGCCATTTGTGTGCCGTCGCGCAGCGCCTGGCGCAAGGCATCGGCCATGGACAGGCCGGGCGCAAAGGCCGCCAGGCCGGATTCGGAAAACACCGACCAATCGGCCAGTGCGCTCAGTCGCTGCAAATCAGCCTGTGGCGACAAGTCGCCGTCCAATATGCTCAGCACGCCGTTTTCGCGCGCCCAGCGCAGGGCGGTCTCGGCGCCCGGCATCCAGCGCGGGTCGACCATCACGATATCTGCACCTTGCAAGGTGCTGGTGTCCATGGCCTGCGCGCGCACCAGCGCGTCCCCGCGGCTATTGAAGATCTGCCGCTCTCCCTGGGCATCGATGATCACCGCCGAAATCGACGATGAAGCGCCCGGCACCTGCTGCAGGCCCGCACACCCGACCCCGCTGCTGACGAGACAGCGCATCAAAAAACGTCCTGCGTCATCGTCGCCGATGGCGCCGTGCAAATGCACATCGCCCCCCAGGCGCGCGAGCGCAATCGATGCATTCGATGCCATTCCGCCCGAGATCACACGGTACTGCTGTGCAGGAGTCTTGGTCGGCGCGCTGGGAAACGCTTCAATGTCAAAACAATGGTCTACCGCCGCGTGCCCCACCGTGCAGATACGTGGCCGCGCCCGCCCGCCCGCAGGCGAACGGCTTGTCTCGGGTGCTTGTCCTTGTTCCATGCTCATGGTGATTTCACGATTTAAATCTTGCGCAATCTTGCCTAAAGGCCCGGCACGTTATGGTGCCAGCACTCCGCCCGACACAATTCAGCGCCTCTGTCAGCGTCGTGCCACAGGCTTGCCAGGGCATACACGCAACATTTTGCCCATCAAAATCTGCAATGATGGAAAAACTCAAAAATTTGGGGCATAATAGCGGGCTTAGCAGCAAGCAATCGTATTGCTGTCTAGTGGGTTCTTAGCTCAGTTGGTAGAGCAGCGGACTCTTAATCCGTAGGTCGAGTGTTCGAGTCACTCAGGACCCACCACTAAATTAAGAAACAGTTGAGCACTCTGAGTGCTTGATTTCAAAGGCCTCCATCGCGGAGGCCTTTTTGTTTTTCAGGCCAGGAAAAATTTCGGGTGTGAACCAATAGCGCCAATAGCGCCGCCGCAGAAAACAACATCACCTCGCACGTGCCTGCGCGCTTGAACACACAGCTTTGGCCATCCAGTTCACCGAAATGAATCAAGCGTTGATTTATTTTTGCCCCGAGCCACGCCAGGTAGGCGTTCCTCGTCCAGTGCAGCGGTCAGCATGCACAGTTTCACGCAGCGTCGACATGTGAGTGAGCGGGAAACGCGTTCAACGGAATCCGCAAATATGCAATGCCGTTGTCTTCGGGCTGCGGCAACCTACCAGCCCGTACGTTCACCTGAATCGACGGAAGTATGAGGGTCGGGACACCCAGGGTCGCGTCACGGGTGGTTCGCATCGCGACGAACTCGTCCTCGCCTATGCCATCGCGCACATGGATGTTCTGCGCACGCTGCTCGGCGACGCTGGTCTGCCACTGGGGCTGACGCGATGCCGGCGGATAGTCATGGCAGACGTACATTGTTGTGTCGCCGGGCAGCGCCAACAAACGCCGCATTGAGGCATAGAGTTGGCGCGCATCGCCACCGGGAAAATCCGCTCGCGCACTCCCCACGTCGGGCATGAAAAGTGTGTCGCCGACGAAGACGGCGCCGTCGACCAGGTAGGCCATGTCTGCGGGCGTATGCCCCGGCACCAGCAGTGCCGTCACGGCTGTCTCGCCAATCTTGAAAACCTCTTCGTGCTTGAACAAATGGTCAAACTGGCTCCCATCCGGCAAAAAGCTGCGCTCGAGGTTGAAGAGCTTTTTGAACGTCGACTGCACAACACGAATGTTTTCGCCAATGGCTATGCGGCCGCCGACCTGGTGCTGAACATGGCGCGCGCCCGACAGATGGTCGGCATGGGCGTGGGTCTCCAGAATCCAGTCGACCGCCAGCCCCTTGTCCCGGACATAGGCCAACAGCCGGTCGGCCGAGACCGTGCTCGTACGCCCGGACTTGAAGTCGTAGTCCAGTACCGGGTCTATGACTGCGGCGCGTAGGCTGGCGTGGTCCCACACAACGTAGGAAATCGTCCCCGTCATGGGGTCGAAAAAGCCCTGTGTGCTCGTGTGCTTCGTCATGAGTTCCTCTGCCATGTCAGGCTGGGTTGATGGATTCACAATCAGAGAAGTCCGCCAGGATGGTTGCGCAGCAGAAATCCGCACCCCAGCAACACAAGAGGCGCCTGAACACCAGCCGCCAGCGCGTCTGTTTACCTTTTCAGGCTTATTTGATCAAGCCATGCACCGCCTTGAACTCGCTGTGCTCCGCCGTACGCAGCCATTCGAACAGCACCATTTCGGTGGACACCAGCTCAGCCCCGGCACCAGCCAAGCGGTCAAACGCGGCATCACGGTTGCGCTCGGTGCGCGAGCTGCAGGCATCCGTCACAACCCACACATCGAACTCGTCCTCAAGCAAATCCAGGGCCGTTTGCAGCAGGCACACATGCGCCTCGCAGCCGGCAATCACAATGGCGTTGCGTGCCTCACTCTCGGCACTGGCTTTTTGCAGGTGTTTGGGCAGGCTGCGCGCATTGCCTGCAGGCGGCTTGACCGGTGGGCGCAGCCATTCACCCAAACCCTCCTCCACACCGCTGAAATGCATTTTGCTCAGCGTGCGCTGGCACAGGGCGCGCAAATCGGCTGGATTTTCACCAAGCTTGGACGGATTTTGCTCGGTACCCCAGGTCGGCACGCCAAGCCATTTAGCCGCTTGCGCCAGACGCAATGCATTTGCCAGCACGGGCTGGGCTTCAAAAATAGCGGGCATGAGGCGGGCCTGGTAATCCACCAGCACAAGTTGAGATTCAAGGGCGTCAAGCAACATGGAAATTCCTTTTGTGAGAGGTGAAGTGACGCCATCCCGGCAACACTTCAGACCCCAGGATTAAACCGCAGATGCAGGCGGCGACTAAAGCGGGTGGCGAAACCGTGTACAAATTCACGCGCCGGACCCACATCACACATTCGCCCCGGAAAAAGCGGTAAAAGTTGACAGGTCGTGTCATCCCGTCTTCATACACCGGCGCTAAAGTTACCCCCATGTCGGTGTTGGAGCGGTCTACCTCCAACGAACAAAGCGCCAGTGCAGCACAACGTGGCGCCACCGACGCCATATCCCCCAAAACGCCAACCCCAACGGGTTGGCGTTTTGCTTTCCGTGGCGCCACACCACGCAACGGGCGCCCCGGCGCCTAGCCCGGCAGCAGACGCAACAAGCGCCCCTGCGGACTGTCGGTCAGGATGTAAAGCAGTCCATCCGGGCCCTGGCGTACATCACGCACACGCTGCCCCAAATCCTCCAGTAATTTCTGCTCGCGCACCACCTTGCCGGCAAACGGACGCTCCAGTTCAATGCGGTCCAGATAACCAAACTTCAGTGAGCCGACAAACAGGTTGCCGCGCCAGGCGGCACCGTATTTGTCACTGGTCAAAAACACCATGCCCGAGGGCGCTATCGAGGGCAGCCAGTAATGCAGCGGCTGCTCCATGCCGGACTTGCTGGTCAGTCCGTCGCCAATCTTGCCGCCGCCATAGTTTTCACCGTAAGTGATCACCGGCCAGCCGTAGTTGCGCCCGGGCTGTGGCAGGTTGATTTCATCGCCGCCCTGCGGGCCGTGTTCGTGTATCCACAACGTGCCATCAGGCGCCATGGTGGCGCCTTGCGCATTGCGGTGGCCGTAGCTCCAGATCTCGGGCAACGCGCCCGCACGGTTGACAAACGGGTTGTCGGCCGGCGCCCCGCCTTCCTTGCGCACCCGCACCACTTTGCCCAGGTGGTTGTCGAGCTTTTGCGCATCGTCCTTGCGCGAAAAGCGCTCGCCCAGTGTGAGAAACAAGGTGCCGTCGGGCTTGCCCGCATTTTGTCCTTCGACAATACGGCAACCAAAATGCGCAGAGCTCGACACCTTGGGGCGCTGGCTGAAGATCACCTGGACCTGCTCGAGCGCAGCCCCGTCAGCCGCCAGCCGGGCGCGCGCCAATGCCGTGCTGTTGCCCGAACCTGCGGGCTCGGAGAAACAAAAATACAAAGTGCGGTTGCGCACAAAGTCGGCGTCCAGCAGCACATCAAGCAAACCGCCCTGCCCGCTGGCGGCGATTTCAGGCAAGCCCTTCAACGGCGGGTTGAGGCGGCCATCAGACTCAACAACACGTATACGCCCTGGCTTTTCAGTCAGCAAATAACGACCATCCGGCAGAAACGCCAGGGCCCAAGGATTTTCCAGCCCCGTCGCCACTTGCTGCACGCTGAGCTTTTGTGCCTGGGCAATGCCAGCGGCGGCGGCAGAAAAAGCAAAAACAATAGCTGCCACCGCAGTTGATATATGCGATTGATGGCGATTTTTCATGGAAATTCACTCCTGGTTCGGGCCGAACATAGATGCGCGTCAAACCAGCATAGCCCGCCCACCAAAACCCGTAAGGCTGTCAATGTCGTTGCCAGCCACGGCGGCATTTTCACGTGTTGCTTCGTCAAACTTTTACAAATTTCTAAAAATCATCTTTATGAATCAATCACTTAGCCTCTTCATGACATTTGACTTCTCATGTAATTCAAATTAACCTCGAATGGATGACCAGATGGCTTGCAACTCTTCTCTTTGTGTGCGCAACAGCGCATGCCGCGCCACCACCGGCAACCAACGAAGAGCTTGAGAAGTTGCTTGCAGACAAAGGCCTCATCACCCACATGAACAAAGCCATGGGGCAGTTGGACACGGTGCGCCAAAACATGGGCACACAGGCCTCGGAATTGGTGAGCAATGCCATGGGTTTCCTGGGCGTGCCCTACAAACGCGGTGGTGATTCTGCTGAAACCGGTTTTGATTGCAGCGGTTTTGTACGTGCCATCTATGAACAAACCGTGGGCCTGGTGCTGCCACGCCGCGCCAAAGAGCAGGCAGCCGCCACCGACCGCATCGATAAAAACGATTTGCAACCCGGCGACCTGGTGTTCTTCAACACCATGCGCCGCGCCTTCAGCCACGTAGGCATCTACGTGGGCGACGGCAAGTTCATCCATGCCCCGCGCAGCGGCGCGAATGTGCGCGTCGAAGACATGCGCTCCAGCTACTGGCAGCGCCGCTTTGACGGCGCGCGTCGCCCGGTCGAAAGCGCGGCAACCCCGCCTGAGCAGTAAGCAATGCCAGGGACAAAAGAACAGCGGCCACACAGGCCGCTTTTTTTTGCCCATGTGTTGCATCAAAGACTACCTCTATCGGGTCAATAGTTTTGATCGCGCTTGACTTTGCGCCCACTTGCCTCAAAGTGACGTGTGCCTAAAGGAGGCTCTTATGTCACGCAAAACACCCATCGAACGCTACCGCAACATCGGCATCAGTGCGCACATTGATGCTGGCAAAACCACGACCACCGAGCGCATTCTTTTTTACACCGGTGTGAACCACAAAATCGGTGAAGTGCACGATGGCGCTGCCACGATGGACTGGATGGAGCAAGAGCAAGAGCGCGGCATCACCATCACCTCGGCCGCCACCACGGCTTTCTGGAAAGGCATGGCTGGCGACTACCCCGAGCACCGCATCAACATCATCGACACCCCCGGCCACGTGGACTTCACCATCGAGGTGGAACGCTCCATGCGTGTGCTCGACGGCGCCGTCATGGTGTACGACGCCGTGGGCGGCGTGCAGCCGCAGTCGGAAACCGTTTGGCGCCAGGCCAACAAATACAAAGTGCCGCGTGTGGCCTTCGTCAACAAGATGGACCGCGTGGGCGCGGACTTCTTCCGTGTACAACGCCAGATTGCCGAGCGCCTGAAAGGCAACGCCGTCTTGCTGCAGATCCCTGTGGGCGCCGAGGACAGTTTCCACGGCGTGGTCGACCTTGTACGCATGAAATCGATTGTGTGGGACGACGCCTCACAAGGCGTGAAGTTCGAGTACGCCGACATCCCGGCAGAGCTGCAGGCCTTGGCCAACACCTGGCGCGAGAAGCTGGTCGAAGCCGCCGCCGAAGCCGATGAAACGCTGCTGAACAAATACCTGTCTGGCGAAGCATTGACAGAGGCCGAGATCAAACAGGCGATCCGCAAGCGCACCATCGCGGGCGAGATCGTGCCTATGTTTGCCGGCAGCGCCTTCAAGAACCGTGGCGTACAAGCGCTGCTGGACGGTGTGATCGACTACCTGCCCTCGCCGGTGGACGTGCCCGCCATCCCGGGCCACGACGTGGACGACAACGCCACCGAACGCCACCCCGGTGACGACGAGCCGTTTTCGGCCCTGGCGTTCAAGATCATGACCGACCCGTTTGTCGGCCAGTTGACCTTCTTCCGCGTGTATTCGGGCGTGGTGAAAACCGGCGACACGGTGTTCATTCCAAGCAAAGACCGCAAGGAACGACTTGGCCGCATTTTGCAGATGCACGCCAACACCCGCGCTGAGTTGAAAGAAGTGCGTGCGGGCGACATCGCTGCTGCCGTGGGCCTGAAAGACGTGACCACGGGCGACACCCTTTCGGCCGTGGACGACGTCATCATCCTGGAGCGCATGGTGTTCCCCGAGCCGGTGATTTCGCAGGCCGTGGAGCCCAAGACCAAGGTCGACCAGGAAAAAATGGGTATTGCGCTGAACCGCCTGGCGCAGGAAGACCCGTCGTTCCGCGTGCGCACCGACGAAGAATCCGGCCAAACCATCATCGCCGGCATGGGCGAGTTGCACCTGGAAATTCTGGTCGATCGCATGAAGCGCGAGTTTGGCGTCGAAGCCACGGTAGGCCGCCCCCAGGTGGCCTACCGCGAGACCATACGCAAGGCCGTGACCGATGTCGAAGGCAAGTTCGTCAAGCAGTCGGGGGGACGCGGCCAATACGGCCACGCGGTCATCAATTTGGAGCCGCAGCCGCAAGGCAAGGGCTACGAGTTTGTCGACGCCATCAAGGGTGGTGTGGTGCCGCGCGAATACATTCCGGCCGTGGACAAAGGCATTCAAGAAAGTTTGAAGGCCGGTGTGCTGGCGGGCTACCCGGTGGTCGACGTGAAGGCCACGCTGGTGTTCGGCTCGTCACACGACGTGGACTCGAACGAAAACGCCTTCCGCATGGCGGGCTCCATGGCTTTTAAAGAAGCCATGCGCCGCGCCACACCGGTGTTGATGGAGCCCATGATGTCGGTCGAGGTGGAAACGCCTGAAGACTTCACCGGCAATGTGATGGGTGACTTGGCCACCCGCCGCGGCATGGTGCAAGGCATGGACGACATGCCCGGCGGCACCGGCAAGCTGGTGCATGCCGAGGTGCCGCTGTCGGAGATGTTTGGCTACTCGACCACGCTGCGCTCACTGAGCCAGGGCCGCGCGTCGTACACCATGGAGTTCAAGCACTACGCCCAGGCCCCGGCCGAGGTGGTGGCGGCGGTGACCAAGGGCTCGGCGCGCGGCGATTAAAACGTCGCCAAAGCTGCCCCCTGTTAGGCGGCAATAGCCTGTAGCGGCGAAGGATGTGTGTCCTTCGCCGCTATTTTTTCGCCTGGTGTTTCGTGCCGTTCGCGCCTCCAGCCCAGATGCGGCGCAATAAATTGCAGCGTGTCCGACAGGATTTGCTGGTACTCGTGCGCCGCAAAATCGTAGGGCAACTCCAGCCGCAACTCCTGCACATAAGGCAACACCGGGTCGGCCAGCAGGCTTTGCAGGATTTCTTCTGAAGAGCCCACCAGGTCACGCGAGAACAAGGTGCGCCGCGGGCCCTGTGGCTGCAGCGTGCGCTCATGGCGGCTAGCCGCGTAGTCGCGGTAGCGTCGGCGGCTTTGCGCATCGGCGCTGTCGGTCGGCACGATGACTCGGCCCATCGCCACGCGAGGCTTGCGCGGCGTTGACCAATGTGCGTGGTACAGGTCGAGCTGCTGGCGTTGCGCTTCAAAGAAGTTGTCGGTCTTCTCACCCACGTTCAAGTTGCCTATCAGCAGGTTGAAGTGGTTGCGCCCGGCCCATTCGGCCGAGCGTAACGAGCCGCCGCCGTACCACAGCCGCTCGGCCAAACCCGGCGCTTGCGGCTGCAAACGTGGGCGCTGCCGCCCGGCGGGTGACTCGATGAAGTCATCGTCGTCACCAAACGGTTCACCCTGCAGGTTGGCCCGCAGGCGCGACACGCGGGTGTGCGAGAAGTCTATGCCTTGCGGGTCGCCGTCGTAAAAGCGGTCGCCCAGCAAGGCGCCGTGCGGCGGTGCGCCCGCGCTCAAGCCCACATGCAGCCGGCCGCGCGACAACACATCCACCGTGGCCAGGTCTTCGGCCAGGCGGAACGGGTTTTCGTAACCCATCTGGATCACCGCCGTGCCCAGCCCTATGTGTTGTGTACGCTGGCTGGCCGCAGCCAAAAACGTGGCGGCCGAGGACACCCCACGCTCCAGGTGCCGCTGGCGCACCCAGGCGTTGTTGAAGCCCAGGTCTTCGCCAAACTTGAACAACTGCAGCGTCTCTTCCAGTCCGGTGTAGGGGTCGCTCTCGACGTAGTTGCCCGGCGTGAGAAAACCTATGCGCGAAATGTTGAGGTTTGCCATGGTCAGTATTTCGGCAGGCCGGGCGGATTGGTCTCAGACCTGGGCAAAGCCTCTTCGGCCAGACTCCAGCGCGCCAGGGCCTGGCCGTATTTGCCGTTCTTGATGAGCCCGTTGGTGGCCGCCGTCAGCGCTACCGCCAAGCCGCTGTCTTTGCGCGTGGTGATGGCCACGTCCGACTTCAAGGGCCAGCCGGCATTGACCGTACCCACCAGCTTGATCTTGCCGTCTTTGGCGGCGTGGTAGGCCTGGGGCGCGTTAGGGTTGAAGTTGGCATCGGCCCGGCCGGAGATCACCCCCAGCACACGTGCTGCGTCGTCATCAAAGTACTGCACCTCCACCGGCTTCAAACCCGCAGCGACGTTTTGTTTGTCCCAGGCCAGCAGAATACGCTCCTGGTTGGTGCCCGAGCCGGTGATGACGCGCAGGCCGGCCACGTCCTTCGGCTCCTTGATGGCCTTGATGGGGCTGTCGGCGCGCACATAAAAGCCGTGCAGGCCCAGGCGGTAGGTCGAGAAATCGTATTTCTCCTTGCGCTGCTCGGTCACACCCACATTGGAAATCACCGCGTCGTATTTGCCCGAACTCAGGCCCAGCGGCCAGTCGGCCCAGGCGATGGGTTGCAGGTCGAGCTTCAGGCCCAGCGCATCGGCGATCAACTGTGCGTAGTCGGGGTCGAAACCCACCACGGTTTTGGCGTCGGTCGCGTAAGTCGCAATGGGCGGCGCAAACGGCGCAATCGCCACGGTGAACACCCCCTCCTTCACAAACTTGAAGTTCTTGGCTATGGCCTGGATGGCGGCTGGATCCTTTTCGGCGCGCACGCGGCCGGTCTGCTCGGGGCTGAAGTCAAACTTCTCGGCCGACATGGCAGCGGCGCTGAAAAATGCCAGCGCACCCAAGGCCCAAGGGGCGAAGAAATGAGGATGAAAAATCTTGGAATGGAACATGGCGGAACTTTGAAACCTTATTTCTTTGGTAAACCTGGTGGGTTGGTACGCGACACCTGAATTGCCTCAGACGTCAGGTTCCAGCGCTCCAACGACTTGGCGTAGTTGCCGTTCTTGATCTGCTCGTTCAGCGCGGCGGTGATCGCGTCTGCAATGCCAGAACCCTTGCGCGAAGCCACGGCGATCTCGGCGTTCTGCGGCCAGCCGCCCGAGAAGGCGCCGACCAACTTGGTCTTGCCATCACGTGCGTTGTGCGCCGCAATGCCATTCGGCGCCAGGTAAGCATCGGCACGGCCCGAAGCCAGGGCCAGGTACAGCACCACATCGTCGTCGTAGTACTGCACTTCCACGGGCTTCAAACCGGCGGCGCGGTTTTGCTGGTCCCAGCGCAGCAGAATCTGCTCCTGGTTGGTGCTGGCACCGACAATGATCTTCAGGCCGGCCACGTCCTTGGGCTCTTTGATGGCCGTGATCTTGCTGTCGGATTTGACATAGATGCCCAGTTGGTCGTTGCGGTAGGTGGAGAAGTCAAACTTCTCCTTGCGTTCTTCGGTCACGGTGACGTTGGAGATCACCACGTCGAACTTGCCCGACTGCAAACCCAGCGGCCAATCGGCCCAGGCCACAGACACCAACTCCAATTTGCGGCCCAGGCTATCGGCCACCAGTTGCGCCACGTCGGGCGCGTTGCCCACGGGGGTTTTGGTGTCGGTGGCGTAGGCGCCAAACGGCAGGCGGCCGGTGGTGGTGCCGACGACCAACACACCATCCTTGGCAAACTTGAAGTCCTTGGCCACCAGCTTGAGCGCATCAGCCACCGGCTGCGAACGCGGCCGGCCGGGCTGCTCGGGACTCAGGTCCACCGTTTGCGCGGTGGCTGACAGTGGCAACAAGTTGATGGCCAGCGCGGTAACGGCCAGCAGAGAAGCAACGGTGTTTTTAAGATTAGCCATAGGTTTCTCGATTGAAGTGCAGTGGGTTGAAGAACGGTGTGAAAAAAGGGTTTGCAGAAATTTGGGCGAACGCTCTCCCCGGCGGCCCACAGGCCGCCTATTGAGAGGAATCGCTATCGATCGTTAGAGCACCTTGGCCAGGAACGCGGCGGTGCGTGGATGCACGGGTGTGTTGAAGACTTGTTCGGGCGAGCCCACTTCCAGAATGCGCCCCTGCTCCATGAAGACGATGGTGTCGGCCACTTCGCGGGCGAAGCCGATTTCGTGGGTGACGATGATCAGCGTGGTACCAGAGCGCGCCAGCTCCTTGATCACCGCCAGCACCTCGCCCACCAGTTCGGGATCTAGCGCGGAGGTTGGCTCGTCGAACAACAAGACCTTGGGCTTCAAGGCCAGCGCACGTGCAATCGCCACGCGCTGCTGCTGCCCACCAGACAGTTGGCGCGGATAGGCATTGGCCTTGTCGCTCAGGCCCACACGCGCCAGCAGCTCGTGCGCCAGGGCCTCGGCACCGGCCCGGACCAGGCCACGCACGGCCATGGGCGCTTCGATGATGTTCTCCAGCACCGTGAGGTGTGGAAAAAGATTGAAGCTTTGGAACACCATGCCCACGTCGACGCGGCGCTTCAAAATTTCTTTCTCACCCAGCTCGTACAGAGTCTGTTCTTCTTGGCGGTAACCGATGAGCTCGCCGTCGATGGTGATGAAGCCGTCGCTCACGGGCTCCAGGTGGTTGATGGCGCGCAGCAGTGTGGATTTGCCCGAACCCGACTGGCCCAGGATCACCGTCACGCTGCCGGCGGGCACGGCCAGGTTCACACGCGCCAGCACCTGGTTGGCGCCAAAGCTTTTGGAGACGTTGTGCACCGTGACCTCGCCGCCACGGCCCAGGCTCTCGGTCCAACGCGGCACGCTGACAGGGGTAGCGGGCGCTGCCGGTGGTGCCGACACGGTGCGAGGTGTCGCAGGTGCCGTGCGAAAGCCCAGCTTGGCCGCCGCCACCTCGAACCAAGTGGGTGGCAAGGTACGCAAGGCGCCCTTGGAAAAATGCCGCTCGATGTAGTACTGCGCCACCGACAACACCGTCAAGATGATCAAGTACCAGACGGTGGCCACCATCAACAGCGGAATCACTTCCAGGTTGCGGCGGTAGATGATTTGCACGGTGTAGAACAGCTCGGGCAGTGCCAGGATGTAGACGTTGGAAGTGCCCTTGGCCAGGCCAATGATGTCGTTGAAGCCGGCCGGCAAAATGCTGCGCATGGCCTGCGGCAACACGATGCGGCGCGTTTGGTGGCCACGTGGCAAACCCAGCGCCGCTGCCGCTTCGAGTTGCCCTTGGTCTACCGACAAAATGCCACCGCGCACAATTTCGGAAGCAAACGCCGCCTGGTTCAAGGTCAAGCCCACCAGGGCCGCCACAAAAGGGCTGATGAGTTGTGTGGTGGGGTACGAGAAGAAGCTGTATTCGGTGAACGGCACGCCCAGTGACACCGTGGCGTACAGGTAGCCCAGGTTGTTGATGATGAGCAGCAGCACGATGATGGGAATGGAGCGGAAGATCCAGATGTAGACCCACGACAGGCTGGACAGCAGCGGTGAACGCGACACCCGCGCCAGCGCCAGCAAGGTGCCAAGAAAAAAACCAAACAGCGCGCCGAGCGCGGTGAGCAACAGCGTGCGCCCCAAGCCCACCAGCACCGGCTCGGCAAAGAACCACTGCACAAAAATGTCCCAACCCCAACGCGGGTTGGTGAACACCGACTGCAGCACTGCGGCAATGACGGCCACCGCAAACACCGTGCCTATGGTTCTGCCGGGGTAGCGCGCGGGCACCACGCGGTACTGCGAATAGTCGCCTTTCACAGCAGGCCCGCCGCTCGGTGAAGTCTGCACAGACGTGGCCGTGTGTTCGGCCGCAGCCGCATCTAGCGAACGAAAGTCTGGAAGTGTGGTGGTGTTCATCGCTTGTATCTCAGCTTGCGGCCTGCGCCACGGATGCGTTGTACCAACCGCTGCGCGCGGTATAGCCTGGACGGGGTTCAGCCTGCGCCTGTGTCTTGAGCGTTTTCTCGAACGGCAGCGAGCGCAAAATTTCAGGGTCTATGGCGGGATCAAACAAGTTGTCATAACCCTCACTCAAATACAGGCCCACGGCCTCGGGCTGGCGGCAGCCGGTGGTGAGGTAGATGCGTGTGTAGCCTTGCCGCTGCGCTTGTGCCTCGAGCTCGCGTAACACCTTGCGCGCCAGGCCCTGGCGGCGCAGCCTGGCATCGGTCCATACACGTTTGAACTCGGCTGTGCGCTCGTCAAAACGTTTAAAAGCCCCGCCACCAATCGCCTGGCCGTTGCGCAGCAGCAGCACAAAGTTGCCGTGTGGTGGCGCAAACACTTCGGGCGGGTATTTCTGCATCTCGCGCACCGTGCCTTCCACGTTGTAGAAGTCGCCGTAGCGGCGGTCGTATTCCTCGGTCAACGCGTCGATCAAGGGTTTGGCGCGCGGGTCGCGCACGTCGGTGTAGACAAACTGGTCACTCATTTCAAAACCTTTGCTTATGCAGCGAGAAAGCGTTCGGCCAGCTGCGCCCAGTAGGCTGCGGCGGGCGCCAGAATGAAATCGTTGAAGTCGTACTTGGGGTTGTGCAATGAGGCGCTGTTGCCGTTGCCCCAAAACACGTAGCTGCCACGCCGCGCTTGCAGCATGTAGGCGAAGTCTTCACTCGCCGTGCGCGGGCGAAAGTTGGCTTCCACACGCTCGGCCCCCACGCTGTCCACGGCCACCTGGCGCGCAAAGGCGGTTTCTTCCGCATGGTTCAACACGGCTGGAAAGCCGAGCTGGTAGTCGACGTCTGCTTCCGCACCAAAACTCTCGGCCTGCGCGCGCGCCAGGGCCGGAATGCGGTCTTGCAGCAGTTGGCGGATTTCCGGGCGAAACGAGCGCATGGTGAGCTTCAGCTCCACGCTGTCAGGAATCACGTTGGACGCCTGGCCGCCGTGTATGGAACCGACGGTGACCACACCCATGTCCAGCGGATCGACATTACGCGCCACCACGGTTTGCAGCGCGGTGATGAGGTGGGCCGTGGCGACCACGGGGTCTACCGCCTTGTGCGGCTCGGCGCCATGGCCGCCCTTGCCGCGCACGGTAATGCGTGCCTGGTCCACCGCCGCCATCGCTGGCCCGGTCACGCAACCCACATGGCCGGCACATACACCAGGCCAGTTGTGCAGGCCAAACACGGCATCACACGGGAAGCGCTCAAACAAGCCCTCGGCGATCATCTTCCTGGCGCCCGAGCCGGTCTCTTCAGCGGGCTGAAAAATCAGGTGCAGCGTGCCGTCAAACTGCCCCGACTCCGCGAGGTAACGCGCGGCGGCAAGCAAGATGGCGGTGTGGCCGTCGTGACCACAGGCGTGCATCACACCGGCGTTCACGCTGGCGTAGGCCAAGCCTGTGCTCTCTTGAATGGGCAGTGCATCCATGTCGGCCCGAATGCCCAGGCTCTTGCTGCCGGTGCCTCGGCGCAGCGTGCCCACCACGCCGGTGCCCGCAATGCCGCTGGTGACGCTGTAGCCCCACGAGGCCAAGCGCGTGGCCACGATGTTGGCCGTGCGGTGCTCTTTGAACGACAGCTCGGGGTGCTGGTGGATGTCGCGGCGTAGCGCGATGAATTCGTCGGCAAAGGCGGCAACGCCGGCTTCTATACGCTTGGTCGGCGTGACCCCACCTACGGCATCCACATCAGGAAAAGTCGCCACGGTCATCAGGCCACCTTTTGGCTGGATGCCGTGTCACGCGCTGCCGTGTAGCGGCTTTCTTTGCGCTGCAAACCCAGGTGGTCGCGCAGCGTGGTGCCGGGCAACTCACGTTGGTAGCGCCCGCGCGCTTCCAGCGCCGGGATCACATAGCTCACAAAGTCGTCCAGTCCTTGTGCCACCACGGGGAAGCCGAGGATGAAACCGTCGGCCGCACCTTCGTCAATCCAGCGGATGATTTCATCGGCGATCTTTTCACCGGTGCCAACAAACTGCGTCTTCGGCGTGGCCACTTCCAGCGCCACCTGGCGCAGCGTGCTGCCGTTGGCCTTGGCGTTGGCCTTGATGCGATCGGTGGTGGAACGGAAACTGTTGCGACCCAACTCGCCCAGTTCAGGGAACGGCGCATCCAGCGTATATTGGCTGAAGTCGTGGTGGTCAAAAAAGCGCCCCAGGTAGGCCAGTGCTTCTTCGATGCTCAGCAGATTGCGGATGGCGTCGTACTTGGCTTCGGCTTCTTCTTGCGTAGCGCCGACCACCGGGCCAATGCCAGGGAAGATTTTCACGTCGTCGGCTTGGCGACCTTGTGCCACGGCGCTGTTTTTGACCTGGCGCAAGAACGAACGCGTGTCTTCCAGCGAGGGCGAATGGGTGAACACCGCATCGGCATATTTGCCGGCCAAACCCACACCGGCATCAGACGAACCAGCTTGAAAGATCACCGGCTGGCCCTGCTTGGAGCGGCCGATGTTGAGCGGCCCGGCCACCTGGAAGAAGCGGCCTTTGTGGTCCAGTGTGTGCAACTTTTCGGGCACAAAAAACTGTCCGGTCTCGCGGTTGCGCACCACGGCGTCGTCGTCCCAGCTGTCCCACAAACCCTGGGTCACGGCCAGGTATTCATCGGCGATTTCGTAACGCAGCGCGTGGTCGGGGTGCTGGCGGCTGTAGTTGCTGGCCGAGCCTTCCAGCGGTGTGGTCACCACGTTCCAGCCCGCACGGCCGCCGCTGATCAAGTCCAGCGAGGCCAGTTGCCGGGCCACGGTGAACGGGTCGCTGTAGGACGTGGAAATGGTGCCGGCCAAGCCGATCTTGGAGGTGGCCACCGCCAGCGCCGACAGGATGGTCAGCGGCTCAAAGCGGTTCAAGAAATGCGGGATCGACTTGGCGTTGATGAACAAGCCATCGGCCACAAACGCGAAGCTGATGCCGTTGGCCTCGGCCTTCTGCGCGGTCTTGATATAGAAGTCCAGATTGACGCTGGCATCCGCCGGCCCTGCGGGATGTTTCCAGGCATTCATGTGACCGCCTGCGCCGTGCAACATGATGCCGAATTTGATGTGTTGGGTGCTCATGGTGATGTGGATGTTGGGGTGATGGGCTGTCGATTGGGGGTGCGAAATGAAGTCAGGCGGCCACGGTTCGGTGGGCTTCGGCAAGCAGTTCTACCGATGCCAGGCGTTCGGCGAAACCGGTCACCGGCGTGTCGATGACAAACTCTTGAATGCCCCAGCGATGGCTCAGCGCCTCCAGCGCCTCGTGCACGTCTTCGGCTGTGCCGGTCAACACATGCGGGCGGGTTTCTTCGGTGCGGTACTCGGTCACACCGGCTTGGCGGGCAAACTCGGCCGCGGCCTCCAGGCTGGGCAGATTCACACTCTGGCCGGTGGCGAGGTGCAGCTTGTAGATGCGCAAGGCGCCTACCGCTTGCTCGGCCGCGTCTTTGGTATCGGCCGCAAACGCGTACAGCGCCAGCGCCGGCACGCGGCCCGTGGCATTGCGAAAAGCGTTGATCGAGCGCTCCATGTTCACCGGGTCGGCATTGAAGTGGCCGGCGTAGCAAAAGTCCCAGCCCAGCCGGGCTGCGAGCACTGCGCTGTCGGCGCTGCCGCCAAGCAAAATGCGCTGCGGCAAGGTGGGCGGCGTGGGGTTGGCCACCGCGCCCGCCAGGGGGTGGTTGGCCGGCAGCGTGCCGTTCAAGAATGCATCCAGCTCGGCCAGTTGGTCGGCAAAGCTGGGCTTCAAGGCCTGGTCGTGGAACCACTGCAGCGCCCGTGTGCTCAGCGGCAAACCGCCCGGCGCTTTACCTATGCCCAGGTCCACACGGCCAGGGGCCAGCGCGGCCAAGACCTTGAAGGTCTCGGCCACCTTGAACGCGCTGTAATGCTGCAGCATCACACCACCCGAGCCCACCCGAATGCGCGAGGTTTTGGCCAGGATGTGCGATACCACCACTTCGGGTGCGGAACTGGCCAAACCAGGGTTGCCATGGTGCTCGGCCACCCAGAAGCGCTGGTAGCCCAACTGCTCGGCTTTTTGCGCCAGCGCCACCGTGCGTTGCAGGGCCTGCGCAGCGCTTGCGCCCGCAGGAATGGGGCTCTTGTCGAGCAGTGAAAGAACGTACGGTGTAGGGTGCACGGCGGTTGGCGAATGTCGCTGAAAAGGTCTTGCAGCGAATTCTGAAACCTGCCGGGCGAACGCGTAGCGCTATGTTTTCATATCGATAGTTGCTCCGTGCACGACCGCAGAGATAGGGAGAAGGTGCAGCAGAACGCGCCGAGCTTCATTGCGGCACAGGCCCGAGAGCCGGATCGCGCATGACGCATGGCTGCCTGCCACAACCAAGTTCACGTGGCGGAAATGAAAAAAGGGCTAGCCCTTTTCAGAGCTAACCCTTTTATAAATTTGGTCGGTGTGAAAGGATTCGAACCTTCGACCCCTTGCACCCCATGCAAGTGCGCTACCAGGCTGCGCCACACACCGATCTAGCCCTCAAGTATAACCTGATACTTAGTAGTCTTCGGCGAGAAGGGCACGAATTTCTGCCAACTCGCGTCGAATCCAAGGCATGGGATCGTCACCCGCTTCAATCGCCTTTTGCATGGCAAGCATGGATTCGCTGGCGGCCATGTCACCCATGGATACCTCATCCTCTTCCAGAAACTCGGTGTCTTCCACCAGCTCGACTTCGTCTTCGACACGGCGACGTTCGCGCTCGTCTTGCACAAACTCCTGCAGTTTGTTGCGCGCGCCGCTGATGGTGAAACCTTGGTCGTAAAGCAGGTCGCGTATGCGGCGAATCATCAGCACTTCGTGGTGCTGGTAGTAGCGCCGATTGCCGCGTCGTTTCATCGGGCGCAACTGGGCGAATTCCTGCTCCCAGTACCTAAGCACATGCGGCTTCACACCACAAAGGTCACCCACTTCCCCAATGGTGAAGTAGCGTTTGGCCGGGATAGGCGGGAGAAAATTTCCCATTCAAATCAATGTTTTCTTGGCGGAACCTACGAGGTTACTCCAAGTGAGCCAAAGGCGCAAAGCGAACTCAAGCACCGCCTTGAATTTGTTCCTTCAGCTTGTGGCTGGCGTGGAACGTCACCACGCGACGCGCTTCGATAGGAATGGACTCTCCCGTGCGCGGGTTGCGCCCTGGGCGCGGCGCTTTCACGCGAATCTGGAAGTTACCGAAGCCGGAGATCTTGACGTCCGTTCCCTCGACCAGACTGGCCGTGATGAGGTCAAAAAATGCGTCGACCATGTCTTTGGACTCACGCTTGTTGAGGCCAATCTGTTCGAACAGCAAATCTGCCAACTGCGCTTTGGTGAGCGCGGGCGTCTCCAGGCTTTCTACCGTAATTTCCACAATGTTTCCTGCTACTGAAGTGGGGTGACTGTACTAGACCCTTTGAGCTTGATGCGCAGGGCTTAGGCGCGAACGCGGGCGGCCAGGCTGCTGGTCAACTGATCAAACACGGCTTGTACCGCAGCGTCAATCTGCGCATCGGTCAAGCTACCTTCGTCGCTGTTCAGCGTCAAACGTACCGCCAAACTCTTCTCGCCCTCATTCAAGCCACCCGAGACCGGCTGGGTTGCGCCCTTGACCAGCTTGGCGCGGTAGACGTCGAACAGCACCGCATGGCGCAACAAGCCGGCCGTGGGAGCTGCATGTACAGCCGCCATCAGCGCAGCGTGGGTGACGTTATCAGCCACCACCACCGCAATATCACGCTCCACCGCCTGGTGCTTCAACACCGGCTTGAACTCGGGCACGGGGCGTTGCAACACAGCGTCCAACTCCAGCTCAAACAAGATAGGCGCCTGGGTCAGGCCTTGGCTTTGGCGCCACTTGGGATGTAGTTCACCCACAAAACCAATGGCGCGGTCACCGAGCAATACACGTGCGCAACGGCCTGGGTGCATCGCGGGGTGTTCTGCGGCCTCGAACCTCGCTTTCAAAGGCAGCAGCAAGGCTTCGATGTCACCCTTCACGTCATAGAAATCGCCAGCTTGCTCTTTGCGGCCCCACTGCAGCCCATCGACTGGTCCGTAGCTCACACCGGCCAGGCGCATAGGCTGATCAAAACCGGCCACCGTGGTGTCGGTGTTTTCAACGCTGCCGTCGCGCAGGAACACGCGACCTAGTTCAAACACACGCACGCGGTCGGCCTTGCGGTCGAGGTTGAACTTCAGCACCTGCAGCAACGAACCGAGCAACGACGAGCGCATCACACTCATTTGGCTGGCGATAGGGTTCAGCAGCTTGATGGGGTTAGCGTTGCCCGCCAACTCATGCTCCCAGCGCTCGTCCACAAAGCTGAAGTTGATGGTTTCCTGGTAACCCATGCCCGCCAAGCTGCGACGCACGGCGAACGGGTTGCGTTCGGCTTCCGCGCGCAACTTCGGGGTGATGGGCGCCAGTGGTGGCGTGGTGGGCAATTGGTTGTAGCCCAATACCCGCACCACCTCTTCGATCAGGTCTTCTTCGATGTTGAGGTCAAAACGGTAGCTCGGCGGCGTGACCGTGATCAGCCCTTCACTCTCGGCCACGGGCAGGCCCAGGCGCTTGAGAGCGTCGGCACACTGGGCTTGTGTCAAAGGCATGCCAATGACCTTGGCGGCACGCGCCACACGCAGGGTGACCTGCTTGGCGGCAGGCATGGCGGTCTGCACATCGTCAATCGGGCCGGCTTCGCCGCCACAGATCTGCTGGATCAGTTGCGTGATGCGCTCGATGTGTTCGACGGTTTGCGCCGGATCCACGCCACGCTCAAAGCGGTGACCCGCATCGGTCGAAAAATTGAAGCGGCGCGAGCGGCCAGCCACCGCACGCGGCCACCAGAAAGCGGCTTCAACGTAAACGTGACGGGTATCGTCGGACACGGCTGTGGAGTCGCCGCCCATGATGCCGGCCAGTGACTCAACCTGCTGCTCGTCGGCAATCACACCGACCTGCTCATCCACCGTGATGGTATTGCCGTTCAGCAGCTTGAGCTGTTCGCCCGCGCGGCCCCAGCGCACATCCAAACCACCGTGGATTTTCTCGAGGTCGAAGATGTGCGAAGGACGACCCAACTCGAACATCACATAGTTCGAAATATCGACCAAGGGGCTCACGCTGCGCTGACCACAACGGGCCAAACGATCGACCATCCACTGCGGTATGGCGGCTTTGGTGTTGACATTGCGCACCACGCGACCGGAAAAGCGGCCGCACAGGTCGGGCGCGCTGATTTTCACAGCGAGTTTGTCCTGATGTTGCACGGCAACGGCAGGAAACTCGGGCTGCAGCAACGCTGCGCCAGTGAGTGCAGCGACTTCACGCGCCACGCCGTAGACACTAAGACAGTGCGCCAGGTTGGGCGTGAGCTTGAGAGTGAATAACGTGTCGTCCAGCAGCAAATGCGTACGGATGTCCTGGCCAATCGGTGCATCCGCGGCCAGCTCCAACAAACCGCCATGGTCCTCAGACAACTTGAGTTCGCGGGCCGAACACAACATCCCTTGGCTTTCCACACCGCGCAGCTTGCCGACCTTGATGAGGAACGGCTTGCCGTCTTCACCGGGCGGCAACTCAGCACCAACCAAAGCCACCGGCACACGAATGCCGACACGCGCATTTGGCGCACCGCAGACGATGTTGAGCAGCTCGCCTTGCCCTGCGTCCACTTGACACACACGCAAGCGGTCGGCGTTGGGGTGCTGTACCGCTTCTTTGATCTCGCCCACCACAATCTTGGTAAAGGGCGGCGCCACAGGCTGAAGTTCTTCCACTTCCAGGCCAGCCATGGTCAACACGTCGGCGAGTTGCTGGGTGCTCAACGGAGGGTTGCAGAATTCTCTGAGCCAAGATTCGGGGAATTGCATGTGGTGCTTCTTTGCTTGCGCGAAATACGGGAGAGGAGCAGACGGTGATCGTGAGTGGTAATCCTGACGAACCGCCTGCTGCGTGAAATATTAATTGGCCGCGACGGTCACTGAAACTGCGACAGGAAACGCAGGTCGCCGTCGAAGAACAGCCGCAGGTCGTTGACGCCATATCGCAGCATCGTGAGCCGGTCTGGCCCCATGCCAAAGGCGAAACCAACGTACTTCTCCGGATCCAGCCCCATGTTGCGCACCACGTTCGGATGCACCTGGCCGGAACCTGCCACTTCAAGCCAACGGCCTGCCAGAGGGCCACTTTGGAATTGAATGTCGATTTCGGCGCTGGGTTCGGTAAACGGAAAGAAACTCGGCCGGAAGCGCAGCACCAAGTCGTCTGACTCGAAGAAGGTACGACAGAAGTCGGTGAACACCACCTTCAAATCCTTGAACGAAACGTTCTCACCAATCCACAAGCCTTCACACTGGTGGAACATGGGGGAATGGGTGGCATCGCTGTCGACACGGTAGGTGCGACCTGGTGCGATCACGCGAATCTCCGGCATGTCCTGGCCCGCATCCAAGCGCGCGCGATGACGCTTCACATGTTGCACGGCGTGACGAATCTGCATCGGGCTGGTGTGGGTGCGCAGCAGATTGGGCGCTGCACTGGTGCCACCTTCGACGTAGAACGTGTCGTGCATGGAACGGGCTGGATGGTCTTCGGGCGTGTTGAGCGCGGTGAAGTTGAACCAGTCGGTTTCAATCTCAGGGCCTTGCGCCACTTCGAACCCCATGGAGCCGAAGATCGCCTCGATCCGCTCCAGCGTGAGAGACACCGGGTGCAGGCCACCTTGAGCACGCTGACGGCCGGGCAAAGTCACATCCAATGCTTCGGCTTTGAGTTGCGCGTCCAGTTCGGCATCGGCCAGCGCTTGGCGACGCGCGTTGAGCGCCGCCTCAATTGCTTGTTTCGCCAGGTTGATGGCAGCACCGCGAGATTTTTTTTCTTCCACGCTGAGTGCCGCCATGCCCTTCATCAACTCCGTGATGCGGCCTGACTTGCCCAGAAACTGGGCCTTGGTGTTCTCCAGGTCGGCAGGCGTAGCGGCCTCAGAGAAACCTGTCACTGCTGCGGCAACGATTGCATCCAACTCGTTCATAAAACCCTCTAAGGAATGATTCCACTTACAGATCAACCGTGTGGATGGCCGCTTTGGCAGCCACGATTGATCTGTAAATGGAATGACAAAGGGCTAGCGCCTATGAAGCCCTAGCCCTTGTCATATTTTCACAAGACGCCATCAAGACGATGGCATCCGTCGTGAAGTTCAAGCAGCCAGCTTGGCCTTAACTTGTTCCACGATGCTGGCAAAAGCAGCCTTGTCATGCACAGCGATGTCGGACAGAACCTTACGGTCGATCTCGATCGCAGCCTTTTTCAGGCCGTTGGCAAATTGGCTGTAGGTCAGGCCGCATTCACGCGCAGCGGCGTTGATACGGGCGATCCACAGTTGACGGAAAACGCGCTTCTTGTTGCGACGATCGCGGTAGGCATATTGCCCAGCCTTCATTACCGCCTGTTTGGCGATACGGAAAACATTACCACGGCGACCGCGGAAACCCTTAGCGAGGGCGAGAACTTTTTTGTGTCGGGCGCGAGCCGTTACACCACGTTTGACGCGAGGCATGTGTGTACTCCTTGTTCGTCGTTAATTAAATGCCACGGCCGGGCAACATCTGCGCCATGTGACCCATATTGGTCTCATGCACAGTGACAGCACCACGCAACTGGCGTTTATTTTTGGTGGTCTTCTTCGTCAAAATGTGACGCTTGAAGGCTTGACCGCGCTTGACGGTGCCACCTGGACGGACGCGGAAACGCTTTTTCGCGCTGCTCTTGGTCTTCATTTTGGGCATGTTCATGCTCCTTTTGTTGTGCTCGTGAGGCGCTGAGAACCGATCCCAGACTTGTTGGCCCCGAGCCACTTCTTATGGCGCATTTCACTGCGCCATTTTTGAAGGCAGTTTCCCGCCATCAAGACGGCTGGCAAAAGCCAGCCATCATCAGCTTGCCCATGCACAAGGCACAGGTTTAGCCGAATTCAAATTTTCAGGAAGCAGAAGGTTGGGCCGCCGGTGCCGCGGCAGAGGCCTCAGGGGCTGCCGGTTTGCCGGGTTTCTTCTTGCCGGGGGCGATCATCATGATCATCTGGCGCCCTTCAAGCTTAGGAAACTGCTCAACCACGATCAAATCCTGCAGGTCATTGCGAATACGCTGCAACAGCGCCATGCCAATTTCCTGGTGGGTGATCTCTCGACCGCGAAAACGCAAGGTGATCTTGCATTTGTCGCCTTCTGCCAAGAAGCGCCGGATATTGCGCATCTTGATATTGTAATCGCCGTCATCGGTACCAGGCCGGAATTTCACTTCCTTGATTTCGATGACCGTCTGCTTGGCCTTGGCGTCGGCAGCGCGCTTTTGCTCCTGATACTTGAATTTGCCGTAATCCATGAGGCGGCAAACAGGAGGGTTGGCGGTTGCAACGATTTCCACCAGGTCAACGTCGTATTCACCGGCCAGGCGTAGTGCCTCCATCAGGCTCACTATGCCCAAGGGCTCATTGTCAGGGCCAGAAAGTCGAACTTCCGGCGCCATGATTTCACGGTTCAGGCGGTGTTTACGTTCTTCACGGTGACGACGGTCACGAAATTCAGTAGCGATGGCTAGGGTCCTTTTGATAAATGGCCGCAACGAATGCGGCAAACGTCGCCGATGACGTGCGCGGCCAAGGCAGATCAGGGAACTACACTTTGGAAGTGATATCGCTGGCAATTCGGGCTTGGAATTCCTGGAGCGACATCACACCGAGATCAAGATTGCCTCGGGCACGCACAGCAACGGCGCCTGCTTCCTTCTCCTTATCACCAATCACAAGGATAAAAGGCAGCTTCTGCATCGAGTGCTCGCGTATTTTACGCGTTATTTTTTCATTGCGCAGATCGAGCTGGACTCTAACCCCTTGATTCGTCAGCATTTTGGCGATTTCGCGACAGTATTCGCTCTGGGAATCGGTGATGTTGAGTATGGCCACCTGCGTTGGTGCAAGCCACGTTGGCAGTGCGCCAGCGTGCTCTTCGATCAAGATCCCGATGAAGCGCTCCAGGCTGCCGACAATCGCACGGTGCAGCATCACCGGGCGATGGCGAGCGCCATCTTCACCGACATACTCCGCATCAAGCCGTTCTGGCATCGAGAAATCAACCTGCATCGTGCCGCACTGCCATTGACGGCCAATGGCATCCTTCAGCGTGTATTCGATCTTCGGGCCATAGAAGGCACCGTCGCCCGGAGCGATCTCGAACTCACAGCCGGAAGCCCGCAGGCTTTCCATCAAGGCGTGCTCAGCCTTGTCCCACACCTCGTCGGAACCGATACGCTTCTCGGGGCGCGTGGCCACCTTGTAGATGATGTTCTGGAAACCGAAGTCGGTGTAGACCTTCTGCAGGAGGGCCGTGTAATCCACGCACTCTTGCAGGATCTGGTCTTCGGTGCAAAAGATGTGGCCGTCATCCTGGGTAAAACCGCGCACACGCATGATGCCGTGCAAGCCGCCCGAAGGCTCATTGCGGTGACATTGACCAAACTCACCGTAGCGCAGCGGCAGATCACGGTAGCTCTTGATGCCTTGCTTGAAGATCAGGATGTGGCCAGGGCAGTTCATCGGCTTCAGGGCGTACTCGCGCTTCTCCGACTCCGTCGTGAACATGTTCTCGCGGTACTTATCCCAGTGCCCCGTCTTTTCCCACAGCGTTTTGTCGATCACCTGCGGACCTTTGACCTCCTGGTAGCCGTTGTCGCGGTATACCTGGCGCATGTATTGCTCAACACCTTGCCACACCGTCCAGCCCTTGGGGTGCCAAAACACCAGGCCGGGCGCATGGTCGTCAATGTGAAACAGATCGAGTTCGCGACCCAGCTTGCGGTGGTCGCGTTTTTCGGCCTCTTCCAGTTGCGTCAGGTAGTTTTGCAGCTCGTCCTTGGTCGCCCAGGCCGTGCCATAGACACGCTGCAGCATCTCGTTGTTGTGGTCACCGCGCCAGTAAGCACCGGCCAGCTTCATTAGCTTGAAGAATTTCAGCTTGCCCGTGCTGGGCACGTGCGGGCCACGGCACAAATCTTCGAACGCACCTTCGCGGTACAAGGAAACATCTTCGTTGCTCGGAATACTGGCGATGATCTCCGCCTTGTAGTGCTCTCCCAGGCCCTTGAAATAAGCCACCGCCTCGTCACGCGGCAACACACGGCGCACCACGGGCTCGTCTTTCGCGGCCAGCTCGCTCATACGCTTCTCAATCGCGACCAGGTCTTCCGGCGTGAATGGGCGCTTGTAAGCAAAGTCGTAGAAGAAGCCGTTTTCGATGACCGGGCCTATGGTGACCTGTGCATCTGGAAACAACTCCTTCACCGCGTAGGCCAATAGGTGGGCCGTGGAGTGACGGATTACTTCCAAGCCATCGGCATCTTTCGCCGTGACGATAGACAACTGGCTGTCTTTTTGGATTTGAAAGCTGGTGTCCACCACCCTGCCATCAACCTTTCCTGCCAAGGCGGCCTTAGCCAAGCCGGCGCCAATGGATGCGGCGACCTCGGCCACCGTCACAGGCCCTGGATAGTCACGTTTGGAACCGTCAGGAAGCGTAATTTGAATCATGATCGAATAGGAAAAGTGGGGAGCGCAAAAACAAAAAGCGCGGTGGGTAGACCGCGCTTGCTCTTATTTTGATAACTAAACACGCCCAAGGCGCGCGGACTACGGCCTGGAACGTTTTACAAAATCTGCCGGTGTAGTTCGCGGTGTCATAACCTGACGTGCCTTTCTCGCTCTTATCAGATGGTTGGGACTGGCTGACATTTTAACCGCGCCCTGATGCCCCTTCAGAAGGGGCCAACATGCCTGACAAGCATGCTGCATTTCCGGCACTCAAAACCCCTCCATGAGCGGAATTCCGGCGCTTTTCATGGACCGGGTAGCATATGCCCATGCGAAAGGTCTCCCTTCGCCGTCATTTTTCAGTTGGCTTTTGGGCTGCGTTGTGCCTTTGCACCGCCGCCATCGCGCACGCTGATGACGGCCCCACTCTCTCCGCCGCCACAGCCGCACGCCCGACAACTACGCCCAAAACACAGGTCGGAAATGCGAGTTGGTATGGTCATAAGTTTCACCGCAAACGCACCGCATCGGGTGCGCTGTTCGACGTGGAAGCACTCACCGCCGCCCACCGCAGCCTGCCGCTGCACAGTTGGGCCAGGGTGACAGCGCTTGGCTCTGGCAAAAGTGTCGTGGTGCAAATCAACGACCGAGGCCCTCACACCCGCAACCGGCTGATCGACGTCAGCCACGCGGCAGCCGAAGAGCTTGGCATCCTGGCGCGTGGCGTGGCAAAGGTCTCGGTGGAGCCCTGCGAAAGCATCAAGTCGTGTTTTGAACCTGAGAGCGCCGACGACAACAAAATCGCGCAAGCCGACCACCAGCAGGCCACCGCCAACTCCGTCGCCGAGCCATAAAAAAGCACCTGCGGATGACCGCAGGTGCTTTTAATCTGGAGAACTGGCCTTTAGGCCATATGTGCTATCCGCAACGCTTCAGTGGAACTGCTCTTCTTCGGTCGAGCCCGTGAGCGCCGTCACGCTCGACTTGCCGCCCTGTATCACCGTGGTGACTTCATCAAAGTAACCAGTGCCCACTTCCTGCTGGTGCGAAACAAAGGTGTAGCCGCGGTCGCGTGCTGCGAATTCTGGCTCTTGCACCTTTTCGACATAGGCCGACATGCCGCGCGCCACATAGTCTTGTGCCAAGTCGAACATGTTGTACCACATGCTATGGATGCCAGCCAAGGTGATGAACTGGTACTTGTAGCCCATGGCGCCAAGCTCGCGTTGGAACTTGGCGATGGTGGCATCGTCCAGGTTCTTCTTCCAATTGAACGATGGCGAGCAGTTGTAAGCCAGCATCTTGCCCGGGTGCACCTTGTGCACGGCATCGGCAAACTTCTTGGCAAAAGCCAGGTCAGGCGTACCGGTTTCGCACCACACCAAATCGGCGTAGTGGGCGTAGGCAATGGCGCGTGAAATGGCTTGGTCTATGCCCTTCTTGGTCTTGTAGAAGCCTTCTGCCGTGCGCTCGCCGGTGATGAAAGGCTTGTCGTTTTCGTCGTAGTCGCTGGTCAGCAGATCAGCCGCTTCGGCGTCGGTACGGGCGATCACCAAGCTGGGCACGCCATACACGTCAGCAGCCATACGGGCGGCGATCAGTTTCTGCACGGCTTCTTGGGTAGGAACCAGCACTTTGCCTCCCATGTGGCCGCATTTCTTCACCGAAGCCAGTTGGTCTTCGAAATGCACACCACCAGCGCCCGCGCGGATCATGGCCTTCATCAATTCGTATGCGTTCAGCACGCCGCCGAAACCGGCTTCGGCGTCGGCCACGATAGGTGCGTGGTAGTCGATAAAACCGGCATCGCCAGGATTCACGCCCTTGGACCATTGGATTTCATCGGCGCGGGTAAAAGCGTTGTTGATGCGCTCCACCACTTTTGGCACCGAGTCCACGGGGTACAACGATTGATCGGGATACATCGCTGCGTATTCGTTGTTGTCCGCAGCCACTTGCCAGCCCGACAAATAGATGGCCTTGATACCAGCCTTCACTTGCTGCATGGCTTGACCGCCGGTGAGCGCGCCAAGGCAGTTGACGTAAGGCTCGTTGTTCACCAATTCCCAGAGCTTCTCTGCACCACGGCGCGCCAAGGTGTGTTCAACCTGGAACGAGCCACGCAGACGCACCACGTCGGCGGCAGAGTAGCCGCGCTTGATGCCTTTCCAGCGAGGATTGTTGGCCCAGTCCTTTTCCAAGGCGGCAATTTGCTGTTCGCGGCTGAGTTGTTCGGTGATCGATTGGGGCATGGTTTCACTCCTGAAAGTTGTTGAAATCCGGTGACGGTCTGAACTGACATTCATCCCGGTGAACAAATTCTATGTCTTGCATAAGACCAGTGTTGTATCTTATGTCTTATATAAGACATTTATTTATTCGTTTAAATTCAATAACTTAAAACCTATATTTCCCAATACAAAACGGCAACTCTTATCTTGAGAAAAATTATTGCGGCGCAGCATTTTCACAATCCATATTATGAAAAGACATCACTCAGCCTGAAATGAAACACGGACCGGGCGCTGGGAAGCGGCCGGTCCGTGAAAAATAGTGCCCCCCCCCCGCAGACGTTTATCCATCTGCCTGAGAAGCCGAGATTGCTACTTGCGCTGCTCTTGCCTTTGCTGCTTACGCCACACATACAGGCCGTAGGCCAATACGCCCAGCGTGATGCTGCAGATCAAAATCGTCGCAGCGGCATAGATCGACGGATTCACCCCACGCCGCGCGTAGCTGAAGATCACCTGCGGCAACGTGGTCACACCGGGGCCAGACAAGAACTCAGAGATCACCACGTCGTCAAACGACAAGGTGAACGCCAGCAACCATGCCGCCATCAACGCAGCAGCAATGTTGGGCAGAGTCACCAAAAAGAACACTTGCAGTGGTCGGCAACCCAGGTCCATCGCCGCCTCTTCGATGGAGCGGTCCATCTCGCGCAGCCGCGACTGGATGACCACCGTGGCGTAGGCCATGCCCAGCAAGGTGTGTCCCAACACAATCGTCAGCATGCCGCGATCTGGCCAGCCCAGCATGCGCTGCACCGACACCATCAGCAACAGCAGCGACAAGCCGATGATCACCTCGGGCATCACCAGCGGCGCGCCCACCATGCCGGAAAACATGGCACGCCCGCGAAAGCGCTTGTAACGCACCAGCACAAACGCGGCAAAGGTGCCCAAGATCGTCGACAACGTGGCGCTGATCAACGCCACACGCAGCGACAGGAAGAAGCCCTGCACCAGGCGCGAGTCTTCCAGCAACGCCGTGTACCAGCGCATTGAGAATCCGGTAAAGATGCCGTCTTGACGCGTGCTGTTAAAGGAAAACACGATCAGGAACGCCAGTGGTGCGTACAAGAACAAGAACACCAGCAGCAACCACATCCGGCCAATGCGTTGCTCCATCCAGCGGGTAAAGCCCTGCATATCAGTCCCTCCCCGCCGTGTCGCGCGCTGCACTGTAATGGTGGTGCAGCATCAGCGGCACCAGGATCAGCATGATCAACACAATCGCCAACGCCGAGGCGCGCGGCCAGTTATTGCTGCTGAACATTTCGTCCCACACCACGCGGCCGATGACGATGTTCTCCGCTCCACCCAATAGCGATGGGATCACAAACTCACCCAGCGCGGGAATGAACACCAGCATGGAGCCCGAGATGATGCCGGCCTTGCTCAGCGGCACCGTCACCAGCCAGAATGCGCGCCAGGGACTCGCGCCCAGGTCGCGCGCGGCCTCCAGCAAGCGCACGTCCAGCTTCACCAGCGTGGCGTAGAGCGGCAGGATCATGAATGGGCAATACACATAGGTCATGCCCACCAGCATCGAGAAGTCGTTGTAGAGCAGTTGGATAGGCTCGGTGGTGAGCCCCAGCGACTGCAGCAAAAGATTGACAACCCCCTGGTCGGCCAGTATGCCCTTCCAGGCATAGACGCGCAGCAGCAGCGAGGTCCAGAACGGCAACATTACCATCATCAACAGCGCGGGTCGCAGACTCGGGCGCGCACGCGCAATGAAGTAGGCAAACGGATAGCCGATCAGCAAACACAGCACCGTGGTCAGCGCCGCATAACGCAGCGAGGTGACCAGCGCATCCATATAAATGGTGTCGCCAAAACCGCGCCAGCCCTGTGCGGTCGGTTCGATAAAAATCGAGCTGAAGTTCTCCGCCTTCAAAACCAGATGCCAGGTGCCATTGACCCATTGCAGCAGCGGTGCAAAGGGGTCGACACCATCACCCATATCGGTCACGCTGATGCGCACCAAGATCAGGAATGGCAGCAGGAAGAACACCGCCAGCCAGAGCCACGGCACACCGATCACCCAGCGCCGTCCGTTGAAAAATCCCAACTTCTTCATCACGACCTCAATGCGTCAACACCACAGGCGCGGCGCCATCCCACCAGAAGAACACCGCATCGTCCCAGGTGATATCACCGGCCTCGGTTCGGCTGGTATTGGTGCCGGTGACCTTGATGAGCTTTCCGCTGGCCATGGCCACCACATAGGTGCTGTAGCTGCCCAGGTAGGCAATCTCGCGCACCTTGCCGGTGAACAGGTTTTGCACCACACCATCGGGCCTGTCTTTGGCGATGTGGATCTTCTCGGGGCGCACAGCCACCGTCAGTGGCATGCCCGGCGATCCGGTGACACCGTGGCCCACATGCAGCACACCTTCGTCGGTCGTGACTTCACAACGGTTGGTTTCGTCCAGCGTCAGCTTGCCGTCGAACAGGTTGATATTGCCAATAAAGTCGGCCACAAAGCGGCAGTTGGGATATTCGTAGATCTCTTTGGGTGTGCCCACTTGCAGCACCTGGCCGGCACTCATCACGGCAATCCGGCTGGCCATGGTCATGGCCTCTTCCTGGTCGTGCGTCACCATCACGCAGGTCACGCCTACTGATTCAATGATGTTGACCAGCTCAAACTGCGTGCGCTCGCGCAGCTTCTTGTCGAGCGCCCCCAGCGGCTCGTCCAGCAAGAGCAACTGCGGCTTCTTGGCCAGGCTGCGCGCCAAGGCCACGCGCTGCTGCTGCCCGCCGGACAACTGATGCGGCTTGCGTTTGGCGTAGGACTGGAGTTGCACCAACGCCAACATCTCTTCGACGCGCTGTTCGATCTGCGCGCGCGGCATAGCTTCGCGCTTCAGGCCGAAGGCAATGTTGTCCCACACACTCAGATGCGGAAACAGCGCGTACGACTGGAACATCATGTTGATAGGCCGCTCATACGGGGGCAACTTCGAGATGTCTTCACCGTTGAGCAGCACCGCGCCCGAGGTCGGCTGCTCAAAGCCCGCCAACATGCGCAGCAAAGTCGACTTGCCGCAGCCTGAGCTGCCGAGCAGCGCAAAAATCTCACCGCGCCGCACCGAAATGGAAACGTCGGACACCGCCACCACGTCATCAAAACGTTTGACCACGTGTTCCGTTCGGAGAAAACCATCTAGGGAAGGATCAGGCGCATTCATCGGCGATATCGGCATTTGGGCCCTGAGGGGCAAAGCAGTGGGAAGAAAAAGAGAAAAGGCGCGCCAACCGGTGGTCGATGCGCCTTGGACTCAAAAAAGGCTGGCCAGGTCTGCCAACGAATAAGGCTTACTTGCCCTTTTTGAACTGGGTGAACACGTTGCTCATGGATTCACGTGCTGCGTTGCTGAAGCTGGCTGGCGACACCATCTTCTTCAGATTGTCTGCGTCCACGAACACGGTTTTGTCGGAGGCAATTTCAGGCGTTACGAACGGCAAGCTGGCCTTGTTGGCATTGGCGTAGCTGAGTTCGTTGGTCAACGTGGCGGTGACTTCAGGCTTCAGGAAGTAGTTGATAAACGCCATGGCATTGTTCGGATGTTTGGCGTCCTTGGGCACGGCCAGGTTGTCCATGAAGATCAGGCCGCCGGTGCTGGGCAACAACACTTCGATGTCGTTGCCGTTCTTGTTCTCGATGGCGCGCGCCTTGGCGATGTTCATGTCGCCGGCCCAGCCCAGTGCCACACAGGCCTTGCCGCCAGCCAGGTCGTCGATCATGGCGCTGGAGAACAGACGGATGTCACCGCGTACCTTGGCCAGCATCGCGCCGGCGGCTTGGTGATCGGCTGCCTCGTTCGAATAGGGATTTTTGCCCAGGTAATGCATGGCCGGAGGAATCACCTCGGTCGGCGAATCCAGGTAGGCAATGCCACACGACTTGAGCTTGGATGTGTATGTGGGGTTGAACACCAGGTCCCAGGCGTTTTCGGGCAGCGGCGTGCCGCCCAGGGCCTTGGTGACCTTGCTTTTATTGATGCCCACCGTGGTGTAGCTCCAGGCCCAGGGCACCACGTATTCGTTGCCGGCATCAACACCGGCCAGTTTGGCCATCAACTCTGGGTCGAGGTTGCCGTAGTTGGGAATCTTGCTTTTGTCGAGCTTGGCCAGCAGGCCACCATCGATCTGCGCCTTGACGAACACCGCGCCCGGCACCACCAGGTCGTAGCCGCTGTTGCCTGCCACCAGCTTGGCTTGCAGGGCTTCGTTGTTCTCAAAGGTTTGGTAATTGACCTTGATGCCGCTTTCTTTTTCAAAGTTGGCGATCAGGTCCTTGGCAATGTAGTCGGGCCAGTTGTAGACATTGAGCACCTTTTCTTCCGCAGGCTCGGCTGCGGGAGCACTCGCTACCGGGGCCGGGGCCGCTGCGGGTGCAGCCGCCTCCTCCTTTTTTCCGCAAGCAGCCAAAGCCAAAGCGGACAGTGCGAAAACCCAAAGACGCTTGTTCATAAAGCCGACTACTCCTGATGATTTACCGTTGAAAAAGAAAGAAAACACGCCGCAAGACACGTGCCCGGCGGGGATTGTAAGAAAACTCGCGCCCTTCGCGGCGGATTTACCTTTTACAGGCAACGGTCTAAAGGTGCCGCCCCCGCACCCAGTCGCCACTTTCGATCACCGGCCGACCGACGATGTAGCTGGGGTTGATCTCGTACAGCACACAGCTCAGCGTGCGCCCATCGACCTGCACCGCAATCTCTCGCTTGAAGTATTCGTCCTTCTGTTCGGGATAGAGCATCTCGATCTCGTCGAGCTTCAACTCCAGCGCGGGCTCTATGGCATAGACCTCGCCCACCACCACACGCCCTGGCGCCAAGCGCACGCCGGGATAGGCGCCCAAATGGTGCATCACGCCCTCGATAGACGCATGGCCGACAAACTGCGGCGCAGGGGCGAGGCGGGTGATGTCGTTGTCGTCGCCCTTGCGCAGGGTGCCGTAGACGAAGACATAGCGAGAAGATGGACTGGAGGTTTCGGGCATGATGCGGGCCAATTCAAATAGAACAAGATCATTTCAATCAGCGCATGAGTCTAATAAATTCGCAGCCCCGCCCCGGTGTCGCCTATCTTTGTTTGGGGTTGAGCATGTGCCTGGTGGGCAGCTATGTGGCCCTGTCAAAGCCACTGGCCGCCGCCCTGCCCGTCTTTCTGCTGGCCTGGCTGCGCTTTGGCATTGGCGCGATCGCCATGCTGCCGTGGTTGAAGAAGCCAGCGTCCGAGGCGCCACTGAGCCCGCGGCTGCGGGGCTGGCTGTTCATCGAATCGTTCTTCGGCAATTTTCTGTTCACCATCTGCATGGTCTACGGCGTCAGCATGACCAATGCGGTGTCGGCCGGGGTCATCATGGCCAGCATTCCGGCCGCCGTGGCCCTGCTCAGTTGGGCCATGCTGGGTGAGCGCATCACGCTGCGCACCTGGGCAGCCGTGGCCTGTGGGGCCATCGGCATAGGGCTGTTGTCGCTATCAAAACACGGGCCCCCTGCACATGCGGAAAGCGCGCCACAAGGCCTTTTCTCTTATGGCAGCCCGATGTTGGGCAATCTGCTGGTGATGGCCTCGGTGTTGTGCGAGGCGATCTACGCCGTGGTCGGCAAGAAGCTTACCGGGGCTCTGGGGCCGAAACGCATCAGCGCGCTGATCAACCTGTGGGGCCTGGTCTTGATGACGCCCATGGGCTTCTATTTAGCCTTGTCGTTTGATTTTTCGGCTCCACCCGCAGGGGTTTGGTTGCTGCTAGTGTTCTACGCCTTGGCCGCGAGTGTGTGGACGGTGTGGCTGTGGATGACCGGCCTGCGCTCGGTGCCGGCAGCGCAAGCCGGGGTGTTCTCGGTGTTGCTGCCGATCTCGGCGGCACTGGTGGGCATTGTGTTCCTGGGTGAGTCGGTCACCGCCATGCAACTGCTGGCGTTTGCGATTGCGCTGGCGGGCGTGGTGTTGGCCACCTTGCCATCACGTTCACTGGAGCTGCAGGACCGCGCGCTCTGAAGCCGCCCTGCCCCGGCGCACCGGCGTCAAACCAGCGCCTTGGTGCTGAGCACCATGCCATCGGCATCGGCGTAGAGCCAGTCGCCTGGCCGCACCCACACGCCCTGCACCTGCACCGCCACGCTGCGCTCCCCTTGGTCGCGCTTCTCGGTGGGCAGCGGCATGCTGGCCAACGCACGAATGCCCACCTGGTGCGAGGCCAGCTCAGCCACATCACGCACGCAGCCGTCGACACCACACCGGCCCAGCCATTACGCGCCGCCGCCGCGCCCAGGTTGCCGCCGAGTAGCGCCCGGCGCAGCGAACCACCGCCATCAACCACCAGCACTCGGCCCAGGCCGGGACTGTCCACCGCCGCTTTCACCAGGCTGTTGTCTTCAAAGCACTTCACGGTTTCAACCACACCATGAAACTGGCGCACAGCGCCGAAGTCGCGGAACACTGGTGGCAGCACACGAAAGCTGCCCGAGCTGTCGAGCTTGTGGGCATCACAGAGATCACAAGTGGCGAAGGTAGTGGTCATGTCGTTCTATCCTCATCAGAAATGCTTAGCAAAAAGGGGCGCGCGCAAAGCATGCCATGCACTCCAAACCATCGCAACGCACACACAAGACACACAACTTGAGGGCACGCACGACACGCGAGCACGCGTGTTCTGCAGGCCCTTTAGCCTCTCAGAGGGCACCAAGCGTTGCTTTCTGACGTAAAACCGTGTGTTGACAGAGAGAAAAATGCGCTTTTCCCCTTGGAAACGTGGTTCATCTCCAGTAGCATTTGCGCACCGGTAGAGAAGCCTCTTTTCGCTGGTGATAAATCCAAACCAAGAAGGACATCTTCAATCATGGCAACTGCAAAAAAAGCCGCAGCGAAAGCTGCTCCCGCCAAGAAAGCTGCACCAGCAAAAAAAGCAGCTCCGGCAACCAAGGTAGCCGCTAAAGCCGCTGCTCCGGCCAAGAAGGCCGCTGCTCCTGCGAAGAAGGCTGCCGCTCCTGCAAAGAAAGCTGCTCCAGCCAAGAAGGCCCCCGCAGCCAAGAAGGCTCCTGCCAAGCGCGCCGTCAACGCCGCTTTCATGAAGCCACTGACCCCCAGCGCAGCATTGGCCGCCATCGTCGGCGCCACGCCTCTGCCACGCACCGAAGTGGTCAGCAAGATGTGGGTTTACATCAAGAAGCACAAGCTGCAAGATGAAGTCAACAAGCGCCTGATCAACGCCGACGCCAAGCTGAAGGAAGTCTTCGGCAAGGCCCAGGTCACCATGTTTGAAATGACCGGCCTGGTTGGCAAGCACCTGAAGTAAGCTGCCACCACGCGCCTTAGGCGCCCCAAAAAGCCGCACTTGTTGCGGCTTTTTTTCGTTTCAAAGCCGGTGCATGCAGACTGCAAATAATCCAAATCGGCTCACACCGCAAGCCCTGTCCACCGGTGCAACGGATTTGTGACGCCCGCGCGACAGCTACATACCCTTAGAACTTGTACATACAGGCACAGTTCATGCATAGTCCGCCGCCATGCATTTTTCCTTTCATTTAGTTCTAAACCAGTTCGGGGTTTCCGGGGTTGTTTCCAACCCTGCTTTGGCGTCAGACTGCGGCCATGCCCACTAGGCAGTGGTTGTGCAACTGACTGCCCCCTCAAAAAACTAATTCCCACGTTGACATGTTCCGCTTCCTGCTCACGCGCCTGAGCCTGGTCATCCCTACCTTCATTGGGATGACGCTTCTGGCCTTCTTCCTCATCCGGCTGGTGCCGGGCGACCCTATCGAAACCATGGCCGGCGAACGCGGTATAGACCCCGCACGCCACGCCGCCCTGATCAAAGAGTACGGACTGGACCAGCCCATGCTCACCCAATACGGCATCTACATCGAACGCGTTTTGCACGGCGATCTCGGCAAATCCATGATCACCCAGGAGCCGGTGCTGCGCGAGTTTGCGGCGTTGTTCCCGGCCACCGTGGAGCTGGCCATTTGCGCCATGTTGTTCGCACTGCTGATTGGCATTCCGGCGGGCATTCTGGCGGCCGTCAAACGCAACTCCATCTTCGACCACGGGGTGATGGGCATCTCGCTCACCGGCTATTCCATGCCAATCTTCTGGTGGGGGCTGCTGCTGATTCTGCTGTTCTCTGTGCAGTTGGGCTGGACACCGGTGTCTGGCCGCATCGACGTGAAGTACTTCATCGAGCCAACCACCGGCTTCTTGCTGGTCGACTCGCTGCTGTCCGAGGAAAAAGGCGCCTTCTGGTCGGCCGCCTCGCACCTGATCTTGCCGATGATCGTGCTCGGCACCAACCCGCTGGCGGTGATTGCGCGCATGACGCGTTCGGCCATGCTCGAAGTGCTGGGCGAAGACTATGTGCGCACTGCACGCGCCAAGGGTTTGCCACAGATTCGAGTGGTCGCCGTACACGCGCTGCGCAATGCGCTGATTCCCGTGGTCACGGTGATCGGCCTGCAAGTGGGCGTGTTGTTCACCGGCGCCATCCTCACAGAGACCATTTTTTCCTGGCCCGGCGTGGGCAAGTGGCTGATTGAAGCCATCTCGCGGCGCGACTACCCGGTGCTCCAAGGCGGCATCTTGCTGCTGGGCACCATGGTGATGGCGATCAATCTGTTGGTGGACATCACCTACGGCATCATCAACCCGCGCATCCGGCACCAGCACTGAGTTTCCCCATGAATACGATTTCCGCTCAAAACGCTGCGCCGGCAACGCCCGCCGTGGCCCCCGCGCCGCCGCATCCGCTGCGCGAGTTCTGGACCTACTTCAGCGCCAACAAAGGCGCCGTGGCCGGTCTCATCGTCGTGGTCGGCGTGCTGCTGATCGCCTTGCTTGCCCCGTGGATCGCACCCTACTCGCCCATACAGGTCGACAATTCGGTCTTCCTCAAGCCCCCGTTCTGGCAAGAAGGCGGCTCCACCGCCCACCTGCTGGGCACCGACGCCATTGGCCGCGACATCCTCTCACGGCTGATGCACGGCGCGCGCCTGTCGTTGGTCATAGGCATTGCCGTGGTGGCCATCTCGGTCATCGTCGGCACCATCCTGGGTTTGCTCACCGGCTACTTCCGCGGAGTATTCGAGATCGCCGTGATGCGCCTGATGGACATCATCCTCACGCTGCCTAGCCTGCTGCTGGCCATCGTCATCGTGGCCATCCTCGGCCCTGGGCTGATGAACGCCATGCTGGCCGTGGCCGTGGTGGTGTTGCCGCATTACGTGCGCATCACGCGTGCGGCAGTCATCTCTGAAGCCTCGCGCGACTACGTGACCGCCTCGCGCATGAACGGCGCCAGCCGCATCCGCCTGATGTTCAGCGAAATTCTGCCCAACTGCACGGCCCCGCTGATCGTGCAGGCCTCGCTGGGCGTATCGACCGCCATTCTGGACGCCGCCGCCCTGGGTTTCCTGGGCCTGGGCGCCCAGCCGCCACTGCCCGAGTGGGGCACCATGCTGGCCGACGCACGCGAGTTCGTGCTGCGCGCCTGGTGGGTCGTCACCTTCCCCGGCCTGGCTATTTTGATCACGGTGTTGGCGTTCAACCTGCTGGGCGATGGCCTGCGTGACGCTCTGGACCCGAAGCTGAAACGATAAGAGTCCAGGAGTAATTGATATGGCACTTTTAGAAATTGAAAACTTGTCTGTCGAGTTCCCCTCGCAGAACAGCGTGATGCACGCCGTGGACGGCGTCAGCCTAACGGTTGACGAAGGCGAAGTCCTGGGCATCGTGGGTGAATCCGGCTCCGGCAAAAGCGTGACCATGATGGCCTTGATGGGCCTGGTGTCCTACCCCGGGCGTGTGCGCGCCGACAAGATGCGCTTCGCCGGACAGGATCTGCTGACCTTGAGCCCGCGCGAGCGCAGCAAGCTCACCGGCAAAGACGTGGCGATGATCTTCCAAGACCCGACCACCAGCCTGAACCCGTGTTTTACCGTGGGCTTCCAGCTCAAGGAAACCCTGCGCCTGCACCTCGGCCTGGACAAAAAGGCCGCGCACCGCCGCGCCATTGAACTGCTGGAACAGGTGGGCATTCCCTCGGCCGAAAGCCGTCTCTCGGTCTACCCGCACCAGATGTCGGGCGGCATGAACCAGCGTGTGATGATCGCCATGGCCATCGCCTGCAACCCGCGCCTGCTGATTGCCGACGAACCCACCACCGCGCTCGACGTGACCATACAGGCGCAAATCCTGGACCTGCTGCGCAGCCTGCAAAAAGAGCGTGGCATGGCGCTGGTGCTGATCACACACAACATGGGCGTGGTGTCTGAAATGGCGCAACGTGTGGCCGTGATGTATGCCGGCCAGGTGATGGAAGAGCGCAAGGCGGCAGACCTGTTCAACTCGCCGCAACACCCCTACACCGAAGCGCTGCTCGCCGCCATGCCTGACCGCAGCGACGGCAGCGGCCGCCTGGCCACCATTCCCGGCATGGTGCCCGGCCTATACGACCGCCCCAAGGGTTGCCTGTTCGCGCCACGCTGCGGCTACGCCACGGAACACTCGCGCGCCGAGCGCCCGCTGCTGCGCGCCTGGGCCGACGGCAAGGTGCGCTGCCACTACCCGCTGGGAGACCCGTCGCGCGACGCGCAGCGGGCTCAAGACAAACCCGTGGGCATCGCGGCCAGCGTTGCGGAGGTGCAAGCATGAGCACGCTAGCAACCATCCCAAAGACCGATGCCAACACACCGGTTCTGATCGCCAAAGACCTCAAGCAGGTCTACCACATCAGCCGTGGCATGTTCCGCCCCGCCGCCCAATTGCAGGCCGTGGGTGGCGTGTCGTTCCAGGTGCAACGCGGCCAGACGCTGGCCGTGGTGGGTGAGTCCGGTTGTGGCAAATCCACGCTGGCACGCATGGTGTCGCTGATCGAAAAACCCACCGAAGGCAGCTTGATGCTGGGCGGCGTTGACGCCGTTCAGGCCTCTGGCGAGCAGATGCGCGCGCTGCGCCGCACGGTGCAGATGGTGTTTCAAAACCCCTATGGCTCGCTCAATCCGCGCCAGAAGATAGGCCAGGTGCTGGAAACCCCGCTGACCATCAACACGCCTTTTGACGCCGCCGAACGCGCCAGCCGCGCCCGCGACATGCTGGCCCGTGTGGGCCTGCGCCCGGAACATTACAGCCGCTACCCGCACATGTTCTCCGGCGGCCAGCGCCAGCGTATCGCGATTGCGCGTGCGCTGATGCTCAACCCCTCGGTGGTGGTGGCCGATGAGCCGGTCTCCGCGCTCGACGTGTCGATCCAGGCCCAGGTGCTGAACCTGCTGGCCGACCTGCAGCACGAATTCGGCCTGGCCTACCTGTTCATCTCGCACGACCTGGGTGTGGTGCGCCACATCGCCCACGATGTGTTGGTGATGTACCTGGGCCATGCCGTGGAGCAAGGCGACAAGAAGAGTGTGTTTGCCAAGCCTTTGCACCCGTATACGCAGGCGCTGCTGGCGTCTACACCGGGTATCGCCGGCCAGGGTGTGGCACGCCAGCGCATCGTGCTCAAGGGCGAACTGCCCTCGCCGTTGAACCCGCCCAAGGGCTGCGTGTTCTCGACGCGCTGCCCGTATGTCACCGAGCGCTGCCGCGTGGAGCGCCCGGTGCTGCGCCCGCTGGACGGCCGCCTGGTGGCCTGCCACGAGGCCGAACGTGTGGCCGATGGCGTGGCGCTGCCCGCCACTGCAGCCGCCGCAGTCACCGCCTAAAAACGAGTTGTCTACTTTGCATTGCGCACAGTCGATTCGTTTCCTATCATTCTGTGCAGGTCTGCAACCCCAGGCCCGCACGTTGTCCCGGCGCAAGGGCGTAATCCGCCCACGCGCTATTCAGTCTGCTGCGTTGCAGCCATTCAATCGAAGGAAGTCGTCAAGATGAACCAGTCCCTACCCCGCGCGGCTGTTGGCCGCCAACACCTGCGGCCGCTGCAACGCGCCCTGTTGGGTGCCGCCTTGGCTGTGCCCGCCTTGCTGGCCTTGACCCCTGTTGCCTCTTCGGCCAAGACCCTGGTCTACTGCGCCGAAGGCAGCCCTGAAAACTTCTACCCCGGTGTCAACACCACGGGTACCTCGTTCGACGCCAACGAACCCATTTACGACCGCCTGGTCGGCTTTGAGCGCGGCGGCACGAAGGTGGTACCGGCATTGGCTGAAAAGTGGGACATCTCTGCCGACGGCAAGGAATACGTGTTCCACCTGCGCAAGGGCGTGAAATGGCACAGCAACAAGAACTTCAAGCCCAGCCGCGACTTCAACGCCGATGACGTGTTGTTCGCCTTCACGCGCCAGTGGAAAGACGACGACCCATACTTCAAGGTCACCAGCCCCAACCACTCGTACTTCAACGACATGGGCATGCCCAAGCTGCTGAAGTCGGTCGACAAGGTGGACGACTACACCATCAAGATCACACTCAACGCGCCTGAAGCACCGTTCCTCGCCAACCTGGCCATGCCCTACGCGGCCATCCAGTCCAAGGAATACGCCATCACCATGCTGAAGGCCGGCGCACCTGAAAAGATCGACCAGGAGCCTATCGGCACCGGCCCGTTCTACCTGGTGCAGTACCAGAAGGACGCCATCGTGCGCTACAAGGCCTTCGCCCCCTACTGGGCTGGCAAGGCGAAGATCGATGACCTGGTGTTCGCCATCACGCCAGACGCCTCCGTGCGTTGGGCCAAGGTGCAAAAGGGTGAGTGCCATGTCATGCCCTACCCCAACCCAGCCGATCTGGACACCATCCGCAAGGACCCGAACGTCACCGTGCTGGAACAGCCTGGCCTGAACGTCGGCTACCTGGCCTACAACACGCAAAAGAAGCCGTTTGACGACGTGCGTGTGCGCAAGGCCATCAACATGGCCATCAACAAGAAGGCCATCATCGACGGCGTTTACCTGTCGACCGGCGTGGCCGCCAAGAACCCCATTCCGCCGACGATGTGGTCCTACAACAATGCGGTGAAGGACGACGCCTACGATCCAGCTGCGGCCAAGAAGCTGTTGGCCGAAGCCGGCCACCCCAACGGTTTCACCACCGACCTGTGGGCCATGCCGGTGCAACGCCCCTACAACCCGAACGCCAAGCGTATTGCTGAATTGATGCAAGCCGACCTGGCCGCCATCGGCGTCAAGGCCGAGATCAAGAGCTTCGAATGGGGCGAGTACCGCAAGCGCATGCAGGCTGGTGAGCACCAGATGGGCATGCTGGGTTGGACCGGTGACAACGGTGACCCAGACAACTTCATGTACACCCTGCTGGGTTGCGCCTCGGCGCAAAGCGCCAGCGGCTCTAACATTGCCAAGTTCTGCTACAAGCCGTTTGAAGACTTGGTGCTCAAGGCCAAGACCGTCAGCAGCCAGAAGGAACGTGCTGCCCTGTACGAAAAGGCGCAAGTGATCTTCAAGGAACAAGCGCCTTGGTTCACCATCGCCCACGCCGTGCAGCTCAAGCCCGTGCGCAAGGAAGTCATTGACTTCAAGCTCAGCCCGTTTGGCCGCCACGTGTTCTACGGCGTGGACATCAAGGAGTGATTTCCCCGCAGCCGGCCCGGTAGGCCGGCATGACCTGGTGAAGTTTGCAGGGCCGGTATCCACCGGCCCTTTTTTCATCTCAAAAAAACCACAACCCTGCAAAGTTGCCGTCGACCATATAGATCGCTTGCCTTAGCGTTCATAGAATCACCCCAGGTTTCGCTCAAATGCGGCCGTAAATTCGTTCCCGAACACGTTCTAAAGAGGTTCAGAATGTAGTGAACGACCCGGCCTCCTGTAGTACCTCTGTCTGTTGAGTAGCTCCCGCCACTTTGGCCGTGCATCGAAACCAGAAGGGACCACCTTGAATTTGCGTTCGTCTCCGACCCCACGCCGCCTGGCCAGCGTGGTTTTGCCCATGCTGCTGCTTTGCGCCAGCGTCCCCGCACTGGCCGAGGGCGGTGAAAGTACCGTCGACAAAATTGCCGACGTCATCGCTGTGGTGGTGCTGATCTTCGTGCCCATCGTCGGCATAGGACTGTTTTTGATGGTGCACGTGTTACCGGAAAAAATCGCCCACCATCGCCACCACCCGCAAACCGAAGCCATCACAACGCTATGTTTGCTGTCTTTGGTGTTCGGCGGCTTGCTGTGGCCATTGGCTTGGCTCTGGGCGTTCACCAAACCGGTTGGTTACCGCGCCGCTTACGGCACGGACAAACACGAAAACTACTACGCCGACATGGCCGAACAGCACCGTGGCGGCAAACTGACGCCGGAGCAAACCACTCATTTGATTGAAGACCTGGACAGCATCCAAGCCAAAGGCCCCCTGCCCCCACACCTCAAGCAGCTCAGGGCAGAGCTGGTCAAGCGCCAGCAGGATGAGGCACGTACGGCGCAAACCGCCACGGCGGCACCGGTTGCGGCATCCGAGAAAGGGGCCGTCTGATGGAACTCCTGCTGCTGGGCATTTATGCCTTCTTCGTCTGGCTGCTGTGCGTCAAGCTCAAGTGGATACCGTGGAACATCGTGACCCAGGTGATTGCGGTCATCATCCCGGTGGTGGCGCTGACGGTACTGATCCTCACGCTCAACGTCATCGCGCCCGCCTCGGCCGATGTCCGGGTCATCAAATACACCATTCCCATCGTGTCGCAGGTGCGTGGCCGCGTGATAGAAGTGCCGATTGAGGAAGGCAACCGCCCGGTGAAAAAAGGCGACGTGTTGTTCCGCGTCGACCCCAAGCCCTACCAGTTGGAGGTGAACACACTCACCGCGCAACTCGCCAACGCCCAGGCCGGCCAGCGCGAAACCGAAGAATCGCTCAAAGCCGCGCGCGGCAAGGTGTCCGAAACCCAGGCCTTGGGCGCACAAGCCTCGGGCCGGCTGCGCGATGTCAGCGCCTCGCTGGAGCTGGCCCGCAAGCGTGTGGCGCAATACCGTGAGCTGGTGCAGACCGGTGCCGGCAGCAAGTTCGACCTGGAAAAAGCAGAGACCGACCTGCGCTCGCAAGAAGCCAAGTACGACGAAGCCAAAGCCCAGCAAAGCCAGGCCAGCGCCTCTGAAGTGCAAGCGGTCGCCTCGGTGCAACAGGTTCAGCAAAAACTTGGCGCCAAGGTCGACGGCGAATACGCCCAAGTGGCCCAGATCCGTGCCCAGCTGGAAAACGCCAAGTGGCTGCTGGAACAGACCGTCACGCGTTCGCCCTGCGACTGCACCGTGGTCAACCTGCAACTGCGCGCGGGCGGATTCGTTGCCGGATTCCCTATCAACCCTGTGGTGACGCTGGTGGAAGACTCCGGCCAGATGGTCGCCCTGTTCGACCAAAACGAATTACACAAGGTGGCCAGCGGCAACGAAATCGAACTGGCGCTGGAAACCATTCCCGGCAAGGTCATCAAGGGTAAAGTCGACTCCATCATCTGGACCCAGGGCCAAGGCCAGTTGCAAGCCAACGGCAGCATCCCCAACACCGGCGCACTGCCGCAGGTGCCTGGGCGTTATGCGGTGAAGTTCCACATCAGCGATCGCGACAAAGAGTTGTTCATCGCTGGCGGCGCCGCCGGCCATGCGGCCATCTACACCGACCACCTGCACGAGATCCAGATCCTGCGCAAGGTGTTCATTCGCCTGCAGTCCTACCTGTTCTACCTGGTGCTGAAACTGTGAGTGCCACACCGGTGTTGTTTCAGCGTTCGGCCCTGAGCCTGGCCTGCGCCTGTGCGGCCATGATGCTGGGCGCCTGTGCGCTGCCGTCTCCCGGTTCGCATGAAGAGCTGGCAACAGCCTCCGCGCCCAACCGCAAGCTGCCCGCCGAGTGGCGTGCCGCGGCCACCCCGGCTGGCGCCGTGGCAGACCAATGGCTGCAAGGCTTCAACGACGCGCAACTCAACGCCTTGGTGCAAGAGGCCTTGACCTACAGCCCGGACCTGCAGTCCGTGGCGGCCCGCGTAGAACAGGCGGCGGCCTATGTGCGCGTGGCCTCGGGCCTGCTCTACCCACAGGTCAATCTATTGGCACGCGGCGGCGGCAAGCTCAGCGGCGACAGCAGCGGCCTCGAAGGCCTGGGCTTTTTTGCCAACTGGGAAATCGATCTTTGGGGGCGTGTGCGTGCCGGCGCCTCTGCGGCGCAGTCGCAGTACGTGGCCAGCCAGCTCGATGCCACCTACGCGCGCCAGTCGCTTGCCGCCCAGGTGGCCAAGGGCTGGTTCCTGGCGACCGAGGCACGGCTGCAGCTGGCGCTGGCGCAAGAGACCCTGCAGGCCTCGACCAGGCTGGAGCAACTGGCGAAAGACCGGCTGCGTGTGGGCATTGGCGACGAATACGATGTGCGCCTGACACAGGCCAACCTCAACAGCCTGCGCGACACCGTGCAGAACCTGGAGCAGTCGTATCTGCAAGCCCTGCGTTCACTGGAAATCCTGGCCGGCCGCTATCCCAGCGCCAGCCTGCAGGTCAGCGCCACCCTGCCCGAGCTGGGCACCGCCGTGCCACAAGCCGGCGTGCCCTCTGCGCTGCTCGAACGCCGCCCCGACGTGGTGGCGGCCGAGCGACGACTCGCCGCCGCGTTCTACAACACCGAGCAAGCCAAGGCGGCGCGGCTGCCGCGCCTGTCACTCACCGGAGGGGTGACCAGCGTTTCCAGCAGCCTGTTTGTGCTGCAGGACCGCGAAAACCCGGTCTGGAGCGTGGGCGCCAACATCATGGCGCCTATCTTCCTCGGCGGGCAGTTGCAGGGCCAGGTGGATCTGCGTACGGCCGAGCAGAAACAGGCCCTGGCCGACTACGGCCGTATCGGCTCCAAGGCTTTTGGCGAAGTGGAGAACGCCCTCTCCGCCTCGACCACCCTGATAGGCCGTGAAACGGTGCTCGCGCAAGCGGTCAACGACAACCAAGCCGCCGTGGAACTGGCCGAAACCCGTTTCCGCGTCGGCTCCATCGACATGCGCCCGCTGCTGCAGCAAAGGCTGTCGCTCTACGCGGCGCAGGTCGCCCTGCTGCGTGTGCGCGGCGAACAGCGTGTGCAGCGGGTCAACCTGCACCTGGCGCTGGGGGGCAGCTTTGCCGAACCCATAGACAGCCAGACACTGAGCCAGAACAAGGGCACAACGCCTGCGGCACAGTAACCGGCCGGTCGAAGCGTATCGTCAATCCTGCGGCCAGGACAGGTTCTTAGTCAGCGAAGCTGTCTGCGTCGCTTGTGCATCGACCGGTTTGGTCGGCTTGGCCGGCACTTTCATCTTGCGCCACCAGGGGTCGACACGCTCCACATGCTGCGGCTCTATGGCTTGGCCCAGGCGCGGCATGGCCAAGGGTGTGCCACTGCGCTCGGCCTGCTGCAGCAGCGCTTCGGCCGGTTGGTCCCAGGCGTGGGTGGCGAGTTTGAACGTTCCCCAGTGCACCGGCAGAAACGTACCGCCGCCCAACAAGGCATGTGCCTTGAGTGCGTTATCCGGTCCCAGATGCATATCACCCCAGGCTGGGTGGTAGGCCCCCACCTCAAGCATCACCAGATCGAAAGCGCCCAGGCGTTCGCGGATCACACGGTACTCGTCCGTCAAGCCGGTATCGCCGCTGAAGAACACCGAATGGCGCGCAGAACGAATCGCAAACGACGACCACAGGGTGGCATTGCGGTCATGGAGCGAGCGCCCGGAAAAATGCTGCGAGGGTGCAGCCGTCACCGTCACCTCGCTACCCGGCAACTGGTGCGACTCCCACCAGTCCAGCTCGACGATGCGCTCGGGCCGCACGCCCCAGGCTTCCAGATGCGCACCCACGCCCAGCGAGGTCACAAACGGCACATCGCGCCTGGCGAGTTCGCGTACCGTCGGGTAGTCCAGATGATCGTAGTGGTCGTGCGACACCAGCACCAGGTCAATGGGCGGCAGCGCCTGCAAAGACACCGGCACCTCTTGAAAACGTTTGGGCCCGACCAGGCTGAAGGGTGATGCGCGAGCGCCCCACACCGGGTCGGTCAACAAACGCAGTCCGTCGATCTCGATCAACACCGTGGAATGGCCTAACCAGGTGGCACGCAGGCCGCTGGACGGCGGGCGCGTCCATGACTGCAGCGGATCCACCGATGGCAAAGGCCCGTTCGGCGCGGTGTTTTCGTCACCAAAGATCAGTTCACGCATACCGGGCATCTGCCCCTTCACGCGCAAGCCACGCTCAATCGGATGCAGGTTGCGAAAGCCCTGGCCATCCCAACGCGGTGATGCTTGAATGCGCTCCAAGCGCAAACCTGCTGACTTTTTGCCTAACGATTTCAAAACGCTGCCTACTTTCCACGCGACCTCAGCGCCACATGACGATGACTCGTCTTCGACACCTGAGGCATTCACGCTGGTTTTCCAACAGAGCTTCACAATACTTTGCATCACGCACCGTGTCCGGGCGCGTGATGCACAACATCAGGAACCCAACATCAAAATGTCTTGCCCACCGACAGCAAGGCCGTCGTCTTTCCCACACGGCGCGCATCCTGGCCCGCTGAGTTGGCCACTTGGTAATAACGGCTCTCGGCATCCGTGCCCACCACGGCGGCGCTGAAGTTCAGGCCCGCCCAGGTCTTGGACAAGGCCACGCGGTAGTCGCTATACGACAGCGCGCTGTAGCCATGCACCGCTGTGTGCCCTGCATGCAAGGCCAGGGCATAGCCGTCGCCCAACTCCAGGTTGTAGTTGAGTTCAAGGTAGCTCGTGCCGCGTGAGCTGCCGTTGTCGGGCAAGGCACTGTAGAAGGCATAAGCCGCACTGCTGCCGTTGAGGCCGAAGTAGTCTGTCACCGCATACCAGAGCTTGGCATTGAAACCGCCCACGGTGGCGCCCGCATACAGCTCGGTGGTGTCGTACTTCTGGCCTGATGGCGTGGCCGGCGCGCTGTTCATGCGTGCGCTGGGGTAGATGTAACGCAGCGCGCCCAGGTCAACAAGCACGCCAGACGCAGGCTCAAAGCGATAACCACCGTACAGGTCTGCCTCCAGGCTCGCGCCGTTGTTGTAGCTGTTGGCGGACACGCTGGAGTTCCAGTTGCCAAGATACCAGCCGCTGGCATGGCTGTAGTCAAAGCCGCCTTGCACCGCAGGGCGCCCCCAGCTTTGGGAGATGCCACGAAAGCGGTAGTCGCTCACGAGCGCCAGGTTGCCGGTCAGACTGTGCTCAGAGGCCGCGGCGTCGGTCGTCGCGGTTTGCGCATGGGCGCAGGCAACACAAAAAACGGCGGACCACAAAGCGAGCGCTGAAGAGGTTTTCACAAAAGGAGTCATAGAAAAATCAAGGGATCAAGCAAGAACAAACAGGAACGAGCAAGGGCTCAATGAGGGACGAGAGAGGACGAGAAAAAGGAGGCCGTGCTTTGCGGCATACCGCTGACAACACACCCCACCTCGCCGCTGGGCACGCTGCGCAGCACCTCGTGCATGACGTCAGCCGCATGCCCCGCATCGAAGCGGATCAGCAGCCGAACGCGGTGGTCTTTCTGTGGTGCGCAGCGCTCAATTACCGCTTGCGCGCATGCCGCCACAGCACGCCGCACGAGGTGGGCGTGGCAGGCATCGACGGTGACCGTCATCCATTGGAAACGTGGGGCCGCGCGGCGTTGGGCGTGCGCGCGGTGTGCAGATTCGGTGCCCTGGAGCACCTGCTGAAACAACATCCAACTCATCTTTTCTCCAACGTGCTTTCGAATGAAATCACGAGGAGAGAAGCTTAAAAATGACGCTGTAAAAACGGGCTTTAAACAAAGCCTGCGGCCGCAAAAAAAATATCAAGACACCCTGTCGGTGCTAGACCGCGAAACCACGGGCAAGACCGTTTGGTCGCGAGCAACAGCCCCCATACTCACTAAAGCCTCACTAAAGCCTCACTCCGCCGTCAGGCCCGACTTCTTCACCAGATCAGCGTACTTCACCACCTCCACCTTGATTTGCGCAGTCGCCGCCTCGGGTGTGCTCGGGTTGATGGTGTTGCTTTGTTTGGCCATGGCCTCTTTCACATCGGGCGCAGCAAAGGCGGCGACCACGGCGTCGTGGATGCGTTTGACCTGCGCGGCGGGCAGCTTGGGTGGCGCGGCCACGGTGAACCAGCCTTCGGCCTCGTAGCCCGGCAGACCTTGCTCAGCGATGGTGGGGATGTCGGGCGCGGCACTTGCGCGGGTCTTGCTGCCCACGCCTATGGCCACCAGCGCGCCGCTCTTCAGGTGCCCGGCAATCGCGGGCAAGGCCACCATGCCAAAGTCGACCTGGCCACCAATCAGGTCGGTGACCATGGGGCCTGTGCCTTTGTACGGAATGTGCCGCGCTTGCACACCCGCCATGTCCAGGAACGACGCAATGCCCAACTGCAAAATGGTGCCATTGCCCGATGAACCATAGTTGTAGGCATCGGGTTTGGCCTTGAGCAACGCAATCAACTCCTGCGCCGTGCGCGCGGGCACCTTGGCCGGGTTGACCACAATCACCAAGGGTGTGGAACCCACCACGCTGATGTAGGTGAAGTCGGTCAGCGTGTCGTACGGCATCTTCTTGAACACGCTGGGGTTGATGACGTGGTTGTTCGACAGTATGCCTAGGGTCATGCCATCGGGCGCGGCCTTGGCCAAGGCCGAGGCACCGGTAAGGCCGCCCGCGCCGGGCAGGTTGTCGATGACCACAGGCTGCCCCAAGGCTTTGCCTAACGCAGGCGCGGCCGCACGGGCGATACCGTCCACACCCGAGCCCGCACTGATGGGCAGGATCACCCGCACGGGGCGGTCTACCGCTTGGGCCATGACCGTGGTGCTGGCCACTGCGGCCAGCAACGCGGCTGAAAGCCAACGCGTGGAGGATTGAAATTTTCTGGTCTGCGTGGTTGTCTTCATGGTTTTGTCTCCTTCTTTTTGATTACTTGAGGCTCGGTATTAAGGCCGGCCCAACCATTCTGAAAGCACCGCTTCGGTGTGCTCGCCCACCGCAGGCAAGGGGCTGCGCACGCCGGGCCGTTGGCCACCCATGGTCAACGGCAGCAGCACCACGTCGGTGGTGCCACCATCGTCGGTGGTCATGGGCACCAGACCGCCGCTGGCGCGCAGGTGCGGGTCGTCCAGCAACTGCTCGGGCCGCATGATGGGCGCGTACGGAATACCTGCGGCTTCGAGCTTGGGCGCGAGCTCATTCACACGGTGCTGCTGCAAGATGTCGCCCAGCCGCTGCAGCAAGGCGGGCCGCACGGCCACGCGTAAAGCATTGTTGGCGAGAGTCGGGTCTTCTGCCAAGTCTGGCCTTTCCAGCACGCGGCACAGGGTCAAAAACTGTTTGTCGCTCACGGCACCTATGAACAGTTGCTCGCCGCCGGCCAGCGTGAACACGTCGTACACGCTCCAGGCCGAGACGCGCGACGGCATGGGCGGTGGCGGCTCACCGGTCATCGAATATTGCTGCATGTGCTGCGCCGAGAGGAAGACGCAGTTCTCGAACAAGGCGCTTTGCACCTCCTGCCCACGGCCGGTACGCTCGCGCTCGCGCAGCGCGGCCAGCACGCCAATAGCGCCAAACATGCCGCCCATGATGTCGTTGACCGAGGTGCCTGCGCGCAGCGGGCGGCCCTTGGGTCCGGTCATGTAAGACAGGCCGCCCATCATCTGCACCACTTCGTCCAATGCCAGCCGGTTCTCGTAAGGGCCGGGCAAGAAGCCTTTGTGCGATACGTAGATCAGCTTTGGAAAGCGTGCCGACAAGCTGGCGTAGTCCAGCCCGAAAGAGGCCATCAGCCCCGGGCGAAAGTTCTCCAGCACCACGTCGCAAGCGCCTGCCAGTTCGGTCGCTGTGGCGCGGCCTTCTTCGGTGGTGATGTCCAGCACCACACTTTTCTTGTTGCGGTTGAAGCTGCGAAAAAAGCCTATGCCCAGGCCCGGCAGCTTGCGCGTTTTGTCGCCACCGGGCGGCTCGATCTTGATGACCTCGGCCCCCAGGTCGGCGAGGATCATGCCGCAGGTGGGGCCCATCACCATATGGGTGAATTCGAGCACACGCACACCTTCCAAGGGCAAGGCGCGTGGGGTGTCAACAGAGCGTGGGTTCATAGGTTTGTGTTCTCTTCGGAAAAAGTGCGTGGCAGACCGGCACGCCACAAGCTGCCGTGCAAGGTTTCACCGGCCAGCCAGCCGGCCACACGCGCACGCAGCGCCAACAGTTGGTCGATGGCCAAACCGGTGTGAATACCCATGCTGGCCAGCATGTAGGCCAGGTCTTCGGTGCTGACGTTGCCGCTGGCACCGGGTGCATGCGGGCAGCCGCCAATGCCGGCCAGGCAGGCGTCAAAACGCGTGACGCCCACGTCGAGCGCCGCCAGCACATTCGCCAGGCCCAGGCCACGCGTGTCGTGGAAATGGCCGCACCAGAAACGCTCGCCCGCCAGTTGGCGCGCCTGGGCAAACAAGCTGCGCACCTGGGCCGGGTCGGCATAACCCACGGTGTCGGCCAGGCTCACGCGGTCGGCGCCCGCGTCCAGCAGCGCCTGCAGCAGCCGCAGCACTTCAGCGGGTTCCACGCGGCCTTGCAGGGTGCAGCCGAAGGCTGTGCCTACACCACCTTCAATCAAGGTTTTGCTGCCCGCCGCATCACGTGTGGCGCGGATCTTGGCAAGCTCGGCCACTACCTCGTCTGGCGTTTTGCGCAGATTGGCCAGGCTGTGTGCGTGGCTGGCCGACAGCGGCACCAACAGCAGATCGGCCTGCGCGGTGATGGCCGCTTCAGCGCCACGCAGGTTGGGCACCAGCACCGAGGTGAACAGGCCGGGCAGCGTTTTGGCAAAGGCCACGAGCTCGGCCGTGTCGGCCAGTTGCGGCAACAGGCGGGCCGGCACAAACGAGCCAACCTCAATCTCACGTTGGCCGGCGGCGTAAGCGGCCTGTATCCACTCGCACTTATGCGGCGTGGGCAGGATGGTGGCAAGGCTTTGCAGGCCGTCGCGCAGGCCCACCTCGCGTATCACGGCCTGGCGCGGCAAGGCTGGTTTTTCAGTTGACGCAATCGCGTTCATTCGTGGCATCTCCTCAGTGACCTCACTTTAGAGATTCCATAACGGATTGAAAGCGTTAATATGGAACGCCCAACATTCCCATTTGGAACTTCATGCGCGACCTGGACATCACCAGCCTGCGGCTTTTTGTGGCGGTGTGCGAGGCGCGCAGCATCGCGCGCGCGGCCGAGTTGCAGCACATGGTGCCCTCGGCGATCAGCAAGCGCCTGGCGCAACTGGCCGACAGCGTAGGCGTGCCGCTGCTGCAACGCCAGCGCCGGGGCGTTGTGCCCACGGATGCGGGCGACATGCTGCTGCAGCACGCACGCGGCATGCTGGCCGGGGCCGATCGCCTGGCGCGCGACATGGCCTCCTACGGGCGCGGCGTGAAAGGCCAGGTGCGCATGCTCGCCTCGGTATCGTCCATCGCCGAGTTTTTACCGGACGACATTGCCAGCTTTCTGCAAGACCGGGCACACGCGGAAATTCGCGTCGACATGGAAGAAAGCCTGAGCCGCGACCTGGTGCGTGCGCTACGCGAGGGCACGGCGGCACTAGGTGTCTGCTGGGACGCCGCCGATCTGGCGGGCCTGCAAACCCGGCCCTACCGCCGCGACCACCTGGCGGTGGTGGCCCACGCCTCGCACCCGATTGCCGCCCTGCCCTCGTGCAGCTTTGCGCAGACATTGGCCTATGAACACGTAGGCCTGCCCGCCACCACGGCGGTACAAAGCATGTTGATCCGGGCTGCCGCCATCATCGGCCAGCCGCTGAACTACCGCGCCGTGGTGTCCAGCTTCGATGCCTCGCTACGCTGCGTGCGCGCTGGCCTGGGCATTGCCGTGGTGCCGCGCGAAACGGTAGACCCCGCAAGCAGCGGCGCGGGGCTGCGTGTCGTACCCCTGACCGATGCCTGGGCGTTACGCCAGTTTGCAATTTGTTTTCGCGATGCCGCAGCCCTATCGCCCGCGGCTAGGCTCTTGCTGGCGCATCTGGAAGGCCGTGCAGCGCAGCAAAAAAACCTGAAGAAAAAAACACCCTCTACGCACAAGTCGCGAGCATGAGGTGCTCTCATTTCTGATACTGCTCATGATTTCACCGTACAGCGCTCAACAGACCAGCCCCGTGGCTTGATGCAATGTATGCAGCGCCTACCCCCGATGGGGCGCGCAGCTGTTTACAAGCTTATCGGGCTACGCTTACCGACTGCATCCAGGGCTTGCGGTCCGCCATATCCCGCCATGTTCCGCAATACGCCGCCGTCAGCGCAGACAATGCAGCCATGCAAAGCCCCTCTCCCGCCATGGATCCGTTCACTGTCATCGTCATGCTGGCGATCCATTTGGTGGGCAGTGGCGGTTTGATGTTTCTGATTTGGCGGCTGATGCCCAATGCCCCCGGACTGGGGCGTTGGTGGATCGCCAGCTCGCTGTTCGGCATGGCCTATCTGGGCCGCTTGTTTGGTGGACTGGAAGTGCTCGATCTGCGTGCTCTGGCGGGCGACGGCTTGATGCTGTTCGCGGTCTTGCTGTTCAAGGACGGTGTGCGCGATTTCGTCGGTCGCCCGGTGTTGCGCTGGCCACTTGTGCTGGCCCTGTGGGCGGCCATGTTTGGCGCGGAAATCGCTGCGGCGCTGTGCATCAGCCCGTCGGCCCGCCACGTGGTGCTGAACAGTGCGATTGGCAGCATGTATCTCTTGATGACCTGGATTCTGCTGCGCCACGGCGGCGCCAGCCAAGCACAGCCTCTGCGCGCGCCGCTGCGCCTATTGACCACACTGCTGGGCGGACTGGCGCTGCTGACCCTGTTGCGCGCCTGGGACATAGGCCTGGACGGCATAGACGTTGCGTTTGATGGCCTGCTGGCCCAGGTTTTTTATATCTATGCCTCGCTCACCGCTGTAGTGGTGGGCTTGACCTTGATCTGGATGTTGTTTCTCAGGTTGAACGGGCAACTGGCCGATCTGGCCACACGCGATGCGCTCACGGGTGTCTTGAACCGCCACGGCCTGGACGAAGTTGTGGCGCGGCATTTTGCGCGGCGCGATGCACCGCCGTTGACCGCGCTGCTGGTCGACATCGACCACTTCAAGAAGATCAACGATTCCTACGGCCACGCCACGGGCGACAAGGTCCTGCAGGCCGTGGCCAGGACGCTGAACGCACAACTGCGGGCCGGCGATTTTGTGGCGCGCATTGGCGGTGAAGAATTCTTGATCGGCTGCGTGGAAGAAACCCACCAGCCGCAGGACATGGCCCTGATGCTGGCCAGGCGTTTAAACCAAAGCGTGCGCGAGTTGCCCTTGCGAACCGCCGATGGCACTGCGCCCGTGGCATGTACGGTCAGCATAGGCCTCTCGCCTGGCTGCAGCAGCCTGCGAGCATGGCAAAAAGGCAATGAACAGGCGGACCAGGCACTTTACCGCGCCAAGCAGGCCGGGCGTGACACCGTTCGCAGCTTCAGCGCAGGCTAAAACGGCCTGAGCGCCTGAACAAAAACCGATACAGGTCCATCGCGCAGATTCAGTCTATGCGCACATCGAAGTAAGCGGTTTCAGACTCGCCCAAGCCTTGGTAGGCCGCCAGACGCGCAGCCACCGCAGCCTTGCCCCATAGCCGGACACAGGCCAGCTCCTCGGGCGAGAGTTCGTCTGGTGGCGCATCTTCAAGATGCTGGATGGTGCGCAGCGTCGCCACCACACCATCGGGGCCGCCGCACTGGCGCTCCAGCACCTTGGCGTAACGCATCTCTGCGATCATGCGCTCACGCTCGGGCAGCCCGGGGTAGTCGCACAGGGCGACGGAATAAATGCTGTCGACGACTTCCATGATGACCTCCATATACTGTTTATATACACAGTAATATTAGCATCAAAAAAGCTGGAAACATGGGCGGCATCTGCAGCTTCTACACTTGGCAGCTCAGGAAATTTGATGACTCTCGCTTTGCACACATCCCAACGCAGCACAGCCCTGGTTTGTGCATTCCTGGCCCTGGCCACGTCCGCAGCAGCCCTGGCCTCCGGACGGACTGCGCCAGAACCCAGTGCCAAGGCCCAATTCCAGAATTACAGCAGTTGCCCGTCCACCGGCAAACGCGAGGGCCACTGTCCCGGTTACCGCATAGGCTACAAGATAGGCTTGTGCGCGGGCGGGCAAGACCGCTGGTCCAATATGGTGTGGCTCACCGACGCGGCCTACCGCGAACAGCAACAGCGCGAGGCTGCTGCGTGTAGCCGCCGCAACGCGCCTACAGTTGCACCGCGCTGAATGCCCGATTTGCTCTGAGCGTAGGACAGCAACGCAAATGACCGGCGTTTGCGTGACAGCTTGTGCTGCGGCTCACATACTGGGCTTCATAGCCACTCTCGCCTCGTCCATTGAAGCCATACAAAGCGACACAACTCTTGCGCACCCCGCGCTTTTCGCGGTGTTTTTGTTTATCCGTCTGTGTGCCCGCTTTCATGCTACTGAGTGCTTGCGGCATAACACCTAAAAGCAGCGGCATTGTCGATTTGGGCCAAAACAGTTACCAGATCACTGCACGCGGCAGCTTGGGTGTTCCTGCAGAAAGTCGCACACTAGCGATGTCCGAGGCCGATGCCTTCTGCGCCGACAAAGGCCGCGCCATGCAGGTGACCGAAACCGGCAAGGCGCCGCTCACAGGGCCTTATCAGCTGACATTTGAATGCAAGGCAGAAGACAACCCGGAAGGCGGCAAGCCGGTGGTGAAGCGCCCGCCCACTGCCGTTCAACCGATAAAGTGAACCGGCCGCGACCAGCGGCCGCTGCAGGAGACACAGCATGAAAATCTTCGCCAGACTGGGCTGCATGGTCTGCGCCTTGGCACTGTTGGCGGCTTGCCCGGACAACAAAGCGCCCAAGGATCCACCGGCCATCCCCACCCCCAAAACGCTTACATAGCCGCTTACATGGAAGCTGGAATGGGCCCGACGGGCTGGTGCACGTCGGCGTTCTGCGCGCGTTGGCGCAACGCATGCTCCATCACCACCAGCGCCAGCAAGGACTCGACGATGGGCGTGGCGCGGATGCCGACACACGGATCATGCCGGCCCTTGGTCACCACTTCCGTAGGTTGGCCCAGCACATCGATGGATTCTCGCGGCGTGATGATGGAGCTTGTAGGTTTGATGGCGATCGACACTTCCAGGTCCTGGCCGGTGCTGATGCCACCCAGAACCCCACCCGCATGGTTGGTCCTGAAGCCTTGCGGCGTCATGGAGTCGCCATGCATGCTGCCACGGTGCGCCACGCTGGCAAAACCGGCGCCGATCTCCACGCCCTTAACCGCGTTCAGGCCCATCATGGCGAAGGCAATGTCGGCATCCAGCTTGTCGTACAGCGGCTCGCCCAGGCCCACGGGCACACCACTGGCGGTGACGCGGATACGCGCACCACAGGAATCACCGGCCTTGCGCAGCGCGTCCATGTAATCCTCCAGCGCCGAAACCTCGGCCACGGGGGCAAAGAACGGATTGTTCGGCACGTGCTCCCAGCTCTCGAACGGGATCTCCAAGTCGCCCACCTGGGTCATGCAGCCGCGAAACACGGTGCCGTACTTTTCAAACAGCCACTTCTTGGCCACGGCGCCAGCGGCCACGGTGGGTGCCGTCAGGCGCGCCGAGGATCGCCCACCACCCCGTGGGTCGCGGATGCCGAACTTGTGCCAGTAGGTGTAGTCGGCATGGCCGGGGCGGAAGGACTGGGCGATGGCGCTGTAGTCCTTGCTGCGCTGGTCGGCATTGCGGATCAACAGCGCTATGGGTGTGCCGGTGGTCTTACCTTCATACACGCCGCTCAGAATCTCCACCGCATCGGGCTCGTTGCGCTGGGTGACGTGGCGGCTGGTGCCTGGGCGGCGACGGTCCAGTTCAAGCTGGATGTCGGCCTCGGCCAAGGCCATGCCCGGGGGGCAGCCGTCGATCACGCAGCCAATGGCTGGACCATGGGATTCACCGAAGTTGGTGACAGCGAAGAGATTTCCGAAGGTATTGCCGCTCATGCGCCGGATTATCGCCCAGCGCCGACCACCCTTTGCTGGCTCGGGAACGTTTCATGCTTGGCGCTGAACACCCCTCGTGAGATGCACCCTTTTGACCAAGGAGATAGCCATGCTGGACCGCACCGCCACCCAGTTCTCGCATATCAAGCCAGGAGACACGGACTACGTCTCCGGCGGCTTGCGCGACTTCTTCCTCTACCGCGACCTGGGCATTGCCGAGGCCACGCACGGTAAAGTCATCGCGCACCTGGTTAAAGCCAATATGGCACCAGAAAAGGGCACAGGCTGGCATCGCCACGAGGCAGATTTCCAGATTGTCATCATGATCAAGGGCTGGGCGCGCTTCATGTACGAAGACAAGGAGACCCTGGTGCAAGCCGGCGACTGTGTGCACCAACGCCCCGGCATCCGCCACTACCTGTTCGACTACTCGCCCGACATGGAATATCTGGAGATCGTCTCTCCCGCCGATTTCAAATCCATCGATTGCGAACCGGCTTGCGAAATTCCCCCATCTACCCCCTGGAAATAATCCCGAAGGCGGCAAAAAAGCCCCCTAAACGGCTATCCCGGTATCCACGCGAGGGTATCGCGGAACTGACTTTGCCAGGCCGCAGATGCCGCCCCCTGCAAGGGGGTTGGCGGCCACACGCAGTGGGCAAGCCTGGGGGTGTTTCAGAATTCCGCGTCCAGTTCGTCGATTTCCTCAGGCTCCTGCTGCGCATCCGCGACCCACTCCTGCATTGCGGGCAGCGCCATGATGCGCTTGCAGTAGGCCGCACACACCGGCTCCAGCTTCACGTCGTAAGTCAAGAAACGCGTCACCACCGGGGCATACATGGCATCGGCCATGGTGGGGTGTGCGCCGAACAGGAAGGGGCCACCGTAAACACTCAGACATTCTTTCCAGATGTCGACGATGCGGTCGATGTCGGCCTGCGCCCGCGACCAGATTTTGTAATTGGGGAAATGCCCTTTGAGGTTCATAGGCAGCGCCGCGCGCAGCGATGAAAAGCCCGAATGCATCTCGCCGCAGACCGCACGGCAATGCGCTCTTGCGGCCACATCGGCCGGCAACAAGCCGGCTTTGGGTTTGATCTCGTTCAAGTATTCGCCAATCGCCAGCGTGTCCCACACCTTCACCTTGTTGTGCAGCAACGAAGGCACCAGGATGGACGACGACAACAGCAACATCTCGGCCTTCATCGCCGGATCGTCTGGCGGCACCACGCGCTCGACAAACTCCAGACCCGCAAGCTTGGCCATCAACCAACCCCGCAAAGCCCAAGCGCCATAGTTTTTGCTGCTTATCGTGAGTTCAGCCTTGGCCATGTGATGCTCCTCTTTAATCGTTGTATGCACTTGCCGTTGAGCAAGGGCTGTGCCAACGGCGTGGCCGGCATGGCCAGCCGAAAGTCACCAAAGGGATAGCCACTGGCAAAGCCAACAGGTTCTGGCCCGCAACTTGCTCGTTCCTTTGGGCTAAAAGAAAAAACAGGAACGCTTAGATGCTGCTCTATCAGGCCTATCAACTCCAGTCCGACCTTACGTCGCCGCTGCGCCTGATGGCCCAAAGCCTCAGCGCCAGCTTTTGGTTCCCCGGCACCGAGAACTCTGCCGTGCGGCAGATTGCCGCCGCCTGCGACGTCTATTCACGCATGCGCTTGACACACAGCCGCCCCGGCTACGGCATTTCCAGCGTGATGGTGGGCGAGGAAGAAGTCGCCGTGACCGAAGAAGTGGTGATGAGCCGTCCTTTCGGCAGCTTGCTGCATTTCAGGCGTGATCTGCCCGCATCGGACACCGAGCAACCCAAGGTGCTGCTGGTGGCGCCACTCTCCGGCCACTTCGCCACCCTGCTGCGCGACACCGCACGCACCTTGCTGCGCGACCACGACGTCTACGTCACCGATTGGCATAACGCCCGCGACGTGTCGCTGCAACACGGCGGCTTCAGCCTCGACGATTACGCCGAATACATGATCTCGTTCATAGAGAAAATCGGCCCCGGCAGCCATGTGGTGGCGGTATGCCAGCCTTGTGTCGCCGCCCTGGTGGCCACGGCCATCATGGCCGAAGACGACAACCCGGCCCAACCCGCCAGCCTGACGCTGATGGCCGGCCCGGTGGACTGCCGCGTCAACCCCACGGGTGTCAACGAACTTGCCAATAGCAAGCCGATTGAATGGTTTGAGAAGAACCTCATCAGCCACGTGCCATGGCCACACGCCGGCCATATGCGCCGTGTCTACCCCGGCTTTGTGCAGTTGACCGCATTCCTGTCGATGAACCTGGAGCGCCACAAGCAGCAGTTCAAGGACATGTACAAACACCTGGTGAAAGGCGAGCTGGACAAGGCCACCACCATCCGGGTGTTCTACGACGAATACCTGGCGGTGAACGATCTGCCCGCAGAGTTCTATCTGGAGACGGTGGAGAAAGTCTTCCAGACCTATGACCTGCCACGCGGTGTGCTGACCTACAAGGGCCGCACCGTCAACCCCGCCGCCATACGCCGCACCGCGCTGATGACGGTGGAAGGCGAGCGCGACGACATCTGCTCCATAGGCCAGACCGTCGCCGCACACGACCTGTGCTCCAGCGTGCGTGCCTACCGCAAAACCCACCACGTGCAAACCGGCGTGGGGCACTACGGTGTGTTCAGCGGGCGCAAGTGGAACCAGCAGATCTATCCGCGTGTGCGCGACATGATCCACGCTTCACAAGCTTAATTTCCGGGCATGTGCTGCAGTTGCGGCAGATGCGGCAGATGTGGTAACTGGGCCTCCAGGTAGGCTATGAACTGACCCACCTGCGCATTCCGCATCACCCCGCTGCGGTACAGCAGCGACACCGTGCGGTGCAGGCGCGGCCGGCGCAACTGGATCACGGCCAGGGCCGGATCGCGCAGGGTGGTGGTGTAGAGCTGCGGCAGCAAGCCCACTCCCAGGCCACTGCGTACCATGCTGTAGAGCGTCTCAAGGTGGTGCACGCGAAATGGCTCTTCTGCCGGTGCACCGGCTTTTTCATTCGGCCCGGCGTGGCCAAACTGGGCCAGCACCACGTCACCCAACGCCGGCATGCTGCCTGCGGCAAAAACCACCAGCCGCTGGCCGCTGACCTGCCGCCAGTTGACCTCGGCATGCGCTGCCAAAACGTGATCGCGGCGAGTCACCAGCACCACCGGGTCTTCCAGCAACGGCACATTGACCAGGCCGGTCGGCGGCTCCAGCACGGCGGTCAGCGTCACATCCAGTTGACCAGTACGCGTGCGGGCCACGAGTTCGTCGGACAAGCCATCTTCCAGTGAAAACTCAACCGTGCCCGACACCTCGCGTTGAAAGCCCTGCATACAACTGGCCATCAAGGTGCTGGCCGACGGCATGGTGCCCACACGGATACGTGCGCGCCCCGAACGCAGCACACTGTCCATGTCGGCCAGGGTGGTATCAAAGGTGTGGACCAGGTACTGCGCACGCTCCAGCAGTTGCAGACCGGCCTCGGTCACGTCCAGTTGGTGCGTGGAGCGCCGCAGCAGTTGGGCCCCCACGATGCGCTCCAACTGCTTGATGGCATTGCTCAGCGCGGGCTGGGTGATGCCCAGGCGCTCAGCGGCGCGGCCAAAGTGGCGCTCTTCCACCAGCAGCGTGAAGCACTGCAGGTGGCGCATCGTCAACGCACGCAAGGGGTTGATGCTCACGCTTGGCCTTTATCAATTGGATGAATGGAATTATAGAAATTTGAAACTATCTTTATCAGCCCGGCCTTCCTAGACTGTGCCTATGGCACTGTCTTCACCCCAGGTTTTCGCTCTGCGTCCGCCGCTGTGCGCCCAGCCCTTCAACATGCTCGACGGCGCCAGCGCAGCGGCCCAAGTCCCGCACCTCGCGGCGCTGACCGACTTCATCCAGGCCATGCCCAAGGCCGAGTTGCACTGCCATTTGTTCGGCACCGTGCGCCGCCGCACACTCGAAGACTTGGTGCGGCGCGAGAACTTTCCGCTGTCGCTGGAAGAAGTGGAGAGTTTCTACGTGCGCGGCGAAAAGCCGGTGGGTGTGCTGCGTGTGTTGCGTGCGCTAGACGCGCTGCTCATCCAATCACCGGCCGACCTGTACCGGCTGACCATCGAATACCTGGAAGACGCGTCACGCCACAACGTGCGTTATGCCGAGTTCTTCTGGAACCCCACCGGCACCGCACAGGTGTCGGGCATCGCCTACGCGCCCGCGGTGGACGCCATCGCCCAAGCCGTACGCGACGCCAAAGCCCAGTTCGGCATCATCGGCCGCATCATCCCCAGCATAGACCGCGAGGCCAGCCCCGAGGCCGCGCTGGAGATGGTGCAGTGGATGCAGGCCCACCCCGTGCCCGAAGCCATAGGCATAGGCATCGATTACCGCGAGAACGACCGTCCACCAGAGCTTTTTGCCCAGGCCTACGCACTGGCCAGGGAAATGGGCCTGAAAACCACCGCCCATGCCGGCGAGTTCGGCATGCCCTGGCACAACGTGCGCACGGCGCTGGACGAGCTCCTGGTCGACCGCGTCGACCACGGCTACACCATCGTCGACAACCCCAGCCTCGCCCGCACCCATGCCGAGCGCGGCACGGTCTTTACGGTAGTGCCGACCAACTCCTACTACCTGCGCACGCTGGCGCCGGAGCGCTGGGCGCAGGTCCATCCGATTCGCCAGATGGCCGCGCTGGGCCTGGCGCTGCACCCCAACACCGACGACCCTACGCTGCACCTGGTGAACCCCACCCAGGCCTGGCTGATGATGGTGGTCAACTTCGGCTTCGATGTGCCGGCATTGCGCCAGTTGATGCTGAACGGCCTGGCCGCAGCCTGGATAGACGACGCCACCCGCCAAGCCTGGGCCAGCGCCTGGTCGGCTGAATTCGATCTGCTGACCACCACGCTGGCCCATACCCCGTACGCCATTTCACCCCCCTCCCCCGCCCGTTCGCTCTGAAAGACACACCATGCGCCGCCGCAACTTCCCCCTGTTGATCACCGCCCTGCTGGCAGCCGCCCTGCCTGCCGCCCATGCCGACACGGCCTGGCCCAGCGCCAAACCCATCACCCTGGTGGTGCCGTTCTCCGCTGGTGGTAGCGTGGACTACACCGCCCGCCTGATCGCCAACAAGCTCGAAGACCGCATAAAACAAACCGTGGTGGTCGACAACACGGTAGGCGCTGGTGGCGCCATTGGCGTAGGCAAGGTCGTCAAATCCGCGCCGGACGGCTACACCCTGGTGCTGGGGCCGGACAGCCCCATCGTCATCGGCAAACTGGTCAACCCCGTGGCCTTCAAGTACGACCCGCTGAGCGACCTGGCCCCGGTCGCCCTGCTGAACACAGCGCCCATGGTGCTGGTCGCCCGCCCCGGCCTGCCGGTGCAGAACTTTGCCGACTTTGTGAAGCTGGCCAAGGCTTCACCAGGCAAGTACAACTACGCCACCAGCGGCATAGGCACCATACTGCAACTCGCCATGGAGCTGCTGAAAGAGCAGAACGGCATCCACGTCACGCACATTCCCTACCGTGGCGGCGCGCAAATCGCCACCGACGTGATAGGCAATCAGGTCGACCTGGCCATGCTCTCGGGCACCAGCGCCATCCCGCACATCAAGGCGCACCGCGTGAAAGCCCTGGGCATCACCGACAACAAGCGCCTGCCGATACTGTCTGAGGTGCCGACGTTTGCCGAGATGCCGGGCTCCAAGGCTTATGTGATGAATAGCTGGATGGGCATCTTTGCGCCTGCCGGGACCCCGGCGGCCGTGGTCACGCGCTTGAACCACGAAATCAACGAGATCTTGAAGACCGACGAGGTCAAAACCAAGCTGGCCGAGCAAGGCGCGATTGCCGGCAATGGCACACCAGAGCAGTTTGCTGCGTTTGTGAAGGCTGAATACGCCCGCAACAAGAAGATTGTGGAAACCGCCAACATCAAGGAATAAAACCACCGGCGGCGCCACGCCGGCACAAAAAAAGCCCGCTGGAGCCATAGGCTCGAGCGGGCTTTTTCTTGCAGACGTTATCAGTTGGCGGGCTCGTCTTCCGAAGAAGGCCAGTCGCGGATGTAGGCCTTGAGCATCTTGTTCTCGAAGTTCTGGCTGTCCACCACGGCCTTGGCCACGTCGTACAGACTGATCACCCCCATCAGCATCTTCTGGTTCATCACCGGCATGTAACGCGCATGGCGGTCCAGCATCATGCGGCGCACTTCGTCCAGGTCGGTCTCGGCGCTGCAGGTCAGGGGATGGTCATCCATGGCGGTGCGCACCAGGGTGCTGCCAATGGCGCCACCGTTTTTCACGATGGCCAGAATCACTTCGCGGAACGTCAACATGCCGACCAGATCGCCGTGGCCCATGACCACCAACGAACCAATGTCTTTCTCGGCCATCACGTTCACAGCATTGGCCAAAGGCTCATCCGGGCTGGCGGTATAGAGCGTGTTGCCTTTCACACGCAGGATGTCGCTGACTTTCATGGTGGGTCTCCTCTGGGCTATCGAATCTAAGGGGTCCAGTCAATATAGCCCACAATAAGCGGACCATAAACAGTTTTCGCCCTGAAGCCGCCGGATTCAAGCAGATTGCGCAACAGGGAGTGACACTCGGCGCAATTTGAACACCATCGCGGCCCGCTGTGACAGCGTGATGACAACAACTGAGGAGACAAACCCATGCCCGGTTATGCAGACCCAGGATTCGACACCCTGGCCTTACACGCAGGTGCCGCCCCCGACCCGGCCACGGGCGCCCGTGCCGTCCCCATCCATCTCAGCACCTCGTTTGTTTTCGAGTCCAGTGACCACGCCGCCGCGCTGTTCAACCTGGAACGTGCGGGCCACGTCTATTCACGCATCAGCAACCCCACCAACGCCGTGCTGGAGCAGCGCGTCGCCGCGCTTGAAGGCGGCATTGGCGCCATCACCACGGCCAGCGGCCAGGCGGCATTACATTTAACCGTGGCCACACTCATGGGCGCCGGATCACACATCGTGGCCAGCACCGCGCTGTATGGCGGCTCGCAGAACCTGCTGCACTACACCATGCGGCGCTTTGGCATCGAAACCAGCTTCGTCAAACCCGGCGACATCGACGGCTGGCGTGCCGCCATACGCCCCAACACCAAGCTGCTGTTCGGCGAAACCGTGGGCAACCCCGGGCTGGACGTGCTGGACATTCCCACCGTTGCGGCGATCGCGCATGAAGCCGGTGTGCCGCTGCTGGTCGACTCCACCCTCACCTCGCCGTGGCTGATGCAGCCGCTGAGCCTGGGTGCGGACCTGGTCTACCACTCGGCCACCAAGTTCCTCTCGGGCCATGGCACGGTGATTGGCGGCATTGTGGTGGACGGCGGCAGTTTCGACTGGGAAGGCCCGCGCACCAAGGGCCGCTTCAGCGAACTGACCCAGGCCTACGACGGTTTCCACAATATGGTGTTCAGCGAAGAAAGCACCGTGGGCGCCTTTTTGCTGCGCGCCCGGCGTGAAGGCCTGCGCGACTTTGGCGCCTGCATGAGCCCGCACACGGCCTGGCTGATACTGCAAGGTGTGGAGACCCTGCCGCTGCGCATGGAGCGCCACATGCGCAACACCCAGCGCGTGGTCGAGTTCCTCGCCAAACAGCCGTTTGTCAGCCGCGTCGGCCACCCGCTGCTGGAAAGCCACACCAGCCACAAACTCGCGCAAAAGCTGCTGCCGCGCGGCGCCGGCTCGGTGTTCAGCTTCGACCTCCAAGGCAACCGCGCACAAGGCAAGAAGTTCATAGAGACGCTGAAGGTCTTCAGCCACCTGGCGAATGTGGGCGACTGCCGCAGCCTGGTCATCCACCCGGCCAGCACCACACATTTCCGCATGACTGACGAGGCCTTGGCGGGCGCCGGCATCACCCAGGGCACGATTCGCCTGAGCATAGGCCTGGAAGACGCCGACGACCTGATCGACGACCTGCAGCGCGCCCTCAAAGCCGCGGAGAAAGCCGCATGAAACTCATCGTCAACGGGTTCGAGACCTTCTGCTACAGCGCCGGCAAAACCTTTGATGCCGCCAAGCCCACGGTGGTGTTCATACACGGCGTGGTCAACGACCACAGCGTTTGGATACTGCAAAGCCGCTACCTCGCCAACCACGGTTGGAACGTGCTGGCGGTCGACCTGCCCGGCCACTGCCGCAGCGCGGGTGACGCGCCGGCCAGCGTCGAAGCTGCAGCCGATTTCATCTCGGCCCTGCTCGACGCCGCGGGCGCAGAGCGCGCCGCTTTGGTAGGCCACAGCTGGGGCTCACTCATTGCACTGGAAGCCGCCGCACGCTTAAAAGACCGCGTGAGCCACCTGGTGCTGATCGGCACCGCCGCTCCCATGAAGGTTTCACCCGCGTTGCTCGAGTCTTCGTTGAGCGAACCCCTGAAGGCGCTCACCATGATCAATGTGTTCTCACGCAGCACCCTGGCCGCCCCGCCTTCGGCGCTGGGCCCCGGCACCTGGGTTTACGGCGCCAGCATGGCCCTGGGCAAGCGCGTGATAGCGAGCAACAGCAAGGTGAACGTATTCCATCGCGGCTTTAAGGCGTGTAACGACTATGCAGGCGCCGAGGCAGCCGTCTCCGCCATCAGGTGCCCGGTGTTGTTCCTGCTCGGCACCCTGGACCAGATGACGCCGCCCAAGGCAGCACAAGCCCTGGTCGATACCGCCCGCGCCAACGGCAAAACGGTGCGGGTCGAGCACTTGCCGGTAGGCCATCACCAGATGTCGGAAGCGCCCGATGAAACCCTGGCGGCGTTAAAAGCCTTTCTGCTCAGCGCCGGCAAATAGCGGGGGTTTTCCGGCACTTCGTAAAATCCATCGATGGATCTGACCTGGTACCAATGCATCTTGTGGTTCACCCGCCTGGGTGAAATCGGCATCCTGTGGCCCGTGGCCACGGCCCTGGCGCTGTGGATGCTGGCCGTGGGCCGTTCGTGGCGCCTGGCCCTGGCATGGCTGCTGCCACTGGGCATTGCGGCGCTCATCACGTCGATGTCCAAGCTGATGTTTATTGGCTGGGGCCTGGGCCTGGCCTCGCTGGACTTCACGGGTTTCTCCGGCCATGCGATGTTTTCGGCGGCCATCTACCCGGTACTGGCGTTCTCCCTCGCCAGCGGGCGCCAGCCCCCACAGCGCCCGCTGGCGCTGCCGGTGCTCCCGGTGCTGGCGGGCTACCTGCTGGCCGCCTTGATCGCCTGCAGCCGCGTGGCGGTGCATGCCCATTCGTGGTCTGAAGTGATTGCCGGCTTTGTGCTGGGGGCTGCGGCCAGCGGTTGCACGCTGTGGCTCGTGGGCCACTTGCCACAACGCCCGGCCAAATGGCGCTGGGCGATGCTCGGCGTCGCGGGCTGGCTGGTGCTGATGCCGGGGTTTGCGGCGCCCACACGTACCCACACCATGGTGACGGAATTGGCCGTAGGATTGGCCGGGCGCACCGCGCCTTTTTCGCGCCATGACTTACATAAGGCGCCGGCCAATTCCGCTAGCCAAGCCAACTGAAGCTAGCAAATTCAGAGCACCTCACGCAGGTACATGGTGCGCAAACGGCTGTTTTCCCATAAGTTCTCGAGCCGCAGACTGTCGGCCAGCAACAAGCGTTCCGCCAGGGGAGCCAGCAGCGTTGTATCCAGATCGGCTAGCAACACGTAGCGTGGCTCATGTTGGCTCGGGCCAGTGCCATCTTCCAGCTCATCTAGCTTGCCCACCCAGTCGAGCACGGCCAGGGTCTGGAACACCGTCTCCAATTGCAGCAGATCCACCCCCAAGGCCTGCGCCACCTGGGTGCCGGTGCGGCCATGTTCTCCGGCCTGGCGTGCAGCATGGAGCTGCTGCAGCGTCTCCAGCGCCAACTGGAAATGCCAACCGTAAGCACTCGGTCGCCGCCCCACACCCGAAGTCAGGCTCGGCAGATAGGCCGCCACCACCGCCCCCAGCAGCACAATCACCCAGGCGGTGTAGATCCAGATCAGCAAGATGGGCAGTGTGGCGAACGCCCCATACACCGCCGAGTAGGTGGGCACGGAGGCCACATAAAGGGTCAGTGCACGTTTGGCCAGGTCTATGCCGATGGCGACAAACACGCCACCGGTGAGCGCATGCCGCCAGCGCACGCGGGTATTCGGCACGTAGTGGAACAGCGCCGCCATGCTGGCGCACAGAATGACAAACTGCAAGGCGCCCAGCAGCAGCTTGACGCCGTCTTCCAGGCTACCGACCACGCTGCCCGATGCCGATACCGCATACGAGGTCAACAGCAGACTGGCCCCGAGCAGCAGCGGCCCCAAGGTGATGGCGGCCCAGTAGATCAGCACCCGCTGGCCCAGGGGGCGCGGCCGGCGCACGCGCCAGATGCGGTTGAGCGTACGGTCAATCGTCAAGATCAGCGCCAAAGCCGTGACCAGCACCACCGCCAGGCCGACGCTGCCGAGCTTGCTGGCCTTGGAGGAGAACTGCGTCAAATAGCCCAACACCTGGCGCGCAATGCTGTCCGGTATCAGGCTTTGCACCAGCCAGCGCTGCAACACCTGCTGCACCTGGCTGAACATGGGGAAGGCCGTGAACACCGCCAGTGCCACCGTGAAAAACGGCACCAGCGCCAGCGAAGTGGTGAAGGTCAGGCTGCTGGCGGTCAGGCCCAGTTGGTCTTCGCGAAAGCGTTCACGCAGTGTGTGGGCCGTGGTGCGCCACGGGAACTCGGCCAGATCCTTGAAGACTTGCTCGACACGGGAAGACAGGTTTGCCAAACCTTGACGCAGGGGTTGAAACATGGCCGCTATGATGCCACCGCAATGAACACTCTCGACAACACCGCGAACACCACCGTGTCCTGGACCCGCCACGTCGCCGTGGCCAGCTTGCTGGGCCTGATCGTGCTGGGCCTGGCCTGGGAGCTGTGGCTCGCGCCCATACGCCCCGGTGGCTCGTGGTTGGCGCTGAAAGTGCTACCACTGTGCATACCCTTGGCCGGCCTGCTGAAGAGCCGCATGTACACCTACCGCTGGCTCAGCCTGCTGATCTGGCTGTACTTCACCGAAGGTGTGGTGCGCGCCTGGAGCGACCAGGGCCTGAGCGCCGGACTGGCCTTGCTCGAAGTGCTGCTCTGCCTGGCCTTGTTTGTCGCCTGCGCGCTGCACGTGCGCCTGCGTCTACACAACGCCAAAGTCTCTGCCGCCGCAGCCAGCGCCACGGTCACCCCTTAATCCTCTCTACAGACCTCTCACCATGACAGCTCTTTTAGACACCCTGCGCCAAATCGTTGGCGCCGCCAATGTGCTGACGCACGACGACCCGCAGGCCGACCTGGGCGCCTGGGAACAAGACTGGCGCAAACGCACACGCGGCAAGGCCCTGGCCGTGGTACGCCCCGGCAGCACCGAGCAGGTGGCAGCCGTGGTCAAGGCCTGCGCGGCCGCCAAGGTCACACTCGTGCCGCAGGGCGGCAACACCGGCCTGGTGGTTGGCTCGATTCCCGACAACACTGGCAGCCAGGTGGTGCTGAGCCTGCAGCGCATGAGCGCCGTGCGCAAGGTAGACCCGGGCAACCTGACCATTACCGTGGAGGCCGGTTGTGTGCTGCAAAACCTGCAGACCGCCGCCGACAACGCCGGTTTTCTGTTTCCGCTGAGCCTGGGCGCCGAGGGCAGTTGCACCATAGGCGGCAACCTGGCGACCAACGCCGGCGGCACACAGGTGGTGCGTTATGGCAATGCACGTGAACTCTGCCTGGGCCTGGAAGTGGTCACTGCGCAGGGCGAGATCTGGGAAGGCCTGTCCGGCCTGCGCAAGGACAACACCGGCTACGACCTGCGCGATCTGTTTGTCGGCAGCGAGGGTACGCTGGGCATCATCACCGCCGCCACCATGAAGCTGTACCCCAAGCCCGCCGCGCAGCTCACGGCTTGGGCCGCCGTGCCGTCATTGGAAGATGCGGTCACGCTGCTGGGCCTGGCGCACCAGCAACTGGGCGCAGGCCTCACCGGTTTTGAAGTGATGGCGCAGTTTGCGCTGAGCCTGGTCGACAAGCACTATCCACAGTTACGCACGCCACTGTGGAAGGACACACCCTGGTGTGTGCTGCTGGAAAACTCCGACAGCGAATCGGAAGACCACGCGCGCAGCCGCTTCGAACAGTTGCTCGAATCCGCGCTGGAGCAAGGCGTGGTCACTGACGCCGTGGTGGCCGAGAACCTGACCCAGGCGCACAACCTGTGGCACATCCGCGAGAGCATCACCCTCGCGCAGGCCGAAGAAGGCTTGAACATCAAACACGACATCTCCATTCCGGTGTCGCGCATTCCCGAGTTTGTGCGGCACACCGATGCGGCTTTGTCGGCGGCCATTCCCGGGGTGCGCTTTGTCAACTTCGGCCATTTGGGCGATGGCAACCTGCACTACAACATCCAAGCGCCCGCCGAGGGCGATGCCAAGGTGTTTTTGCGCGAGCAGGAAGAGAACGTGAACACCATCGTCTACGACGCCGTACAGGCGTTTGACGGTTCCATTTCTGCAGAGCATGGCGTGGGCGAACTCAAGCGGCACAAGCTGTTGAAGCACAAGTCGCCGGTAGCACTTGGGATGATGCGCGCGATCAAGGGCGCGCTCGATCCGCAGAACATCTTGAATCCGGGGCGGGTGCTGGAGGTTTAAGCCTGGGACGGTCATTGGCGCTGTCGGCCGGGTCTCGCCCCGGCGGGCGACTGACTTCTTTTGCTTCGCCAAAAGAAGTCAGCAAGAAAAGGCGACCCCACTATCTGCGACCCTCCGCTGCGCTACGGGCAACCTGCGCTGGGCGAAGTGGCCGGGGGTCTGGCACAACTCGCTGCGCTCAGACATGCCCCAGCCCTGATCCCGCCCACATCACCCATCGCAGGCGCAGCTAGAAGGGGAAATGAAAACCAACACGAGCCATCGCTGCGCTCGGCCCTTTTTTCTGGCGATGCGCAGCGAGCCGGACCAATCCCCCTTCTGCCGGTGCCGAGGAGCACAGGGTTCAACGGATCAGGGCTGGGGCATGTCTGAGCGCAGCGAGTTGCGCCAGACCCCGTTGAACCCGCGCACCGCAGGTTGCCCTTCGCGCAGCGAAGGGACGCCGGCAGTAGGGGCGTTTTCTTTTGGTGACTTTTCTTGTACGCACAAGAAAAGTTACTCGCCCATCAGGCGAAACAGGGGCGCCCCCCGGCCAGCGGCGTAAATCAATAATCCCAAGGCACTAAGCAGCCCCAGCTTCAGCAGACTCCACCTGCATCAGAAAGTCCGTCACCAGCGCAAACTGCTCCGGCACGTTGAGTGCTGGCGCATGCCCACAGCCTGCCACCTCGACCACCTGCGCCAGGCCCTTGGCCCCGGGCCCACGCGTAAGCATCCTGGCCGTCACCTCGGGCAACACCAAGTCCGACTCGGCCCCGCGCAAACACAGCAGCGGCAGCGCCAAGGCATCGTAGTGGTCCCAGATCAGGTAATCATTGCTGTGGTGGGTGAACTGCTGCACCATCGCCGGGTCGTAGTGCGGCGTCACGCGGCCATCGGGCAAACGCCGCGTGGACGACTCGGTGAGCAGGCGCCACTGGGTGTCGCTGAGCCAGCCATAAGGCTTGTAGACCACGCGGAAAAACGCTTCCAGTTCCTGCACCGTGTCGAACGCCGGCGGCGCACCCGCATAACCACGAATGCGCGCCAGTGCGGCTTCGGCCAGCTCGGGCGCGTTGTCGTTCAGCAGCAGGCTGCGGATGCGTGTTTTAAGCTGCGGCTGCAGCAAGCCCGCCGCACACACCGTGCCAATGGCGCCGCCCATCGAGGTACCTATCCAATGTGCACTGTCGATCTGCAGTTGCTCAAACAGATCGGCCGCCAACTTGGCATAAAACGCCAGTGTGTATTCCACGGCTGGTGCCCTGCTCCATTGGCTCAAGCCACGGCCCAAGGTGTCCGGGCAGATGACGCGGTAGCGTGACGCCAGATGTTCGGCCAGAGCATCCATGTCGCGCCCGGTGCGCGCCAGGCCGTGCCATGCCACCACCACCGGGGCGTCGGCCGCGCCCCATTCGGTCACGTGGATTTCATAACCCGCGCATGGGATGTAGAGAGAGGTGGGCAACATGACAAAAACCTGGTTGAAAGTTGAAATCAGTCCGGCACCGTGATGGCGCCTGCGCTGAGCGTGATGCGGTCGGCGGCCACGGGCGTGGTCAACCAAGCGGGGACGTTGGTCGCGCTGATGGCTGGTGCACTGCCGGGAGTGCCGCCACGTGGCACGGTGCGCACCACCTGGCTGGCGGGCAAGGCCGCGCCCTGGGTCAGGTGTGCGTACATCGCGTCCAGCGCGCGGTTCAGGTACACGTGCAGCGGCACATAGCGGCTGTCATAACCCGGCAACACACTGGGCAGACCGATAAAGCTGTCAAAGTGCTGCGCGTTGGTGACCTCCAGATAACTCAGGCGGCTGCTGCTGCCCTCGACCAGGCGGTTGAGTGCGGTGTAGGGGCGCGAGGTGTGGTTGACCGGCAGCAAGGCATCCGACCGGCCATGCACAATGATGGCGGGTTTGCCCTGCAGGTTGCCACTGCGCCGCGTCTCGTTCACACCGGCCTGCAGTTTCAGTGCCACCGCGTCGCTGCCACCGACCAAGCCACGCAAACACAAGGCGCCAGCGGTGTTCCAATCCGGCACACCCGATGGGTTGAGCGACAGGAAGTCGCGCGTCGCAGCGCCCAGCGCGTTGTTGTTGATGAGTTGCACGCCCACGGCCGGTGGCACACCGTTGCCCGTGGCGAACATGCTGGCCAACGCAGCCGGCGCCAAGGTGGTCACCGCGCCAGTGCCGGTGGCGGCGGCAAAGCTGTAGCCGCAGAGGTTGTCTTTGACACTGCTGCGCGCCAGCGCATTCGCAAAGGTCACGGTCACCGCAGGTGCCACTTCAAACGCAATCAGCGACGGATGCAGCACACTCGACTCGGGCTCCCAGCCGTAGTCACGCAGCTTCTGCAAAGCCTCTTCGGCCTGGGCTGCAGTGCCGGTACTGCTGAGCAGCCCAGCGGTGCGCAAGGCGGCACAACGATTGGGCGCCACCGGAAAAGCCAGCGCCGCAAAACCGGCGGCATAACTGGCCGCATACGGCGCACCGGTCAACGAAGCCGCCAACGCCGCGCACGGCTGGTAGACGTTGGCAAAGCTGGTGTAGTCCATCAGCGTTTTGCCCACCACCGGCAGCAGGCTGCTGCCGCGTGTCACGGTCACGCCGGGGTTGGCCGGCAGCTCGACTGCGGGCTCGGATACCACCACGGCGCGGATCAAACCTTTGCTGTCCTGCTCGGCGGCGGCAATCGCGGCACCACCACCGTTGGAGATGCTGGAGGCGATGACGATGGTGTTGTCGGAGTCCAGCGTCTTGAGCTTTTGCCCGGTCTTGTCATCCACCTGGCCAAACTGTTCGTTCAGCACGTAGTAGGCAAATTCCACGGCTTTGAGTGTGCTGTTGCCCCAGTCCTTTTCGGGGTTCTGCCCGGAGTGTGCGTGTTTGAAGGCAAAGCGATTCGGCGTGGCGGCATTGAAGGCGCTGAGCTCGCTGGCCGTGAGGTTGGCGTTGAACGCGGCACTCTTGCCAGCCGCTGCAGCACTGGTGCGTGTGCCGTCGATCAAGGGCACGCTGTCGTTCTGCAGGTCGTGCGGCGCGGCACCCGTGCCCTTGTCGGTGTAGGCCACGGCACAGCCGCGTTTCAAGCCCCATTCGCCAGTAGAAATGCCGCCGTAGACGCCGCGCGAACCCGAGGCCGTGGCGGTGATGATGCAGGCCTTGCCCTTGTCGAAACTGGCCGGCACCTGCACCATCAGCGTGACGTTCTGGCGCCCTGTGCCGTCGTCGGCAAAGGCCAGGTATTCGGTGCCAGCGATGCGGCCCTCTCCTTCCGTCACCTTGCCCGCCACATCCACGTTCGGCCCGTACAGCGTGCCGTAGCCACCGGCAGCCGTCATGTCGAGCAAGGCGCGGTAGTTGTTGTAGATGGCGGCGCGGCGCAACTCTGCAGCGGTGGGCGCCAACGCATTGGCATAGGTCGGCGCCACGGCCGAGCCCAAGCCGGTCTTGCCCAAGCCTGCGGTCAACAGGTCGTCGCTGGCGCCGTCATAACTCTTGGCCGACACTGCCCCCAGATACGTCGGTTTGGCGTTGATGCGGCTGGCATTCAAGCCACTGCCGCCGCCGCCACCACAGGCGGTCAGCACCGCGCCCGCCAACACCGCAGGCCACAGATTCACAGGTTTCGTCATGGTCTTGTCTCCTAGGTCATCGTTATCTACTCAACACGGGAACAACACAGATCAAGCAAAAAACCTATCGTGCGGCACTCGCACGTAACCGCCCCACCACACCGGTGGGGAAGTAATAAACGGACAACACGAACAACACGCCCAGCCACAACAGCCAACGGTCGGGCGACAGCAGCGCGCTGAGCAGAGGTATGGCGCTGGTGGCCTCCTGGGCCAGGCGCAACAGGTCTTGAAGATAGCTTTGCGCGACCAGAAACAGCACCGCGCCAATGGCCGCGCCATAAACCGTGCCCATGCCGCCTATCACCACGATGAGCAATACGTCCATCATGATTTCAAACGACAGCGAGGTGTCGGGCCCGTTGTAGCGCAGCCAAAGCGCCAGCATCGCACCAGCGCAGCAGGCGAACATGGCCGACAACACACTCGACGTGGTGCGGTACACCACCACGCGGTAACCAATGGCCTCGGCCCTGAACTCGTTTTCGCGTATGGCTTGCAGCACACGGCCAAACGGCGAGTTGACAATGCGCAGCAGCGCCAGCAGCAACACCACGGCCACGACGAACAGCAGGTAGTAACAAAGCAGGCGTCCATCAAGCGACACGCCCAGAAACGGCTCGTCGGCAAATTCAAAGCTAGGCGACAACCATTGCGGAACCTTGAAGCTCAAACCGTCCTCACCCCCGGTGAGCTCGGACAGCTGCGAGGCCAGTGTCTGGAAGGCTGCCGCCACCGCCAAGGTGATCATGGCGAAGAAGATGGCACGCACGCGCAACGAGAACAGGCCAATCACCAGCGACAACAGCAGCGACACCGCCAGGGCCCCCAGCAGCCCTGCCAGCAGCGCGCTCCAGGTGGGGCCCATGCGTGTGGTGGCGATGGCGATACCGTAGGCGCCAATGCCAAAAAACATGGTGTGCGCAAAACTCACAATGCCGGTGTAGCCCAGCAGCAAATCAAAGCTCGCGACCAGCACCACAAACACCAGCACCTTGGCGGCAACGGACAGCGCTTTCACGCCAGGAAACAGAAACGGCGCCAGCGCCAAGCCCAGGAATACGGCGACCAACAGCACGGCCAGCAGCTTGCTGCGCGGCATATCGTTTGAAAGGATTCGGTTCAGCATGGCGTCAACGGTTGGTCACGGGATACACACCTTGTGGCCGCCACAGCAGCACGGCCACCATCAGTGCGATATTGGAGAAAAGCGCCAGCTTCGGAACCAGGAAGCCGGTGTAGTTGGCCATCAGGCCCACCAGCAGCGCCCCTATCAGTGCCCCACCCGTGGAGCCCAGCCCGCCAATGATGATGACGATGAAGATCAACACGTTGACCTGCGCCCCCATCTGCGGCACCACGTTTTGTTGGTACAGGCCCCACATCACACCGCCCAAACCGGCGAGGGCACTGCCCGCCACAAACACGCCGACAAACAGGCGCGAGATGCGGTAGCCCAGCGACTCGACCATTTCACGGTCTTGCACACCGGCGCGTATCAACAAACCCAGCTTGGTGCGTGTGAGTGTCCAGGCCAGCACGGCGAACACCAGCAGGCCCACGACCACCGCCACTAGGCGGTATTTCTCGATGGCGGCGTCCCCCATCAACAATGCACCACGCAGGCCTTGCGGCAATGGCAGCGGGATTTGCTGCGGCCCCCAGATCACCTTGATCAACTCTTCACCAATGATCATGCCGCCCATGGTGATGAGAATCTGCTTCAGGTGCTGGCCATATACCGGCCGCACGATGAAGCGCTCAAACGCCAGCCCCAGCGCACCCGCGACGGCCATGGCCACCAGCATGGCGGGCAATACCGCGAGCAGGTTCTTCCAAAGGTTGTCGGAGCCGGTCCAGTCACCCATGGTGCCGAGCACGCTGGTGGCCACAAACGCGCCCAGGGCGATGAACACACCATGGCCGAAATTCAGCACGTCCATCAGGCCGAACACCAGCGTCAGGCCCGAGGCAATGATGAAGATGATCATGCCCATGGCCAGGCCCGCCATGGTGAGCGTGAGCCAGGTGGCGCCCGAGCCTATGAAGGGCAACACCAGCAGCGCGAGTGCGGGCACCAGGGCCAGCGGCTTCCAGTCGAAGTCGGGGGCGATGCGGCTTTTTCGGGAAGCTGTGGCTATCGGGGTCAAAACTTTGCTCTCACTCATAAGGCCAATCCCAGCAAGGAACGTTGCAGCGCTTCGTCTTCGGCCAGTGCGGCCATGCGTCCGGCATGCACCACGCGGCCGTTGTCCATCACCGCCACATGGTCGCCCAGGCGTTTGGCGAAGTTGATGTTTTGCTCGACCAGCAGGATCGTCGTGCCGCCCGCCATGAGCTGGCGAAACGCATCGATCATGTTGTCGATGATGGCCGGGGCCAGGCCCTTGCTCGGCTCGTCGACGATGAGCAATTCGCGTGGTTCCACAATCGCACGCGCCACCGCCACCATTTGTTTCTGCCCGCCCGAAAGTTTGCCGGCGGGGTTGTTCCAGAATTTCTCCACCGCCGGGAACAGCTTGAAGATCCACTCCAGCCGCGTCGCATCCATCTGCGCCGCGTTGCGTGCGCCACGCGCGGCGAGCAGCAGGTTTTCTTTGACCGTGAGGTCAGAAAAAATGCCCATGTTCTCGGGCACGTAGGCGATATTCAAACTCGCGATATCGGGTGTATTCAGCTTGGTGATGTCTCGGCCCGCAAACTGGATGCTGCCCTGCGAGGCATGCCACAGGCCCATCACCGTGCGCAGCGTGGTGGTCTTGCCCGCGCCGTTGCGCCCAAGCAGCATGGTGAGCTGGCCCTTGGGCACGGCGAGGTCCACGCCGTGCAGGATGTGGTAGGCGCCGATGTGGGTGTGCACGCCTTTGAGTTCAAGCAAGTTTGGCGTGCTCATGCGGGTTCCTTGTCCTTGGCCACACCAAGATAGGCCTCTTGCACCACGGGCGAGGCGATCACCTCGGCGGGTGCGCCATCGGCCACCAGCGTGCCGTTGGTCAGCACGATGATGCGGTCGGCCAGTTCACGCACCACGTCCATCTTGTGCTCCACCAACAGGATGATCTTGCTTTTGTCTTTTTTCAACTCGCGGATCAGGTTCAGGATCACCGGCGCCTCGTCATGGCTCATGCCGGCCGTGGGCTCGTCAAACATGTAGACCTGCGGCTCCAGTGCCATCAGCAAGGCCACTTCGAGCTTGCGCTGATCGCCATGCGGCAGGCTGGCCACGGGCATGTGTTGCCGGTCCACCATGGCCACGGTTTGCAGCAAAGCCTGGGCACGTTCGGTCAACGCGCGGTGGTCGCTCCAGATGCTCCACAGGTTCAGGCCCCGGCGGTGCTTGCCCTCTTGCGTGGCCTGCACGGCCAGGCGCACGTTCTCCAACACACTGAGGTTAGGGAACAAATTGGTGAGCTGAAACGCACGACCCAGGCCGGCGTGGGTACGCGCCGATACGGGCAGGTTCGTCAAGTCTTTGCCGCCCAGCGTCACACGGCCAGCACTGGCGCGTAACTGCCCCGAAATCAGGTTGAAGTAAGTGGTTTTGCCCGCACCATTGGGCCCCACGATGGCCGTGAGGGTGCCGGGCTCAAAGCGGCACGACACCGCGTTGACGGCCACGTGGCCACCAAATCGGATCGTGAGTTCTTGGGTTTCTAGCATCGGGCCTCGAATAAAGAAAAGCGAGGGGCCGTACATGGCCCCATCGGCAAACGAGCCAATTTGGGGCGCCCGCGGAACCGGCTTTGCCGGGCCGCTGGGTGCGCCCCCTTTGGGGGGTATGCGCGCACACGCAGTGAGCGCGAAACGGGGGAGCGCTTTAGCGCGTATTCCGAATCGGAACGGTCATCTCTTCAGGCTTGATCTCGCGCACCAGCTCTGGCACGCCCCAGGCAAACGCCGGGTCCACCTTGATCTTGAAGTGGTACATGCTCTGCATGGCCTGGTGGTCTTCCTTGCGGAAGGTCATCTTGCCCTTGGGTGTGTCGAAGCTCATGCCCTCCATGGCGCTGATGAGTTTGTTGGTGCCGGTCTCGCCGTTGGTCTTTTTCAGCGCGGTCACCAAGGCCATGGCGGCAGAGAAACCACCGGCGGTGAAGAAGTCCGGCGGCGTTTTGAACTCTTTGTAGTGCGCCGCCACCATGGCTTCGTTCACCGGGTTCTTGGGAATACCGAAGTAGTAATACGTGGCGCCTTCCATGCCGGGGAAGTTTTTGTAGCTGGCCATGGCCGGCAGGATGTTGCCGCCGGTGGCGATCTCTATGCCGTAGCGCTTCAGGTCCTGGTCGGCAATTTTGAATGGGTTGCCGGCGCCGGCCCAGATGATGAAGATCACCTTTTTGCCCGGCACGTCCTTGAGCTTTTCAATCAGCCGCTGGCCACCAGCGGTGAAGTCTGTGGTGTTGGCGGGCAGGTATTCCTCGTGCACGATCTTGGCTTGCTTGACCGCGTCTTTGAACGCCTTCACGCCATCGCGGCCAAAGGCGTAGTCTTGCGCCAGCGTGGCAATGGTGACGCCGGGTTTGTCCAGCGCCACGGCATTGCTGATGGCGTCCTGGCTGCTGTTGCGGCCAGTGCGGAAGATGTATTTGTTCCACTTGTCGCCGGTGATGGCGTCGGCCACGGCGGGCTCCACCAGCAGGATCTTTTTGTATTCTTCGGCCACCGGCAACATGGCCAGGGCCACGCCCGACGACGACGGTCCGACCGCGATATCGGCCTTGTCGTCCGAGTAAGCTGCGGCCAGCAGGCTCTTGCCGAGATCGGGCTTGCCTTGGTCGTCCTTCTCTATCACCACCAGCTTCTTGCCGTTGACCGTCATGCTGCCGCCGGTGGCGTATTGCAGGCCCATGATCAAGCCCACCTGGGTCTGCTTGCCATAGGCTTCGAGTGGGCCGGTCTTGCTGTAGACGTGGGCAATCTTGATTTCGCCAGATTGCGCCAGGGCGGAACCGGCGGGTATCAAGAGGCCCGCCGTGGTCAGCAAGGCAGCGGTAGCGGCGATGGCGGCGTGCGCCGGCAAGCGCAGGGCGAAGCAACGACGTTGCATGTTTTGTCTCCTTACTTATAGTGATGGTTGATTTATGCACAGTCCATGCCAGGTGAACTGGCACGGTTTTCTAACACAAACGCACAGTACGCCCATAATTTGTCTAAATTTAAGACAAATTATTTGACTAAATTTCATACACAAGTCTGTTGTGCAAACAGGGTTTACAACTAGGTCAGCTGCATCAGCCCTGTCACAGAATGGGCTAGCGTTTGCTTGCAACTGCTGCATAACGATACGTCTTACCTACAAATTCATACGTAGCCTGAGCCAACATCGTGATTGCGAGAAGCGGCATCCGGCCCAGCGTGTCCCCTGGTGATTCAAACACTCAAGGAAAATCCGTATGCAAACATCCAAGTTCCGCACTTTGACCTCCATAGCCGCGGTGGCCGTTCTGAGCATCGCATTCACCGGCTGCACAACCACCGGCAGCACCGACAAGGCCAATAGCATGTCGTCGCGCTCGGCGATTGATGCCAACGTCCAAGCCACACTTTCCAAGTTCTACGCCTCGGTGACCGGCTCGCGCGAAATGGCCAGCAAGGCCGCTGGTGTGCTGGTCTTCCCTTCGGTGGTGGGCGCCAGCTTTGTGGTCGGTGCTGACTACGGCAAGGGCTCCATGCTCATAGACGGCAAGACCGACAGCTACTACAGCACGTCTAGCGGCTCCATCGGCTTCCAGGCCGGCGCACAATCCAAGGCCGTGATCTATCTGTTCAACACCCAGGAAGCCCTGGCCAGCTTCCGCAACAGCAAGGGCTGGACCGCAGGCGTTGATGCCACGGTAGCGGTCGCCACCGTGGGCGCCAATGGTTCGGTGGACACACAATCCATGCGCCAACCCGTGGTGAGCTTTGTGATGACCAACGGCGGCCTTGAAGCGGGTGTGTCAGTGTCCGGCTCGAAGATCACCAAACTCGAGATCAACTGAACACGTACCAGTCAGTATTCGCCAAGGGGCTACGGGCATCCGTAGCCTTTTTTTTGTTTGCGCCTCAGCCCATGCGGTCGTAGAGCGTTGCACGTGAAATGCCGAGCAGGCGCGCGGCCGCCAGCTTGTTGCCGCTGGTCGAGGCCATGGCCGCCGCAATCGCCCGCTGCTCCAATTCGGCGATCTGCTGCGATAGCGGTCGGAGCAATTTGACGGTCTCGCCATCTGCGGCAGCCGGTTCGGCGCTCTTGAGGGCGTCGATTTTCTCCAGGCCGGTTTCCCCCAGCACCCGCTTGACCTCGTTGGCGTCGATACGCGCGGAATCGCTGCGCATGGACAACTGCTCCAGCACGTTGCGCAGCTCGCGGATGTTGCCACGCCAGTGCTGCGCTCCGAGCAGGGCCAGCGCATCGGGCATCAACTCGGGCGGGGTTTCGCCGCTGCGTTGCGCCACGTCTTCACCCAGCGCTTCGACCAGCGCGGCAATGTCGCTGCGGCGCTCGCGCAGCGGCGGCACACGCAGCGGCAACACGTTCAGGCGGTAATAAAGGTCTTCGCGAAAGCGCCCTTCGCGTACCAGCGCAGACAGGTCGCGCGAAGTGGCCGCTATCACACGCGCATCAAAGCCCACCAGTTTGTTGGAACCCAGCGGCTCGATCTCGCCTTCTTGCAGTGCGCGCAGCAATTTGGCCTGCAGGCTCAGCGGCATATCGCCGATTTCATCGAGAAACAAAGTGCCGCCGTCGGCCAGCTTGAACTTGCCGTCGCGCCCACGCCGGTCGGCGCCGGTGTAGGCGCCTGGCGCCACGCCAAAGAACTCGGCCTCCAGCAAAGTGTCGGGAACGGCAGCGATGTTGATGCTCACAAAAGGCCCAGCCGCGCGCGCCGAGGCCGCATGGATGGCGTGCGCCAGCAACTCCTTGCCGGTGCCGGTCTCGCCCAGCAGCAACACCGGGCTGGACAAACGTGCGGCGCGCCGCGCATGCCGCTTCACGTCGACCGCGGCCGGGCTGCTGCCGATAAAGCTGGCAAAGCTGTACTTCGCGCGGCGCTGGCCGTCCGGCGAGGTTTGCAGCAGCGCATGGGCACGCTGCGCGGCAAGTTCGCGACGCGCGTCATCCAGATCGCGCTGCAACATGGCGAACTTGCTGATCAGTGGCTTGAGTGTGGTTTCCGGGTGGTCGAACAAAACGATGCCAATCGCACCAATCACCTCGCCCAATCCCCCATTGGCCGTGGCCGCCTGTTCGGCATGCAGCGGAATACGGCTGACCACAAAGGTGCCAGCACGGTTGGTCAAAAGGTCGACCAGGATGGGCTGGCCGGTTTCCAGCACCTCGCGCATTTGTGTGTTCGGAATCACATCCTCGACCATGCGGCCGACAAACTCGTCGGCCGACGCCACACCCAAGGCGGGCAGAAAGCGTTTGTAGCCCTCGTTCACCCACACGATGCGCCCACTGCGGTCCACCAGGAACATGCCTTGGCTGATGCTGGAAAACAGATGGAACATCGACCGCGCGGCATAGGCCAGTATGCCTTCGGGGTCTAGCGGCAAAACGGAGGCAGATGGGGTCAGGGGCATCAAAACCTTTTGTTGGAACAGGAATCAACGCAGCTGAGTTTAGAGGCTGGAGACGCTACAAGCGGTTTTTGCCTACACACCACAATCCCTTGGCTGGGGCTTTGGAAACACATGAAAAAAATGATTCCAGCGCATATTCAGCATACGTAATAAGCTATCATTTTTGCACATGATCCTGATACTTGGCGAACAGACTGCGGGACTTGGTGTTTTCCCTGGGTAATCGTCAGGCACACCCCGCCGGCTACATCGTTGGGCCGACACCCGTTTTGTGCCGCGCACTCGTAGACTATGCGTGTTGCCCCTGCCGTCTGCTGCCGCAGGGCATCCTCCAAAAACACCGCCCCTCATATTCGCTATACCGGAGAAGCCACCTTGAGCCCCTCTTCTAACGCACGGCTTCCGACCTACTTCATCTCGCATGGCGGCGGCCCCTGGCCCTGGATGAAAGAAGAAATGGGAAACCGCTATGACCAGCTGGAGGCCGCGCTGGCGGACATGCCGCGTCAAATCGGCCGCAAGCCCCGCGCCATTCTGATGGTGTCGGCCCATTGGGAAGCCCCGGCCTTCACGGTGCAGACCCATCCCCAGCCGCCCATGCTTTATGACTATGGCGGCTTTCCGCCGCACACCTACCAGGTGCACTACAGCGCCCCGGGAGCACCGCAAGTGGCGCTGCGGGTCCAGCAGCTGATAGAAGCCGCCGGCCTGCCTGCGGCCGCCGATGCCGAGCGCGGCTTCGACCACGGCGCCTTCTCACCGATGGCGGCCATCTACCCCCATGCAGACGTGCCCATGGTTCAGCTTTCACTGCGCCGCGGCCTGGATCCCGCCGAGCACATCGCGCTGGGCCGTGCGCTGGCACCACTACGCGACGAAGATGTGCTCATCATTGGCAGCGGCCTGAGCTACCACAACCTGCGCAACTTCGGCCCGCAGGCGCATGGTGTGTCGAAAATGTTTGACGACTGGCTGGACGACACGGTGGTGAGCGGCACGGCAGCAGAGCGCGCGCGCAAACTCTGCGACTGGGCCGCTGCGCCGGCCGCACGTGTGGCACATCCACGCGAGGAGCATTTGATCCCGCTGATGGTTGCCGTGGGTGCCGCGGAGACCGAAGCGGGTACACGCGTCTACCACGAGCAGGCATTCATGGGCGGCCTGGTGGTATCGAGTTACCGCTTCGGTGCTGCCGCCCACGACTGAATCGGCCGACCGGCCCGGCTGACAGGGCTTTGCGCCAAGCTGCGAAAATCAATGCGCAGGGCCTCATCTGGTCCCGGCAAAAATCCGACGTTTCCGCTCATCCCGCTTGCGCGAGCAGCTATGGTTTTCAAAATATTCTTGGGACCGGTGCTTGGCGCAGGTGGCCAGTTTCTTCCGTGCAATGCCCATCCAACTTGAACCCGCCGACCAAGCCGACGTGGTGCGCCTCGTCGAAGCCCTTGATGCACACCAAAAACCACTCTACCCGCCAGAGTGCCACTACGGCATTCCGATCGCAGCGCTGGTGCAGCCCAACGTGCTGTTTGCCGTGGCGCGCGACGATGCCGGTCAGGCTGTGGCCTGTGGCGCCATCGTCCTGGGTGAAGACTTTGGTGAACTCAAACGCATGTTTGTCCAGCCTGCACACCGCGGCCAGGGCCTGGCACAAGGCATTCTGGAATTTCTGCAAGCCCAGGCCCTGGCCAGAGGCTGCAGCCAGGTGATGCTGGAAACCGGCATACGCCAACCCGAAGCCATAGGTTTGTATGAACGCTCGGGTTTTGTACGGCGCGGCCCGTTCGGCGACTACCCGGATGATCCGCTGAGTGTCTTCATGGCCAAAAACATAGCCTGAGCCAAGTTATCCCGCCTGCCTTACGATACCGCTCCAGCAGAAAGCGCCCTCATGAAACAGTACCTCGACCTCGTCCAGAACATCTTCGACAACGGCAGTTGGCAAGAAAACCGCACCGGCGTGCGCACACTCAGCTTGCCCGGCGCGATGATGCGTTTTGATCTGCAACAAGGTTTCCCCGCCGTCACCACCAAAAAACTGGCCTTCAAGTCGGCCGTGGGTGAAATGGTGGGCTTTCTGCGGGCCTCACGTAATGCTGCCGAGTTCCGTGCGCTGGGCTGCAAGGTATGGGACCAGAACGCCAACGAGAACCAGCAATGGCTGGCCAACCCCTACCGCCTGGGCGCCGACGATCTGGGCCCGGTCTACGGCGTGCAGTGGCGCGACTGGCCGGCCTACAAAGTGCTGCAGGCGGATGCCACGGCGCAGATCCAGGACGCTCTGGCACGCGGCTACCAGTTGATCTCATCCTTTGAAGACCCGAACGGTGCTGGCGCCCAAGTGCTGCTGTACAAGGCCATAGACCAATTGCGCCAATGTCTGGACACCATCATCCAGGACCCTGGCAGCCGACGCATCATCTTCCACGGCTGGAACTGGGCGCAACTGGAAGAAATGGCCTTGCCGCCATGCCATTTGCTGTACCAGTTCCTGGTCAACAAGGCCAAGGGCGAAATCTCCTTGTGCCTGTATATCCGCAGCAACGACGTGGGCCTGGGCACACCCTTCAACCTGACCGAAGGTGGCGCGCTGTTACACCTGGTGGCGCGCCTCACGGGCTACAAGCCGCGCTGGTTCACCTACTTCATTGGTGACGCCCACATTTACGAAAACCACGTCGACATGTTGCAGGAGCAGTTGAAGCGCGAGCCCTTTGCCGCGCCACAACTGGTGCTGAACTCGCGTATTCCAAGCTACGCCGAAACCGGTGTCTACGCCCCAGAATGGCTGGAGAAAGTGGAGCCCAGTGACTTCGCGCTGGAAGGCTACCAACACCATGCACCGCTGACGGCGCCGATGGCGGTTTGAGCGCCGGGCGACCTATTTAGAACGCTCCACGCGCTTCACACACTTCACGCGCCTCAAGGCCACGCGGTGGCCAAGGCCGCAAAGTTGGCGCTCTGCACCCGCACCACACAAAACCGGTGGCCCGTGGGGGCCTGCATCACCCACCAGGTTTTGACGGGCTTCACGCGCGTCGCGCCCAGCGCCTCCAGCCGCAACACTTCCGCCGCCACATCGTCGGTTTCAATGTCCAGGTGCACGCGGCTCGGGTGGTCCACAGCTTGCACCTCGATGTTCAAACCGTGCTGGCCGTCGTTCAGCGCGGCGTAAGCGCCCTCGGGCGGGTTGGCCCGCATCCCCAAGGCGGCACTCCAAAACGCCGCAGCGCCAGCCACATCGCCGGTTTCGCAGTCGATGATGAAACCGGCCAATTTGCTCCTGTGCATAGGCATCTCCTCTCAAGCAACAGCGCCCTTTTACCCCTGAAGCAAGCGCCACCAGCAAAAATTTCAAAGCTCATCTACAATATTAGCAAGCTTGCTATCTAATATCAAAGGCATGAAATGGTCACTAAACGCCAAACGGGCGCACAACGTACACGCCGGGAGTCGGTGATGATGACACTGGGTGTGTCCCTGCCCGTGCTGGAGCGCAGCTACCGCGCCATTGCCAACCAGGCGGTGGCGCATATGGGGCTGTCGCAAGCACTGGCTTGGCCGCTGGTGATGATTGGCCGCCAGGGCGACGGTCTGCGCCAGGGTGTGCTGGCCGACCTGCTGAACATAGAGGGGCCGTCGTTGGCGCGCTCGGTTGACCAACTGCAGCAAATGGGCTTCATAGACCGCCGCGAAGACCCGGCCGACCGACGCGCCAAAACCCTGCACCTCACCGCTTCTGGCGCCCAGGCTGCCGCGCAGATTGAATCGGCCCTGACCGACATGCGCACGCTGCTCTACCAGGGCATTGCCGACGAAGATCTGGAGACCTGTTTGCGTGTGTTCACGCAACTGCGTGAGCGCCTGGGTTGTGCGCCCAGCAGCTTGGCGCCCATGGATGCCGTGGGCAGCCGCAAGGATGGCGCAGCATGAAGCTGGCGGCCATGCACTTCGCGCTGCCGCGCTTCAGCCGCGCCGAAGCCATCTTCTCCATCAAGGCCTTTGCCGCTGCGATGCTGGCCATGTATGCGGCCAGCCGCATGGGCCAGCCGCGGCCGTTCTGGGCGCTGATGACCACCTATGTGGTGGCCAGCCCCCTGGCCGGAGCGGTGCGCTCCAAAGCCCTGTTTCGTTTCATGGGCACCCTGCTCGGCTGTGTCGCCGCCGTGATGCTGGTGCCAGCCATGTCGAATGCGCCCGAACTGCTCACGCTGGCCCTCGCGCTGTGGCTGGGCGTGTGTCTCTACTTCTCGCTGCAGGACCGCACGCCACGTTCCTATGTGTTCATGCTGGCGGGCTACACCGCCGCACTCGTGGGCTTTCCGGCGGTGGACAACCCGCTGCAAATGTTCGACACCGGCATTGCGCGCGTGGAAGAGATAGGCCTGGGCATTCTGGCGGCGACCGTCGTGCACAGCCTGGTGCTGCCCGTCAGTGTGGGCCCATCGGTGCTCGGCCTGCTTGACCGCAGCCTGGGCGACGCACGCAAATGGCTGCTCGATCTGGTGCAACCCACCACGGCCAGCGCCAACGCCGGCACCCTCAGCGCCGACCGGCGCCGCGTCGCCGCCGACATCACACAGCTGCGCCTGCTGTCCACGCACATTCCGTTCGACACCACCCACTTCCGCTGGACCGTAGGCGCGGTGCGTGGCGTGCAGGACCGCATTGCCGCGCTCACCCCCGCACTCTCGGCGGTGGAAGACCGCTTGGCCGCCTTGCAACAGGCCGAAGGCGCATTGGCACCCGATGTGGCGGCCGTGCTTGGCCAGGTCGCCCAGTGGCTGCAGACGCTTGACGCCACCGGCCCGCAGGCCGCTCAAGACGTGGCCGCCCTGCGCGAGGCGATTCGACGCGCCGGTGCTGCCCAAGGTCTGGCCTTGTCCCCCTGGTCGCGTGCACTGCGCCTGGCCTTGGCCGAACGGCTGGAAGAGTTGGTCTCCGGCTGGCAAAGCAGCCTGGCCCTGCGCAGCGAGGTCGACGCCGGCCTGAGCGGCCGGCTGCAACCGTCCAGCCGCATGGAAACACTGGGCAAAGAAGCCATGCACCGCGACCGCGGCATGGCCGTGCTGTCGGCCCTGGCGGCCGTGTTGTCGGTGTGTGTGTGCAGCGCTTTCTGGATCTTGACCGGCTGGCCCATGGGCTCTGCCGCCGTGATGATGGCAGCGGTGTTCTGCAGCTTTTTTGCGTCGATGGACGACCCCGTGCCCGCCATCCACGGCTTCTTGAAATACACGCTGTGGTCGATTCCGCTGAGTGCCGTCTACGTGCTGGTGCTGCTGCCGCTGGTACACGACTTCGGCATGCTGGTGGCGGTCTGCGCCCCGACCTTTCTGCTGCTCGGTTGTTACGTGGCGCGCCCCAGCACCGCCGGCAAAGCCATGCCCATCCTGTTTGGCGTGGCCACCGCGCTGGCCATGCACGACACCGCCACCGCCGACCTGGTGACTTTCACCAATTCGATGATAGGCCAGGTACTGGGCATTGTGGTGGCCTCACGCATCACCAGTCTGATGCGCTCTGTGGGTGTGGACTGGAGCGCACGCCGCATCCAGCGCGCCACCTGGCGCGAGCTGGCCGAAATGGCCGCCGCACCGGGCCTGCCACCACAGGCCGAAACCTATGCCGCGCGCATGCTGGACCGCACCGCCCTGCTGGCCCCGCGTATTGCCGCCGCCGGTGGTGTGGTCAGCGGTGTTTCGGCCGATGCGCTGCAAGACCTGCGCGTGGGCGCCGACATCGTGGCACTGCAGCACACACGCAGCTTCTTCGGCCCGGATGCCGGCCACGCGTTGATGCAAGAGCTGGCGCAACTTTTCCGCCGCCGCAGCGCCAGCCAAACCGTGGACAACCCGCCCGCCTTGCTGGCGCGCATCGACGCCTCGCTGACCCGCGCGCTCGCGGCACCGGCCAATATTTCAACCGCGCAACGCGCCGCCATCAGTGCGCTGGTGGGCATGCGCCGCAATCTTTTTCCCGAAGCCGCCGCGCTGCAAGGCAAGGCCACGGCGACCATCCAAGGAGCCAACTGATGATTGGTGAAACGAATTTTTTTGGCATGTACCTGCCCTGGATCATGCTGCTCGCCGCCGGTGCGTTACCCGCCATGTGGCTGCTGCGCCGCCTGTTGGCCGCCACCGGCTTTTACCGCTGGGTCTGGCACCCGTCTTTGTTCGACATGGCGCTGTACCTGCTGGTGCTGTATGGCCTGTCGCAAGCCACCGTTTTTTTGAAGTGAGTTTGAAATGAAATCCGCTACCTCTACCGTTTTGAAGCAACGCCTGCAAAAAGTGGTGCCCGTGCTCATCACCTCCGGCGTCGCCGTGGCCGCCGTGTGGGCCGGCCTGCGCCTGTGGGACCACTACGAGTTGGCCCCCTGGACACGTGACGGCCGCGTGCGCGCCAACATCGTGCAGATCGCCCCCGACGTCACCGGCCTGGTGACCGCCGTACCGGTGCACGACAACCAGCAAGTGGCCGCCGGTACCCTGTTGTTCGAGGTGGACCGCGCACGCTACAGCCTGGCCGTGCGCCAAGCCCAGGCCGGCCTGGCCGCACAACGCACGGTGCTGGCGCAGGCGCAGCGTGAAGCCAGCCGCAACACGGACCTGGGCTCGCTGATATCGCAGGAAGCGCGTGAGCAAACCCAGTCACGGGTAGAGCAGGCCCGCGCCGCCGTGGCCCAGGCCAGCGTGGCACTGGACAGTGCGCAACTCAACCTGGCGCGTGCCCAGGTGCGCGCGCCCACCGCCGGGCAGATCACCAACCTCGAATTGCGCGAAGGCAGCTACGCCAGCGCGGGCCACGCGGCCCTGGCACTGGTCGACGAGAACTCGCTCTACGTGGAAGGCTACTTTGAAGAAACCAAGCTCGCACGCATCCACCTCGGCGACCGCGTGCGCGTGAGCACCATGGGCAACAACGTCGTTCTGCAAGGCACCGTGGAAAGCTTTGCCGCCGGCATTGCCGACCGCGACCGCTCCACCAGCGCCAACCTGCTGCCCAACGTCAACCCCACGTTCAACTGGGTGCGCCTGGCGCAGCGTGTGCCAATCCGCGTGAAGCTCGACCCGCTGCCCGAAGGCACACGTCTGGTGGCCGGCCAAACGGTCACCGTCCAAGTGCTGGAGCACGACCGTGCGGCCAACACCGTGCCGGTGCAGGCGCCACTGGCGATGGAAGCCAACCGAGGCCAGAAGGTTTAAGCCATCATGCAAGCCCTGATATCCAATATGGCACGGCCACTGTCGGCCGTCGCCCTGGCTGCCTTGCTGGCCGCGTGCGCCGGCAGCCCCATAGGCCCGAGCTACCAAATGCCTGCTGACGCCGTGGCCGCCCAACCCGCCGCCAGCCTGCCGTTCGCCGGCGCCGCCAGCGCCCCCTCCTCGGCCGATGCCGCCGCCGCCCGTCCCTACACCCCGGCACCGCTGCCGACCCACTGGTGGCGCCTGTACAACGACGCCACACTCGACAGCCTGGTGAGCCAGGCCCTGGCCCACAACACCGACCTGCGCCAAGCGGCCGCCAACCTGGAGCGTGTGCAGGCCATGGAAAGCGAAGTCGCCGGTGCGCAAAAGCCGGCCATCAACGTCAACGGTGGTCCGTCGTTTGGCCATGCCTCGGGCTTGTCCGTGCTGAAACCCGGCTACGAGCCGCCAGATGCTTTCCACTACAGCGTGGCGGGTTCGGTGTCCTACCAGATCGACCTGTTCGGCCAGTTGCAACGCGCCAGTGAAGCCGCACACAACAGCACACTCGCCAGCGCCGCGGCGCTGGATTTGGCGCGTGTCAGCGTGGCCGCCAGCACGGCCCGTGCCTACGCCGAAATCTGCTCGGCCGGCCACAGGCTGCAAAGTGCGCACCAGTCGGTGCAATTGCAGCAACGTGCGGTGGAAGTCACCGAGCGCCTGCAACAGGCTGGGCGCACCGGCACCCTGGACCTGCCACGTGCACGCAGCCAGTTGCAGCAGTTGCAGGCCGCCGTGCCGCCGCTGCAGGCGCAGCGCCAAAGCGCCTTGATTCGCCTGGCCACGTTGACCGGCAGTCCACCACAGGCCTTCAGCAGCGAAGCCGTCAACTGCACCACACCGCCGCAGGTGGCCGGCGCCATTCCGGTAGGTGATGGCGCCGCGCTGCTGCGCCGCCGCCCGGACCTTCGCCAGGCCGAACGTGAAGCCGCGGCCGCCACCGCGCGCATAGGTGTGGCCATGGCCGACCGTTACCCCAAGGTCACGCTGGGCCTGTCGGCCTCGTCGGCCGGGCTGGCCAGCGGTTTTGCCCAGCGCGACACCCTGGCCTGGAGCCTGGGCCCGTTGATCTCCTGGACCATTCCCAACACCGGTGTGGTCGATGCACGCATTGCGCAAAACGAGGCCAGCACACGCATGGCCCTCGCCAAGTTCGACGGCACGGTGCTGGCCGCGCTGCGCGAAACAGAAACCGCACTCTCCAGCTACGCCCACGAACTCGACCGCAAAGCCGCGCTGCAAGCCTCGCGTGACGAAGCCAGGATCGTCGCCGAACAAGCGCGCCGCCTGTACGCTGGCGGCAAGGTGGGTTACCTGGAATCATTGGATGCCGAGCGCTCCCTGGCCAGCAGCGAAGCCGCCTTGGCGACCAGCGAAGCGCAGCTTGCCGACGACCAGGTGCAACTGTTCCTGGCCCTCGGCGGTGGCTGGGAACCGACCTAACTGGGGCGCTCTGCACAACTCTTCGCGGTGCCTGCCGCACGGAATCGGGCGATCTGCGGCGTTGCGCTTTTTGCCAATAGCAAAGGCTATTGGCTGCAAGCCGCGCCTTGCATCTCATCCCGATCCGCGCGGCCTGCCCCGCGTTGAGTGATGCAAAGCACCCCATAAAATCCCCCGCATGCAACTCCACCTGATCTACGCCCGCGCTGCCAATGGCGTCATTGGCCGGCAAAACCAGCTGCCCTGGCACTTGCCCGAAGACCTGGCGCACTTCAAACGCACCACGCTGGGTTGCCCGGTGATCATGGGGCGCAAAACCTGGGATTCGCTGCCGCCCAGGTTCCGCCCACTGCCGGGCCGCGCCAACATCGTGGTCACGCGCCAGGCCGATTGGGTGTCACCCGGGGCCCAGGCGGCCTCGTCCATTGCAGCGGCTTGTGCCCTGTGCCCGGCCGACGCAGATGCCTGGGTGATTGGCGGCGCCGAGATCTACGCCCAGGCGCTGCCGCTGGCACAGTCGGTGGTGGTGACCGAGATCGAGGCCGAATTCGAGGGTGACGCCTTTGCGCCCACGCTGGGCGAGGCCTGGCAGGCCGTGGCAAGCGAAGCCCACGTCTCGAGCACGGGTTTGGCTTTTAAATTCGTCACCTACAAACGCAAACAAACGTAAATCGGCGGCCGCTTTTACTCTCCTTTTGAGAGCGTCTTGCGCTGAACCAGTCAGCGTCACAGGCCAGTTTCTTTCAATTTTTTGTTTTGCTGCCGGCACGGTCACAGGTCAGCTTGCGGCAATTCAACAAAATAAGAACCATTCTCATCTAAGATGCGTCCATCTCCACTCTGATGGACGCAAGCATGACGGCCTCTCCGGAAAACTTTGATGAGCTGCTCGGCGAGTACATCGCCCTGAGCCGCCAGTACGCGCGGGTGCAAGAGCGCTGCAGCCAGACCGTGGCAGCCTTGCGCGCCGATGTGGCCAAACTGCAAGCCGAGCAAATGCGGCTGCGCGCCGCCGTGATCCAGCGCGACACGGCACTCGCCCTGGCGCGTGAAGACCAGGCCGCGTTACACGCCAAGCTGCCCGGCCTGCCTAAACGCGTGGTATTGGCCCAGCGCGTGGAGCTGCTGAAGCAACGTGTGCAAAGCCTGATGCGCGAACGCCTGCACTGGCAGTGGCATGGCGCCAGAACGACAACCCCCCAGGCAGCGCAGGCGCTGACACCGCGCGAGCTGCAAAACAAGTCGGTGCTCTGCCTGGGCGACACACAACACGCTGTGGCGGCACGCCAAGTGGTCGAATCGGCGGGCGGCCAGGTGCTCTCTTACGCCACGGCCGACACCGAAAACCTAGCCGTGCTCGAAGCCAGCCTGATAGCCGCCGATCTGGTGATCTGCCAAACCGGCTGCCTGAGCCATGGTGCCTACTGGCGCGTGCAAGACCACTGCAAACGCACCGGCAAAACCTGCGTGATGGTCGACCAGCCACAAGTCGTACACGTGGTGCGCGGCCACGAGGCGACGCTTCTGGCCGATGTTTGACAAAACACATACAGCGGATTAATATTACGACCATCATAAAAAAGATGAAAGTGAGACGCTGATGAACACCTCCGCCGACATCCCCATGAGCCGCAAGGAACAAACCCACGAGCGCATTCTTGAAGTGGCCGCGCGTGCCATTCGCCGCTCGGGTTACCACGGTGTGGGTGTGGCGGACATCATGAAGCAAGCTGGCCTGACACACGGCGGCTTCTACGCACACTTCCCCTCACGTGATGCCTTGCTGGCCGAAGCCGTGGAATACGCCGGCCGTGCCAGTGCCACCAACATCGCCCAGGGCACGGCGCTGCGCCGCGCCAAAGGGGTGGACCCGTTCCGGGCGCTGGTCGAGTCCTATCTTTCCGAACAACATCTGAACGCAACCGAGTGTGGCTGCCCGATTGCCGCGCTCGCATCGGAAATTCCGCGCCAGGCAGAAAACGTGCGCACCGCGTCGACCCAACGTGTGCAAAGCCTGGTGGAACTGGTGCAGCAAGTCTTGCCCGCGGGTGCCGCGCCAGACAGTGCACCGGCCGTGGCCAGCACCCTGGTGGGGGCCGTGCAGTTGGCCCGTGCGCTGGGTGCCAACGCCCAGGGCCGTGCCGTGCTGGAAGCCAGCCGCAATATGCTGCTAAACACCTTTGGCCGGCCACAAGCCACGGCCAGCGACTGAAAACCGGCGCTGCCGCAGACATGGGCAGCGCTTATTTTTCCCTTTAAATATGATGATCATCATATATATTGAAATCAGCAAACATTCCGCTTAACCTGCCTCACCTCAACGAAAGAGCCATCATGAAAATCGAAAATGCCGTCATCCTGATCACTGGCGCGAACCGCGGCCTGGGCCTGGCGTTTGCGCAAGAAGCGCTCAAGCGCGGCGCGCGCAAGGTCTATGCTGGTGCGCGCAAGCCGGCCAGCGTCAGCCTCGCCGGTGTGCAAGCCCTCCAACTCGACGTGACCTCACCCGAGCAACTGGCCGCAGCGGCTGAGGTGGCCAGCGATGTCACCATCGTCATCAACAACGCCGGCATCGCCGACTTTGGCGGCTTTCTGCCCGAAGGCAGCGCAGCCTCAGTGCGCCGCCACATGGAAACCAATGTGATAGGCCCCATTCAGGTGGCCCAGGCCTTTGCGCCCGTGTTGGCCAGGAACGGCGGTGGCGCGATGTTGAACGTGCTCTCCATCGCCAGCTGGATCAACCGCCCGCTGCTCGGCGTCTATGGCGCCAGCAAGTCGGCCGCCTGGGCCGTGACCAACGGCCTGCGCCACGAACTGCGCGAACAAAAGACGCTGGTCACGGGCCTGCACATGGGCTTTGTTGATACCGACCTGACCACGGGTGTAGACGCGCCCAAACTGACACCCGAAGAAGTGGTGATCCAGGCCTTTGATGCACTCGAAGCCGGTGCCGAAGAAGTGCTGGGCGACGAGCTGACACGCGGCGTCAAGGCCAGCCTGTCGAGTGCCACACCCGCCTACCTGGCGGTCTAAGGCGGCATAAAGCGGCATTGCCGAACAAGGGCAAAAAAAGGGGCGGCACCACACGGTGCCGCCCCTTTTTATCAAACCAGCCGCTAGGCTTAGCTACCGATCAGGCCACCGTCGTTCTTGGTGATCACCACCGTGGCCGAACGTGGGCGGGCCAAAGCGCCGCCGGCACCGAAACCAATGCTGCCGGGCCAGTGGCTCAGGAACTTGCTGCTGTCGCCGATGTTGGCCTTGGTAATGGTTTCACCGGGGTGCTGGATGTTCACAAACAGCGCGCGGCCATCAGGCGTTTCGGTGCAGCCGGTGATTTCGCAGTCCTTGGGGCCCACCAGGAAGCGGCGCAGTTGGTCGGCCGCAGGCTTGGCGCCCACATAGGTGTCCACGGACAAAGCCGAACCGTCGGCCTTGGTGTAGGACAAGGTGGCTTTGGCACCGTCGCCCACCTTGCCGGCCACGCCTATCAGCATCATGCAGTTGGTGACGTCGGTGTAGGCGCCGTCATCGGTCTGGATGAAACACAGGCCGGTCTTTTTGCTGAACCAGATGCCGTCAGGGCTGGAGAAGTCCTGGTCGTTGGTCAAGGCCGACAGGTTGATCTTGCTGGCATCCGCACCGGCTTCGGCACCGAACAGATAAACGTCCCAGTTGAAGCTCGTCGCGGCCGGATTCGCACCGGTGTCCTTGGTGCGGATGATGTGGCCGTTGATGTTGCCCGCAGAGCCCAGGCTGCCACCGATCTTTGCGTCCTGGTAGGCGCGTGGATTGGGCGCGTCGACCACAAACTGGGCAGAGGTCGCATCGATCTTGCGGTTGCTGTTGTTGGTCAGCGTGTAGTACACCTCGCCGGTCTGCGGGTGCACGGCACACCACTCGGGGCGGTCCATCTTGGTCGCGCCCACGGCGTCGGCCGCCAGGCGGGCGTTGACCAACACGTCGGCCTGGTCGGCAAACTTGTAGCTGGCATACGCGGCAATGGCGCTGTTGCTGATGTTCAGTTCAATCCAGCTACCGCTGCCATCGGCCGCGAACTTGGCCACATACAGCTTGCCGCTGTCGAGATACTTGTCGCCCACGGCAATACGGTTGCTGGCGGCCGCGTCGGCAGCGCTCCAGTTGGTGGCCGAGACGAACTTGTACATGTATTCGCCTTGCGAATCGTCACCCATGTAGACCACCAAGGGCTTGCCTTCGACGGGTGTGGCGAACGAAGCGCTTTCGTGGGCAAAGCGGCCCAAGGCAGTGCGCTTGCGCACGGCAGCAGTCTTGTCGTAAGGGTCGACTTCCACGATGTAGCCGAAGGTGTTCAGCTCATTGCGATAGTCATCCGTGCCGTCCGTCGAGGAGCCGGTCTGGCTGATGTTCCAGCGCTTGTAGATGTCGTCCGTGCCCGAGGTTTCCCAGCCGTGGCGGCTGGCAGCGCCTGCGGTGGCGCTGACAGCGCGGCCATAACGGTTGAGTGACACCACGCTGCGTGCGGTAGCGCCACCACGCGCGGTGTTGTCGCTAATGACACGACCGAAGTAGCCGGCCCAATTTTCTTCACCGCTAAGGTAGGTGCCCCAGGGCGTGACACCGGTGCCGCAGTTGTTGATGGTGCCGCGTGCTGCCGTGCCGTCTTTGGAGTACAGCGTCTTGACCAGGGCATTGCCTTTGACCGGACCCGACAACGTCACCGGCGTCAAGGGGGTGATGCGGCGGTTGAAAGCCGAGCTGTTGTTGGTGGTGAATACGCCGGCGTTGCTCCTGGCCACTTCGACAATGGAGATGCCGTGCGCGGTGATTTCCTTGTACGACTCGGACGCGGGACGTGTGCCCGAAGTGGTGCCGGCCACATGCAGGAACTGGTCGGTGATGGCTTCGTGGTTCATCACCAGCAGGCCACGGTTGGAGCTATTGTCTTGGCGCTCGGTACCCGAGACGTTCAGGCCAAAGTACTCCATGCCGTCGTGGTGGTCACCCGCGCGGTTGTCAAAATCAGCTTCGCTGCCATCGTTCTTGTAGGCCGGGGTGCTGGCATTCAACGGATCGCCCAAGGCGTAGATCACGCTGGCGGTGTAACCCGCTGGCACGGCCACCAGGTCGGCCAGACTCTTGGGCACGGCCGCAAAACCCAGCTTGCTGAAGTAGCTGGGCTTTTCGACGAACGCCGCGTCGTTGTCGTTATTGCCGCCGCCGCAAGCGCTCAAACCCAAGCTGCCCATCACGGCCGTGGCGGCCGTGCCCACACCGCCGCGCAACAGGCCACGGCGGCTCAGCCGCGCTTGCAAGACGTGTTGAAACGTCTCATTGCCGGAATTGTTCTGGTCGATTTCGTCGTGCGCAAAACCGTTGCTGGGAATGTCCACTCGCTTATTCATCGTGTCGCTTTCAGGCGTTGTTGCAAAAGCCGTGAGCGTACGAAAGCCAAATGAAAGCTCTGTGACAGTTCCAAGAAATCCAGCACCTATCACTTCTGACAGTTTGCCAAGCGTGCAAGCCTACTTGTTGCGTCGTGTGCACACCGCTTCGCTTGACCCCCTGCGTTAGATCGTCAATCATGCACAAAGAAATGTATTCAATGGAACCACCGTGTTCCGGCTAGCCAACGCCACGGGATCCTTTTTGCCCAGCGCGTAAAGCCAGCATTCAAGAGGCTGCTGTTGTGCCAGCACAGCCATCGGTTCTTCTCCAAAGTTCTCATGGAGGGATGGTGAATGAAAGCTATACGTTCCACTTTTTGGACGCATCTCGCGCAGCGTTTGCCGTGCGGCCGGGTGGGCGCAGCTGGAACGGCCAATGCTCGATAGTTTTGCCGCGTTACTGCGTGCCCACCCCGAGATCGCGCTGTTCATTTGCCTGTCCGCAGGCTTTGCGGTGGGCGCCATTCGTTTCGGGCAATTCAAACTCGGCGGCATCTGCGGCTCGTTGCTGATCGCCTTGCTGCTCGGCCAATCGGGCGTGCGTCTGCCCAACGATCTGAAAAACATCGCCTTCGGCCTGTTCATCTTTGCGCTCGGTTTCACCGGCGGCCCACAGTTTTTCGCCAACATCGCACGCGGCTGGCGGGTGGGACTGCTGTCGTTCGTGGAAGCCATCGTGGTGACGCTGCTGGCACTCTTTGGTGTGTGGTGGTTTGGGCTGGACACCGGCACAGCCGCTGGTTTGATGGCCGGTGCGGCCACCGAATCGGCCGTCGTGGGCACGGCTGGCGAGGCCATCTCCAAGCTCGCACTTTCACCCGCCGACATCGAACGCCTGCAGTCCAACGTGGCCACCACCTACAGCGTGACCTATCTCTTCGGGCTGGTGTCCATCGTGCTCTTCACCACGCAGGTCGTGCCCTGGCTGCTGAAGATCAACTTGCGCGAAGAAGCCGACAAGTTGTGGGAAAACATGAGTGGCGAGGCCCAACATGAACCCGGCACCAGCCGTGCCGCGCCGCTGGTGGTGGGCCGCTTGTCGCGCCCCGGAGCACTTGCCGGCGCCACGGTCGGCAGCTTTGAAAGCAAACACGCACATGCGGTCAGCATAGAGCGCATACGCCGCGCCGGTGCCTTGTTGACACCCGACGCCAACACCCGTGTGCAAGCCGGCGACGAGTTGCTGCTGGTCGGCCCGCGCGCGGCGGTGATCCACGCGGTTGCCGACGTGGGCGAGGAAATCGCCAGCGATCCGCTGGGCGTGCCCATGGTCGAGCAGCAAGTCATACTGACACTGAAACGCATACACGGCCTGAGCTTGCGCCAATTGGGCGAACGCGCCGATCCGCAGCTGCGCCGCAGCGTCTGGGTCACGCGCATCACACGTGCTGGCAAAGAGCTGCCGGCCCTGCCCAGCACCACACTGCAGCGCGGCGACGTGCTCACGCTTTACGGCGCCGAGCGCGCCGTGCAGCGCGCCGCCGACGTGATTGGCTTGCGCACGGCGCCCGAGCACAAAACCGACTTTGTGATGCTGAGCGTGGGCATTCTGGCCGGCATGGCGATAGGCGCGTTAAGCCTGAATGTGGGCGGCGCCAACCTCACCTTGGGCACGGGCGGCGGCTGTCTGGTCGCGGGCCTGTTGTTCGGCTGGGGCCGCGCGCAATGGCCGGTGCTGGGCGCGTTGCCATCGTCGGCGGCCGAGATCATCAAGGACTTTGGCTTGGCGACCTTCATTGTGTCTGTGGGTCTGGCCGCCGGGCCGGATGCCTTCAAGCTCATCGCCCAATACGGCTGGAAGCTACCCTTGATGGGCATTGCTGTGTCATTGATTCCAGCGTGTGTGTCGCTGCTGATCGGGCATTTTCTGAAGATCGAGACGCCGATTCTGCTGGGCGCGATTGCCGGCCAGCACGTCAGCACACCGGCCATCAGTGCGCTGGTGAACGATGCGGGCAACAGCACACCGATGATTGGCTACACCGTCACCTACGCCATCTCCAACGTCCTGCTGCCACTGGCGGGGCCGATTTTCGTCGCGCTGGCGTCTACGACCGCTGGCTGAAACTGGCGGCCAGGTGTTGGCACGTGGCCGCAATCCATATTTTTAAGGAGTCTTCATGGAGTGGTTGCACCATATTTTTCAAAAATCCCCGGAGGCAGCGCTGTTCTTGTCGCTGGCCGTAGGTTATGCCTTCGGCAAGATCAAGTTCGGCAAGTTTCAGTTCGGCGGCGTGGCCGGATCGCTGATCGCCGCAGTGATCATCAGCCAGGTCGGCGTGCAGATCGACAACGGCGTGAAGTCCATCATGTTTGCGCTGTTCATCTATGCCGTGGGTTATGAAAGCGGCCCGCAATTCTTCAACTCGCTGAACCGCACAGCCCTGCGCGAAATCGCCATGGCGGTGTTCATGGCGCTAGCCGGCTTGGTCACCGTGCTGATCGTGGCGCGGCTGTTCGGCCTGGACAAAGGTCTGGCCGCGGGCCTGGCCGCCGGTGGCATGACGCAGTCGGCCATCATAGGCACGGCGGGCGACGCCATCGCGCAGCTTGGCCTGTCGCCCGAAGAAACCAAACGCTTGCAGGGCAACGTCGCCGTGGGCTACGCCGTGACCTACATCTTTGGCTCCTTCGGCGCCATCGTGGTATGTGTGAACATTCTGGAAAAGTTCATGGGCAAGGACCTGCGCACAGCCTCGCTTGAAGTCGAAGCCAAACTGTCTGGCGGCGCACCCAAGCTGGGCCCCGGTCAGAGCGCTGCCTTGCCGCCGCTGGTAGGACGCATCTTCCGCATGGAACACCTGGGCGGCCAGACCGTGCGCCAGGTGGAAGGCACGGGCGCCGACAACTTCACCATTGAGCGCCTGCGCCGCGGCACCGAGGTGGTCGACCCCACACCGGACTACGTGCTGCAAAACGGCGACGAAATCCTGGTCGTGGGCCGCCGCGACAGCGTGGTCGACCTGGCCAGCCGCATAGGCACCGAGCTGCCCGAGTCCGGCAGCCTGAGCTTTGTGATGCATTCGCGCAAAGCCGTGTTCACGCGCAAAGGCATGAACCACAAGACCATTGCCGAGGTGCGCGAGGCCGTGGACCGCGATCTCAGACACGGCCTCTACATCCAGCGCATCACCCGCGCCGACCAACCGCTGCCGGTGCTGCCCAGCACCGTGATCGAACACGGCGACGTGATTACCTTCTACGGCTCGGACCGCGACACACTGCGCGCCGTCAAGGCCGCAGGCTACCCCTTGGCCGACGATGGCAAGACCGACTTCGTCTACATGGGCCTGGGCGTGTTGGTCGGCTTGCTGGTCGGCATGCTGGTGGCCCACGTGGGCGGCATTCCACTCACCCTGGGTTCGGGTGGCGGCGCGCTGCTCTCGGGTCTGCTGTTCGGCTGGGCGCGCTCCAAACACCAAATGGTTGGCGCCATGCCCAGCGAAGCCAGCGCCCTGCTGCGCGACTTTGGCCTGGCCTCGTTCGTCGCCATCGTGGGCTTGAACACCGGACTGCAGGCGGTGGAGACCATCAAGACCAGCGGCGTCATGATTTTTGTGGCGGGTGTCATCGTCACCGTCGTGCCACTGCTGTTGACCATGTTGTTTGGCCGCTTTGTGCTGCGTTACGACAACGCCGCGGTGCTCGCTGGTGCACTCTCCGGCTCGCGCAGCGCCAACCCGGCGTTTGGCGAGATTCTCGGCAAGTCCGGCAGCTCGGTACCTACGGTGCCGTTTGCGGTGACCTACGCCATGGCCAATGTGCTGTTGACGCTGCTGGGCCCGCTGATCATCGGCCTTTCCTGATTCGCCCCTTTCAATCACTTTCATCCCTAGAACCATTCGAGGAGAAACCATGGCAATTTCCAAAGCCGCCAGCGCGCAGCGCCTGCGTCCACTCAAATCCAGCCGCGCCACACAACGCGAGTTGCTGTCGCTGAGCCCGTTTGAGTTGAAAGACTCGCTGATCACGCTGTCCAATGAAAACGCCCGCCAGGGCAATTACGCGCTGCTCAACGCCGGGCGTGGCAACCCCAACTGGATTGCCACCACGCCGCGCAACGCGTTTTTCCTGCTGGGCCAGTTCGCCATCACCGAATCGGAACGCATCTGGACCGCCCCCGACCTGGGCGGCATGCCCGGCAAAGCAGGCATAGCCAAACGCCTCACGGCCTACCTGAAAGCCCACGCCAAGGCGCCCGGCGCCGCCGCATTGGGACAGATGGTGAACTATGGCATACGCGAACTGAAGTTCGAAGCCGATGCCTTTGTGCATGAGTTGGTCGATGCCGTCATAGGCGACAACTATCCCGTACCCGACCGCATGCTGGTGCACACCGAAAAGGTGGTGCAGGCCTACCTCGACCAGGAGATGTGCGACAACAAGCCGCCACGCGGCAAGTTCGACATTTTTGCGGTCGAAGGCGGCACCGCCGCCATGTGCTACATCTTCGATTCGCTGGAGACCAACGGCCTGCTCAAGAAGGGTGACACCATCGCACTCGCCGTGCCGACCTTCACGCCCTATATCGAGATCCCGGAACTCGATCGTTATGCCTTCAAGGTGGTGCGCATCGATGCCTCGAACAGCCTGCAGGAAGGCAATATCGGCCACGTGTGGCAGTACCCCGATGCCGAGATCGACAAACTGCGCGACCCAAGCATCAAGGCCTTCTTCCTGGTGAATCCGAGCAACCCGCCATCGGTCACCATGTCGCCACGTTCCCTCAAGCGCATCGCCAGCATTGTGAAGAACGACAACCCCAACCTGATCGTCATCACCGACGACGTGTACGGCACCTTTGTCGACAACTTCCGCTCGCTGATGGCCGAGGTGCCGCAAAACACCATAGGTGTGTATTCCTACTCCAAGTATTTCGGTTGCACCGGCTGGCGTCTGGGCGTGATTGCGGTACATGAGAAAAACATCTTCGACCGCATGCTCACCGAGCTGCCACTGCCCAAGCAAAAAGCCTTGAATCGCCGCTACAGCAGCATCTCGCTCACACCCGAGAAGATCAAGTTCATCGACCGCATGGTGGCCGACAGCCGCTCTGTGGCGCTGAACCACACGGCTGGCTTGTCGCTGCCGCAGCAGTGCCAGATGGCGCTGTTTTCGTTGTTTGCACTCGCCGACAAAAAGAACCGCTACAAGAAGCTCACCCAGACCATAGTGCAGCGCCGCCTGAAAGACTTGTGGAAAGGCCTGGGCGTCCCGCAGCCGGTGATTCCGCACCAGGCCGGCTACTACGTAGAGCTGGACCTGATGGTCTGGGCCGAAGCCCACTACGGCCCGGATTTCGCGGCCTACCTGAAGGAAAACTTTGAGTCTGTGGACCTGTTGTTCCGCCTGGCCGAACGTTTCTCCGTCGTGCTGATGGACGGCGGCGGCTTCGGCGGCCCACGCTGGTCGGTGCGTGTCTCGCTGGCGAATCTGCCGGACGCCGCCTACCGCCAGATCGGCGCCCACCTGGCCGAACTGGCGCCGCGTTACGTGAATGCCTGGAAAGATGCGCGCGCGGCCGAGGGCAATCCGGTGGCACAAGCCAAGCCCGCGAAGAAAGCCGTCAAAACCGCGCCCCCAAGCGCCAGCAAAAAGGCGGCGAAGAAAGCCGTGAAGTAAGCCTTGCCTGAAGTAAGCCTTGCTATATGACCCGGGCCCGGTTGCCTCACCAGCAGCAGGGCCCGGGTGCAGAAGACGATGACACACGTGCGCCAACTCATCTTCATCAGCCACCCCAACGTGGTGCTCAGCCCCAGCGTGCCCGTGCCGCAATGGCCGCTGTCCGAACTTGGCCGGGCACGTATGCACGCCTCTCTGGCCCAGCCCTGGGTGCCGGAGATTTCAGCCGTGTACTGCAGCACCGAACAAAAGGCCATGGACGGCGCCGAGATTCTGGCCAAGCATCTCAGACTCGGCTACACCACGCTGCACGCGCTGGGCGAGAACGACCGCTCCGCCACGGGCTTTCTGCCGCCCGATGAATTCGAAAAAGTCGCCGATCAGTTTTTCGCCCAGCCCGATACCTCGGTACGCGGCTGGGAAACCGCCGCCGCAGCCCAGGCGCGCATCTGCCGTGCGGTTGAATCGATAAGCCTGGCAGATGACACAAGCGGCACCATTGCCATCGTGTCGCATGGCGCCGTGGGCACGCTGCTGTACTGCCAGCTGGCGGGCGAAGTGATCAGCCGGCGCTGGGACCAGCCGCCGAATGGCGGTGGCAACTTCTATCGATTCCAACTGGCGCCGCCGCAAGTGTCGGCTTGGTGGGCACCGATCGACGTGCTCCATCCAGCGGCGTCAGCTTGATCAGACTTGCGAACAATCATCCTCTCGGTTCGGCGCGGAAGCGCGAGAGACATTCTTCGTATTCTTGGCTTGGCCGTCGGCAGCGCACTTCACAGAAATGCTGCTGTTGTCTTTGGCGAGATCACCGTCCTCGTCGCCCCTGGGCAGGTAATAAGCAACCACACAGGCGATAGCGATGACTGCCAAACGCCACTTTACAAATTTATTACTTTGCATAAAACCGTCTCGCTCGCTACTCGGAGGGTCGTTTTTTTGTACCAAATTGTGTGCGAACTGTGGACTTTCCGAGTGGCTCGCGTGCTAGCGCTTGTACCTAAGTAGTTCCGCGAAGCCCGGTCAGCAGCATGGTCAGTACAAGGAGCACAACTTTTATGGCTGCCAACTGAGGCCCACACAAAGTGCCGGCTCAGTGGGCGCCAATAGACGGAGACAGGCTTAATCGACCGGCGTCAGCTTAGCCACGCTCAGCGCCAGCCATTTCACCCCATGCCGTGGGAAGTTGATCTGTGCACGTGCGTCGTCGCCAGCACCTTCCAGTGTGGTGACCTTGCCTTCACCAAACTTGTTGTGGAACACCTTCATGCCCACACGCAAGCCGTGCGCGGGTGCGGCTTTTTGTGGCGGCACGGGGCCACCGCCGAAGTCGGGGGCATCTTTGAGAGGTCTAGCAGGAAAACCGCCTCCACCGCTCTTGTAGCCTGCGGAAGATGCTCCTGAATTTGAGTTGTAGCCGCCGCCCCAAGCCGAGCCGGAACTGCCAGCATAGCCGCCACTCTTGCCACCGCCCATGCCCGAACCCATACCCGAGCCAAAGCCGGCCTGCTTGGGCAAGATCCACTTCAACGCGCCCTCGGGCAGCTCGTCAAAGAAACGGCTGCGCACGTGGTAGCGCGTTTGGCCGTGCAGCATGCGGCTTTGTGAAAAGCTCAGGTACAGGCGTTTACGCGCACGCGTGATGGCCACATACATCAGGCGGCGTTCTTCTTCCAAGCTGGTGCGGTCGGACAGCGAGTTTTCGTGCGGGAACAAGCCCTCTTCCATGCCGGTGATGAACACACAGTCGAACTCCAGGCCCTTGGCCGCGTGCACGGTCATCAGCTGCACCGCATCCTGCCCAGCTTGCGCCTGGTTGTCGCCGGACTCCAAGGCGGCGTGCGTCAGGAATGCCGCCAGCGGCGACAGGGTTTCGCCGCTGTCCTGGTCGATGTAGCCGGGGGCCAGATCGGCCGGCGCCAGGTTCGGGTCCAGGCCCTGGCTGGCGGGCGATTGGCTCAGCATGGCGGCGGCCGCGCCACCGTGTTCGTCCACCGGCAGGGCCACGGCGTCGCGGCCAAAACCTTCCAGCGACACAAAACTCTCGGCGGCGTTCACCAGTTCGGCCAAGTTCTCCAGCCGGTCGGCGCCTTCGCGGTCGGCCTTGTAGTGCTCCACCAGGCCGCTGTGCTCCAGCACCAGCTCAATGATTTCGCGCAGCGTGGCGCCATCGGTCTGCTCGCGCAGCACGTCGAGCTTGGCCACAAAGGCGCTCATGTTGGCGCCGGCCTTGCCACTCAGGGTGCTCACCGCGTCGTGCAGCGCACAACCGGCTTCACGTGCGGCGTCCTGTAATTGCTCCAGGCTGCGCGCACCAATGCCGCGTGGCGGGAAGTTGATCACGCGCAAAAAACTGGTGTCGTCGCGCGGGTTCTCCAACAGGCGCAGATAGGCCAGTGCGTGTTTGATTTCGGCGCGTTCAAAAAAGCGCAGGCCACCGTACACGCGGTAGGGCACGGCAGCGTTGAACAGCGCGGTTTCAATCACCCGGCTTTGCGCGTTGCTGCGGTACAGCACCGCAATTTCCTTGCGCGGGTGGTCGTCGCGCACCAGTTGCTTGACCTCGTCGACCAGCCATTGGGCTTCGTCAAAATCGCGGCTGCTCTCCACCACACGCACCGGCTCACCCGGGCCTTGGTCGGTGCGCAGGTTTTTGCCCAGGCGCGCGCTGTTGCGGCTGATGAGTGCATTGGCCGAATCCAGGATGTTGCTGCCGCTGCGGTAATTTTGCTCCAGCTTGATTTGCCGCGTGACCTTGAACTCGCGCACAAAGTCGGTCATGTTGCCCACGCGTGCACCACGGAAGGCGTAGATGCTCTGGTCGTCGTCACCCACGGCCAGCACGCTGCCGGGCTGGTGGCGCTCGGCCGCGCCCGAGGCCATGTCCTCGGGGCCATAACCGGCGAGCATCTTGATCCACGCATATTGCAGCGTGTTGGTGTCCTGGAACTCGTCGATCAGGATGTGGCGAAAGCGCCGCTGGTAGTGTTCACGCACCGGGTCGTTGTCGCGCAGCAGCTCGTAGGAACGCAGCATCAGTTCACCGAAGTCGACCACGCCCTCACGCTGGCATTGCTCTTCGTACAACTGGTAGATCTCGACCTTTTTGCGCGCCTCGGCGTCGCGCGCCTCGACCATGGCCGGGCGCAGGCCCTCTTCCTTGCAGCCGCTGATGAACCACTGGGTTTGTTTCGCCGGAAAACGCTCGTCGTCGATGTTGAACTGCTTCATCAGCCGCTTGATGGCGCTGAGCTGGTCCTGCGTGTCCAGAATCTGAAACGACTGCGGCAGGTTGGCCAGCTTGTAATGCGCGCGCAGAAAGCGGTTGCACAGGCCGTGGAAGGTGCCAATCCACATGCCACGCACGTTCACCGGCAGCATGGCGCCCAGCCGGGTCATCATTTCCTTGGCCGCCTTGTTGGTGAAGGTCACGGCCAGAATACCGCCGGGCGACACCTGGCCGGTCTGCAGCAGCCAGGCGATACGGGTGGTGAGCACGCGGGTTTTGCCCGAACCGGCACCGGCCAGAATCAGCGCGTGCTCGGCCGGCAGGGTGACGGCGGCCAGTTGCTCCTCGTTCAAGCCCTTCAGCAGCGGAGAGTTTTCGGGGGAAGCAGGGATGCGTGGGGAGGGATTTGCTGAGAACATGCACCGATTGTAGAAACCCCCATGCAGTGCCCGACGCACACGCAGTTGATATCCTTTCTTATGCGCACGTCCAAGCCCCACCAGTTTCCCATCCCGTCCCTCGCCCTGGCTTTGCTCGGCGCGTCGTTTGGTCTTGCCCAGGCCCAGGACGTACGTTCGCCCGTGTGTGCCAGCGACGGCCAGCCCACACCCGCCGTGCTGGTGGAGCGCTTCATCAGCGCCGATTGCGAGAAATGCTGGGGCGCGCCCTCACCCGCCGTCACGGCAAAGCTGCCCGCACGGGCACTGGCGCTGGACTGGATCACCCCCAGCCCCCAGGGTGATGAGGCACCGCTTTCGGCTGCCGCGCTGCGTGATGCCGACACCCGCTTGCAAACCCTGGGGCAAAACAGGCCACCCAGCGATGAGGCCTTGCTACTGCAGCGCCCGGTGCAAACACCCAAAAGCTGGGCTGCCCCCGGCGCATCAAACCCGGCAAAAACACCCCCCGCCAAGCTCCGCGTGGCGCATGGCCTGGCCCTGGGCGGCTACATCGGCGCGAGTATTGAACTCAAGCCCCTGCCTGCGCTGCCGAAAAAGCCTGTAGAAACCACCGCAGAACATCGCGCCGCTCCATGGACCGCCTGGCTGGTGCTGACCGAAAGCGTGCCCGCCGGCGCCGAGGGCTCGCCCATAGAGCGCCGCCTGGCACGCAATGCGCTAGTGCTGGACTGGGCGCCCGAAAACGCCGAAAAAGCCAAAGACGCTAATGGCGTGGTAGCCAAATCAGCAGTGCTGCGCTTGATCGAGTCGCGCCCGCTGAACGTGCCCACTGGCGCCAACCCGGATCGCTTGGGCGTGGTCGGCTGGGTGCAAGATGCCGAGGGCCGGGTGTTGGCGGCGGCGGCATCACGCTGCAAATGAGTCAGGCCCTAGAAGGCGTTAAAAAGTAGCTGCTTTGAAATGACAGTGCGGTAAGCCGCCCAGGAAGGAAAGAACATGTTTTCGGTCTATGGCGTTACCGGCCGGGTTTACACCGGTTCAGCAGAGCAACTGCGCTACATCGAACAGGTGACCGCGCTGGCGCGCCTGCGGCGCATTGAGCCAAATGACCAGGACTTGCCGCGCGACCCCGACCGCTTTTTGCTACCGCAAGGCACACCACCGGCAGCACAAGATGCGCTGGCCCAGCCTCCCGCGCCGCCACCCATGCTGGACACCGCGCGCAACGCCGTCTCGGCCTACATGAAAACCAGCCAACCCGACACGCCGCGCCAGCCGCTCGACCGGGTGGACCAGTTAATGACCCAGCCAGCGGTCACCGTGTCGATGGACATGTCGCTGGAAGATGCGTCCAAGCTGCTAGCGCGCAAACACCTCGGCCAAGTGCCCGTGGTCGACAAGGATGAGCATTTGTGTGGTTTGCTGCTGCGCGCAGATTTGTTCCGGCCGCACCGGGTGTCGGCCGCGATTGCTAGTGCCGAGACCGATGCTGACGCCGCAGCACCTACGCCCGCTGCGCCAGCAGAAGACGCGGAGGTTTCTACACCCGCCGATTGGGATGTGTTGATGGCCCAGCCGGTCTCAAGCCTGATGTGGACGCCTGTGCCCAGCGTCTCGGGAGACACCGATATTCGCCGCGTCGCCCGGGCGTTGCTGGACACCGCACTGCCTGGCTTGCCGGTGGTTGACGACCGGGGTTATGTGATTGGTTTTGTCTCGCGCTCCGACATACTGCGCGCCGTGGCGGGCGACCCGCCGCTGGATGTGTGGGGTTGAAGCCAGAACAACCGGCTTACCAGCTCAGCGTCACCTGCAACACATCCACATAAGTGCCAGAGGGCATGCCGTTGCTGCTGGTTTTGTTGATGCGGCCATGCACCGGCAAGGTCACGGGCGCGCCCGTGCCGGGTAGGGACACACCCAGGCCCGTGGCGTTGGCCGGATAGGCGTTGGTCAATGCCGCATCGCTGTAGACCTCGTAAGGCAAGTAGCTGCTACCTTGTTTCATAGCCCGCGAACCCGTGCCCACGCTGCTGCCTTGCCCCGCGTTGTTGCCGCCGCTGACGGACACCGTCAGCGATGTGATGTCTGGCGAACAGACCAACTGCGTTGCCCCCGCAGCGCCCACACCACCCGTGGCGCCCGTGGTCAACACCCCGGCAAAGGTACTGGGATGGGCGCCAAAGTCGAGTGTGCCCAGATTCACCCCGGTGTTACCTGCATTCGCCGCACCACTGATGTAGCAGCCTGGCTGCAGCACCATTTGTGTGTTCAGTTGGCCCGCCATGTTGCCGGCGGCATCCACACGCAAGCTGGCCAGGCTGAGGCCCAAAACAATCGCGGTACTGGTCACCGTGGCGGTCGCCGTGGCCGTCATGGAAAATTTGTAGCTGGTCTTCATTTGCACACGCCTTCAATCGTTTAGCTGGCTGCGGCTCAATACTCAGAATATAGGGCGAGAAGGGCTTACCAGGCCAGCGTCACCTGCAGGGTGTCCACATAGGTGCCGGAGGTCATGCCGTTGGTGCTGGTCTTGTTGATGCGGCCATAAACCGGCAGGGTCACGGCCGCACCGGTGCCGGGCAGCGTCACGCCCAAAGCCGTGGCGTTGGCGGGATAGGCGGTGGTCAAGGCGGCGTCGCTGTACACCTCGTACGGCAGGTAGCTGCTGCCCAGCTTCATGGCGCGTGAGCCCGTGCCTACGCTGCCGCCCTGGCCGGCGTTGTTGCCGCCGCTGACCGATACGGTCAACGCGGTCACATCCGGCGAACACACGATTTGTGTGGCACCGGCACCGCCCACACCGCCGGTGGCGTTGGCCGTCAACACACCGGTGAAGGTGCTGGGCTGGGAGCCGAAGTCCAGCGTACCCAGGTTCACACCGCTGCTGCCGGCATTCGATGCACCGCTGATGTAGCAACCGGCTTGCAGCACCATTTGCGCGTTCAGCTGGCCGGCCATGTTGCCAGCGGCCTGGGCGCCGAAAGAGGTCATGCCCAGAACAAGCGCCATTGCTGCAGAGGTGGCGGCGGCGGAAATCTTGGTGCTGATCTTCATGTCCATCTTTCGGTGTGTGTTGCGATGGAATGAATTGTGGTTTTGGGCACCCAAAACATCGTGACGCAAACGTGAACTCTGACGGCATCTGTGGGCCGCCCGCCGGAGTCGACTCAAGGCCAAAAACGCAAGCCCATGCCGCGTCACGGCATACGCGGCGGGCGCAGTGCGCTATCAATAAAGACGTATCGCGACGTCAAAATGCCAGGTGCGGCGGATCTCGATGACGTCAAACTCGCGCGCCAACACCGGCGAAAACGCCGGATAGTTGGCCTGGCTCTGCACCACGCCGCGGATCGCTTCGTCCAGCGCTGGCACACCGCTGGAGCGCACAAAACTGATCGACTCGACCGAGCCGTCGCTGCGCACCGCCACCATCACCACCGGATCGGTGTATGGCGACTTGGCGGCGTCGCGCACCGACTCTATGGTCATGTTGAGTTCGATCTTGCGGCTCCAGGCCTCGGCGTACAACACCAGTTCCTGGTTGGCATCACTGCGGCCAAAAATGCGGCCGCGCCGCGCGCTGCTCCACGACGAGGGCAGCGTGGATGGCGGTGATGGACGCGCAGCCGCTGCCGCTGCACGTCGATCGGCTTCCTCGTTGAGTTGCCGCCCCATGGCACGACGCCGCTCTTCCCTTTGCTCGGCAGCCAATTTCGCCGCATCTTGCTTGGCGGCGTCGGCACGTCCAGCCTCCTGACGCGCCGCCTCTTGGCGTGCAGCCTCCTGACGCGCGGCTTCTTGCTGTGCCGCTTCTTGCGCTCTGGCGGCTTCGGCTGCTGCGGCTTGCTGGCGAGCGGCTTCTTGCTGCGCTGCCTGTTGTGCTGCCTGTTGTGCTGCTTGTTGCGCGGCCTGTTGCCGGGCAGCGGCCTGCTGCGCAGCCTCTTGACGCTCCCTCTCCAGCCGGGCGGTTTCAGCCCGTGCGGCCTCGGCCTTGGCAAGCTCCTGACGCGCCGCTTCCTGCTGCGCGGCCTGTTGTCGCGCAGCGGCCTGCCGTGCAGCTTCTTGGCGCTCGGCCTCCAGTCGCGCAGCTTCGGCCCGGCTTGCTTCGGCCCGCACAGCCTCGGCCTTGACGGCATCCAGACGCTGGCTCTCCAGCCGTGCAGCTTCTGCCCTTGCCGCCTCGGCCCTTACAGCTTCGGCCCGCACGGCTTCAGCCTTTGCAGCTTCCTGGCGTACGGCTTCCTGTTGCGCCGCCTCTTGCTGCGCGGCCAGCTGCCTTGCTGCGGCTTGGCGTTCGGCTTCCAAACGTGCGGCTTCTAGCCGCGCTGCTTCTTCGCGCGCGGCCTCGCGCCGCGCGGCCTCGACCAAGGCCGCTTGCTGGCGCACGCCGTCCTGGCGAGCCGTTTCCTGACGTTCGGCTTCAACACGCGCAGCCTCGGCACGCACAGCTTCCGCACGCGCAGCTTCTGCATGTACGGCCGCTACCCGCACAGCCTCCAAACGCACGGCTTCCGCACGTGTGGCCTGCTCGGCTTGCTGCCGCGCCATGGCCTGACGCGCCGCGTCCTGACGTTCAACTTCCACACGCGCCAACTCGACCTTTTCCGCAGCCAAACGCACAGCCTCCTGGCGTGCGATCTCTTGTTGCACGGCCTCCTGGCGTGCGGTCTGTTGCTGCACGGCCTCTTGACGTGCCAGCTCTTGTCTCTCCGCCACTCGTCGTGCGAGTTCTTGTTCTGCGGCTTCTTGCTGCGCCGCCCGCAGTTGCGCCGCCTGCAGTTCTGCCGCCTGTTGTTGCGCCGCGGCTTGCCGCATGTTTTCCTGACGCTCAGCCTCGATCCGCGCTGCCGCAACCCGTGCGGCTTCAGCTGTTTTTGCGGCGTCGGCCAAAACCATGGCCTGCTGCCGTGCCGCCTCTTCCGCCGCAGCCAAACGGCGCTCCGCCTCCAGGCGCGCCGCTTCCTGACGTTTGGCCTCCTGGCGCTCAGCTTCTCGCTGCTCGGCTTCGAGTGTTGCCGCCAATACCGCCGATGTGGCTGGCACGGTCAGAGCCCCGTCATCTGTGGGTTTTGCGGCAAGAGCCTCTGGCTCGGCCTGGGCAAGCGGCGTGTTCGCAACAGGCGGCTGTGCTGCGGCAACGGCTGCAGCCGGCGGCGGCACGGCCCGTGCCACCTGCAATGGCGCGGTCGGCGTTACGGCTGCGCCCGCGGCCGTATCCCGCGCAGGGGCAGAATCTGCAGCCGACTCAGCGCCGGCCGTGGGTGCGCTTGCGGCCGCGTCCAGCACCACACGCAAGCCGGGTACAGCGGGCACCTCGCCGCGCCGCTCCTGCCAGGGAAAACCGAAACCCGGCAGGCCACCCTCTTGCCCGCCAAACATCAGGCTCAGCAGCAGCACATGGAACAACACAGAGATCCATAAGCCCAGCGGCAGCCTCTCACGCCCATAACGCGTGTGGGGACCGGGCCACTGACTGTTAGTTGGAACTGATAGGGCTTCTGTGGACACGGCTAGGCTGGCCCGGCCGCCCGTCAGAAGCGCCAGGAATATGTGATGCAGCGACGAATGTAGCCGCTGTTGGGGCTTACCAGCCGCAAATCAACGCGACTTTGTCGGCCTGCCACCGCCACCAGCCACATGCCGGCCACGCAGTCCACATATTGCCGGAAAGAACCGCAGCGCCTACGCTGCCAGAGCCGAAGGCTCCACCGTTTTGCGTGCCTTACGCACGTTGAACGCGGTCACGATCAGCACCGCCTGCACCAGCGCCAGGCCGATGAAAACACCATGGTACTGGCCATGGTCCATCAAGCTGCCAAACACCAGCGGCGAGACGGCTTGCCCAATGTCCAGCCCTGAATACACCACGCCATAAACCCGCCCCGAAGCGTTGGCGGGCGTGGAGCGTTTGACGATCAGGTCGCGCGAAGGACCGGCCACACCGGCGGCAAAACCCATCAGGCCAAACAACACCGGCACCGCCACACCCGGCAGCGTGGCAAATCCCAGCACCAGGGCCAAGGCCGCCGCCACACCCTGGCCGGTGCCCACAATGCGTTCACAACGCTGCGGGTCGGCCGCCAAAAAGCCGCCCAGCACCATGCCACCGGCGCTGCCCAGCATGTAGATGGTCAAACACGCGGCCACCAAGGAGACTGGCACATCGTGCAAATGGCGTGCGGCCTCTGGTGCAAAGGCCTGCACCACACTCAAGGCCATGGCGTAGAAGAAGAAAAAGGCGAAACAAACCCAGACCGCCGGAATGCGCAGAAAACCAAAATTCCCGCCCTCCATGGCCGCCGGGCCGCCTTTTTGTGGCGCGGCTGCGGGCGGCAGGGCCAGCTTGTCGCGCTTGATCCATAAAAGCGCCAGCACCGAAAACGCCACACCTGCAGCCGCCACCAGGGCCACACGCCAGGAAAACGCCATGGCCAGCGGCACCAGCATGGCCGGCGCCAGCGCCCACCCCAGATTGCCGGTGATGCCGTGCACGCTGTAGGCATGGCCCAGGCGCGGGCCACTGACTTTGCGGTTCAGCAAGGTGTAGTCCACAGGGTGGAACACGCCATTGCCAATGCCGGCGACGATGGACACCGCCACCAGCATCCAATAACTGCTGCTGGCCGCAAAACCCAGCGCCGACAGGCCCAACAACGCCAGCCCGCCCAGTAACACCGGGCGTGGGCCAAAGCGATCGACGACAAATCCCGAAGCCATCTGCACCGCGCAAGACACCACAAAAAACACCGACATCAGAAAACCAAGTTCTGCATAGCTGGCGTTGAAGGCTTCTTTGAGCCAAGGGAAAAGCGGTGCCAGCAGCAATTGGCTGAAGTGACTGACCAGGTGGGCAGCGCCCACCAAACCGATCACGCTGGCGTCTTGTTTCAAGCTCACGGGGTTGGCCAATGTGGCCTGAGGGGAAAGGGTCTTTGCGGTCATGGCGGCATCGTAGTATTGTTGCGATTTTCTGAAATACGGCAAAAAGACATGTTTTAGCGAATTTCAGCCAAAACAAACCTCCATCGCCATGCAAAACCGCCACGCCGCCTTTTCAAACCAGCGCGCCCACAGCTTCACACCGGTGGGTGACACCGACCCCTTCATGCCCACGCCCGAGCGCCCGGTGCGGGTGCGTGCACGCACCATGCCGGCGGACACACATTTCGAGCCGCACCGCCATGCCTGGGCGCAACTAGCCTACTGCGCCACCGGCGTGCTGCAGGTGATGTGCGGCGGCAACGCAGAAAACCCGGCATCCGCCGCCAAGCCGCCGTCCGGCGAGGTCACCTACATCGTGCCGCCCTCGCGTGCGGTGTGGATCGCGCCCGGCGCGCTGCACAACATCTACATGCTGGAACGCGCAGAGTTGCGCACCTTGTACATAGACGCCAGCGTGATCCCGGCCGAGTGGCACAGTTGCCGCGTGATCATGGTGTCGCCGCTGCTGCGTGAGTTGATCCACTCACTCGACACCCCCGCCAAGCCGGCAGACCACACACACGATGCACGCTACGCTGCATTGACCACCCTGGTCTGCGACGAGATCGCCCACGCGGACATCCAGTCCCTGGGTGTGCCCCTGCCGCCCGTCATGGGTGGCGACAAACGCCTGCGCGGCCTGTGTGAAGCGGTGTTGCGCGCCCCGGCCGCACGCACCAACCTGGCCGACTGGGCCGCCGACGTAGGCGCCAGCGAACGCACCATGGCGCGCCTGTTCCGCGATGAACTGGGCACCAGCTACCAGCAGTGGCGCCAGCAAGCCGTGCTGGCCCATGCCCTGCCCATGTTGGCACGCGGCCTGCCGGTAAGCCAGGTGGCGGCCGCCAGTGGTTACGCCAGCGACAGCGCTTTTTCAGCCATGTTCAAAGCCGCCATGGGCCAGCCACCAAGCCAGTTCGCCGGACGGCCTGAAGCCTAACGCGCCCCGATCGACGACGCTCACACGGCATCTGCCACCCACGGCGTGAGGCGGCCATCGCCTACAGCGCATCAGCGCCCGCAAAAACAAAAATGCAGTGTGCGTTTCACCAAACGTGCTGAACCTGTCGAGCTAAAAAATCTCAACAGCCGGATCGCAAGATCCGCCGAGTTTTAGCGTCATTCTCCAGCCCCGGCGGCGCTGGAAGATGGCATCAATGTTTCTGTTGCCGCTTCTTCGACTGCTAAAGGAACCATCATGAAGTTATCCAAATCACTTTCAATCGCTGCCGTGGCCATTGCGGCCACCTGTGCCACCAGCGCTTTCGCACAACGTGACGCCGCTTTGCCCAAGGCCACACCTGAGGTCACCACACCCAAGGCGCGGGCCGATGTGAAGGCCGATACCGCCCAGGCCAAGAAACAAGGCGAACTGAGCCAGAACGCCAATGCCAACCCCAGTGGCGCCATGGCCAATGCCGGCGAAAAGAAGACCCGCCCCGAAGTGAAGAACGAAACCGCCGCCGCCAGAAGCGCCAATGGCGGCAGCCTGAAGACGCCCAAGGAATAAGCCTGTCGGCCAGAAAACCGGTGGATGCTGTCGAGTGCGGTAAACAGCGACCACCCACAAAAAAACCCCGTGGCCTGCATAGAGGCCACGGGGTTTTGCATTGCGCTTTAAGGGGCGTTATTCGCCGAGGTAAGCCGCGCGCACCTTGGGATCGTTCAGCATCTGCTTGGCGTCGCCGCTCATGGTGATGATGCCCGACTCCATCACGTAGCCGCGGTTGGCAATGCCCAGTGCACGGCTGGCGTTTTGTTCCACCAGCAGCACGGTCACGCCTTGGGCGTAGACGTCTTTCACCACTTCGAAGATCTTGTCGACCATGATGGGCGACAGGCCCATGGACGGCTCGTCGAGCAGCAGCACCTTGGGGCGGCTCATCAGCGCACGGCCCATGGCCAGCATCTGCTGTTCACCACCGGACATGGTGCCGGCCAGCTGGTCCTTGCGTTCACGCAGGCGCGGGAAGATGGTGAACATCTTCTCTATGTCTTTGTTGATCTCGGCCTTGTCGTTGCGCACGTAGGCGCCCATCTGCAGGTTTTCAGTGATGGTCATGCGCGCAAACACGCCACGGCCTTCCGGCACCATGGCCAGGCCTTGCTTGACCAAATCCCAAGCGCCCTGGCCACGGATGCTCTTGCCCAGGTACTCGATGTCGCCACCAACGTACGGCAGCGAGCCGGTGATGGCCTTCATGGTGGTGGTTTTGCCAGCGCCGTTGGAGCCGATCAGCGAGACCAGTTCACCTTCGCGCACTTCAAAGTCCACACCCTTCACGGCCTGGATGCCACCGTAGGCCACCTGCAGGCCTTTAACCTGCAGCAGCACGGGGCTGGAGCCGCTATTACTGTTGTTCACTGTCATTTCTAGTGTCCTCCGGTGCCGAGATAGGCCTCGATCACCTTTTCATTTTTCTGCACGTCGGCCGGGTTGCCTTCGGCGATCTGCTTGCCATAGTCGAGCACGGTGACGCGGTCACACAAGCCCATCACCAGCTTCACATCATGCTCAATCAGCAGAATGGTGCGGTTGTCCTTGCGGATGCGGTCTATGAGTTCGCGCAGCATCACCTTCTCGGTGGCGTTCATGCCGGCGGCGGGTTCGTCCAGCGCGATCAGTTGCGGGTCGGTGGCCAGCGCACGCGCGATTTCCAGGCGGCGTTGGTCGCCGTAGCTCAGCGTGCGGGCTTTGTAGTCGGCAAATTTGCCAATGCCCACGTAGTCCAGCAGTTCTTGGGAGCGCTTGGCAATCGCCGCTTCCTCGGCCTTGAAGCCGGGGCTGCGGAAGATGGCGCCAAGCAGGCCCGAATGTGTGCGGATGTGGCGGCCGACCATCACGTTCTCCAGGGCCGTCATGTCGGCAAACAGGCGAATGTTCTGGAAGGTGCGCGCAATGCCAGCCTTGGCCACCTCGTGCACGGCCGTGGGTTTGTAGGGCTTGCCAGCCAGCTCGAAGCTGCCGCTGTCGGGCGTGTACAGACCGGTGATCACGTTGAAGAAGGTGGTCTTGCCAGCGCCGTTGGGGCCGATCAAACCATACACCTGGCCGCGTTCGATGCGCAGGCCCACGTCGCTCAGCGCCTGCAGGCCGCCAAAACGCTTGGAAATGCCGCTCACATTGAGAACAACATCTTTTTGCTTGTTTTCGCTCATGTTGTGCTCCTTACTTGCGCGACAGCGATTTGCCGTGTTCCGGCGCTGGCCACAGGCCGCGCGGACGCACCAGCATCACAATGATCATGGCCAGTGCAATCAGCAACTGGCGCAGGATGGCGGCGTCCAGACGGCCGCCGGTCATGGCCTGCAGCGGGCCTGCCACGTAGCGCAGCACTTCGGGCAGGGCCGACAACAACACGGCGCCCAGAATCACACCAGGCAAGTGGCCAATACCGCCGAGCACCACCATGGCGACAATCATCACCGACTCCATCAGGCTGAAGGATTCGGGCGACACAAAGCCCTGGAAGGCCGCAAACATCGTGCCGGCCACACCACCAAACGTGGCACCCATGCCGAACGCCAGCAGCTTCATGTTGCGGGTGTTGATGCCCATGGCCTTGGCGGCGATTTCGTCTTCACGGATGGCCATCCAGGCGCGACCGATACGCGACAGCTCCAGGCGATGGCAGATCGCCACGCTGACCACCACCAACACCAGGAACAGGTAGTAGTACAGCGTCACCGAAGGCAGCTCGAAGCTGCCCAGGCTCAGCGGCTTGCCCAGGTCGATGCCAAAAAACTTGATGGAGTCGATCTGGTTGATGCCCTTGGGGCCGTTGGTGATGTTGAACGGGTGGTCCAGGTTGTTCAGGAACACACGGATGATTTCACCAAAACCCAGCGTCACGATGGCGAGGTAGTCGCCGCGCAGCTTGAGTGTGGGCGCGCCCAGCAGAATGCCAAACAAACCCGCCAGCCCGGCCCC